>NZ_JASJUI010000005.1:0-327025 GCF_047467925.1 Citrobacter sp. ANG330 | reverse complement strand
CGCGTTAATGATTTCGGTCAGGCGGGTAAGTTTGTCGTAACGGCATTCCAGCCGCTGGCCATCCGGGCGGATGACGGCGCTCAGCAGGTCAAAGGCACCGTATTCGTAACGGGTGGTTTTCCCTTCACCATCGGTAAAACTTTCCGGCAGCTTTTCGCTGTTCTGGCGCATCAGCTCGCGGACACCGTCCGGGCGGCTGATTTCCTCCACGCTGCCCCGCGGTCCGGCGTGATTTTTACTGTGACGGAACTGTGTGGTGAATCCCAGCGGGTCTTTGACGTTTAACAGACGACCGAGAAAATCCTGTCCGGTCTGCGTCACGCCGCCATCCGGCGCAACAGTTTCCCTGACCTGGTGCAGTGCATCGTGGCTCCAGCACCAGGTGGCCCCGCCCGGCATAATCCGCGCCAGCAAATCACCCTGTTCGCTGTAGCTGAACTGCTGCTTGCGCCCCTGCGGGTCGGTCAGGCAGACCATGCTGCCATGTTCGTCGTAATCCCACTGCCACAGCTGGTCGCCGGGTGTGGTCAGCCGGGTTAACTGCCCTGACTCGTTATAGTCATAAGACAGACTGTAGCCGCCCGGCAGGGATACTCGGCTTATTTCACCTTCGCTGTTGTAGTCATATTCCGTGGTGCGTCCCAGCGCATCGGTGCGGGAGAGAAGGCGGGTGTTCTCCCAGAGGGTCTTTTCCGCTCTGCCCAGCGGATCAATACTGAGCGTGACCAGACCGTCTTCGTTGTACCAGTAACGGGTTTCGCCACCTTCGCCATCCAGATAGGTGGTACATTTCTCTTCATCGTTATAAATAAACCGGTCATCAAAGTAGCCTTCTGTTGACAGGGTACTAACCGCACGCCCCTGCGTGTCATAGACGATATCCACGCAGGTTTTATCGGTGTCCCGCCAGCGGGTCATCCACCCTTCAGCAGTATATTCATGCCATAAATGTGCAAACTGGAAGGAATCGCATTCTGCCAGATACCCGTTTTTATCGTAGTGACAGGTGACGAGGCGTTGACGCTGTGGCGTCACCAGGTCAATACTCATCAACTGTCGCTGCTGCCAGTCAAGAGAGAGCGTGTAGCCATCGCTGTGATGGATGCCAGTCAACAGGCCATCCGTGCGGAGAAAATCAGCCCGGTTGCCATAACGATCATGGATTGCTGATAACTGGTAAGTACCGTTATCTGTTAAAGAAAAAACCTGCGAGTGTTGTGAACGGCGATCGAAAATGGTCAGTTCATCACGTATATCCCCCGACAACCGGTAATACGCCTGACGGGTGTTTACTGTATTGCGAAAAATACCGTTCTGCGGGATGCGGTAATATAAGTCCACACCTTCATGGTTGGTAAAATGCATTTCATTGCCATGCACCGTCAGCATGCAGGACCATTCATCGGTCCATTTTGGCCCCAGAAGCCCAGTTTTTTTTGCCTGCGAGCGATAAAAGCGAGTCAGCGTCAGGGGCAGGGAGCCAGGCAGAGAGAGTACGCTGTGCTGCTGGAGAAAATCACCGCTCCCGGCGTCTACCGGATCTCCAGGTTGGGAACAAAGAGTGCTGTCAGCACTGCTGGATTGATTGTTTTCTATGGGGGTTCCGTTTTTTTCAACGTATGAGCCATCATTTTTTGCTTCACTGAGTGCATCGTCGGCTTTATTCAGGGATGATGCAGTTTTGCTGGCATCTGCGGTTTTCTCGAGATCATTCGCAGCCCCTAAGGCTGTCTTTGCATCATTTGCGGCATCAGCAGCTTTCACGAATTCTGCCGTTCTGGCTGTGTCGATGACATCAGCCGCCGCACCAGGTTTACTCGCTAGCCCAACCTTCGACACTGGCAACAGCAATGTTGCTATCTCAGCAAGTGCTCGTGTCACCATCTCCGCTTTGTCCCCGGCAGAAGCGTTCTGAAAGTCATCCCATGCTTTACTGGTCTTATCTTTAATACCGCCCCAGGTATCACTGATCTGTTTCTCAATACCCTCAAGACAGACATTTCCAAGACGGATATTTTCCATCAAGATATTCATATCCAGCGGCTTTACCCGGGGATCTTCCAGAAAATGCTGGTCCAGCATGTTTCCCAGAGAGGCTATACCGGACACCATACTACGGCCAAAACCCAGTCCCCCCCGCACGACCCCCGCATTTATTTCGTTCTGAGCGTTATAAACCTCTACTGGTATTTCTGCGCCTGTTTCCATGTCATAAATCATTTGCCCGGAGCCACTCTCCAGAGGGACTGGACGTAATTTATCTATTTGCTCTTTCGCCCATTCATCTGCTGAATTTATTCCCTTGCTAAAATCAAGAGATTCCCGCAGTGATTCCAACAGACTATTGCTGACCTCCTGGCGGGATTTCATCAGTTCCTCAAGGCGCGGCGAAGAAACCGGCGGATTATTACAGGGCAGGGCATTATCCTTAACTGCCATATTAGGCGGTGCCTGCTTTGTCAGCAGCTTCCCCTGGCAGTTCATATTGTTCATTCCGACCATTGAGCCATGCAGGGCTACAGCCTTCCCCTCCACGGATACAGTCGGGCTGCCGCTGAGCACCGTACAATCACCACTGCCGAGTGATGTCCCTGAGATCACTCCCTTCCCGGCATTACTCTGTGTACCGGCAATCACGGAGCCTACATTCAGAACCGAAAAACCCCGCGCCCACACCGTTTCGCTGTACTGCTTTTTGTTACTCAGAAGCTGGAAGCTATCGAAAGGTACAACAACATCACCCACCTGGCAGGCATCCGGTGAGCTATTTACAGCCAGGAATGCACTTTCACCATCTGCAATATGTTTATCTGCCATGACAAGCTCCTTTCGTCTGGGGGGGGACAAGACAACCCAGCACCGCTTCCTGCATTTGCAGCGCAACAGGCACCGTTAACCTCCAGGTAAGGTAGATCAAACGTTCATCCAGATTTATTGTTAAGGTGTCTGCGACAGGAAGTCGGGTATGGAGGTGATTATTGATATCTGTCAGAACACAAACCGGCTGGTAACCAGGCAACCCTGTCACCACCCGGCTGGATTCTGGCAGGAGCCCTTCCAGTACAATAGGTTCATTACCTGATAAATGAGCTGGGTATATCAGCTCAGGGTGGGCGCTGTTGTAAAAAAGCTCACTGAAATCATTAGGAAAAAAAGGGCGGCAGTTTTCACGCCAGTGATCATCATAGGTTCCGGCATACTGAAGGCGGTTCTGCCACCAGCGTGACATAGGTCCTGTCCCCTGCGGGGTACAGATTGTGTCAATATTATGACTATTATTCTCATCATCTTGAGAAAATCGTGTCAGTTGGGGGGCGCGGTATTCTCGTGTGATATCAAGATGCTGGATATTTGGATAGTAACCACATCCTGACGGATTCGCGGAAAAGGTTTGCTTATCCTCCGGTCCGTCGCCTGTAGACCAGACACCGCCGTAGGCCAGTTCATAGCGTAAAGGGACAGAGTCAATGCTTTCCGCCTGTCCCAGCCGCCAGCGATGATTATCATAGTGCCAGCATCGTGGGCCGGACAGCATGAGACGCTTTGAAAAATCCCCAACACGAATACCTGCCATCCATTGCGTCCCTGAGCCACCTAGTGCGCTGGCGCTACCGATCACGTGAATGTCTGTATTTCGCTTATAGACAACCAAATCGGTTTCAGACTTCAGGCTGCTTGTTTCCGGTTCTCCGTAATATTCATCTGCCGTGATCAGCGCTGCCTGCTCATCAGCCAGATCGGCGTAATAACCGTTTTTCAGGCGAAATGTCATTCTGAATGCAATAACATCAAAGATGTAACCAAGACGCCCATGCTTTTCAAACGCCATAACGGGAAATAGCGTGTGATTCTCAACCTGTATCATTCCACATTCCTTGTGTCAGTTAAGATCGATCTTCTTGCCTTTAATATTGACCGGGCCGCTGGCTTTAAAATCAAACTGCTTTCCGGTGATAGTTATCGTCCCGCTTTTCTCTAATTTGATGGAACTGGCACCACAGGTCAGTTCGATAAGTTCACCTGAAATAATCTTGGTTTCTTTGCTTACATCGAGCGTATAGCTTTGCTTAACGTTGACTTTCTGATCTTTCACCACGGTTTCGGTGTCAAATCCTGTAATAGTGGTGGTCTGGTCGTTGTCGACATTTTTATGGCGGTCATGGACGACATGCAGTTTTTGATCATTCAGCACTGTCGTCTCCTGATCGTTTGACACCGTGGTTTTCTGATCGTGTCCACCTTCTTTTTTGCTGCCCACCTTAACGGTCTGACCAACAACGACCGTGACCGTCTGGTTATTCTTCACCGTCTCGTTATGGTCGTGATCAACGGTTGTGGTCTTGTCATGCAGCACCTCAGTTATCATGTCCTTCTGGGCATGCATGTAGATTTGTTCTTTTGCGGTGGCATCTTCAAAACGCAGTTCGTTAAAACCATTTCCTTTATAGGTTTTTGAGCGAATGGTCATCTGGGTTTTTGTGCCGGGTAGGCCGCCAGGGGAGCGGTTATCCTGGTGATAGGTTCGCCCCATGATGATGGGTTGGTCCGGGTCGCCGTTAAGAAAATCGACAATAACTTCCTGGTTTATACGTGGTATTGCCAGATTACCGAATCCGGTTCCGGCCCATGCCTGAGACACACGTACCCAGCAGGAGCTGTTCTCATCCTTCTGATTATACCGGTCCCAATGGAACTTCACTCGTACCCGCCCATGTTCGTCGCAGAAAATTTCTTCTCCTGCCGGGCCGGTAACAATAGCGCTTTGCGGACCATCCACTCTGGGTTTGGGTAAAGGGCGTGAACGCCAGGTACGGTCGGCAGGGATAGCATCAAACTCGTTTGTCATAGTCGTGCCCACCCCTTGGCTACCATGCAATGCTTGTGGCTGCTCTCCTTGTAATACGCTGTTTATTACTTGCCATTCCTTATTTAACAAAGCTGATGGGTGGCCAGTGAGAGTAAATTTCGTGCCTGGCCACAAATTGGGGGAGTTGCTGGTACAGGTGGCAATTTCGGCATCGTGCCGCCATCCCTCCATTTGATATCGGGCGAAATCCTGACCATGCTGTTCATCTTTGAAACGACCGGGGTAATCATAAATTTCATATTGCTTAAATTGACCATTCAGAGTTGAACTTTGACTACCGAAAGAACCTGACCAACCAGGATTTTTAAATGTATAATCCTTTGTTTCGATGGAGGAATGGCATATTTGTGCTTTATACTCAATGGAATTAATACATTCAGCAGTAATCGCTGAGTTTATGTTGGGATTAAATGGGAATGTACTAATGGATACTAAACCTGTATCGCTGTCACATAATACTAATGTTTGCTCAGATGCTATTGGTCTAAATCTATGAAAGAAAAATATACCCTCTTCACACCACAGGCGAGTCAGAAATTCAAGGTCGCTTTCACCATACTGAACACAAAATTCTCGTGATGCGTGTGATTCATAAAACTGACTGGACCAGTCAGTCACTCCATTATCATTGAGTAAAGTAGCTGAAATACTTTGGATATCCTGTTGCTGAAATATGCGGAAATTTTTTCGCAAAGTGCAACGCCATAACGGTGGAACCACGACTAAACGGTAGAACATTTGCCAGTCGTTATTTTTACCTAATACTACTGAAGTGATAATGCCACTAATATAGCGTAAAGGAATTACTCCCTGCCAGATCGTAAGTGTGGCATTTTTTTCCAGGAAATGGGTAGCGATGAGATTAAATTGGTTGCTGGCAATGTTTAATTCAAGTGTAAAAGGGGCTGAGTGTTGCTCATATAAATTGAAGTCGAGTACTGCCAGTGCCGTTTCCTCGATCCCGTCAACATTTAATGTGAATCTAAGTCCTTTTAATGACATGTGAATAATCTCTCGGCTATATAAATATGTTAATATTGTGAGTTGGTGACTTATATAACATGTGATATTGATAATGAATGTCTATTCTCTAAATATGCAAGGCAAGCTTATTGTTTTTTTCGGTGGCTATACAATTAAACAGGTTTTTTCATATCATTGATTCTCCAATAATATGTAACGTAGTTCAAAAATGATGAAGAATTCATCAGGTGCCTACAGGAAAAAATGATTATCCATGTAATGAGCAAATGATACATGTCTCGCCCATGTAGATCAGCCACAATACTGACAACTCCAAGTAGTATAAAACTTATCAGTAATATATTTCGATAGATAATGACACCTCTGACATCTCCGGCAATTATAAATTTATGGGCTGGCAATAGATACACAATGATGAAAAGTGTTGAGAGGATGAAAAAATAAAGAAGAGCTGTGTTATTGGGTTGGAACATACCTATGGTCATTATCGAGGTGATACAAGAGGCAATAAATAATAATACGCTTATGTAGGTTATTGTAAGTGCATTCGGGCGGTTTACTTGATGATGGACCTTGTTTATGCAGTTTTCTGAAGTCAGGATGTTAGCTCTCGTAACATCACATTTATTCCCACTGGTCACAAGGCCTATTTTTTTGCGATATTCTATTGTGTCACACAGTTGGCAACCAGTTAATATTCTGACTGGATTTGCTTTAGTTATCATTTTCGCCCTATTTCTATCTTGTTTTTCTGGATTCAAAGGCTATGCGTCTTTCACGAAAGTATAAAATGGCTGTTGAAAATGATTCACCATTTATAATGTTTCTGATTATATATAGGGTGATGATTTGTATCGGAATGTACTTAATATTATTAAATATATGCTTGCTTTCGGATAAACAGGCAAACGTTATGAGGAGTGAAATAAGGGAAATACCTACCCCCAGAAGATAAAGATATAATATCACGGTCAATGCCCATAAATACCCTCGACCAATAGCCCAGAACATTGATGCCATCACTACGGAAATGATAATTACTGGGCCAAAAAAAAGCGAAACATAAACTGGAGGAGTAAGATTAAAGTTGGTCAGAATTCCACCTGCGCCAAAAACATATATGATAAGAAATAGTACACTGAGCACTCCAGTAGAGAGTAGGTTTGGGATTTCTTGCATAAAAAGTGGG
Source organism: Citrobacter sp. ANG330 (assembly GCF_047467925.1). Classification (NCBI taxonomy): domain Bacteria; kingdom Pseudomonadati; phylum Pseudomonadota; class Gammaproteobacteria; order Enterobacterales; family Enterobacteriaceae; genus Citrobacter; species Citrobacter sp. ANG330. The sequence goes on along the minus strand of NZ_JASJUI010000005.1, from coordinate 319,985 downwards.
CTTGTGTAAGAATTCTTCAATTCTGGGAAAGATTGTTGTAATAAGTACGGACTACCTTTTTTAATAAGTCTGTCGGCGATTTTACCTGATGTGTAGAGCGAGATGAAATTTTCACCAAGCAGTAAGTTCATTATATTCATTTAGTTAATCACTGATATGGATTGCATTAATCCGATAACATACTCTCCGGACTGGCTAATGCTTTCAGGTGAATGGATAACACCACTCACTTCACTCCCGGCAACAGCCATTGCACTGGTGATAGTGTTGATCAGTTGTTCCTGCAGTTTTTTATGAATGGCCGCCGTTGGGTATCGTCGCGGATACTTCCTGGCTTGAATCATTGCTTTCAATGCTTTATTTGAAATACCAGGGTTTAAGTATTTTATAATCCCTTCGGTGAGACGAACTCGCTCAGGCCTGGAATAGTTTTTTAACCATTCGATCACCTTCATTGATGAGGCGGATTTCATCACTCTATAGGTCATAAGTGCCTCTTTCAGCGCTCCACCTGCCGAAGCCAGTGATACCAGATCAAGTGCTGTAGAAGTGGCGGTGTACCAGCCTTGAGTTTCTACCCAGGAAACACTTTTTCCATCGTTCTCCTCTATATCATATATGCGCCAGAGCCCATTTGCACATTGTATTGCGGTTGCGGCCGTCCCTGCTGCGGCAAGGACTATCAAAGGTGTGCTGGCTCCACCTGTAATCGGGGCTGCAACAGTTGCAGTAACTGTTGCTATACCCGTTAATATCAACGCACCGCATGATAAAAAGGTTGAAGTAATTTCGGTTTTAAGTGAGGGATCTGCTACTGCGGCCTTAACGTTTTTAGAAATCGATTCTGGATATATCCCAACTAGCCGCGTGACAATGACATGAGTCACTTCGCTTTGACCAGAAGTTGAAACGCGGCGTGATGGTCGAACAAGATATGAGTGATAACCATCATAATAAATGATACCTGCACCATAAAAATCGCGAAGGCAATCAAGAGCATCTCCTAACGCTTTGAAATCATAATCAGCAGTTGTCTGCCCTAAGATTCGAGACCATTCATAATTCGGTAGATGCTCATTCTCTTGATGAAGAAAGTCAGGCATATGAGATTCCTGTATTAAATAATTCCCCTTAATTAATTCAGCGCCTTGATTATCAGTTTCAAAACATACTTTATGATTATGTAACAACGTCGAAGTTAATCTACTTAAGGAAGGAGAGAATATTTATTTAGAAGATGTTATCTGAGATTTTTGCGAGGCCTTTTTCAGAACAGTCATTTCTTCTACAAGTGCAGCTGTAGTACAGCGTTACGCTTGCAATCAGGCACGCTACCGCCGAAGTTTCCGGCGTCAGCCATCTCCCGTAGAAACGCAACTCCTTACTGACAACTTTCTGTCTGCGGCGTAATACAAAAACAGCACCCGACCCGTATGGGTCAGATGCTGTTGACTTAACTTATGCTTCCAGCGGTGCGCGCCAGTCATCAGCACCAGAAGTGCCTGACTTGACGTGTTCCCACTCGATTTTGCGGTAGGCCAGGGAGACTTTCACCAGTTGGGTGAATTCGCGCTTTTCACCGTCCTGGCAGTGTGGCATGTGGCAGTCAATATCCACGATAGTGGAATCGGTCAGGCGGGTAGTGAAGAAGTGCTCCTGCTTACCCTCAACAGAGGTACGCCACCAGTGCAATTCGGTGGTAGGCAGCATTTCTCCTGAAGCCAGCGCGTTATAGAGCAATGGAACGGCTTTGTTCAGCGCGACGGTAAAAATGAACGGTTTATGGGCGCGCTGGCCGGAAGGCTGGCCTGACTGTGGGTCTGTCGGCACGGTAACGTTATGACTGAATTCCTGAACCAGCATTTCGTCTTCGTGACCCTGAACGAAAATATTACCGACGGAAGGGGCAGTAAATGCGCCTGCGGTGATGTTTCCCTGGGTCTGGCCTGTCATTGAAATGTAACAGGGTGTAGGCATTTGTAAACTCCTTGTGGTTTTGTTCAACTACTACTTACGATGGCCTGTCATTAATCCCTGACAGGTGGATAGCAATACGTCCTATTACCGGGATCGCTGAATTTGTCTGTAATCAGTTTTTCTGTGTATGAATAGCAAGAACCAAAAAAAGATCTCTTAAATTCCATCCATGCAAATTAAATATGTGTTTTGTATGAGTTATATGATTTTGCGATTTGCAATGCATGCGTAATAAATGAATCATGAATATATATTATATTCATTGCCTGTTAAGTTCTGTTTTTGAGTTTATCTTAATTAGCGCTCCTTCAATCATCCATCAGCAATCCTTTAATTAACTTTGGGTTGAATATTTTCGCGGTAAAACATAGCCATTTATTATATATCAGCCTTATGTGTTTGTTGCTTTTGTTGTTTGTAATTGCATGTTTTATTTGATTTTTATTGTTTTTGTATTCGGTTTTACATCCACTGATTTTCTGCAGAATACCTCTCTTTTGTTCGAAGAAAAAGTGCTTTTCAAATTTTTTTCTGAGCGTAGAATAAAAATAACCAGAGTCATTTGATCTATTTTTACCGCCACCGGAACGGCATTGTCAGTATATTTTTCTTGCGGTACGGAACATGCTGAGTTCATGGCACGAACGATAACTTGATGGACTATTATTATGAGCAGCAGAAAAAATGACGGTGGCGGCAGTGTTGCGCCTAAAGAACGTGTAAATATCAAATTTCAGCCAAAAACAGGAAATCAGACCGCCGAAGTGGAACTGCCACTTAATTTGCTGGTCACGGGCAACCTGACGGGAGGCGCTGACGAAACTCCCCTTGATGAGCGTCAACCGGTTGCTATCAATCGTAACACTTTTAACGCCGTACTTGAGCAGGCGGGTATTGGGCGTGATTTCTCGGTTCCTTCTGCTCTTAGTGAAACGCCTGACGCAAGCATGAATATCAACCTGAAGGTGAAATCACTGGCCGATCTCTCACCGGACAACATTGCCGCTCAGGTGCCGGAGATGCGCAAAATGCTGGAGCTGCGTGAAGCACTGGTGGCGCTTAGGGGACCAATGGGAAACCTCCCAGCTTTCCGTGCGCAGCTAAAAGCATTGCTTGATGATGAAACGAGCCGTGAGCAACTGATTGCGGAACTGGGCATCGTAGGTCGGAAATAACTTGTACAAGGATTACAGTATGTCAGACATTACATTACCGGAAGTATCGGCTTCCACTGCGCCGGTTGCCGCGCCTGGTCTCCTGGATGAAATCATGGCGCAGACCCGATTCAAACCGGAATCAGAAAGCTACGATATTGCCCGTCAGGGGGTAACTGCTTTTATCACTGCGCTGTTGCAAGGGGATGATGAAGCGGAATCTGTCGATATTCTCGCTGTTAACGGCATGATTGCCGATATTGATGCGCGTATGGGATGCCAGATGGATCTGATTCTCCATGCTCCGGAGTTTCAGGAGCTGGAGTCATTCCTGCGTTCACTGAAGCTGTTGGTTGACCATGCCGATCCGCGTGAAAACATAAAAGTTCATATCATGCACGCCACTAAAGAAGAGCTGCTGGATGATTTTGAATTTGCCCCTGAAATCACTCAGTCAGGATTCTATCGGCACGTTTATTCCAGCGGTTTCGGACAGTTTGGTGGAGAACCCATCGCCGCCGTAATTGGTAATTACGCTTTCGATAACACCGCCGCAGATATGAAGCTGTTGAAATATATCAGCGCGGTCAGCGCGATGGCTCACAGTCCATTCCTGTCTTCAGTTTCTCCGGAGTTTTTTGGGTTGGATTCGTTTACCGAACTCCCCGGCATTAAAGACGTTGCCGCCATTTTTGAAGGTCCCGCTTACACAAAATGGCGTTCGCTGCGTGAGTCAGAAGATGCCCGCAATCTGGGGCTTACGGCACCACGCTTCCTGCTGCGTCATCCTTATGCACCGGATGAAAACCCGGTGAAAAGTTTTAACTATCATGAAGATGTCAGCAAAAACCACGAGCATTATTTGTGGGGAAACACGGCATTTCTTCTGGCAGCCAATATGGCTGAAAGTTTCATGTCAACCCGCTGGTGTCCAAATATTGTCGGTCCGCAAAGCGGCGGCGCGGTAAAAGACCTGCCTGTGCATTTATATGAGGCAATGGGCCAGCTACAGGCCAAAGTTCCGACAGAAATTCTCATTACCGACAGGCGAGAATATGAGTTGGCAGAGCAGGGATTTATCACTCTGACAATGCGTAAAGGTTCTGATAATGCAGCATTCTTTTCTGCCAATTCGGTGCAAAAACCGAAAGTTTTCCCCAATACGCCAGAGGGAAAAGAGGCCGAAACCAATTACAAACTGGGTACGCAGCTTCCTTACCTTTTTATCATTAACAGACTGGCACATTACATCAAAGTGCTGCAACGCGAACAGCTTGGCTCATGGAAAGAAAGGGGCGATCTGGAGCGTGAACTGAATACCTGGATCCGCCAGTATGTTGCCGACCAGGAAAACCCACCTTCTGAAGTGCGCAGTCGTAAGCCGTTGCGTCAGGCGAAGATTGAAGTCTCTGATGTGGAAGGCGAGCCTGGCTGGTATCAGGTTGCCCTGAGCGTCCGTCCTCATTTCAAGTATATGGGGGCATCGTTTGAATTGTCTTTGGTCGGACGTCTGGACAGGGAGTGATCATGATTACGGAACGGGAGTCTGGGAGTAGCCTGTTTGAGCGCATTGGAGAGGCGGCAAAAACGTCCTCACGCCAGCGTCCAAAGGCGGCGCTGTTGCATTCTGTACGCGATAACCTGCGCAATATTCTTAACACCCGTTCTGATAGCTGTTATGGCTCACCGGATCTTGGGATTGCGGATTTTAATGATGAGTCCCCTGATCGCCAGAACATCCGGGAATGGATGGTTCAGGCGATAAAAAATTGCATTCTGCATTATGAACCCCGTATTTCGGATGTACTGGTGAAAACCTCCGTAGAGGATATCCACGTGCCGCTGGAACTGCGTTTTCACATCGTGGCATATATAAATTTCAGTGACGGGCGGGATGTACTGGAGTTTGACATTCTGCTGGATAACCACCAGCACTGGTGCGTGGAGTAAACCTGATGGCCTTTGAAGAACGTTTCTACCGCGAAGAACTGGATTATCTGCGCCAGTTGGGCAAGCTGCTGGCGGAGGAAAAACCTTATCTGGCCCGGTTTCTGACCGAGAAAGAGGGTGATCCGGATGTAGAACGCCTGATGGAGGCATTTGCCTTCCTTTCCGGTGGCTTGCGGCAGAAACTTGAGGATGAGTTCCCGGAGTTTACGCACAGCCTGATTAATATGCTGTGGCCCAATTATTTGCGTCCGATTCCAGCCATGTCGGTAATTGAATATCAGCCCGGTAAGGAGCTGAAATCGCCTGTTCTGGTCTGCCGCGATGAACTGATAAAAACGTTAACGGGGAGCAGTACCCAGCTTTCTACCAATGGTGCGCTGAAAGATGAAGATAATAAAGTTACACAGCCCGTCTGCCATTTTACCCTGGCGCGTGATGTTTGGTTGCAACCTCTTTCTGTCCGGGATGTCCGTAACGCCAGTACTCTTAAAGAGGGCATAATTGAGATTGATTTTTTTACGGAAGGAAATGTCTCTCCCGGCGAACTGGATCTGAATAAGCTCACTTTCTGGCTGGGGAATGAGGATGATTATACTCGCTATCAGCTCTATCTGTGGTTCAGTGAGCGATTGATGGATGCGGAACTTGTTGCCGAGGAGTATTGCGTGTCATTGCCGGAAATGTGGCTGAAGTCGGCCGGTTTTGAACGGGAGGATGCACTACTACCATGGCCAAAAAACGTCCATAGTGGTTACCGTGTGCTTCAGGAGTATTTCTGCTACCCGGAAAGCTTTTTCTTCTTTCACCTGCGGGATGCCATACCGCTTCCAGTGCATTTTCCTGTTAATGCTTTTACATTGCGTCTGCGTTTCAATCTGCCCCTTCCTGTGGACATCAAACTGCGAAAGAATTCACTCCGCCCTTACTGCACGCCTGCGGTAAACCTGTTTACATACCATTCTGAACCCATCAGGCCAGATGGAAGTGTGTCTCAGTATCCGTTGTGCGCTAGCCAGCAAAGCCCGGAATGTTATGACATCTTTCGGGTAAAATCTGTGTCCAGTAAGCTACCAACAGCAAGTCAGGGTAAAACGTTTCGTCTTTGGCCCGAATTCGAAGGGTTCCAGCATCAGATTGAATACAGTCGGCAGCGTGAAGTCGTTTACTGGCACCACCGTACTAAAACCTCACTGTTTCACCACGGTCTGGATCATTCTATTGCCTTTGTGCACGCTGATGGCAGCCAGCCTGACTGTTCCCGACTGAATGGCGAAGTTTTTACCGCCTCGCTGGTGTGTACCAACCGGATGTTGCCCGCCTCGCTGCATAGCGGCGATATTTGCGTTCCTGTAAATAAAAATCCGGCGGTGGCTTCTTTCAGCAACGTCACGCGTCCAACCCGTCCGCTGTATCCGGTGACGGATGGTGATATGCATTGGTCGCTGATCTCCTGCATGAACCTGAATTACCTTTCGTTGCTGGACAGAGAGGCATTGATCCAGGTGCTGCGCACATTTGATTTGCCAGGTGTTCATCATCCACAGCAAGCCAGGCTTTCTTCTCAAAAGCTGGATGCCATCGAAAAAATGGAATCCCGTCCGGTTGACCGCCTGTTTAAAGGCGTACCGGTTCGGGGCCTGTCCACCACACTTTGGATTAGCCCCGCCCCCTTTATCTGTGAAGGTGAGATCTATCTGTTGGGTACCGTGCTGTCATGCTTTTTTGCGTTATACGCCAGCATTAACTCATTTCACTGCCTCAGAATCATTAACACGGAAAGTCAGGAGTCCTGGGAATGGCAACACACCGGCCAGCACGCCCTGATGTAGGGGAAATGTCGTCTCTCCCGGATGTGCGCGGGACGAATTTTTTTGTCCTCATGGAATCGCTGTACCGCCAGTATGGCGGCGCGGACCGTGAGCCCTCGCTGCGTACCGAACCCGAACAGGAAGTGGTGTTGTTTAAATCGGACGCCAGTATTGCCTTTCCGGGCAGTGACCTGAGCACGCTTGAGCGCAGAGACTCCAGTCAGTTTACCCTGACCACAAAATTTCTTGGGTTTTCCGGCAGTCAATCGCCGTTGCCTGGCTACTATCTGGACCGGATGGCGCGCGAATCCGCACAGAATGAAGAGGGACTGAAGGCATTCCTCGACCTGTTCAGCCATCGTTGGACGCAGTTTGCTTACCATGCCTGGCGTAAGTACCGCTATTACATCTGTTTTCGTAACGGAGGAACAGATTCGTTTTCACAACGGATGTACGCGCTGGTCGGGTTGGGGAACCCGAGCGTGCGTGACAGGCTCGCGATCAACCACAGCAAGATGCTGGCTTATGCCGGGATCCTGGCCACTCCCGGTCGCTCGCCGGACGTGGTGAGCAACCTGATCAGCCATTGCTTTGATTTGGCGGATGTCAGCATTGAAAACTGGCAGTTGCGTAAGGTGGCGGTGGAGCCCGCACAGCAGAACCGGCTGGGCGTGCGCAATCCCAAACGTAAAACTGCCGGGTATGTGCCGGGGCGCTCGGTGATTGGCGTTAATTTTACCCTCGGTGCCAGAGTGCCGGATCGCAGCGGAAAATTTCTGCTGCGGATCGGCAATCTCACAATGGCCCGCTACCTCTCATTTTTACCGGAAGGTGAAAACCATCAGGCACTGATCATGTTTGTTTCCTTTTTGCTGCGCGATCAATTTGCATGGGATCTCCAGCTCTCGCTTGCACCGGAGCAGGCGAAGGGAATGCGACTGGGCGACCGCTCCCGATCCTGTATCGGCCGCACGGCGTTTATCGGTCAGCCGAAGGCACCGCCATCCGTCACTCTCCACATCAGGGATTAATTTTATGGAACCGCATATGACTGAGGAAAAAACGCAGTCGCGCGCACTGTCACTGACATTACAGGTGATGAACGGCAATGAGCTGGAGAGCGGACGCGCTGCAAAATGTTTGTTTACTGCTGACGGCGGGGTTATTGGCAATGCATCTGCGTGCCACTGGCCGTTACAGGACCGGGCGGGGTCTGTGGCCGAGCGTGCCTGCCAGGTGGTGCAACATGACGGCGCATTTTGTCTGCGCAGCCTGGTGTCTGGGCTCATGATTAACCTTGCTCCTGTGTCTACGGGAGCAGGACTGGTACGTCTGAGGCAGGGGGATGAAATCGTTCTGGGGGCGCTGGCACTGAAGGTATTTATCCATGAAGGAAAGCTGGTCAGTTACGGTGAGCAGATGGCGGCGCCTGAAACCATTGTTACCAACCGTGACCACCTGTCGGACGCGCTGCTGACGACAGACGGTCAGCCTGCATATCCGGGAATGCCCCGGATACACCAGCTTGCTGATACTGTCGTCAACAGCTTTTCAGCCGATCCGCTCCAGGCTCTCCAGGCGGAAAGCCTGACGGTGGTGGGCGATGCGCTTCCCGGGATTGTGCCAGTCCGATCTTCTGCGCCCGAAAGGGATGGGGCGATCGACAAACCGTTTATGGATCTGCCGCCAGTCTATCCCGATCCCCAGACCCGCCATGGCGATGCCGCCTCCCCGGTGGATACAGCCCAGCTTCATCTCGCCGTCACCCCGCTGTTACGTGGTCTGGGCAGTACCCTTTCTGTACGTAACTCACAGGATGCGGATGATTTTCTTGAGGAGGCGGGACGGACGTTGCAGGCGGCTATCAGGGGATTACTTGATCTGCAACAGCGTCGCAACAGTCTTTCCGATAAACATTTGCGCCCGCTGGAGGATAACCCGTTACGCCTGAACATGGATTACACCGCCGCCCTCGATGTGATGTTTGCGGAGGGTAAAAGCCCGGTGCATCTGGCGGCGCCTGCCGCAGTTGGCGAGAGTCTGCGCAATGTCCGACACCATGAAGAAGCAAATCGTGCAGCGATTGTCGAATCGCTGCACGTATTGCTGGATGCCTTCTCACCACAGAGCCTGATGCGTCGTTTTGTTCAGTATCGCCGCAGCCATGAACTGCGCCAGCCACTGGACGATGCCGGGGCCTGGCAGATGTACAGCCACTATTACGACGAGCTGGCGTCCGATCGTCAGCAGGGTTTTGAGATGCTGTTTAATGAAGTTTATGCCCAGGTGTATGACCGGGTATTACGCGAAAAACAGCGGGAGCCGGAAGCATGACAGGACGCTTTTTCCGTACCTGGATGGTGATGGTGCTTTTCAGTCTCACCCTGACAGGCTGCGAAACGGTGAAAAAGCTCGGCCAGGTGATTAAGAATCCGGACATTCAGGTTGGAAAGCCTGCGGAGCAACCCTCAGAAGTGATAGTCACGCTGTTGACCGAGCCTGACACCAATACCAATGCGGATGGTGAGGCTGCGGCAGTCGACGTACAACTGATTTATATGAGCGATGACTCAAAATTACAGGCTGCTGATTATGACACGGTTGCCAGTACGCCGTTGCCTGATGTGTTGGGCAAGAACTATATCGACCACCAGGATTTTAACCTGTTGCCGGACACCCTAAAAACACTGCCGTCAGTGAAGATGGATGAAAAGACGCAGTTTATTGGTGTTGTGGCTTACTTCTCCGATGACCAGGCTACCGAGTGGAAACAAATCGAACCGGTAGAAGGCTCCGGCCACAGCTACCGCCTGCTGGTACATGTACGACAGGGAAGTATTGAAATGAAAAAAGAGGACGACTGACGATGGCGAACATGAAAAACAAGGTGATCTGGCAGGAGGGATTGTTTGCCCTGCCGCAGCACTTCCAGCAACAGCAGCGCAATCAGGAATATTTGCTGAATCAGCGTGTCAGTGCACAGGCCGATTTTGCCTGGGGATTCACCTCGCTGTCGATCAATACCGAGCTGCTTGCTCAGGGAAAGCTCATGCTGAACAATGCGGCGGGTTGTATGCCGGACGGTACAGTGTTCAACATTCCGGAGCAGGATCAGCTCCCCGAACCGTATCAACCGCGCGATCTTTCCCGATCCGGAAGCCAGGATATCTATCTGGCATTGCCCGTTATCAGTGACATCACCTGTGAAATTGAAGGTCGCCAAAGTGCCGGGCAGGGAACGGAACGTTACCGTCTGGCCCGCGCCGATGTCCGTGATTTACACTCCGATGATGGCGATGTGCAACAAATTGTTCTGGGGCAACTGGCGCCGAAAATCGTCAGTGGCGCGGATGATCTCAGTGCGATGGTCACGTTGCCGCTATGCCGTATTCTCAGCCAGCAGGCCAATGGTGCGCTGGTGTTGGATGACAGCTTTATCCCGACCTGCCAGGCTATCCGCGTTAGCCCGGAACTGAGCGGGTTTGCCGGCGATGTGCAGGGGCTTATCAGCAACCGCGCCAGCGAACTGGCAAAACGTATTGGTTCCCCCGAGCAAAGCGGTATCGCGGATGTGGCTGAGTTTATGATGCTGCAGATGCTTAATCGCAATCAGATGCATTTCACCCACCGCTCACACCTGCATACCCTGCATCCGGAAGCGTTTTATCTGGATCTTGTCCGGCTATTGGGTGAGCTGATGACCTTTACAGAAGACAGCCGGCTGCCCTGTTCGGTGGAAGTTTACAATCACCGCGATCTGACGCATTCATTTAATACAGTGATCCCGGAACTGCGCCGGGCGCTCAATACCGTGTTGATGCCACGCGCTCAGAATCTGCCGCTCATCTTCTCTGACGGGTTTTATGTCGCCACAGTCAATGATTCTACTCTGTTACGCTCTGGAACTTTCATTCTGGCGGTCCGCGCGCGGATGCCGCACAGCCAGCTTATTCATCAGTTTACCCAGCAGTCAAAAATCGCGGCTACCAACAAAATCCGCGACATGGTCAGCGTACAGGTGCCGGGCGTTCCACTGACGCCACGTACTGCAGCCCCACGCCAGTTACCCTATCACGACGGTTTTGTTTATTTCGAGCTGGATAAAGGCGCTGCCGCCTGGCAGGACGTGGTGAAAGCCGGAGCGCTGGCGCTGCACATCTCCGGTACTTTTCCGGATTTGGGGATCCAGCTGTGGGCGATAAGGAGCTGAGAACATGAGCGAGCAGTTCCTCCCGTCGGATGCAATGAATGACCGCCAGACTACAGGGAATACACAGGATAAGAAGAGTGCCGTGGTACACGATGTGGGTGAAGACATTTCCAGCCGCCAGTATCGACTTCCCCTGCGTGGAAACAGTCTCAACCCGATGATTGACGCCGCTACGCCACTGCTGGGGATGGTGATGCGCGTGGACGGAATGAACAGTCAGAGCATGCCGGAACACCTTTTTGCACAGGTCGTGACGGACGTTCAGGCTGTGGAGCAATTGCTTCAGGAGCAGGGCTACGAACCGGGGGTGATTGTCTCGTTTCGCTACGTTCTTTGCACCTTTATTGATGAAGCCGCGCTGGGTAACGGCTGGTCAAACAAAAATGAATGGATCAAGCAGTCGCTGCTGGTTCATTTTCACAATGAAGCGTGGGGGGGAGAGAAGATTTTTATTCTGCTCGAACGCCTTATACGTGAACCGAAGCGCTATCAGGATCTGCTTGAGTTTTTATTTCTCTGCTTTTCGCTGGGATTTCGCGGTCGCTACAAAGTGGCCGTCCAGGATCACGAGGAATTTGATCGGATCTACCGCCGTCTGCACCACGTCCTTCATACCCTACGCGGCGATGCACCGTTTCCGCTGCTGCATCAGGATAAGAAAACACAGGGTGGGCGTTATCAGTTAATCAAACGGCTGACCATTAAACATGTTTTCGTTGGCGGTGTTGTCGTGCTGGCACTGTTTTACCTGTTCTACATGCTGCGACTGGACAGTCAGACGCAGGATATTCTGCATCAACTGAACCGGCTGCTTGCCAGGTAAGGACACACTATATGATCCAGATTAATCTGGCCTCTCTTGTGAAGCATCTGAATGCGTTTTCCCGACAGGCACTGGAGGCCGCCGCGGCTGAATGTATGAGTCAGCAGGCAACGGAAATTACTGTGGCACATGTGCTGTTGCAGATGCTGGCGATGGTACGCAGTGACATAAGAGTGATAGCTGAACAGGCGGAAATTGACGCGAGTGAACTTCGCCGGGCGCTGACGGTGGAAAATTACGCGACGTCGCGAACGGTGGAGAGCTACCCGGCCTTTTCGCCGATGCTGGTTGAGTGGTTAAAAGAAGGTTGGCTGCTGGCATCAGCCGAGATGCAGCACAGTGAACTGCGCGGTGGCGTACTGCTTCTGGCTTTGCTGCATTCCCCTTTGCGCTATGTGCCGCCTGTCGCCGCCCGCTTGCTGACCGGTATTAATCGCGATCGCCTGCAACAGGATTTTGCGCAGTGGACGCGGGAGTCGGCGGAAACGGCGATACAGAGCCCGGATGGGCAGGCGGTCAGCATGGCGGCAGAGACGGGGGACAGTTTACTTGCGCGCTACGCGAAGAATATGACAGAGGATGCCCGTCATGGTCGGCTCGATCCGGTGCTATGCCGCGACCATGAAATTGATCTGATGATCGACATTCTCTGCCGTCGGCGCAAGAACAACCCGGTGGTTGTGGGCGAGGCCGGTGTCGGTAAAAGTGCGCTGATTGAAGGGTTGGCGTTGCGTATTGTCGCAGGCCAGGTACCGGACAAGCTGAAAAACACCGACATTATGACGCTGGATCTCGGCGCATTGCAGGCCGGAGCATCAGTGAAAGGCGAGTTTGAGAAGCGCTTTAAGGGGCTGATGGCGGAAGTGATTTCCTCGCCAACACCCGTCATATTATTTATTGATGAAGCGCATACCCTGATTGGCGCGGGCAACCAGCAGGGGGGGCTTGATATCTCTAACCTGCTCAAACCGGTGCTGGCGCGTGGCGAACTGAAAACGATCGCCGCGACCACCTGGAGCGAGTACAAAAAATATTTTGAGAAAGATGCTGCTCTCTCCCGCCGTTTCCAGCTTGTGAAAGTCAGTGAACCTACGGCGGCAGAAGCGACTATTATCCTGCGCGGCCTGTCGGCGGTGTATGAGCAGTCTCACGGCGTGCTGATCGATGATGAAGCCTTACAGGCGGCAGCCAATTTAAGCGAGCGCTACCTTTCCGGACGTCAGTTACCTGACAAAGCTATCGATGTGCTGGATACCGCCTGCGCTCGTGTGGCGATTAACCTCTCATCGCCGCCAAAGAAAATATCTGCCCTGACCACCCAATGCCATCAGTACGAAGCGGAAATCCACCAGCTTGAGCGGGAAATTCGTATTGGATTACATACTGATACCGCCCGGCTGGATGAGGTTCATGCTCAACATGATAATGCACAGAATGAGTTGAAGGCGCTGGAAGAGGCCTGGCGTCAACAGCAGACGCGGGTGCAGGCTATTATCGCGCTGCGCCAGCAATTATTGGCCACGCTGGAAACAGATGGCAATGCATCCGTCACTGATAAGGCTGATGGAGCGGAAACGCTATCTCTCGCAGAACGTCTGGCCCAACTGACCGCCGAACTTGACGATCTGCATAACGCGCAGTTACTGGTTTCCCCACACGTTGATAAAAAACAGATCGCCTCCGTGATTGCCGAATGGACCGGCGTGCCGCTTAATCGCCTGTCACAAAATGAAATGTCTGTTATCACCGATCTGCCGCTGTGGTTGGGCGAAACAATAAAAGGTCAGGAACTGGCCATTAAGCACCTGCATAAACATCTTCTCACCGCACGCGCTGATTTGCGCCGTCCGGGACGCCCACTCGGCGCATTTCTGCTGGCTGGACCCAGCGGCGTGGGTAAAACCGAAACCGTGTTGCAGCTGGCTGAACTGCTTTACGGTGGTCGCCAATATCTGACGACCATCAATATGTCGGAGTTTCAGGAAAAACATACGGTCTCACGGCTGATTGGCTCCCCTCCTGGTTACGTCGGCTATGGTGAAGGTGGTGTACTAACCGAAGCCATCCGCCAGAAACCGTATTCTGTGGTGCTGCTGGACGAAGTGGAAAAAGCCCATCCGGATGTGCTCAACCTGTTCTACCAGGCATTCGATAAGGGTGAAATGGCAGACGGCGAAGGTCGGTTGATTGACTGTAAAAATATTGTCTTTTTCCTCACCTCCAACCTCGGTTACCAGGTGATTGTCGAACATGCCGACAACCCGGAAACCATGCAGGAGGCGCTCTACCCGGTGCTGGCAGATTTCTTCAAACCGGCGTTACTGGCGAGGATGGAAGTGGTGCCATACCTGCCGTTATCAAAAGAGACGCTTGCCACCATTATCACCGGAAAGCTTGCACGTCTGGACAATGTACTGCGCAGCCGGTTTAGTGCGGATGTCATTATTGAACCGGAAGTCACAGACGAAATCATGAGCCGCGTGACCCGTGCTGAAAATGGCGCGAGGATACTGGAGTCCGTGATTGACGGCGATATGCTGCCGCCACTCTCCCTGCTGCTATTGCAAAAAATGGCCTCGGGCACACCCATTGCCAGCATCCAGTTGTCGGTGTCAGAAGGGAGATTCATGGCAGATGTGCAGGATGTTCCATCCACCGATGAGCCCGTGTTGTCGCAGGAAACGGATGGCATCACTTTATGAACTGGATGCGCATTACACGCCAGTTCTCGCTGATAGCGGTCGGCCTGCTGACAGGACTGTCTGCCGGAGCCGTACCCGTACCCGCAGAAACACCCTCTGCATCTGGCATTGTGCAGGGTACTGCAGCGGCTACGCCAGAGAACGTGCAGGCGACGCTACAGGCAATGCAGGCCTGTCGTCATGAATCAGCGGCCCTGGAGCGTCTTGACTGTTACGACAATTTGCTTGCCCCACTGTCACCGGAGGGGTTTAACGGTGCGCTGGTCAGAGCCAGTTTTGTGGGGGAAGCCTGGACTCGCGCTACAGAGCAGGAAAAACGCCGTCAGGATAGGAGTACGGAACTGCTGGTGACGCAGACGCCAGGCGAACGCCCAATGGTGGTGATCACCACGCCGGCTATTGGTCATGTACCTCCGCGTCCGGTGCTGATGTTTAGTTGTGTGGACAATATCACCCGAATGCAGGTAGCGCTGATTAAAGCGATGGATACACATGATATCGCCGTCAGCCTGAGTGCCGATGACAAAACATTCCGCAGCCGCTGGTTTGTGCGCGAAAACGGCACGCTTCTGGAATCCAGCCGGGGATTATCCGGCATCGACGAGATTAAACAGCTTTTTGACGCGAAGACGCTGACTATTGATACCGGTGCGGAGAGCACAGCCGGAAAACTCACTTTTAATATCAATGGACTGGCGCAGGCAATCGCCCCGCTGCGTGAAGCTTGTCATTGGGCGGGAGAATAAGAAAATGGCAATGGATCTGCGTGACCCGAATATCTGGATTTCGCATCTGCTGGAAACACTACCGGAAGAAAAACTGAGCGGCGCTCTGAAAGACGACTCTCCTGAGTGGGAGTATATTGACGGAGAAATCGTCAAACTCGGTTCACTGGCGCACGGTCAGCTTGATATCGCGGAAATACAGCGCCGGGGACTGGTGCTTCTGGCCTCAGAGAGTAAAGATTTTCGTCTGCTGGCACATTTGTTGCGCACTCTGCAACATGCAGGCAACATTCTGCTGGCCCTGCGCCTGCTGGCGCTGTACGTGGAGCATTACTGGGCGGTGGCTGCGCCGCGTATGTCGCACAAAAAACGGTTTGCTGCGCAAGTCATCAAACGTTTTGACGCTGGTATACCCGGTTTTGCAGGAAAAGCGACCACAGCACAGCGCGACGCGGTGTTGGGTGAACTGGCGACACTGGCGCAAAGCTGGCGGATGCAGGATGCTCCGGAACTGGCACTGGCGACGGATGATCTGTTCGCACTCTTTCAGCGCGCATTCCATGATACCGATCCTGCGTTATCTTCCTCTCAGGAAATGTCTGACAGCGTACCGCAGGATATCGCCATACCCGCACGCGACGTCCCGCACACTATCACCACCGTGCCTGCTGTGCCGGCTCCGCAGGTGATTATAGACAGTCACGACGATACTGCCTGGCGCGACACGTTGCTGAAGGTCGCCGCTATCCTTTGCGAACGCAAACCTGACTCGCCGCTGGGCTACCGTCTGCGCCGCCATGCGCTTTGGCAAACCATTACCAGCCCGCCTCCGGCTGAGAGTGATGGTCGCACCCCGCTGGCGGCGGTTTCTGCTGACATGGCTGCAGAGTATCAGTCCCGGTTAACCAGCGTGGATCTGGCGCTGTGGCAACAGGTGGAGCAGAGCCTGCTGCTGGCTCCGTACTGGCTGGACGGGCATTACCTTTCCGCACAGATAGCACAGCGTCTCGGGAACTGGCAGGCAGAAGAGGCCATTCGTGAGGAAGTAGACTTTTTTCTTGCGCGCCTTCCGGCGCTTGCCGATCTGCTGTTTAACGACCGCACACCTTTTATCAGCGAGCAGACAAAACGGTGGCTGACTTCATCATCATCCCCCAGTCAGGCCGCACCAATACTGCAATCCACAGAGGAAATGCAAGCTGCCAGGGCATGTTTCACTGAACAAGGGCTGGAGGCCGCACTGCAGTATCTGGAGACATTGCCAGAAGGCGAACCCCGCGATCGGTTCTACCGCCAGTACCAGGGCGCTCAGCTAATGGAAGAGGCCGGAATGGTAAAACTTGCGCAGCAACAGTACCGGATGTTGTCCGAAGAAGGCTTGCGAATGGTGGTGGCAGACTGGGAACCCTCACTATTCAAACAGCTTAAGCAGAAGTTCACGGCAGAACAGTAAGAAACAACAGGAGTTTTTGTGAGATTACCGACCCCCCGACTCTTCAGCGGAATGAAATCTGTTTTGCGACCGGCGATGCCAGGATTTAAGGTCTCCGCGTTATGGCTATTAGTGCTGGCATGGATCTTTCTGCTGGTATGGATCTGGTGGAAAGGCCCGTCATGGTCATTGTATGACGAACATTGGCTCAGACCGCTGGCAAACCGCTGGCTGGCGACAGCGGCGTGGGGGATTGTAGCCCTGGGGTGGCTGACTGTCCGGGTGATGAAGCGTCTGCAGCAGCTTGAGAAACAGCAAAAGCTGCAACGCGAGGAAGCGCAGGATCCGCTCAGTGTGGAGTTAAATATTCAACAGCGCTATCTCGACAGATGGCTGCTGCGTTTACAGCGCCATCTCGACAACCGCCGTTACCTGTGGCAATTGCCGTGGTATATGGTTATCGGTCCTGCCGGGAGCGGCAAAACCACCCTGTTACGGGAAGGTTTCCCGTCCGACATTATTTATACACCGGAAGCGTTACGCGGTGCAGAGCAACGCGTGTATCTGACGCCACATGTCGGCAAACAGGCGGTGATTTTTGATATCGACGGCGCGCTCTGTGAACAAACTGATGCGGATATTCTGCACCGCCGCTTATGGGAACATCTTCTGGGTTGGCTGGTGGAAAAACGCGCACGCCAGCCGCTGAACGGGATCATTCTCACCCTCGATTTACCCGACCTGTTGACGGCTGACAAACGCCGCCGCGAGCATCTGTTGCAGACGCTGCGTAGCCGTTTGCAGGACATTCGTCAGTGTCTTCACTGCCAGTTACCGGTTTACGTGGTGCTGACCCGGCTGGACTTGTTGTACGGTTTTGCAGCCCTGTTTCAGTCGCTGAACAAAAAAGATCGCGATACCGTCCTGGGGGTTACGTTTACCCTCAGGGCTCATGAAAGTGAAGACTGGCGTACCGAACTGGACGCTTTCTGGCAGGACTGGTGCGAGCGGATGAACCAGTCCATGCCCGATCTGATGTTGGCGCAGAGCCATATGCGCAGTTCACTGTTCAGTTTTGTCCGCCAGATGCAGGGAACCAGGGAATCATTGGTGACTCTGCTTGATGGTCTTCTGGACGGTGAAAATATGGACGTGATGCTGCGTGGCGTGTATCTGACGTCATCACTGCAACGCGGTCAGATGGATGACATCTTTACGCAGTCTGCCGCCCGGCAGTACCGGCTCGGTAGTAACCCGCTGAGCGCCTGGCCACTGGTGGATACGGTACCTTACTTTACCCGTAATCTGTTTCCCCAGGTGCTTCTGTCGGAGCCGAATCTGGCTGGCGAAAGCCGCGCCTGGCTGGTAAGCAGCCGTAGACGCCTTACGGTCTTTTCTGCCGTTGGTGGGGCGTTGGCGCTGCTGCTCGTTATTGGCTGGCACCATTATTACGATGTTAACTACGCCTCCGGTATTCAGGTACTGAAACAAGCTCAGGCCTTTATGGCAATCAGACCACCCCAGGGGATGGATGAGTACGGTGATTTGCAATTGCCATTACTCAATCCGGTACGCGATGCGACGCTGGCCTACGGCGACTGGGACGATCGCAGTCGACTGGCAGATATGGGGTTGTATCAGGGACGGCGAGTCGGGCCGTATGTGGAACAAACCTATCTGCAACTCCTGGAGCAGCGTTATCTACCCGCCTTGTTCAACGGTCTGGTGAAAGAAATGGATGCTGCCCCACCGGAGAGTGAAGAAAAGCTCGCCGTGCTGCGAGTGATGAGAATGCTGGAGGACAAAAGCGGACGTAATAATGACGTAGTGAAGCAATTCATGGCGAAGCGCTGGAGTGATAAGTTCCACGGCCAGCGCGATATCCAGGTGCAACTCATGTCTCATCTCGACTATGCGCTGAAACATACCGACTGGCATGCTGAACGTGCTGCGGGTGATGGGGACGCGATTGGTCGTTGGGCACCGTATGACAAGCCGGTGGTGTCAGCACAAAAAGAGTTAAGCAAACTGCCGGTTTACCAGCGCGTCTACCAGAGCCTTAAAACCCGGGCGTTGGGAGTCCTGCCCGCCGATCTGAACCTGCGCGATCAGGTTGGCCCAACCTTCGATCAGGTATTTGTTTCCTCAGATGACAACAAGCTGATTGTCCCGCAGTTTCTTACCCGCTATGGGCTCCAGAGTTATTTTGTGAAGCAGCGTGATGAGCTGGTGGAGCTGACGGCAATGGATTCCTGGGTACTGAATATTATCCACAGTGTTAAATACAGCGACGCAGACCGTGCTGAAATCCAGCGCCAGTTGACCGAACAGTATATTAGTGACTACACCGCCACATGGCGGTCGGGGATGGATAACCTTAACGTACGCGACTATGAATCCATCGCGCAACTGACCGCCGCGCTGGAGCAGATTATCAGCGGCGACCAGCCTCTACAACGAGCGTTGACGGCGCTGCGGGATAATACACAGCCTGCCGTTCTTTCCGAAAAGTTATCTGATAAAGAACGCGCGGAAGCATTAGGAGAACCGGATTATCGTCTGCTGACCCGTCTCGGTCATGAGTTTGCGCCTGAAAACAGCACGCTGGCGGTGCAGAATAATAAAGAAAATACCCTGCAAGCGGTGTATCAGCAGCTAACGGAATTGCACCGCTATCTGCTGGCTATCCAGAACGCACCGGTACCGGGTAAATCGGCGCTGAAAGCCGTCCAGTTACGCCTTGATCAGAACAGCAGCGACCCCATTTTTGCGACCCGGCAGATGGCGAAAACTTTGCCTGCGCCGCTTAATCGCTGGGTGGGAAAACTGGCAGATCAGGCCTGGCATGTGGTGATGGTGGAAGCGGTTCACTATATGGAAATTGACTGGCGCGACAACGTGGTAAAACCGTTTAACGAACAGCTGGCAAATAGTTATCCATTTAATCCTCGTTCTTCGCAGGATGCGTCCCTGGATGCATTTGAGCGCTTCTTTAAACCGGACGGCGTGCTGGATACTTTCTGGCAGCAAAACCTGAAACTGTTTATTGAAAATGACCTGAGCCGTGATGGGGACGACGGTGTAATTATCCGTGAGGATGTCATCCGGCAACTGGATACCGCACAGAAAATCCGCGACATCTTCTTCAGTAAACAGAATGGTCTGGGAACGCAGTTTGCGGTAGAAACCGTTTCGCTTTCCGGCAACAAACGCCGAAGCGTGTTGAACCTCGACGGTCAGTTAGTGGATTACAGCCAGGGACGTAACTACACCGCGCATCTGGTCTGGCCGAATAATATGCGCGAAGGCAATGAAAGTAAGTTGACGCTGGTGGGTACCAGCGGCGGCGCGCCGCGCAGCATCAGTTTCAACGGGCCGTGGGCACAGTTCCGTCTGTTTGGTGCAGGCCAGTTAACCAGTGTGGAAGACGGTACGTTCTGTATACGGTTTAACGTAGACGGTGGGGCAATGGTTTACCGTATACACGCCGACATCGAAGACAACCCGTTTAGCGGCGGGCTGTTCAGCCAGTTCCGGCTGCCGGATACGCTGTACTGAGGAGGTAATTGTCGGATGCTGAAGATACAGGACGTGATGATGATGTATTTCAACTGGTGGATGTACAGGTTGCAACGGCAGGGGCAAAAAACGCCCCGACGTTTGCCAGCACCTTTCATATCCAGAATTTATGGGGGCAGGAATGTCTAAATTCAGTGACCAGAATCCGTCATGGGCTGATTATCTCGGTGACACACTGCGCGGTAATGTCCCTGTCAATCAGTTAATTCCGCAGCATCCCTATATTCTTGACACACTGGGACTGGCAGAGGCGTTTGAGAAGAATACGCAGCATATTATGTTACTGACACTGGAAGAGGCTCAGGGTGTAGTGGATGATTTGTGTAGCAGTGGTCCGGTGAAGCTTGCCACTACTTACGCAGGAAATATCAAAGATGCTGCGACCGGGGGGAAGAATATCAGCAAACTGATAAGTTATGCTGAGGCGGATAAAATCATTTACCGGTTAAAGGGACTCGGGATTAAAGCTATTCAGTACAAGCATGGTGGACAGGTGTACGTTAAAATTACCGGCTATGCGTCGCTGCGGCGTATTCTTCAGGGGACTCGCTATAAAATTAACAATCCCCGGGTGCTGGAGCTGGGGATTGGCAAAGCAGGCATTAATAGCGGTATCATCGAAGGTGCGAAGTTTTATGTCTGGTTTTCACTTGCCTGGCACACGGTAGAACTCATTTTTAAATCAGACCATGATGTGGCGGCCTTTATTGGTAATATTTCGATGGATGTTGCAAAAATTATTGTTACGATTTTTGTGACGAAAATTCTGGTTATGGCCGGTGGGCTTTTCTCTACAGTTGCTGCTTCTGCTGGTCTTGTATTTCCTGTTGTGGCGGGGATAGTGCTGATTGTGGCTATAGGTTTCTTAATTACTCTTGCGTTGGATCATCTGGACAGTAAATATCATTTATCTGACAAGTTGATTGCAGTTATCCGAGAGGAGATGAAGGCCCAGGAGGACATCAATAGGTGGAATTTTGAACATACCGATCACTTTACATTTGGCCTGATGAATGCACGCTGGTAAGGAAATTTTATGCAAAAATTACCGGAAATAGCAGCGAGAAAAATGACATTAAAAGAAAAAATGAAATTTATTCTTTTATGTTTATTTTCCATTGCGGTACTAACTGGTGCGTTGATTTTTTTTGCCGATGTTTCTGGTACTGCAATAATATATATTATTGCAGGTGCGGATACCGTCTACTACAGTTGGAGGGACGTGCTCGCATTGTTATATCTCCCTGTTATGGGGTACTTTGATGTATTGGTGTTTTTATTTTTGTTCCTCCCTTTTACTTTTCGCCTCGCGAAATTATGGGGTAAACTCTCAAAGGTTATCTTCGGGTATATTATTATCGCTTTTGTCCTTACTCTCCCTCTATCCTTGTATATTTCTTTTTTTCCTTTGGGGGAGTACTATTCTTGTGGCCAGAGAGGCCCCCTTTCAGGCGCTCACTATGTGAAAGATCTCAAAATGTGTGAACAATTTGAATATCACCCTGAGGATGATAAGTCTGATAATACCTCAGCACCTGTAACATCAGTGGATAAGAAATAAAATGAATTCATCTGATTATACTCAGACCATTACTACGGGGGTAGACCCGCGTAACCTGCCGGAATTCATCGCGATTCGCGAGGAAATCAATAAGGCCAGCCATCCGTCGCAACCGGAGTTGAACTGGAGATTGGTGGAATCGTTGGCGCTGGCTATTTTCAAAACCAACGGAGTGGATCTACACACCGCGACATACTACACGCTGGCACGCACCCGAACGCAGGGGCTGGTGGGTTTCTGCGAAGGAACTGAATTGCTGGCGGCGATGATTACTCATGAATGGGATACATTCTGGCCGCAGGGCGGTCCTGCACGGACAGAGATGCTGGACTGGTTCAATACCCGTACCGGGAATATCCTGCGCCAGCAGATATCTTTTGCGGAAAACGACCTGCCGCTGCTGCATCGCACTGAACGTGCTTTACAGATGATCAGTGACAAACTCCAGCAGGTGGAGCTGAAGCGTCAGCCACGTGTAGATAACCTATTATATTTTGTTCAAAATACACGAAAGCGGCTTGAGCCGCTTCCCAGAAGTAGCATTGATACTTCCTCTCAGCCGATGGTCAGAACGCTGGTCTATGCGCCAGAAAGTACTCTTTCCACTCCGACAGAGTTCATGCCGCCACTCCCCGAGTTGCCAGAAATGCGGGTGATTGTGCGTGGTATGTTGGATAACGCTGATAAGACAAAGACAGGCAGTTTGCTGAAAGGCTTCGTAACCGGTGTCGCCTGTACTGCTGTTATTTCGATCTCACTCTGGTGGTGGCTGGTACATCCCCTGCAACGTCAGCTCGCGCAAGTTCGTGACACCGCCCAGGGAGCGGCCAGCATCTGGTTGGTCTCCCCGGAACTGGACAGTTATGGCGAACGCCTGGAACAACTTCCCGAAACGTCGCCGCTGCAACTGCTGGAAACTGGAATGGAGATGATGCGAACCGCGGACAGTCGCTGGCCGGAGAATCAGAAACAGCAGCAGGCAACAGCACAGTGGAACGATATTCTGAAAAACCGTGCGCAGAACAGTCCGCAGCTAAGGGGCTGGTTGCAGACCCGCCAGGATTTACACGCCTTTGCTGACCTGGTGATGCAGCGCGAGAAAGAGGGGCTGACACTTTCCTATATAAAAAATGTCATCTGGCAGGCGGAGCGGGGCTTGGGTCAGGAGACACCTTTGGAGTCGTTGCTGACGCAGTACCAGGACGCCCGCATGCAGGGACAAAATGCTGAGGCCCTGGAAAAACAGATTAATGAACGGCTGGACGGCGTGTTAAGCCGCTGGCTGCTACTGAAAAACGGCGAAATGCCGGAAAAGAAAACTAAACCCGAAAAATAGCGACGAAATAAAAGGAGTTTATCATGGCAAATCCGGTTTATTTGACACTGAACGGCGACCTTCAGGGACTGATCTCAGCAGGCTGCTCTTCCCAGGCTTCCATTGGCAATAAGGCACAGATTGCGCATACGGATCAGATTATGGTGTTAGGTTTATCCCACGGGCTAACCCGCGCACAGAATGTGAATCATCAGACGCTGGTGATCCAGAAGCCGGTGGATAAATGTTCTCCGTTGCTGACTAAAGCTATCAGTGAAAACGAATGTTTGACCTGTGATTTTGAGTATTATCGTACCAACCGTTTTGGCATTAACGAGCTCTATTATAAGGTGAAGCTGATTAACGCCCGCATCGCCAACATTAAGCATGCTGTACCACATACGATTAATAACAGCCAGGGGCAACCGGAAGAGTCGGTGTCGCTGACCTATGAAAGTATCACTCAGGAACACTGTATTGCCGGAACCAGCGCCTACAGCCTGTGGGAAGAGCGACTTTTTTAGCGTGAATCGATCTGCTTTTTAAAAATACTTAGGCCACTGGCCACAATTAAAATGCCCAGTTAGTGAGGGGGATATTTTTGACTAAGTATATTGGTGTTATTTACTCATATAATACTGATAGCTTCTTTTTACAGCTAAATCAGATATTCCCTTAGCGTTGAATTATCAAGAATAATTAGAAATGCGATGATCCTAAACTGAATGTGGACAGACTATGGTGAAAATTAACAGAAAGCCTGTTAAAGGGTATCGATGCCTTTAAAAAGATGAAGCATCTACAAAAATGGCGAGAAATCCAGCAAATCGATGATGTGTTGCGACGACCAGGAATCTACCGTAGGCCTAAAAGCAAAAACCCGCCTTTTGGGCGGGTTCTCTGAATAGTGGTGCCCGGACTCGGACTAACGCCGCAGGCGTTGAGCAGCGCGCTTGTCGCGCTGACCCCGAAGGGGTGAGCCGCTTGCGGCGAATAATCGAACGGAGTTCGATGAGGAGTCCGGTTCACCAAAAGCAAAAACCCGCCTTTTGGGCGGGTTCTCTGAATAAGTGGTGCCCGGACTCGGACTAACGCCGCAGGCGTTGAGCAGCGCGCTTGTCGCGCTGACCCCGAAGGGGTGAGCCGCTTGCGGCGAATAATCGAACGGAGTTCGATGAGGAGTCCGGTTCACCAAAAGCAAAAACCCGCCTTTTGGGCGGGTTCTCTGAATAAGTGGTGCCCGGACTCGGACTAACGCCGCAGGCGTTGAGCAGCGCGCTTGTCGCGCTGACCCCGAAGGGGTGAGCCGCTTGCGGCGAATAATCGAACGGAGTTCGATGAGGAGTCCGGTTCTCCAAA
The DNA here is from genome assembly GCF_047467925.1 of Citrobacter sp. ANG330. Classification (NCBI taxonomy): domain Bacteria; kingdom Pseudomonadati; phylum Pseudomonadota; class Gammaproteobacteria; order Enterobacterales; family Enterobacteriaceae; genus Citrobacter; species Citrobacter sp. ANG330. The sequence continues at coordinate 295,390 of NZ_JASJUI010000005.1, read as the reverse complement.
AGCAAAAACCCGCCTTTTGGGCGGGTTCTCTGAATAAGTGGTGCCCGGACTCGGACTAACGCCGCAGGCGTTGAGCAGCGCGCTTGTCGCGCTGACCCCGAAGGGGTGAGCCGCTTGCGGCGAATAATCGAACGGAGTTCGATGAGGAGTCCGGTTCTCCAAAAGCAAAAACCCGCCTTTTGGGCGGGTTCTCTGAATAAGTGGTGCCCGGACTCGGACTAACGCCGCAGGCGTTGAGCAGCGCGCTTGTCGCGCTGACCCCGAAGGGGTGAGCCGCTTGCGGCGAATAATCGAACGGAGTTCGATGAGGAGTCCGGTTCACCAAAAGCAAAAACCCGCCTTTTGGGCGGGTTCTCTGAATAAGTGGTGCCCGGACTCGGAATCGAACCAAGGACACGGGGATTTTCAATCCCCTGCTCTACCGACTGAGCTATCCGGGCAACGGGGCGCATTAAAACCGATCCGCCTCGTTTCGTCAACGAAATTTCTTCAAATCGACGAAGACTGCACAATCTATCACCACTTTGCTGTTATTGCACGCATTCTCAGGCGAAGTACGCGGTCCAGGCGGCAGAAAGCGGCATCGCCAGCAGTAGCGCGGGGAGCATATTGACCACGGCAAACATTTTGATTCCGCAGATGCGTAAACCGGTGGCAACCAGCAATAATCCCCCGACCGAACTGAAATCGGCCATCATCGCGGGGGTGGTGAGTGGCAATATCAGCGCCGCGCAGGTCGCCAGCGAAAGCTGGATGAGCAGCATCGGAGCAGAGATAGCCGAAACGGCTATCCCGAGCGAACAGGCGAAGATCATGGCGGTAAAGAAATCGAGGAAGGATTTAGCAATCAGGATGCTCGGATCGCCGGTCATCCCTTCGCGCATCGCCCCAAAAATCCCCGTCCCGCTGGCGCAGAACAACACGATGATGGCGACGTAGTTCTGGATAAACGACTCATGAGGTTGCTTTTTACCTGGCCTCATAAAGAGAGTTTGCGCTTTGGCGACCGCATTATTGATCCCTTTTTCCAGATAACAGAATTCACCAATTAACGCGCCAACCAGCGTCGCCAGCACCATGACGGGAAGATTGGCGCATTTGACCACCAATAAGATACCAATGCCAAGTGATGCAAGACCAAAAATAGAGGTCATTGAGACACGAATCCGTTCCGGTAAACGTTGGCTAAGAAGGGCGCCGATAACGCCACCCACCAAAACGGCGCTGGCGTTAATAAAAGGTCCGATTACCACGTTTGCTCCCACTCATTATGTTTTCAGATTGCATTATTATGACCTGGTTCTCATTTCCAGTGTTGTTTAACCGCAACAAGTGTGCATAAGAATTAAATCTTGCCCCTCCTGGTCAAAGGTGCCATGATTGCGCGAATTTTCTCCAGTCTGTTTGGGGCCGCATGGGATGAACGTTTCACCTTCACATCGCCTTTCGCATCGCCGCTTAGCGCGATGGCTGCCCATTCTCGTTATTCCTTCCCTCTTTCTCACCATGCGGTGAGGGCAACGTATGCTCACTGCAGGACAACAGTAAAATCAGAAGCGGTCTGCTTTTACTGATGTCTGGCGGTCGGAGCTGGTGACCAGTTTGACCTGAACATCTCGTGGGGCAGGGCAATGAGCCTTGTCCGGGACTCTTATTCTCCCGAAACGGGTTTTTGCGCTTATGAAATCAATGAACATTGCCGCCAGTAGTGAACTGGTTTCTCGTTTATCTACTCATCGCGGCGTGGTGGCGCTGGACAGTACCGACTTTACCGATGTCGCTGCCGTCGTAATGACCGTTGCCGATAGCCGTAGCGGCATTCTTGCGTTGCTCAAACGTACGGGTTTTCATCTGCCGGTCTTTATTTTCACTGAAGAGAAAATGGATCTGCCCACAGGCGCGACGGCGCTCATTAGCGGAAATGCGCAGGAGTGGCTGGAGCTGGAATCCGCTGCCTGCCTGTACGAAGAAGATCTTCTGCCGCCGTTTTACGACACGCTGACGCAGTATGTGGATATGAAAAACAGCACGTTCGCCTGCCCGGGACATCAGCACGGCGCATTCTTTAAAAAACATCCCGCCGGACGTCATTTCTATGACTTCTTTGGTGAGAATGTTTTTCGTGCCGACATGTGCAATGCTGACGTGAAACTGGGTGATTTGCTGATTCACGAAGGTTCGGCCAAACATGCGCAAAAGTTTGCCGCCAAAGTTTTCCACGCCGATAAAACCTATTTCGTCCTGAACGGTACGTCGGCGGCGAATAAAGTGGTCACCAATGCGCTGCTGACGCGGGGCGATCTGGTGCTGTTCGATCGCAACAACCACAAGTCGAATCATCATGGTGCGCTGATTCAGGCGGGAGCCACGCCGGTCTATCTGGAGGCGGCCCGGAATCCGTTTGGTTTTATCGGCGGGATCGATGAACACTGCTTTGATGAAGCGTATCTGCGCGAACAGATCCGCGATGTAGCAGCAGAAAAGGCAGAGTTGCCGCGCCCCTTCAGGCTGGCAATCATCCAGTTAGGAACTTACGACGGCACGATTTACAACGCCCGTCAGGTGATCGACAAAATCGGTCATCTTTGTGACTACATTTTGTTTGATTCTGCCTGGGTTGGGTATGAGCAGTTTATTCCGATGATGGCCGACGGTTCGCCGCTGCTGCTGGAGCTCAATGAAAACGACCCGGGTATTTTCGTCACCCAGTCAGTGCATAAACAGCAGGCCGGGTTCTCACAGACCTCGCAGATCCACAAGAAAGATAATCACATTCGTGGTCAGGCGCGTTTCTGTCCGCATAAGCGGCTGAACAATGCGTTCATGCTGCACGCTTCAACCAGTCCGTTCTACCCGCTGTTTGCCGCGCTGGACGTTAATGCCAAAATCCACGAAGGGGAGAGTGGTCGACGTCTGTGGGCAGAGTGCGTGACGCTGGGGATTGAGGCGCGTAAGGCTATCCTGACCCATTGTAAGCTGCTTGCGCCGTTTATTCCGCCTGTTGTGGAGGGGAAGGCGTGGCAGTCGTATCCCACTGAGGTGATTGCCCGCGAGCGGCGTTTCTTCAGCTTTGCGCCGGGCGCGAAATGGCACGGCTTCGAAGGGTATGCCGACGATCAGTATTTTGTCGATCCGTGCAAGCTGCTACTTACCACGCCGGGTATTGATGCGCAGACCGGGCGTTATACCGATTTTGGTATTCCGGCTACCATTCTGGCCCACTACCTGCGTGAAAACGGTATTGTGCCGGAGAAGTGCGATCTCAACTCGATTCTGTTCCTGCTGACGCCCGCCGAGAGTCCGGAAAAAATGGCGCATTTAACGGCGATGCTGGCTCAGTTTGAACAGCATATCGAAGACGACACGCCGCTTGCGCAGGTGCTTCCGACTATCTTTAATAAATATCCGGTGCGCTATCGCGACTACACCCTGCGCGAACTGTGTCAGGAGATGCACGATCTGTACGTCAGCTTTGACGTGAAGGATCTGCAAAAAGCGATGTTCCGTCAGGAGAGCTTCCCGACGGTGGCGATGAACCCGCAGGATGCTCATAGCGCCTTTATTCGTGGTGATGTTGAACTGGTGCGCATTCGTGATGCCGGGGGCCGTATCGCGGCGGAAGGGGCGCTGCCGTATCCTCCAGGTGTGCTGTGCGTGGTGCCGGGAGAAATCTGGGGCGGTGCGGTGCAGCGTTATTTCCTGGCGCTGGAAGAGGGGGTGAATATGCTGCCTGGGTTCTCGCCGGAGTTGCAGGGCGTTTACAGTGAAACCGATGCTGACGGAATTAAGCGGCTGTACGGGTACGTGTTGAAGTAATCGAAGAAGCGTAGCCGGATAGCGCTCGCGCTTATCCGGCCTGCAGTTCAGCGTAGGCCGGATAAGACGCGTAAGCGTCGTCATCCGGCAAAGAGATTAATGTGCGACGGTCTGTGTGCCCGCCGGTACGCGAACGTGCTTGTACTTAAACAGCGCCACGAAGGCAAAGGCCAGAACCAGTGAGTAGCCGGCAAAAATCAGCCACACGGTCTGCCAGTCGGTAATGCCGTTCAGGGTGTAATGCTCTACCACTTTCCCGCTCACCACGCCGCCGAGGATACAGCCGAAGCCGTTGGTCATCATCAGGAACATGCCCTGCGCACTGGCGCGAATTTCCGGACGGACTTCTTTCTCAACGAACACCGAACCGGAGATATTGAAGAAGTCGAAGGCGCAGCCGTAAACAATCATCGACAGAACCAGCAGCACGGTCCCAAACGGGCTGGGGTCGCCGTAGGCGAACAGACCGAAGCGCAACATCCACGCCACGATACTGATCAACATGACGTTTTTAATCCCGTAACGGCTGAGGAAGAACGGAATGGTCAGGATGAACAGGGTTTCGGAGATCTGCGAGATCGACATCATCACCGACGCGTGCTCAACGATAAAGCTTCCGGAGAACAGCGGGTTGTTATCAAAGCTGTGCAGGAAGGTGTTCCCGAACATATTGGTAATTTGCAGCTCAGCCCCCAGCATCATCGAGAAGATGAAGAAGATAGCCATACGCTTGTTTTTAAACAGCGCGAAGGCATCCAGACCCAGCATCGAGGTCCAGCTTTGATTCTTCTGCTGATTCGCCACCGGAATGTGTGGCAGGGTCAACGTAAACAGCACCAGCACCACAGAGAGCGACGCGCCAATATACAGCTGCATATGGCTCAGTTCGAAACCGGAGAAGCTTACTGCCCACATGGCGGCGATGAAACCGATGGTGCCCCAGATGCGAATCGGCGGGAAGTCGGTAACGATGTCCATGCCTGCGTTCTGCAAGCGGTAATAGGAAATGGTGTTGATAAGCCCAAGCGTTGGCATATACGCCAGCGAGTTAAGCAGGATCACAAAGAACATCGCACCCGGCGTCGTGACTTCTGCGGCGATGAACAGCGTTACCGCACCCACCACGTGACAGATGGCGTAAACCCACTTTGCACTGAGCCATTTGTCCGCCACGATCCCCAAAAGGGTCGGCATCAGAACCGCCGCGATCCCCAGCGAGCTATAGACAGCACCAATAGAAGCACCGTCAAATTTGAGGGTGACAAACATATAGGAGCCGAGGGTGGTCAGCCAACTTCCCCACAGGCAGAACTGCAGAAAGGAGAGTATTTTCAGCTGCAGCTTAAGATTCATGTTAATTTCCTCACACAGGAAGGCGAATGGATGTTTCGATTGGCACAAATGCCGTGACTGTATGATGTGATTCTATCAATGACAATGGGTGATTTTTTGTTACCTGTGACAAATAATTGCAAAACAATACCTTTTTGCAATGCGAAATGGTGATGACTGTCACGCTTTTGGCACGCCCGCTCGCCGTTTTACCGGGAGCGGGGAAGAGGAGGATCAGTTCCGTCGATAGGTTTTTTGCGCGGAATTGACTTTATACAGGTAGCGGCGCGATTCAGCAGAAGGATGACGGGTGGTTAACGTCTGGTACACATCCCCTGGCGTCATGCTGTTGATGATATTCGCGGCCTGCACTTTATCACTGGAGAAGACGCGCAGTACGCTGCCCGCCCCGCCGTTATAAGCGGTGATCACCGCATAGCGTCGTGACGTTGGGTTATCGATGCCGCCAAGATAGACATTATTGAGCATCGCCAGATAGGCGGTACCGGTATCAATGTTGCTGGCGGGATCGAACAGTTCACTGCGGCTCGGGATACCGGAGCGACCCTGGGAACGATAAACGTCTTTTCCGGCGGTATGCTGAACCACCTGCATCAGCCCCAGCGCATCAGAACGGCTCACTGCGTATGGGTTGAAAGATGACTCCGTCTGCATAATCGCCAGAATCAGCGACTCATCAATGCCATATTTATGGGACGCTTTGCGCACCATGCCGAGGTATTTATGCGCACGTTTATCCAGGTGATTCGGCACCAGATTAATTGTCACGCTGAAAATCATGCGGATCCCGTTGCTGCGGCTTTTCATCCGCGTTTGCAACAGGTAATCGGCGAAATTCGTGGCCCGACCTTCCCAGCGAATCGGCTGGCCTGTGTTATCAAGCACCTGGCCGTACAGGAACGGTTCTCTGGAGATTTGAATGTCATCGACGTCAGAGTAGAGGTCGACGGAGGTGGGATCGTCACCCATCAGCAGCGTTTTAATGATGGCGCGACGCAAATGTGCCGCAGGTTCCGTCCCGGCGATAGTCTCAACGGTAATGGTCCCGTCGTCAAAGTTGATATGGCTGCGGGTCTGGTACTGATCGGTGTACTTCACGTAGTCCTTCGGACCGGCGATCAGCACTTCCTGATACCCCCACAGATTTTCAATGTTGTGGGCGAACTGCCCCATCAGAATGTCAAAACCGTTGGTATCCTTGACCCAGGCTTCATTATAAGAATCGCCTTTTTTGGTCGAACTGGAACAGGAGATGAGCAACGGCGCAATAACGGCAAGCGCGAGAAATTTTTTCATCATTCCGGGAGTGCGTGTTGTGTTTGTCGTTGTGCGGTGTTGCCGGACAGCGTTGAGCCATCCGGCAACGTGCTTATTTTTTATCTTCCGGCGTATAACCTTCGATATGCACGTCTTTGCCTTCAAACAGGAAGTTGATCATCTCTTGTTCCAGCAGTTTGCGATGCTCGACGTTCATCATATTGAGTTTCTTTTCGTTGATAAGCATAGTTTGCTTGTGCTGCCACTGCGCCCATGCTTCTTTTGAAATCTCGTTATAAATGCGTTTTCCCAGTTCGCCCGGGTACAGCTGGAAATCCTGTCCTTCTGCTTCACGCTGCAGGAAAGTGCAAAAAATCGTTCTGCTCATAACTTATCCTCTTCATCGTCCGGTGCGTTAAACGGGCGCACCGGTACGTAACTGCTGTAATAAACGCTCCACCGGAGCCGCCAGGCCAACGGATGGCGGTTGCGCTAAGTTATACCAGAGCACGTTGCCTTCATCCATGCATGAACCCATAGAGGACACAGTAAGCCACATAGGCACAATATCCAGATGGAAATGGCTGAACGTATGGCGAAACGCATTAAGTTGGGTCAAATTATTAGCGTTAACATGCCGTTGTGCCAGCCATTCCCGTAATTCCTCTTCACTGGCAAACTGTGGAAAACAGAATAACCCACCCCATAATCCGCTTGGCGGGCGTTGTGCCAGTAAGACCTCGTCCTGATGTTGCAGCAATAGAAAATAGCCTGTCCTCTCTGGCAGCGTCTGTTTCGGTTTCTTGCCGGGGTAAAGTGACCAACTGCCGTTCGCACAGGCGACACAACGGTTCTGCAACGGGCACAGCGAGCATTTCGGTTTTGAGCGCGTACATACCATTGCGCCTAAATCCATCATCGCCTGGTTAAAACGCGCCACGCCGTTCACTGGCGTAACCTGCTCGCTCAGATCCCAAAGCTTTTTCTCAACCTCTTTTTTACCCGGCCAGCCGCTAACAGCATAGCAGCGCGCCAGCACGCGTTTAACGTTGCCGTCCAGAATCGGAAAAGGTTTATCCAGCGAGAGAGAGAGCACCGCCCCGGCGGTTGAACGCCCGACGCCGGGGAGTGCCGCCACTTCTTCAAAGGTTTCCGGGAACACGCCGTTATGCAGAGTGGCAACCTGTTGCGCCGCCTTGTGCAGATTGCGCGCGCGGGCGTAGTAACCGAGCCCCGTCCACAGGTGAAGCACTTCGTCCAGCGGCGCGTTGGCGAGATCGGTCACCGTCGGAAAATGGGCCATAAACCGTTCAAAGTAGGGAATAACCGTTGCCACCTGCGTCTGTTGCAGCATCACTTCAGAGAGCCATACTTTGTAAGGCGTCTTATCAATTTGCCAGGGCAGGGTTTTTCGCCCGTATTTATCGTACCAGTCCAGAACCAGGGCTGAAAATTGAGACGCTTGCATGGTCACCGAATTCATTATTGTTGGGGGCCAGATTGCAGCACAGAGGCAACGGGGTGTAAACCGGAACTTTCCGCAGCGCGAGCGCTTCCTTTACTTGCATCCGGCAACTAACTTTGGATAATGCCCGTTTTCAGACTTTAATCACAAGCAGACTTAACTTTTATGAAAAACGACGTCATCTCACCGGAATTTGATGAAAACGGCCGTCCACTGCGCCGGATTCGTAGTTTTGTTCGTCGCCAGGGGCGGCTGACCAAAGGGCAGGAGCACGCGCTGGAAAACTACTGGCCGGTGATGGGCGTTGAATTCAGCGAAGAGCCGGTGGATTTCGTGACTTTGTTTGGCCGTGAAGCGCCGGTCACGCTTGAGATTGGCTTCGGTATGGGCGCTTCTCTGGTGGCGATGGCGAAAGCGCGCCCGGAGCAAAATTTCCTCGGTATTGAAGTTCACTCGCCGGGCGTGGGCGCCTGTCTGGCATCGGCCCAGGAAGAGGGCGTCGAGAACCTGCGTGTGATGTGTCATGACGCCGTTGAAGTGCTGCATAAAATGATTCCTGACAATTCTTTATCGATGGTTCAGCTCTTTTTCCCTGACCCGTGGCATAAAGCACGTCATAATAAACGCCGTATCGTTCAGGTGCCGTTTGCTGAGCTGGTGAAAAGCAAACTGAAGCTGGGCGGGGTTTTTCATATGGCGACCGACTGGGAAGCCTATGCGGAGCACATGCTTGAAGTGATGTCCTCCATTGACGGGTATAAAAACCTGTCAGAGAGTCAAGATTATGTACCGCGCCCACCATCGCGCCCGGTAACCAAATTTGAACAACGTGGCCATCGTCTTGGTCACGGCGTATGGGACTTAATGTTCGAGAGGGTGAAATAATGGCAAAGAACCGTAGCCGTCGTCTGCGTAAAAAAATGCACATCGACGAATTCCAGGAATTAGGATTTTCGGTGGCATGGCGTTTCCCGGAAGGCACATCTGAAGAGCAGGTTGATAAAATCGTTGATGACTTTATCAACGACGTTATTGAACCCAACAAACTGGCCTTTGACGGCAGCGGTTATCTGGCCTGGGAAGGTCTGATCTGCATGCAGGAAATCGGCAAGTGCACGGAAGAACATCAGGCGATTGTACGTAAGTGGCTGGAGGAGCACAAACTTGAAGAAGTGCGTACCAGCGAACTTTTCGACGTCTGGTGGGACTAACTACACATACGGGGCCAGCATTTGCTGGCCCGATTTGTCTTGAGGGAAAGTTATGATGCGCAAAACGCTGCTGGCGGCAGCCCTTTCTGTAACGGCGATGGCGGCTCATGCAGATTACCAGTGCAGCGTCACGCCGCGTGACGATGTGATTCTGAGCCCGCAGACGGTGCAGGTGAAGGGCGAAAACGGCAACCTGGTGATCACGCCGGATGGCAACGTGATGTACAACGGTAAACAATACACGCTGAGCGCCGCACAGCGCGAGCAGGCGAAAGATTACCAGGCCGAACTGCGCAGCGCGCTGCCGTGGATTGATGAAGGCGCCCGAAACCGTGTCGAAAAAGGGCGCGTGGCGCTGGATAAAATTATCGCCAAAGAAGTCGGCGAGAGCAGTAATATGCGCGGACGTCTGACGAAACTGGATGCCCAGTTGAAAGAGCAGATGAACCGGATTATTGAGCATCGTACCGACGGTCTGACCTTCCACTATAAAGCTATCGATCAGGTGCGTGCCGACGGTCAGCAACTGGTGAACCAGGCGATGGGCGGCATTTTGCAGGACAGCATCAACGAGATGGGGGCGAAAGCCGTACTGAAAGGCGGTGGGAATCCACTGCAGGGCGTGCTGGGTAGCCTCGGCGGATTGCAATCCGCGATCCAGACCGAATGGAAGAATCAGGAAAAAGACTTCCAGCAGTTCGGTAAAGACGTGTGCAGCCGCGTGGTGACGCTGGAAGATAACCGCAAGGCGCTGGTCAGCACGCTTAAATAAACTTTTCTTTTAAAACAATGGCACAGATCGTCTCTGTGCCATTTTGTTTTGCCTTTCCGCTTCGTTTTGATATCCACCTCTAAATTTAACAATCTAAAAAATATATTTGTCTGGTTAATTGGATGAAATCACATTATTCAGCTCTGGCATTGGGATAATGCGGCAAATTCACGTAACTGGAGAAATAACATGGAGTTTTTCAGGAAAACGGCACTGGCGGCACTGGTGATGGGTTTCAGCGGTGCAGCACTCGCCTTACCGAACGTTACCATTTTAGCGACCGGCGGGACGATTGCCGGTGGCGGTGACTCCGCAACCAAATCTAACTATACGGCGGGCAAAGTTGGCGTAGAGAATCTGGTCAAAGCCGTTCCTCAACTTAAGGATATCGCTAACGTTAAGGGTGAGCAGGTCGTCAATATCGGTTCGCAGGATATGAACGACGACGTCTGGTTAACCCTGGCGAAAAAGATCAATAACGAGTGTGACAGCACCGACGGCTTCGTGATTACCCACGGTACTGACACCATGGAAGAGACGGCGTACTTCCTCGATCTGACCGTGAAGTGCAACAAGCCGGTAGTGTTGGTCGGCGCAATGCGTCCGTCTACCGGGATGAGCGCGGACGGTCCGTTCAACCTCTATAACGCGGTAGTGACCGCGGCGGATAAAGCCTCTGCCAACCGTGGCGTGCTGGTGGTGATGAACGACACCGTGCTTGACGGGCGCGACGTGACCAAAACCAACACCACCGATGTGGCGACCTTTAAATCCGTAAACTACGGACCGCTGGGCTACATTCATAACGGCAAAATCGACTATCAACGCACGCCTGCGCGTAAGCACACCACCTCCACGCCGTTCGACGTTTCTAAGCTGAATGAACTCCCGAAGGTGGGGATCGTCTATAACTACGCGAATGCTTCAGATCTGCCGGCAAAAGCGCTGGTGGATGCTGGTTATGATGGAATTGTGAGCGCCGGTGTGGGTAACGGCAACCTGTATAAAACGGTCTTCGATACGCTGGCTACCGCGGCGCATAAAGGGACGGTTGTGGTGCGTTCTTCCCGCGTACCGACGGGTTCAACCACGCAGGATGCTGAAATCGATGATGCGAAGTACGGTTTTGTTGCCTCTGGTTCCCTGAACCCACAGAAGGCACGCGTACTGCTGCAACTGGCGCTGACTCAGACTAAAGATCCGAAACAGATCCAGACGATGTTTAATCAGTATTAATCGCTGAAGGCGGCTGCGTCCTGGCCTGTTCCAGGCCGGAAAGGCGCAGTCGCCATCTGGCAAATTGCCTGATGGCGCTACGCTTATCAGGCCTACGTTGACTACATCGTTACCGTTTACTCCGCCAGAAACAGCTCCAGCAGCGAATTCAAAAACAACTTACCGTGCTGAGTAATCTGCCAGTAATCATCACTCTCGGTCAGATACCCCTGGGCTATGGCCTCATCAAGCGGCTGACGAATCACCACTTCACTCAGTCCCGTATACTGCGTAAATTCAGCCCGCGGAGCCGCTTCCAGCAGACGGAAGCGGTTCATGAAAAATTCAAACGGTTTATCGACCTGTTCCACATCGCGCTGACTTTCCAGATAACGCCCCTGCATATAGCCACGCGGATGGCGCGTTTTGGTGGTACGCAGAATGCGGCCATCCGGGAACGTCACTTTGCCGTGTGCGCCGCAGCCAATCCCCAGGTAATCGCCAAAGCGCCAGTAGTTCAGGTTGTGCTGACACTGATAGCCCGGTCTGGCATAGGCTGAGGTTTCATACTGCTGATAACCTGCGGCGGTTAACAACTGGTGGCCCTGCTCAAAGATGTCCCACAATGCATCATCATCCGGTAATACTGGTGGGCGAGAACCAAACAGCGTATTCGGTTCAATCGTCAACTGATACCACGAGAGATGCGGCGGATTCAGCGCAATCGCCTGGCGCAGGTCGTCCAGCGCGTCGTCCAGCGACTGATCCGGCAGGCCGTGCATTAAATCGAGGTTAAAACTGCGCAGACCTAATCCACTGGCCAGGTTTGCCGCACGTTTGGCCTCCTGCGGGCCGTGAATGCGTCCCAGACGCTTCAGCTTCGGTTCGCTAAAGCTTTGCACGCCGATGGAAATACGGTTCACTCCTGCACGCTGATAATCAACAAAGCGATCGGCTTCGACCGTACCCGGATTCGCTTCCATGGTGATTTCTGCGTCTGCTGCCAGATTCAGGCGTGCACGCACGCCATCCAGCAGCGTTTGCATTGCCGGGCCAGAAAGCAGGCTTGGCGTACCGCCACCGATGAATATCGTCTTCACTTCACGGTCCTGCGCATACGCGACGTCCGCGTCGAGATCGCTCAGCAGATGCCGGACGTAATCATCGTGCGGGACTTCCCCTTTTAACGCATGCGAGTTGAAATCGCAGTACGGGCATTTCTGTACGCACCACGGGATGTGAATGTAAAGACTCAGCGGCGGCAACTTAACCATTACGTAAGGCGTCCAGCAGCAGTTTCAGCGCCTGTCCACGGTGAGAGATGGCGCTTTTTTCTTCACGGGTCAGTTCGGCGGCGGTTTTCCCTTCCGAAGGGACGAAGAAAATCGGGTCATAACCAAAGCCGCCGTTGCCTGCCGCCTGACGGGTGATGACGCCCGGCCAGCTACCATGACACACCAGCGGAGTGGGATCGTCTGCATGGCGCAGATAAACCAGCACGCAGTGGAAGCGCGCCTGGCGCTGATCGTCCGGCACATCTTTCAGGGTAAGCAGCAGCTTTTCCAGGTTCTTCTGGTCTGTCGCATCTTCGCCAGAATAGCGCGCAGAATAGATGCCCGGCGCGCCACCCAGTGCGTCCACAGCCAGACCTGAGTCGTCGGCAATCGCCGGTAAACCAGTGATTTGCGCAGCATGACGCGCTTTCAGAATCGCATTTTCAATAAAGGTTAGCCCAGTTTCTTCGGCAGAATCGACGCCGAGATCGGTTTGCGCCACCACATCAAGCCCGAAATCGCTGAGCAGCGACGCAAGCTCACGCACTTTACCGGCATTGCCGGTTGCGAGGACAACTTTTTGCATAGGATACCTAATCAGTTAACGCCGCGACTTCGGGCGGGATCTGTTGCGGATGAATGATTTTAACCTGTTTATGGCGGCCAAGTTCGCCCTTTTCAATGACAACCTGGCTCTTTGCCACACGGAACTGCTTACCGAGAAACTTCACCAGATGACTGTTCGCCTGGCCATCGACCGGTGGGGCGGTAATGGCGACTTTCAGTTCGTCGCCATGCAACCCCACGATGCTGTCACGGCTGGCTTTCGGCTGAATGTAGAGCCGTAACACCAGTCCGTCATCACAGCGTGTGACGGCACTCATAGCGCCATCCACAGCCCCGGCAGCAGCATATTACCGGTCGCTTGCAGCAGTTCGCCAATGCCCATGTTAATCACATACAGCAGCAGGACGAGGATCATTGGCGAGAAATCGATACCGCCCATGCCGGGGAGAATACGACGGATCGGGCGCAGCAGCGGATCGGCCAGTTGCATCAACACAAACTCAATCGGGCTACGGCCCTGACTTACCCAGCTCATAATGGCCATCACCAGCAGCACCCAGAATATGAGCAAGCCGATAGTTTTGAGGACGATCAGCACGGCGGCGATCCAGACGATCGGCAGGAAGGTCACCACTTTAAACAGCACTATCGCTTTGATAAAGCTGAGGATAAACGCAACAAGCAGCGAGGCGCTATCAACCGGCCCCATCGGCGGAATAATACGGCGCAGCGGCCCAATAATCGGTTGCGTCACTTTCACCACAAACTGGGAGAAAGGGTTGTAAAAGTCACAGCGAGCCCATTGCATCCACACGCGCAATAACAGCACCATGGTGTACAGCTCAATAACCGTTGAGAGCAAGAAGGTCAACGTATTCATGGCGTTCCTCAGATTTCCTTAATTTTTTGTGTAATCACGTGCACCAAAAATGGCGGTGCCGATACGTACCATCGTGCTACCCGCCGCAATGGCGGCTTCCATATCATCCGACATACCCAGCGACAGGGTATCGACGTCAGGATAGCGCGTTTTCAGCCCAGCAAATGCTACAGCCATTTGGCGGGCAACTTCAAACTGCCTTACATAATCTGACTCAGGGGCGGGGATCGCCATCAAACCGCGCAGACGAAGATTCGGTAATTCGACGACCTCTGCGGCAAGCGCATCCAGTTCTTCCAGGGGAATACCGGACTTGCTGTTCTCATCGCTGATGTTGATTTGAATCAGCACGTTCAGCGGTCCAAATTCTGCCGGACGCTGTTCATTCAGCCGGGTCGCAATGCGCAGGCGGTCGAGGGTATGGCACCAGTCAAAGTGCTCGGCCACCAGACGGCTTTTGTTGGACTGTAACGGGCCAATAAAGTGCCATTGCAGACCGGCCGTGCCTTTTTCACGAAAGTGGAGAATTTTCTCCACCCCTTCCTGCACGTAATTTTCACCAAAGGCTCGCTGGCCAGCAGCAATGGCTTCTTCGATGGCGCTCGCAGGTTTGGTTTTGCTCACTGCAAGCAACGTAACTTCTTCTGAAGCACGCCCGCAACGCGATGCGGCGGCTGAGATTTTGTCCCGGACCTGTGCCAGGTTATGCGCGATATCGTTCATTTTCCGAGGATCTGAGTATGAATATGGAAGAAATTGTGGCCCTTAGTGTAAAGCATAACGTCTCGGATCTACACCTAAGCAATGCGTGGCCTGCGCGCTGGCGTAAACGGGGGCGCATGGAACGTGCCCCGTTCACCGCAACCGATATTAACGGACTGTTGGCAGACTGGCTGGATGAGGGGCAGCAGGCGGCGTTACGACAAAATGGGCAACTGGATTTCGCTGTTTCGCTCGCGGATAACCAACGCCTGCGGGCCAGCGCCTTTCACCAGCGGCAGGGGACGTCGCTGGCGCTGCGGCTACTGCCGACGCAGTGCCCGACGCTGGAAACGTTAGGCGTCCCCGCCGTGTTGGTGGAACTGCTTCGCAGCGAGAACGGCCTGATCCTGGTGACGGGCGCGACAGGCAGCGGTAAATCCACCACCCTGGCGGCGATGGTGGGCTGGCTGAATCACTATGTGGAGGAGCATATTCTGACGCTGGAAGATCCCATCGAGTATGTCTACACCAGCGATTGCTGCCTGATTCAGCAGCGTGAGGTGGGGTTACACTGTGCCTCGTTTGCCGCAGGGCTGCGCGCCGCGCTGCGTGAAGATCCGGATGTGATTCTGCTGGGCGAGTTACGCGACAGCGAGACCATTCGTCTGGCACTCACGGCAGCGGAAACGGGACATCTGGTGCTGGCGACGCTGCATACACGCGGCGCGGCACAGGCGATTGAGCGCCTGGTGGACTCTTTCCCGGCTCAGGAGAAAGACCCGGTACGCAGCCAACTGGCAAGCAGCCTGCGGGCCGTGTTGTCGCAAAAACTCGAACCTGATAAGCAGGAAGGGCGTGTCGCGCTGTTTGAGTTACTGATTAACACCCCCGCAGCGGGGAATTTAATTCGCGAAGGGAAATCCCATCAGCTACCTCACGTCATTCAGACCGGGCAGCAGGTGGGGATGATGACCTTTTCCCAGAGCCTGCAACAGCGACAAGCGCAAGGGCGGCTTTGAGAAACTGCAGGGTCAGTAGCCCTGCTCAAAGTAGCTTTCGAGGATGATGACGGCAGAAGCCGAATCGATCTTGCCTTTGTTCAGTGCGCGATAACCGCCCTGTTCGAACAGTCCGGAGCGTGCCTCTACGGTGCTAAGTCGTTCATCATGCAGGGTGACGGTAACGCCAAAGCGGCCGTGAATGCGGTTGGCAAATTTGCGTGCGCGGGCGGTGAGTGGTTGTTCGGTGCCGTCCATGTTGAGCGGTAAGCCAACGATGATCTCATCGGGCTGCCACTCTTTGAGTAGCCGTTCGATCAGGTTCCAGTCCGGCGTGCCGTCCTGCGCTTTTATCGCGGGCAGCGCGCGCGCCGTGCCGGTTACTCGCTGACCAATCGCCACACCAATACTTTTCGTACCAAAGTCAAAAGCCAGTAATGTTCCGCTCATCAGGCATGCCCTGCCACGCCGGGCATCGTCAGGATGTCGATGCCAATCAGCCGGGCGGCTTCACGCCAGCGGTCGGCAATCGGCGTTTTGAACAAAATATTGAGATCGGCAGGGGCGGTCAGCCAGGCATTGTCCAGCAGTTCCTGCTCAAGCTGGCCTTTCTCCCAGGAGGAGTAACCGAGCGCAACCAGCACATCAGCAGGTTGCTCGCTCGTGCCTAAGGTTTCGAGCACATCGCGTGATGTGGTGATCACCGTATTATCCGAGATGCGGATGCTGGAGGCAAAACGCGACGGCGGGGTGTGCAGGATAAACCCTCGGTCTTCTGCTAACGGGCCGCCCAGCATCACAGCTTTATCGAGGCGAATCGCCGCATCACGTGGTTCCGGCGTGATTTTCAGTTTTTCCAGAATCCCTTCAACCTGGAGATTTTCCAGAGGCTTATTCACAATAATCCCCATTGCGCCGTCTTCGTTATGTTCGCAGATGTACACCACGGAGCGGCGGAAAATCGGATCCTGGAGAGCAGGCATGGCAATAAGAAAGTGATGCTGTAAATTCATTGTCAGAGGTTCTGTTTCCTGGTTCAAAAAAGCAACAGGGGTCAGTATGTGGGTAAAGCGCACGGATGTCACTACTGTAGGCCGGATAAGACGCCTGTGTTGTTCTCAGGCATCGGTGTCTTAATGCCTGATGGCGCTACGCTTATCAGGCCTACAACGCTGGTTTATGGCTGATTATTTTTGCAAACGCGCTTCGATTGCGTCCATCAGCATCCCGGTGATGGAGACAGGGAATTCGGCTTCGATTTCGCGGATACAGGTTGGGCTGGTGACGTTAATTTCGGTAAGACGATCGCCAATGATATCCAGACCGACAAAAATCAACCCTTTGGCTTTCAGCGTCGGCCCGATACGGCGTGCGATTTCCCAGTCGCTGTCGGTTAATGGACGCGGTTCGCCGCGGCCGCCAGCGGCCAGGTTACCACGGGTTTCACCGCCTTGCGGAATACGTGCCAGGCAGTACGGAACCGGTTCGCCATCCACAACCAATACGCGCTTATCGCCATCTTTAATGGCGGGCAGATAGTTCTGCGCCATGCAGTAGCGGGTGCCATGCTCGGTCAGAGTTTCTGTAATCACGCCGAGGTTCGGGTCACCGTCTTTAACGCGGAAGATCGATGCGCCGCCCATGCCGTCCAGCGGCTTAAGGATAATGTCGCTATGCTTTTGCCAGAACGCCTTTATTTGCACTTTGTTGCGGGTGACCAGCGTTTCCGGTGTCAGGTCCGGGAACCAGGCCGTGAACAGTTTTTCGTTACAGTCACGCAGGCTCTGCGGTTTGTTGACAATAAGCGTGCCTTTCTCTTCTGCGCGTTCCAGGATGTAAGTGGCGTAGATAAACTCCGTATCAAACGGCGGATCTTTACGCATCAGAATGACGTCGAGCTCGTCGAGCGGTAGATCCTGCTCGCCGGTAAACTCATACCATTTATCGTAGTTCTGCTCGACGCTCAGCGTCCGTGTATGAGCGCGGGCTTCACCGTTTTCCAGATAAAGATCGGCCATCTCCATATAATGAAGTTCGTAACCACGACGTTGCGCTTCCAGCAGCATAGCGAAGCTGGAATCTTTCTTGATATTGATGTTTGCGATGGGGTCCATCACGATGCCGAGCTTGATCATTATTCTTCTCCGTTAGCCCAGATCGCCAAATCGCACCTGAAGCGCGGTAATGGCGGTGAGCGCAGTTGTCTCAGTACGCAGAACGCGAGGTCCTAACAGGATATCAGTAAACTGATAGCGTGCGGTCATGGCTATTTCCTCTGCTGACAACCCGCCTTCCGGGCCAATCAACAGACGAACGCGCTCAACCGGCAGCGGCAAGGTATTAATACTGTCGCTGGCGCGCGGATGGAGGTTCAGCTTCAATCCCTCGTCCTGTTCCGCACACCAGGCTTCCAGATCCATCGCCGGGCGAATTTCCGGCACCCGGTTGCGACCACACTGTTCGCAGGCGGCAATAGCAATTTTCTGCCACTGCTGAAGCTTCTTGTTCAGACGTTCACTGTCCAGTTTAACGCCGCAGCGTTCAGAAAAAAGTGGCGTAATGAGGCTTACACCCAGTTCGATCGATTTCTGGATGGTGAACTCCATTTTTTCGCCGCGCGACATGACCTGACCAAGGTGGATGTGCAGCGGCGATTCCCGATCGTCAATCTTGCCACTTAACACCTTTACGTCCACGCTTTTCTTGCTGGCGCGAGTGATTTCGGCAGCGAAAACCTGATTGCTGCCATCAAACAGTTGCAGTTCCTGGCCCGGCCCCATCCGCAGGACGCGTCCAATATGGTTGGCGGCATCTTCACACAGGGAAATCTGGCTGCCGGCGGTGAGGGGCTCTGGGTGATAAATGCGGGGAATACGCATAGTTATAAATCCGCGTCATCTCCCCACGCAGGCTCGCCGCGCGGGGTAAGGGGTTAATCAAATATCCCGCTAGTGTAGGTTAGCTCTTTTGCGCCTGGCAAGCGCGTTGCACGTAAGGGTTATGGTTTCCCTGAATCTTCGCGATACGTTCGTCGCGCTCGCACTCCCAGTCGGTGACCGGGTACATCTTGTTCCAGGCGTTGAAAAGCTGGGTTTGCTGACGAGAAAGCGTGAGGTTGTACTGGTCACGCATATAAAAATAGGTGCGGGCAATCGCGCCGCGGGCGCGTGCAGGAGGTTCAGCCAGCTTTTCTTTGAAATCGACTTTCATCGCACACTGCCCGTACTGTCCTTCGCCGCCGTTCCACTGACTGTACATAAAGTTTCCGCGATCGCCATTCACTTCGCCAACGGTGGGTTGCAGGTTGTGCATATCGCTTTCCATTTTGCGATACACCGGATCTTTGGTGCAGTTTTTCCGCCCGCCATCCTGCCAGCATTGACGCTGATGACCAAACTGCCATGCCGGAACCACGTGTTCCCATTCGATTCGGCTGGCGCGATTCTCGTTCTTCCGCACTTTGTAGCCGCAGGAGTCGAGATCGACGACGCCTTTTTTCCCTTGCCAGTTGATTTTGCATCCGCAATAGAAGTCGCCCGGAACATTAGCGTTAACCTTGACGCCCGCGCTTTTTGCCTGTGAAAAACTATTAATGCCAGTGGCCAACGCCGGGCCGGAAATGACTACCGCAACAAGAGCGGCAGCGAATGTGTGACAACGGTACATCATGAACTCCGTATCAAAACGAGCCCGCAACGTAACGAAAGTTGATGTGTGATGCAATCAGTCAGATCAGGAAAGTTCCTGATCGTTCAGGTTATTTAAGCGGTACTAAGGGTTCGCCACAGTGAACGCAGCGATAGGTGGCTTCGCCGCGAACGACGCGATTATGGCGGCGGATGGTGAGTTGATGCTCCTGACACTGGCAGCGGTAAGGAAAAGTGTTAGTGCGTACCGATTGCAGTTCGAACTGATGGGTGCGTCTTGCGGGGACGCCGAGCACGCTTTCCATCATCCACTTCCACTCTTTACCGTGCGGCGCAACCCGGCCAAAGCGTTTCCACACCAGTAAATGCGCCAGTTCATGCGGTACCACGTCGTTGATAAACGCCTCAACGTTTTCCATGAGCAGGACCGGGTTCAGCCGGATTTCATAGCTTTCCAGCCAGGCGGTGCCGGCAGAGGTGCCGCGCTGCTGATACACCAGTTTGGGTTCGGGATAGCTGCGTCCAAGCTTCAGGTTTGCCTGAGCGAGATTATCCCGCAGGCTGCGCATAACGGCTTGCTGGACGGCGATAGGGAGACGGGGGGCTTTCATAACGGCAGAGGATAATGCGACAGGGACGGGACTGCAAGAGGAAGGCGTCCTCCCATGGGGGAGGACGCAAAGGGCAGATTAATCGTGTGCGCCGATTTCGCGCAGCTTACGTCCCTTCATCAGGTTACGTTCGATATGTTCCAGTGAAACGTGTTTGGTTTCCGGCACCAGCCACAGTGTCAGCAGAATAAACAGCACGTTCAGACCCGCATAAACCCAGAAGGTGTTCGCATTGCCGAGGTTTTGCAGCATAGTCAGGAACGTCGCGCCAACGATCATGTTGGCAATCCAGTTGGTGGCGGTAGAGCAGGTGATGCCGAAATCGCGGCCCTTCAGCGGCTGGATTTCAGAACACAGCACCCAAATCAGCGGACCGGCACTCATGGCGAAACCAATGATGAACATCAGCAGCATCGCGATAGCGAAGTACTGTGCGGACGGCGAGTGGATGCCGACATGCATCATCGTCCCAAGGATACCCATTCCGGCTGCCATCACCAGGAAGCCCAACGTCAGCGTCGGTTTACGCCCCCAGCGGTCAACCAGGCCGATGGCGATAAAGGTGGCCAGCACGTTGGTCAGACCGACAATCACGGTACCCCACATCTGCTCAGAGGTATTGGTGTAACCTGCCATTTCGAAGATTTTGGGTGCGTAGTACATGATAACGTTCATCCCGGTGAACTGCTGCATCACCTGCAACAGTACGCCAAGAAACACCGCACGGCGGAAGTTGCTGTTCTCTTTGAACAACGTCCAGCCGCTCTGTTTCACCTGCAGACTTTCACGGATTTCATCCAGCTCGCGTTTGGCTTCTGCACTGGTATCACGCAGACGTAGTAATACGCGTTCGGCATCAACGAAACGACGTTTCGCGGCGAACCAGCGCGGGCTGTCCGGCAGGAAAAAAACGCCGATCAACAGCAGAATCGCCGGGATGATAATCACGCCCAGCATCCAGCGCCATGCGCCGCTGTAGCTGAAGGCGGTATCCGACAGATAGGCGCCGAGGATCCCGATGGTAATCATCAACTGGTACATGGAGATCATGCTGCCACGAATTTTTTCCGGGGCGATCTCAGACAGGTACAGCGGGGCGGTGTACGAGGCCACGCCAACGGCGAGGCCCAGCAAAACGCGGGAAAGGATCAGCACTTCAACGTTCGGCGCCGCTGCGGAGAACAGCGAACCGGCGACAAATAGGATCGCGCCGATCATCAGGCTTTTCTTGCGCCCGAGCTTGAAGGAGAGCCAGCCGCTGCCGACGGCACCGACTGCTGCACCGAACATCATGGAGCTGACGACCCACTCCTGAGTGTGTGCGGAAATCTGGAATTCATCGGTGATAAACGGTAATGCGCCAGCAATAACGCCGATATCCAGGCCAAAAAGTAATCCTGCCAGGGCTGCAAGGAAGCAGACAAAAAATGTCATGGCTTTATTGGAACGCCCCTGTTTTTTATTGTCAGGCATTATGCCCTCCGGTTGGGTTATCAGTTTTGTTGATGTTAAGGGTAGGCGAGTAACCCGCAAAAATATGTGATAGTTATCACGTTAGTGTAATCGGTTACACTAACGCATAAGCGTAAAAATAATTAAGACTTTGAAAATATAGAGGTAAAAGGGGTGATGTGCATCTCATCTGGATGAGTTTCAGACTTAACTGAAATGAAATGTAACAGCAGAAGAAAGGCGATCACGCAAAGGGATTATTCTGAAAGCGCGATATATTGGGCGTGGTGTAAACGGTTTCAAACGTTACCGGGTGGCGGCTGCGCCTTACCCGGCCTACAAACACCTCAAAAACCCGTAGGTTGGTAAGGCGCAGGCGCAGCCACCATCCGACAGAAAAAAGCCAGCCCGAAGGCTGGCTTTTTCAACACAACGCTCAGTCGAATTACTTCAGACCGGCAGCGTCGCGTAGCAGAGCGGCTTTGTCGGTTTTTTCCCAAGGGAAATGCTCACGACCAAAGTGACCGTATGCAGCGGTTTCTTTGTAAATCGGGTGCAGCAGATCCAGCATCTGGATCAGACCGTACGGACGCAGGTCGAAGAATTCACGCACCAGCAGAGTCAGTTGTTCTGAAGGCACTTTCTCAGTCCCGAAGGTTTCCACCATGATGGAGGTCGGTTCCGCCACGCCGATTGCGTAGGAAACCTGAATTTCACAGCGGTCAGCCAGGCCCGCCGCAACGATGTTTTTCGCCACGTAACGTGCAGCGTACGCGGCAGAACGGTCCACTTTCGACGGATCTTTACCGGAGAACGCGCCGCCACCGTGACGCGCCATGCCGCCGTATGTATCAACGATGATCTTACGACCTGTCAGACCGCAGTCGCCCATTGGCCCACCGATAACAAAACGACCGGTCGGGTTGATGAAGAATTTGGTAGCTGAGGTCAGCCATTCAGTCGGCAGAACCGGCTTGATGATCTCTTCCATCACCGCGTCTTTCAGCGTCGTCTGATCGATATCTTCCGCATGCTGGGTGGAGAGCACCACGGCGTCGATACCGACAATTTTGCCGTCGTCGTACTGGAAGGTCACCTGGCTTTTCGCATCCGGGCGTAGCCACGGCAGGGTACCATTTTTACGCACTTCAGCCTGACGCTGCACCAGACGGTGTGCGTAGGTGATCGGTGCAGGCATCAGCACGTCGGTTTCGTTGGTGGCATAGCCAAACATCAGGCCCTGGTCGCCAGCGCCTTGTTCCAGCGGATCGGCACGGTCAACGCCCTGGTTGATATCCGGAGACTGTTTACCAATTGCGCTCAGGACTGCACACGAGTTGGCATCAAAGCCCATGTCGGAATGCACATAGCCAATTTCGCGCACGGTGTTACGTGTGATCTCTTCGATATCGACCCAGGCGCTGGTGGTGATTTCACCGCCAACTAAAACCATGCCGGTTTTCACGTAGGTCTCACACGCGACGCGCGCTTTCGGATCCTGTTCCAGGATGGCATCAAGCACGGCATCAGAGATTTGGTCAGCGATTTTGTCAGGATGCCCTTCTGATACGGACTCGGACGTAAAAAGGTGTTTTGCCATGTTTTATTTCACCTAAGGAGAATTTGGTTAGCTCAAACTGTTGTGCGGAAAAGCCAAAGCAGAAGATTCTACCAAGGCCTGCAGGTTAGTGACACTGGCAGTCTGAGTGTTAATCAGTATGGATGGATTAACATCTGGATGGCTATTTTAGGTCACTTCTTCACCCGATTTCCACTGTTTTTTGAATCAGCTCTCACTGTGTTGAAAACATGAGGGGAAATTTTTACAAACACTGCTGACAATCTGCGCATTTATGTTTTGCTTTTTGATTCTGTTGTCGGTATAAAACGCGGCGCGCGGCTCATATCCGTCATACTTCAAGTTGCATGTGCGTTGGCTTCCTCGTTCGCCCCAGTCACTTACTCATGTAAGCTCCCTGGGACTCACTGCGTTGCCGCCTTCCTGCAACTCGAATTATTTTGGATAGACAAAAAGCACACGACGTTTTCTTCGTGTCGCCACTTCCAGCCGGGTTAAAACGTTAGCTTTGGCTTGTTGGTGCGTTCCTGTTGGAGCGACCATGGAGGTGATAAGAGATAATGAACCGTTGTATTCTGCTGAATCTGTCGCACCGTTCTGGTGTGCGTATGTCCTCCACAATTTGCATCTCTGCTTTGCATACCTGCCGATGTTATACCCATCTCGGCGCTTCTCAGGACTCCAGAGCCGGTAACTGGCACTAAGGACTGAACAAGGGCGCTCTTGTGGAAACAAGAGTTTTCTCGTGGTTTCGCCGAACCGTCATACGTAAGTTCGGTTACGTGCTTTACAATGATATGAAAAAGAAACCGGTCGCGCAGGCGGAGCACCAGCACTTTCTGCTGGAAAATCCGACTGTTTATGGGTTGTTATCGCCTCTTCGGATTGCGATAGTAGTCAACTGTTTTACACTTGTTAATAAAATTTGAGGTTCGCTATGTCTGACGACATGTCTTTGGGTTCGCCTTCGTCAGCAGGCGAACAGGGTGTACTACGCTCCATGCAGGAGGTTGCAATGAGCTCCCAGGAAGCCAGCAAGATGCTGCGTACTTACAATATTGCCTGGTGGGGCAATAACTACTATGACGTCAATGAACTGGGTCACATTAGCGTGTGCCCGGACCCTGACGTCCCCGAAGCGCGCGTCGATCTCGCTAAGCTGGTGAAAGCGCGTGAAGCGCAAGGGCAACGCCTGCCAGCGCTGTTCTGCTTTCCGCAGATCCTGCAACACCGCCTGCGCTCCATTAACGCGGCGTTCAAACGCGCGCGTGAGTCGTACGGCTATAACGGCGACTATTTCCTGGTTTACCCCATCAAGGTTAACCAGCATCGTCGTGTCATCGAATCCTTAATTCATTCTGGCGAACCGCTGGGTCTGGAAGCCGGTTCCAAAGCGGAACTGATGGCGGTCCTGGCCCATGCCGGGATGACCCGTTCCGTGATTGTGTGTAACGGCTATAAAGACCGTGAGTACATTCGCCTGGCGCTGATTGGCGAGAAGATGGGCCATAAAGTCTATCTGGTCATCGAGAAGATGTCGGAAATCGCCATTGTGCTGGATGAAGCCGAACGTCTGAACGTCATTCCGCGTCTGGGCGTGCGTGCGCGTCTGGCTTCGCAGGGGTCTGGCAAATGGCAGTCCTCCGGCGGCGAAAAATCCAAATTCGGCCTGGCGGCAACGCAGGTTCTGCAACTGGTGGAAACGCTGCGTGAAGCCGGGCGTCTCGATAGCCTGCAATTGCTGCATTTCCACCTCGGTTCGCAGATGGCGAATATCCGTGATATTGCTACCGGCGTGCGTGAGTCTGCCCGTTTCTATGTTGAGCTGCATAAGCTTGGCGTTGACATCCAGTGCTTCGATGTGGGCGGCGGTCTGGGTGTGGACTACGAAGGGACCCGTTCGCAGTCTGACTGCTCGGTGAACTATGGTCTGAACGAATACGCCAACAATATCATCTGGGCGATTGGCGATGCCTGTGAAGAAAACGGCCTGCCGCATCCGACGGTGATCACCGAGTCCGGTCGTGCGGTGACCGCGCACCACACGGTGCTGGTGTCCAACATCATCGGCGTTGAGCGTAACGAATATACCGTGCCTGTTGCGCCGGCTGACGACGCGCCGCGCGCGCTGCAAAGCATGTGGGAAACCTGGCAGGAGATGCACGAGCCGGGGACCCGTCGCTCGCTGCGTGAATGGCTGCACGACAGCCAGATGGATCTGCATGACATTCACATCGGTTACTCCTCCGGCACTTTCAGCCTGCAGGAACGTGCGTGGGCGGAACAGCTTTATCTGAGCATGTGCCACGAAGTGCAGAAACAGCTGGATCCGCAAAACCGCGCGCACCGTCCGATCATTGACGAACTGCAAGAGCGTATGGCGGACAAAATGTACGTCAACTTCTCGCTGTTCCAGTCAATGCCGGATGCGTGGGGGATCGATCAGCTGTTCCCGGTCCTGCCGCTGGAAGGGCTGGATCAGGTGCCTGAGCGTCGTGCGGTTCTGCTGGACATCACCTGCGATTCCGACGGCGCTATCGATCACTACATCGACGGCGACGGCATTGCGACTACCATGCCGATGCCAGAGTACGATCCGGAGAATCCGCCGATGCTCGGTTTCTTTATGGTCGGCGCGTATCAGGAGATCCTCGGCAACATGCACAACCTGTTTGGCGATACCGAGGCGGTGGACGTGTTTGTCTTCCCGGACGGTAGCGTAGAAGTTGAGCTGTCGGATGAAGGGGATACCGTGGCGGACATGCTGCAATATGTACAGTTGGATCCGAAAACGTTGCTGACACACTTCCGCGATCAGGTGAAGCAAACCGGCCTGGACGATGCGCTGCAGCAGCAGTTCCTCGAAGAGTTTGAGGCGGGTCTGTACGGCTATACGTATCTCGAAGATGAGTAATGCCTGCGCCCGGGCGACTTGAACCTGGGCAAATAAGCAGCGATAATTTACTCAATTACTGTGTTTACGAATCAAACCCTTTCTCGTCGGGCCTAACGACGCGGGAGGGTTTTTTTATATCGACGAATAAGAGGTTTTTGCCATGAGCACCTTAGGTCATCAGTACGATAACTCCCTGGTTTCAAACGCCTTTGGTTTCCTGCGTTTGCCAATGAACTTCCAGCCGTATGACAGCGATGCCGACTGGGTGATCACTGGCGTGCCGTTTGACATGGCGACGTCCGGTCGTGCGGGCGGGCGTCACGGCCCGGCGGCAATCCGTCAGGTGTCAACGAATCTGGCCTGGGAACACAATCGCTTCCCGTGGAATTTCGACATGCGTGAGCGCCTGAACGTGGTGGACTGCGGCGACCTGGTTTACGCCTTTGGCGACGCGCGTGAAATGAGTGAAAAACTGCAGGCGCATGCAGAGAAACTGCTGGCTGCCGGTAAACGGATGCTCTCTTTTGGCGGTGACCACTTTGTGACGCTGCCGCTGCTGCGCGCGCACGCAAAACACTTTGGCAAAATGGCACTGGTCCATTTCGATGCCCACACCGACACCTATGCGAATGGCTGTGAGTTCGACCATGGCACCATGTTCTACACTGCGCCGAACGAAGGGTTGATCGATCCGCATCACTCTGTGCAGATCGGTATTCGTACGGAATTCGATAAAGACAACGGCTTTACCGTGCTGGACGCCTGTCAGGTGAACGATCGCGGCGTTGATGACATCATCGCCCAGGTGAAGCAGATTGTCGGCGACATGCCGGTCTATCTGACCTTTGATATCGACTGCCTGGATCCGGCATTCGCTCCGGGGACCGGTACGCCAGTGATTGGCGGTCTGACTTCCGATCGCGCTATTAAGCTGGTGCGCGGACTGAAAGATCTGAACATCGTAGGGATGGACGTGGTGGAAGTGGCGCCGGCTTACGATCAGTCAGAAATCACCGCCCTGGCGGCGGCAACGCTGGCGCTGGAGATGCTGTACATTCAGGCGGCGAAGAAAGGCGAGTAACGGGTTTCGGGCTATTTTACTCGCCATTTTGAACCCGGGCAGTGCTCGCCATCCTCACGTACTATGCGTACGCTCCGGTGGCTGTGCGCTGTCCAGGCCCAAACTGGCTTCGCCAATAACGCCCGATCACCGGACAAAATTTGTAGTTCTGTAGTTCTGTAGTTCTGTAGGCCGGATAAGGCGTTTACGCCGTCATCCGGCACGCTTGAATGTTACTTAATCCCGTCCGCTTTCATACGATCGCGAATATGTTGCGCACGTTCTGCGGAGGCCGGGTGATCGTCAAACATGGAGCTTTGACGACCTTCTTCCAGTTTCGCCAGTTTTTCGAAGCTGGTGGCAAGACCCGCCGGGCTGATACCGCGTTTGCGCAACAAATCGTACGAGTAGTCATCCGCTTCCGATTCCTGGCGCTGGGAGAACTGCGAGTTCACCAGTTTTTCTCCCAGATCGCCGAGCTGTGACTGCGACAGGCTGCCGACTATTCCACCCGCTGAGGCTGCGGCTGCGCGAACGGCGTTAGTGCCCAGCGCCACCTGCATACCTTTCTTCACGTGTCCGAGCGCAACGTGACCCATTTCATGGCCAATCACGGCTTCGACTTCGTTGTCCGTCATCATGTCCATCAGGCCGCTATATACACGAATACAGCCGTTCGCCATCGCGAAGGCGTTCACGTCTTTCGCCATGTAGACTTTATAGTTGACCGCTTGTCCGTTGATGTTATCGCCGAGCGCCGTGGCGATTTTGCTCAGGCGTTTAGCGTACTCGCTGCCGGCTGGCGCGATAGTCGCTTTACCATCCATTTCCGTACAGGCCTGGTTGCTTAACGCGATAACCTGCGCATCGTTCAGGCTATAAGCCTGAAAAGCCTCGGCTCCCGAGGAGAGCAGTCCGTTGGAGTTCATATTCTGGCAGCCGGTCAGCACCGTCGCCATGCCCATAGCAAGCAGTAACGCGCGAATCTTCATGTTTTTTCTTCCACACGAAATGAGGAGGGGTCTAAAAGTGCGCGATTTGCAGATGAATCCGCGCTCAGGCTAAGTATAAAGAAAAGAACAACAAGCGGGCGAGCAGATTGCGCAACATGCGAGTGTGATCCGGAGATTTCTGAAGCGGCAAAAGGATGCTCCATGTACATGACACGCGGCTTGGGTTACATTGTTGGCACTTTTTTCCGGCGTAGCCCAAAACGCGCTGTCGTCAAGTCGTTACGGGCATGGCCTTCATCATCCGATCTGGAGTCAAAATGTCCTCACGTAAAGAGCTTGCCAATGCTATTCGTGCGCTGAGCATGGACGCAGTACAGAAAGCCAAATCCGGTCACCCGGGTGCCCCGATGGGTATGGCTGACATTGCCGAAGTCCTGTGGCGTGATTTCCTGAAGCACAACCCGAGCAACCCGTCCTGGGCCGATCGTGACCGCTTCGTGCTGTCCAACGGCCACGGCTCCATGTTGATTTACAGCCTGCTGCACCTCACCGGTTACGATCTGCCGATGTCTGAGCTGCAGAACTTCCGTCAGCTGCATTCCAAAACCCCGGGTCACCCGGAAGTGGGTTACACCGCCGGTGTGGAAACCACTACCGGTCCGCTGGGTCAGGGTATTGCGAACGCGGTCGGTATGGCTATCGCTGAAAAAACACTGGCTGCACAGTTTAACCGTCCGGGCCATGACATCGTTGACCACTACACCTATGCGTTTATGGGCGATGGCTGCATGATGGAAGGTATCTCTCACGAGGTATGCTCTCTGGCCGGTACGCTGAAGCTGGGCAAACTGGTGGCGTTCTACGATGACAACGGTATCTCTATCGACGGTCACGTTGAAGGCTGGTTCACTGACGATACCGCTAAACGTTTCGAAGCGTACGGCTGGCACGTGGTACGTGGTGTTGATGGTCATGACGCAGACGCCATCAAACGCGCAGTCGAAGAAGCGCGTGCGGTGACCGACAAACCGTCCCTGCTGATGTGCAAAACCATCATCGGTTTCGGTTCCCCGAACAAAGCGGGTACCCACGACTCCCACGGCGCGCCGCTGGGCGATGCAGAAATCGCACTGACTCGCGAACAGCTGGGCTGGAAATACGCGCCGTTCGAAATCCCGTCTGAAATCTACGCCCAGTGGGATGCGAAAGAAGCCGGTCAGGCGAAAGAGTCTGCCTGGAACGAGAAATTTGCCGCCTACGCCAAAGCCTTCCCGCAGGAAGCCGCTGAGTTCACCCGTCGTATGAAAGGTGAAATGCCGTCTGATTTCGACGCAAAAGCGAAAGAGTTTATTGCTAAGTTGCAGGCTAACCCGGCAAAAATCGCCAGCCGTAAAGCGTCTCAGAATGCGATCGAAGCTTTTGGTCCGTTGCTTCCGGAATTCCTCGGCGGCTCCGCAGATCTCGCGCCTTCTAACCTGACTCTGTGGTCGGGTTCTAAAGCGATCAACGAAGATACTGCGGGTAACTACATCCATTACGGCGTTCGTGAATTCGGTATGACCGCGATTGCCAACGGTATCTCCCTGCACGGTGGTTTCCTGCCGTACACCTCCACTTTCCTGATGTTTGTGGAATATGCCCGTAACGCGGTGCGTATGGCAGCGCTGATGAAACAGCGCCAGGTAATGGTTTACACCCACGACTCCATCGGTCTGGGCGAAGATGGCCCGACTCACCAGCCGGTAGAGCAGGTGGCTTCTCTGCGCGTCACGCCAAACATGAGCACCTGGCGTCCGTGTGACCAGGTTGAATCCGCCGTGGCGTGGAAATATGGCGTTGAGCGTCAGGACGGCCCGACCGCGCTGATCCTCTCCCGTCAGAACCTGGCACAGCAAGAACGTACCGAAGAGCAACTGGCGAACATCGCTCGCGGTGGCTACGTATTGAAAGATTGCGCAGGCCAGCCTGAGCTTATCTTCATCGCGACCGGTTCTGAAGTTGAGCTGGCGGTTGCCGCATGGGAAAAACTGACTGCCGAAGGCGTGAAAGCGCGTGTGGTCTCCATGCCGTCTACCGATGCGTTTGACAAGCAGGATGCGGCGTACCGTGAATCCGTACTGCCGAAAGCGGTTACCGCTCGCGTGGCCGTGGAAGCCGGTATCGCTGACTACTGGTTCAAATACGTGGGTCTGAACGGCGCGATCGTCGGTATGACCACCTTCGGTGAATCTGCGCCGGCAGAGCTGCTGTTCGAAGAGTTCGGCTTCACCGTCGACAACGTTGTCGCGAAAGCAAAAGCGCTGCTGTAATCATTACAACAGTCTCTAACGGGTCGCTTCGGCGGCCCGTTATCATCTGAAAAGGTAATTATTTCTGCTCAGGCAAGGGGTTATTGTAGATCTGCTTCACAGAATTGATATTTAGTATATTATTGAATTTGCAATGTTCATCACATAATTAATATTGCTATTTTTATTTTTAGTTATAACAATCTGTTTTTTAATGATTTGTATTATTGTCTCTTTTCCCTGTCTCTGTTTTCTCCTCGATTGATTTCATTTGGTCGCACGCGTATTTTGTTTTTAGCAAGACGTTGTACCCTAAAAATAAAATAAGGACAATTTATGCGGTTGATTGACTATTTTCCTGAAGCTTCAATTTCAATAAAACCGGTGGCAAAGAACTGGCAGGAAGCCATTGATTTTTCCATGTCATCATTACTGGCGAATCATTATGTGAATGCCAATTATATCCAGGCTATAAAAGATTCAACGATTAACAATGGTCCTTATTATATTCTGGCACCCGGTGTGGCGATGCCGCATGCCCGGCCAGAATGTGGTGCGTTAAAAACAGGAATGTCATTAACGCTTCTTAAACAGGAAGTGCAATTTTCCGACGATGACGAACCCGTAAAATTGCTCATCGGGTTGTCGGCGGCGAATGCCGATTCACATATTGGCGCTATCCAGGCATTAAGCGAACTTCTTTGTGAAGAGGAAACTCTGGCTGCATTATTAGCAGCCAAATCAGAAAAGCAGTTGGCGGATATTATCGCCCGCGCATAATCATTTCTCCTCGACAGGATAATAATATGGAACACAAGTCTGCTCGTGCAAAGGTCCAGGCTTTTGGCGGATTTTTGACTGCCATGGTCATCCCGAATATCGGTGCTTTTATTGCCTGGGGTTTTATTACTGCATTATTTATTCCGACAGGGTGGATGCCTAATGAGCATTTCGCCAAAATCGTCGGCCCGATGATTACCTATTTATTACCCGTAATGATTGGTTCCACCGGTGGACATCTGGTCGGTGGGAAGCGTGGGGCGGTGATGGGGGGAATCGGTACGATCGGCGTGATTATTGGCGCGGATATCCCGATGTTCCTCGGTTCAATGATCATGGGGCCACTGGGTGGCCTGGTGATTAAATACATTGACCGGCTGCTGGACCAGCGTATCCCCGCGGGCTTTGAGATGGTGATCAATAACTTCTCTTTAGGCATTGCCGGAATGATGTTGTGCCTGCTGGGGTTTGAAGTTATTGGACCGGCGGTTCTCATTGCCAATAACTTTGTGAAAGAGTGTATTGAATCACTGGTGCACGCGGGTTATCTGCCGCTGCTTTCACTGATTAATGAGCCCGCAAAAATCCTTTTTCTGAATAATGCAATCGACCAGGGAGTTTATTATCCGCTGGGAATGCAGCAGGCTTCGGAAACAGGAAAATCCATCTTCTTCATGGTGGCCTCAAATCCTGGCCCCGGTTTAGGTTTACTGCTGGCGTTTGCCTTCTTTGGTAAAGGAATGGCGAAGAAATCGGCTCCCGGCGCCATGATTATCCATTTCCTGGGCGGCATTCACGAACTCTACTTCCCGTACGTGCTTATGAAGCCACTGACCCTTATCGGCATGATTGCCGGGGGAATGAGCGGAACATGGGTGTTCAATCTGTTAGGCGGCGGCCTGGTTGCGGGCCCCAGTCCAGGGTCGATTTTCGCTTACCTGGCCTTGACGCCAAAAGGTTCTTTCCTTGCCACGATTGCGGGCGTCACGGCGGGAACGGTAGTGACCTTTATCATCACCTCATTGATCCTGAAAATGGAAAAAAATGGTCTGGCCGAAAGTGAAGAGACGTTCAGTGATTCCGCCAACGCTGTCAAAGCCATGAAGCAGGCAGGTAGTTTTTCATATCGCCATGTCAAACGTATCGCCTTTGTGTGTGATGCGGGAATGGGGTCCAGCGCGATGGGGGCGACGACGTTTCGTAAGCGCCTGGAAAAAGCGGGGCTGGCTGTCGAGGTGAAGCATTATGCCATCGAAAATGTGCCAGTTGACGCTGATATTATTGTTACCCATGCCAGTCTTGAAGGGCGCGTTAAACGGGTTAGCGATAAACCGTTGGTGTTGATCAAAAACTATATTGGCGACCCGCAGCTTGACGATTTATTTAATCACTTAACGTCGAATTAGTATTTCTGGTTCCTGGAGTTAATATGAAAACGAAAGTGGCTGCAATTTATGGCAAGCAGGATGTGCGTATCCGTGAGTTTGAATTACCTGAAATTACGGATAATGAACTATTAGTCAGCGTGATTTCCGACAGCGTATGCTTATCCACCTGGAAGGCCGCGACATTAGCCAGTGAACATAAACGTGTTCCGGATGATCTGGAAAATCATCCGGTGATTACCGGTCACGAATGCGCCGGGATTATTGTTGAAGTAGGAAAAAATTTAACCGGGAAATATAAAAAAGGGCAACGCTTTGTTTTACAACCCGCAATGGGATTGCCGAGCGGTTATTCCGCGGGGTACAGCTACGAATATTTTGGTGGTAATGCCACGTATATGATTATTCCTGAAGTCGCGATAAACCTGGGATGCGTATTGCCATATCACGGTTCTTATTTTGCGGCTGCTTCACTGGCGGAACCGATGTGCTGCATTATCGGTGCTTATAAAGCGAATTACCATACGACGCCTTATGTGTATGAGCACAGAATGGGGATTAAGCCCGGCGGCAATATTGCGCTTTTAGCCTGCGCCGGGCCGATGGGTATTGGTGCGATTGATTATGCGATTAATGGCGGGATCCAACCGGCACGTGTGGTGGTTGTGGATATTGATGAAACGCGTCTGGAGCAGGCTAAAAAGCTGCTGCCGGTGGAACTGGCCGCGCGCAAGGGAATCGAGCTCACCTATGTGAATTCGTCCGGTATGGCCGACCCCGCGACGCAACTGCGCGAATTAACGGGCGGTGCCGGGTTCGATGACGTTTTTGTCTATGCCGCCGTGCCGTCCGTTGTTGAACTGGCGGACGACCTTCTGGCAGAAGATGGCTGTCTGAATTTCTTTGCCGGTCCGACGGATAGCCGTTTCAAGGTGCCGTTTAATTTCTACAACGTGCATTACAACAGCACTCACGTAGTCGGAACTTCTGGCGGTTCCACCGAGGACATGAAAGAGGCAATCGCGCTGAGCGCAACAGGACAACTGCAACCGTCGTTTATGGTGACCCATATCGGCGGTCTTGATGCGGTGCCAGATACCGTTCTGAACTTACCGGATATTCCGGGTGGTAAGAAGCTCATCTATAACGGCGTCACGATGCCGCTGACGGCAATTGCTGATTTCGCCGAGAAAGGCAAAACCGATCCGTTGTTCAGGGAACTGGCGCGTCTTGTGGAGGAGACACACGGAATCTGGAATGAGAAAGCAGAAAAGTATCTGCTGGCGCAGTTTGGCGTGGATATCGGGGAGGCGGCATGAAATCCCTGGCATGGCCGCTGTTTCGCATCACGGAGCAGGCAGCGCTGGCTGCCTGGCCGCAAACCGGCTGCGGCGATAAGAACAAAATCGATGGCCTGGCAGTGAGCGCGATGCGTACGGCCTTGAATGACATTGCCATTCGCGGGCGCATCGTCATTGGCGAGGGCGAAATAGATCACGCGCCGATGTTGTGGATTGGCGAAGAGGTTGGCAATGGCGGCGGACCGGAGGTGGATATCGCCGTCGATCCCATTGAAGGTACCCGGATGGTTGCGATGGGGCAGAGCAATGCGCTGGCAGTGATGGCGTTTGCGCCGCGGGGAAGTTTGCTTCACGCCCCGGATATGTACATGAAAAAACTGGTCGTTAACCGGCAGGCGAAAGGGGGGATTAATCTTGCCCTGCCATTGGCAGATAATCTGCGTCAGGTGGCACAAGCGCTGGGCAAACCGCTGGAGCAACTGCGCATGGTCACACTGGATAAACCGCGACTTCAACCGGAGATTGCCGCAGCCACACAGTTGGGGGTGAAAGTCTACGCCCTGCCCGATGGCGATGTGGCCGCCAGCGTGCTGGCCTGTTTGCAGGATAACCTCTATGACCTGATGTATACCACGGGCGGTGCGCCGGAAGGCGTGATTTCTGCCTGCGCGGTGAAAGCATTGGGGGGCGATATGCAAGCCGAGCTTGTCGATTTTTGTGAAGCAAAAGGCGATACCGCAGAGCATCGGCTGATTGCTGCTCAGGAGCGCCAGCGGTGTGCTGAAATGGGTGTCGAGGTTAATCGGGTTTATACACTCGACGAACTGGTGGCAGGAGATGACGTCCTTTTTAGCGCGACCGGGGTGACCAGAGGCGATCTGGTGAATGGGATCCAACAGGTTGCAAAGGGGGTACGCACGCAAACTTTACTGATCGGCGGGGCGGACCGAACGTGTAATATAATAGACTCTCTGCATTCATGGTGATTTATCGGGATACGAATGACGACGCTGACAGAAGACGATGTGCTTGAGCAACTGGATGCTCAGAACAATTTACTTTCGTTTATGACGACGGCACATACTATTTTGCTGCAGGGCATAAAGCGCTTTCTGCCGTCGCTGTTTGTCGATAACGATGAAGAGATTGTGGAATATGCAGTGAAGCCGTTACTTGCCCAGAGTGGGCCGCTTGATGATATTGACGTTGCGCTACGCCTGATTTATGCGCTGGGAAAAATGGACAAATGGCTTTATGCCGACATTACGCATTTTTCGCAGTTTTATCAGTACGTCAGCGAACGGGATGAAATCCCAGGATTTGCTGATGACATCACCTGGGATTTTATCAGCAACGTCAACAGTATCACCCGAAACACGACCTTATATAGCGCGCTGGAGTCGATGAAGTTTGCCGATTTTGCGGCGTGGTCGGAGGTTCGTTTTTCCGCAATGGTCAAGACGGCAATGGCGCTGGCGGTGACGTCAATTTTGAAGGAATTAACACCGTGAAAATCGGACTGATGGTCAACGGGTTGCGGGTTGAAGCCCATTATCATGATGATGAGATAGAGAACGTTCATAAGCCGTTATTACAGCGACTGGCAAACATCCATTCCGCGAACACCAGACGGCGCACCGTTGTGTTTCTGAGTGCGCCGCCCGGGACCGGAAAATCCACACTCACCACGTTCTGGGAATGGCTTTCTCGTCAGGATCCCTTTTTGCCGACGATCCAGACGCTGCCGATGGATGGTTTTCATCACTACAATGACTGGCTGGACGCCCACAATCTGCGTGCATATAAAGGGGCACCAGAGACCTTTGACGTTGATAAGCTTGCGCAGAATCTGCGCCAGATACGGGACGGCGAAGGGACCTGGCCGCAGTACGATCGGCAAAAACACGATCCGGTCGAAGACGCGATTGTCGTAAACGCGCCGATTGTCATTGTGGAAGGAAACTGGCTGCTGCGGGATGACGAGAGATGGCGGGCGCTGGCGGCGTTCTGCGATTTTTCCCTCTTTATCCGTGCGCCAGCCCAGGCCCTGCGAGCCCGACTGGTGGAGCGCAAACGGGCCGGTGGATTATCACCAGCCGATGCCGGGGCGTTTTACGAACGCACAGACGGGCCTAATGTTGAGCGAGTGCTGCGCGAAAGTCGCCCTGCCAGCCTGCTACTGGAGATGAACCTCAGTGGGGAATACCGTCTCGCCTGACGATAAATTATTCCAGCTAAGACGTGATGATTATTACGGCTTACTGGAATAATTACCCCCGTCCGTAGCGGGTAAAATGTGATGCAGGTCATATAGCTGGCTTAATCGTCTGGACAATCATTCCTTTTATTCCCCGTTTCGCTTATTCTAGCTGAAGCGTTTCAGTCGATTAAATGTTCGACAAATAATCAATCAGTCGCAGTTTGCGACAGGTAAGGTTTCCCTGAACGATGCGCTGGATTACTCTGTCAGCCACATCTGAATCGGGATAGCCTTGCAGGAGATCTATGACCGTACGCGTAGCGATTAATGGCTTCGGTCGCATCGGACGTAATGTGGTTCGTGCTTTATATGAATCTGGACGTCGGGCGGAAATCACCGTGGTGGCAATCAATGAACTGGCGGATGCTTCGGGCATGGCGCATTTGTTGAAATATGACACCAGCCATGGGCGTTTTGCATGGGATGTTCGCCAGGAGCGCGAACAACTTTATGTCGGCGACGACGCGATCCGCATTCTGCATGAGCCCGCGCTTGACGCGCTGCCCTGGCGCGAACTGGGCATTGATATCGTGCTGGATTGCACAGGGGTTTACGGTAATCGCGAACACGGCGAAGCGCATCTCGCCGCGGGAGCAAAGAAAGTGCTCTTTTCACATCCTGGCAGCAACGATCTCGACGCCACTGTGGTATTTGGCGTCAATCAGGACCAACTGCGCGCGGAACACCGCATCGTTTCCAATGCGTCCTGCACCACGAATTGTATCATTCCCATTATCAAATTATTGGATGATGCCTATGGCATAGAGTCCGGTACGGTGACGACAATTCACTCCGCGATGCACGATCAGCAGGTCATTGATGCGTATCACCCTGACCTGCGCCGTACACGTGCGGCGAGTCAGTCGATCATTCCGGTCGATACCAAACTGGCGGCGGGCATCACGCGTATTTTCCCGCAGTTTAACGATCGTTTTGAAGCCATTGCGGTGCGTGTACCCACGATAAACGTCACGGCAATCGACCTGAGCGTCACGGTGATGAAGCCGGTAAAAGCGAATGAAGTCAACCAGTTGCTGCAAAAAGCGGCACAAGGTGCATTTCATGATATAGTTGACTATACGGAATTACCGTTGGTCTCAGTAGATTTTAATCACGACCCGCACAGCGCCATCGTCGATGGCACTCAAACGCGAGTCAGTGGTGCGCACCTGATTAAGACCCTGGTCTGGTGTGACAATGAATGGGGCTTCGCGAACAGAATGCTCGACACCACGTTAGCGATGGCTGCAAAAGGTTTCAGGTAGGGCGCAAGGGCGTCTGCAAAACTTTATCAAGAATCAACGAGAGGATTCACCATGTCTGTAATCAAGATGACCGATTTGGATCTTGCTGGTAAACGTGTTTTTATCCGTGCGGATCTGAACGTACCAGTTAAAGAAGGGAAAGTGACCAGCGATGCGCGTATCCGTGCGTCTCTGCCAACCATCGAACTGGCCCTGAAACAAGGTGCTAAAGTGATGGTGACTTCTCACCTGGGTCGTCCTACCGAAGGCGAGTACAACGAAGAATTCTCTCTGCTGCCGGTTGTTAATTACCTGAAAGACAAACTGTCTAACCCGGTTCGCCTGGTGAAAGATTACCTCGACGGCGTTGAAGTCGCTGCGGGTGAACTGGTGGTTCTGGAAAACGTTCGCTTTAACAAAGGCGAGAAGAAAGACGACGAAGCGCTGTCCAAAAAATACGCTGCGCTGTGCGACGTGTTCGTAATGGACGCGTTTGGTACGGCTCACCGCGCGCAGGCTTCCACTCACGGTATCGGCAAATTCGCTGACGTCGCGTGTGCCGGTCCGCTGCTGGCCGCTGAACTGGATGCGCTGGGTAAAGCGCTGAAAGAGCCAGCTCGCCCGATGGTCGCTATCGTTGGCGGTTCTAAAGTTTCTACCAAACTGACCGTTCTGGATTCCCTGTCCAAAATCGCCGATCAGCTGATTGTTGGCGGCGGCATCGCGAACACCTTCGTTGCCGCTCAGGGCCACAATGTCGGTAAATCCCTGTACGAAGCCGATCTGGTTGACGAAGCCAAACGTCTGCTGACCACGTGCGATATCCCGGTTCCGACTGACGTTCGCGTCGCGACCGAGTTCTCTGAAAGCGCTGCCGCTACGCTGAAATCCGTCAACGACGTGAAAGAAGACGAGCAGATTCTGGATATCGGTGACGCTTCTGCACAGCAGCTGGCTGAAATCCTGAAGAATGCGAAAACCATTCTGTGGAACGGCCCGGTTGGCGTGTTTGAATTCCCGAACTTCCGTAAAGGGACTGAGATCGTGGCTAACGCGATTGCTGACAGCGACGCGTTCTCTATCGCAGGCGGCGGTGACACGCTGGCGGCGATCGACCTGTTCGGTATTGCTGACAAAATCTCCTACATCTCCACTGGCGGCGGTGCATTCCTCGAATTCGTGGAAGGTAAAGTTCTGCCTGCAGTAGCGATGCTCGAAGAGCGCGCTAAGAAGTAAGACATTCATGGGCAGGGAAACCTGCCCAATTTTCAGCGCGCTATAGTGGCACGCACCCCTTTCCAAGGCCGAAGATACAGGACTCGTAACATGTCTAAAATTTTTGATTTCGTAAAACCTGGCGTTATCACCGGTGATGACGTACAGAAAGTTTTCCAGGTAGCAAAAGAAAACAACTTCGCTCTGCCAGCAGTTAACTGCGTCGGTACCGACTCTATCAACGCCGTTCTGGAAACCGCTGCAAAAGTGAAAGCGCCGGTTATCGTTCAGTTCTCCAACGGTGGCGCTGCGTTTATCGCGGGTAAAGGCGTGAAAACTGATGTTCCTCAGGGTGCGGCAATCCTGGGCGCAATCTCTGGTGCGCATCACGTACATCAGATGGCTGAGCATTACGGTGTTCCGGTTATCCTGCACACTGACCACTGCGCGAAGAAACTGCTGCCGTGGATCGACGGTCTGTTGGACGCGGGTGAAAAACACTTCGCGGCGACCGGTAAACCGCTGTTCTCTTCTCACATGATCGACCTTTCTGAAGAGTCTCTGGAAGAGAACATCGAAATCTGCTCCAAATACCTGGCGCGCATGTCCAAAATGGGCATGACTCTGGAAATCGAACTGGGTTGCACCGGTGGTGAAGAAGATGGCGTGGACAACAGCCACATGGATGCTTCTGCCCTGTATACCCAGCCGGAAGACGTGGATTATGCCTACACCGAGCTGAGCAAAATCAGCCCGCGTTTCACTATCGCGGCTTCTTTCGGTAACGTACACGGCGTTTACAAGCCGGGTAACGTGGTTCTGACCCCGACCATCCTGCGTGACTCTCAGGACTATGTTTCTAAGAAACATAACCTGCCGCACAACAGCCTGAACTTCGTCTTCCACGGCGGTTCCGGTTCTACTGCTCAGGAAATCAAAGACTCTGTGAGCTACGGCGTCATCAAAATGAACATCGATACCGATACCCAATGGGCGACCTGGGAAGGTGTTCTGAAGTACTACAAAGATAACGAAGCGTATCTGCAGGGTCAGCTGGGCAACCCGAAAGGCGAAGATCAGCCGAACAAGAAATACTACGATCCGCGCGTATGGCTGCGTGCTGGCCAGACTTCTATGATCACGCGTCTGGAACAGGCTTTCAAAGAACTGAACGCGATCGACGTTCTGTAATATAGCCTGCTGATTGTAAAAATGGCTTCCTTCGGGAAGCCATTTTTTTTACTTGTTGAGACACATTTTATCCGGCAATAAGGCGTTATTGCGACACGCAGGTGCCTTTCTCACCCGTGAGTATCTGCGGTGCATCTTTCAGCGCGCCAATAAACGCCGAACGCCCGGTTTGCTTAACAAACTGGATCACTGCTGCCGCTTTTGGTCCCATTGCGCCATCCGGTGCCGCAAAAGGCGCCAACTCTTCGGTTGTCACATGGCGTAACGCACGCGCCTGCGGCGTCCCCCAGTGTTCATAGACGGCATCGGCATCGGTCAGGATCAGCAGATGATCGGCGTTGATGGCATTCGCCAACACCGCGGCTGTCAGATCTTTATCGATCACCGCTTCGGTTCCCTGGTATCCTTCGCCCTGTGCCACCACCGGAACGCCGCCGCCGCCACAGCAAATCACCGTGTGTCCCGCTTCCACCAGTATCCTGATGGCATCGCTGTCGAGAATGTTTTGCGGCATCGGTGAGGGAACGACCCGACGAATGTACTGCCCATCCGCCTTCATCGTCCAGCCATAGCGTTGCTCCAGTTCAGCTTGTTGATCCGGTTGATAGACAGGGCCAATGTACTTACCCGGAGCGGCAAACGCTTCATCCTGTGGGTCTACTTCGACCCGCGTCATCAGCGTGGTGACAGAGGAGTTGCCCACGTTTTGCGTCAGCGCCTGGGCGATAGCGGCACCGATCATACCCTGGCTCTCAGCCACCAGAATATCCAGCGGCCAGGCGGGAGATTCCGTGTAGGCCGCGTTCTGCAACGCCAGCAACCCGACCTGAGGCCCGTTTCCGTGAACAATCACCAGTTGATAATCGCGGGCCAGCGTCGCCACCCGTTGCGCAAAAACCTGAATGCTGCGCTGTTGGTTTTCCGCGCTCAGTATTTCTCCGCGCTGCAATAAAGCATTTCCACCCAGCGCAATGACCAGTTTCTTTTTCATTATGACCTCAATGTGCAAAATATCTCGTGGTCAAAATAACGTTCCTGGCTATTTATAATGTGACTTCTTCGACAGCTTATTGACTGATAAAAATAACGCGTTAATTCGGATTATTTTTAATTGCTTTGTTTAAATTATTTAAAAAATGATTGTTAGAGTTTTTTTAATAATGCTGCGGTCAGTTCCCAGGAATTTATAACAATGGATTTTGTGTGACTTTGCTCAAACGAAATGGCGTCGTGGCCCGATATGGTGAGCAGAGTTAAAACATCAAGCCTCATCAATCGTCAGATAACCTGAGGTGTTCAACGGTAAATATTACCGGGAGATTGCTTATGTCTGAATCATGTGAAGTGACTGAGGTCACGAAGAAAAAAGGAATACCGGCCTGGTGGGTGACCATTTTCCTGTTCTGGTTGGGATGGATTTTTATGTATGCCGACCGGACGGTATTGAACCCGGTAATGGGCGAGCTGGAGAAAGAGTTTGGCTTAAGTGGAACGCAATTAGGTATTCTTAATTCTGTGTTTTATTTTTCTTATGCATTACTACAGGTTCCGGCCGGAATACTGGGTGACAAAATCGGTAAGAAAAAAGTGCTGGTGCCAGGGTTTATTCTCTTTGGCGTATTCACGGCGGTTACCGGTTGGGCAAAAAGCTGGTACACGCTGCTGTTTGCCCGCGTGGTAACGGGCGCGGGAGAAGGGACCTATTACGGGCCTCAGTATGGGCTTTCTTCTGAGCAAATCCCTAAAAAATACCGCTCGCTGGGCAGTGCAATTATCAATAGCGGTATGGCCTTTGGTATTGCGCTCGGGCTGATGACATCAAGCTGGCTGGTATACGATCAGGGCCATTCATGGCGGATGCCGTTCTACGCGATGGCAGTTCCTTCGGTACTGGTGGGGATTGCGATCTGGCTGTTTGTGAAAGAAAAGAAACGTACCGTAGATACCGACGGTCAGCCGGTGAAAAAAGGCAAATTCAGCGATCTCCTGAAAAACCGCAACCTCGTTCTGACCTATATCATGGTGTTCTGCAGCCTGTTTGGATTCTTCGTTATTCTGACCTGGCTTCCCTATTATCTGCAAAATGAGCGGGGTATTGCCGGGAGTGAAACCGGGTTTATCTCTTCGCTGGTCGCCTGGATTTCAATCCCCGGCGCGCTGTTATTCTCCAGCCTGTCTGACAAATTAGGCAAACGCAAACCGTTAATTATGTTCCTTGTTCCGGTGGCGATCCTCAGCATGCTATCCATTGTCTGGATGCCAAATATGACCGGCGTGATTGTCGCTCTGTGTGTTTACGGTCTCGTCGGCAAACTGGCGCTGGATCCCGTGCTGGTTGCGCTGGTTGCTGATAGCGTCGATGAAAATAATTACAGCACCGCGTTTGGCTTATTTAATTTTATCGGCATGAGCTCTTCTATTCTTGCACCCATTATTGCCGGCGCGGCGCGCGATATTACAGGCAGCCTGGCATCCAGTTTTTATGTGTCAGCCATTCTGTTAGCTATTGGATTGGTTGCGATGCTGTTTTTGAAAGAAAAACGTACATAAGAGGTAGCGGTAATGATTTACGCCTTTATTAAAAAGGGAAGTTTTCAGGATTCCGTCAGCCTGATGATCATTTCCCGGAAATTAAGTGAGCGACCGGAAGTTGACCAGGTTTCCGTGATGATGGGCACGCCGGCGAATAAAGCAATGCTGGATTCTACCGGCTTCTGGCATGGTGATTTTGTCGAGGCCACACCGAACGATATTTGTGTGGCGGTACGAACGCATGACGAGCAACCGGAGATCCTCGAATTAATTCGTGAGCAACTGGAAAAAGAGTTGAGCGCGATTGCCAGCGCCTCGGGCAGTTCACAGCAACTGCTGAAGGCACGTCGCTGGGAGAGCGCGTGCCAGAAATTACCGCAGGCTAATCTGCTGCTGGTTTCGGTTGCCGGGGAATATGCGGCCTCCGTGGCAAAAGAGGGATTGCTGGCGGGTAAGAACGTGATGATGTTTTCCGATAACGTGCCGCTGGAGCAGGAAGTTGAGCTGAAAACGCTGGCTCGCGAAAAAGGGCTGATCGTGATGGGGCCGGACTGCGGGACGGCGATGATTGCCGGTAGCCCACTGGCGTTCGCGAACGTATTACCGGAAGGCGGCATTGGCGTGATAGGCGCATCCGGGACCGGTATTCAGGAGGTCACTTCGCAGATTGCGCTGCACCGACAGGGCATCAGCCATGCCATCGGTTTGGGGGGGCGCGATCTGAGTGCGGAAGTGGGAGGCATCAGTGCGTTAACGGCGCTGGAGATGCTGGCGGCTGATGATGCCACGCGGGTGATCACGTTTGTCTCTAAGCCGCCGTCGCCGCAGGTCAGAACCCGCATTATCAATGCGATGCAAAAGGTAGGTAAACCGGTGGTCGCGCTCTTTCTCGGTAATAAACCGGAACAGCGCCGTGAGGGGAATGTCTGGCTGGCGAATTCGCTCTCAGATGCCGCCCAACTGGCCGTGTTGCTGATGCGCGTGGCTCAGCAGCGCCTGATGCAACCCGAGGTGGCAGGAAAGGGGATTTATGGGCTGTATGCCGGCGGAACCCTTGCGGCGGAGGCAGCGATGTTGCTTTCAGCCGGACTGGATGTGCCGGTGAGCGAAAGCCACGCTGCTGGCGTCATGCTCGACGCGCAGGGACACCGCATTGTTGATCTGGGGGATGACAGCTACACGCTGGGCAGACCTCACCCGATGATCGATCCAACCACCCGCAGCATTGAAATCGAAAAGCTGGCCGCGATGCCTGACGTGGGGGTACTGCTGCTGGATGTGGTGCTGGGTTATGGCGCCTGTGCTGATCCCGCGGGCGCCGTTGTTGAAGCCGTCGAAAAGGTCCGCGCGACGCGCAGCGCGCCGTTGGTCACCATTGCGACCCTGACCGGAACCGACGCCGATCCACAGGGGCGCAGCGGACAAACGGACATCCTGCGTGACGCAGGTATCGCCGTAGTGGAAACCCTGGAAGAGGCGGTGTTGCTCGCCATCAGCCTGACACAGCATCAGGACTCCCGCCCATCAGTTGAACCTAACCCCTTGCTGGA
Organism: Citrobacter sp. ANG330; assembly: GCF_047467925.1. NCBI lineage: Bacteria > Pseudomonadati > Pseudomonadota > Gammaproteobacteria > Enterobacterales > Enterobacteriaceae > Citrobacter > Citrobacter sp. ANG330. The sequence continues at coordinate 251,936 of NZ_JASJUI010000005.1, read as the reverse complement.
TGGCGTACAGGTGATCAATGCCGGGCTGCGCAGCTTCGCGCTGGATCTGCAAAGCAGCGGCACGCCGGTTGTGCATTATCAATGGGCGCCGATTGCCGGTGGCAATGCGCGTCTTGCCAGTTTACTCAAGCAGTTACATTAATTCAGAGGTACCGATATGTATTCATCAATTGCACAGGCCAATGACGCCATTATTGAACGCATTAAAGCCGCACGCCCGCACTGGGTGGCAGTCCGTCCTGCGAAGGAGGCGGTCGTTGAATTGTCCACCGGGCGTAAATTGCTGCACGCCGGTCCGCCGATTGCCTGGGAAGCGATGACGGGACCCATGCGCGGTGCCTGCATCGGCGCCTCGCTGTTTGAGGGTTGGGCTGCCAGTGAAGAAGAGGCCGTGACTCTCCTGAGCCAGGGCGAGGTGGAGTTTATCCCCTGTCACCATGTTGGTGCGGTCGGCCCGATGGGGGGGATCACCTCTGCAAACATGCCCGTGCTGGTGGTGCGAGACGTGGTGCACGGCAATCAATCCTGCTGCAACCTGAATGAAGGGATCGGCAAGGTCATGCGTTTCGGCGCTTATGGTGAGGATGTGCAGACACGGCTGCGCTGGATGCGCGATACGCTGGCACCGGTATTACAGGACGCTTTATCGCGCATGGAGAATGGCGTTGATCTGACGGCGATGATGGCCCAGGCGATTACGATGGGTGACGAATTCCATCAGCGTAATATCGCCGCCTCGTCGCTGCTGCTGCGCACACTGTCTCCTGTGATTGCGGGTCTGGACCGACCGAAAGCCGAAATCATTGAGGTGCTGCAATTCCTGAGCGTGACCGATCAGTTCTTCCTTAACCTGGCGATGGCCTACAGCAAAGCGGTGATGGATGCGGCGGCGGTGATAAAAGCCGGTTCGGTGGTGACGGCAATGACGCGCAACGGGCGTGAGTTCGGGATCCGCGTCAGCGGCACCGGCGACCGTTGGTTTACTGCACCGGTGAATACGCCGCAGGGCCTGTTCTTTACCGGCTACAGCCAGGCGGATGCCAACCCGGACATCGGTGATAGCGCCATTACTGAAACGCTGGGTATCGGTGGCGCAGCAATGATTGCCGCCCCTGGCGTGACGCGTTTCGTTGGCGCGGGTGGTATGGGAGCTGCGCTGGAAACCTCCGAAGAGATGGCGGAAATCTACCTCGCTAACAACCCTTTGTTCCAGATCCCGTCCTGGGATTTCAAAGGTGCATGTCTGGGGCTGGATATCCGTCGCGTCGTGGAAACGGGAATTACGCCACTCATCAATACCGGTATCGCTCACCGCGAAGCAGGGATTGGCCAGGTGGGGGCGGGCACCGTTCGCGCACCGCTGCTGTGTTTTGAAAAAGCGCTGGAAGCGCTGGCGGAAGAGCATCACATCACGGCGTAACCACTATACCCGGTGGCGCTGACGCTTATCGGCCTACGGGGCGGTGTCACTCGTAGGCCGATACGGTGAAGCGCCATCCGGCATTTCGGAGCAACCTATGTTCATTCTCAATGCTCTGGCCTGCACCGGGCTTTATCGACTTCCTGATGGTGAATGGACGCTGCACAGTCGCTTTTCGCAGGCGATCAATTTCAGCCATGCCAACGGCGAATTACTGACGTTATACCGCTACGGCAAAGGGTTGGGGCCGACCGGCGTGCTGTTGAGCCGTACTCAGTTTTCTTGCCTGACTGCGGTTTCGCAACTGTACAAAACCGGGAGTCTGCTGAGCGGGCAGGGGCTCACCCTTCGCCCTCAGCGGTCGCTCAGATTGCAACTAAATCCCATCGCCATCGCGCCTCTTGACCTGTCTTCTTGTAGTCAGCAAACCGGCCTGGGGAGCTTACTCAATCAACCACTGACTACCCTGGACTGTTATCAGGATATTATTGCCGGCCTGGAACGCTGGAAGAGTGGCGTCGCGCCAGACTGGCGCTGGCTTATCGGTCGAGGACCCGGACTCACGCCCAGCGGTGATGATATGCTGACCGGAATGCTGGCGGTCTTTATCGCGGTCGGGATGCCGGTTCAGCTTTTTTTACCCCCGGCGGATCAACTCGCACGGCTGACAACATCGGTAAGCTGTAGCTATCTTAATAGCGCCAGAGTTGGTGAATTTTCAACGCCGGTGTTGGGCGTGATGCGAAGCCTGCAAAGTGGGCGTGACGCAGGTCGTGCGCTTCGTCGGTTGCTCACGGTGGGACACACTTCTGGCGCCGACACCGTGCTGGGGATTGCGCTGGCGCAACGCTGGTTACAGAAGGCTGACTCAAGGGGAATGCATGCTCGATCAGGAAACAATACGCACATTTATTCGGGTAGCTGAGACGGAGAGCTTTTCCCGTGCCGCCAGTTCGCTGCATAAAACGCCTGCGGCAATCAGCTACCGCATAAAAACGCTGGAGGAGCAGGTGGGGACGCAGCTTTTTTTACGGACCACACGTTCCGTCAGTCTGACGCTGGCGGGACAGCATCTGCTCGAACATTGCCGCCAGTGGCTCAACTGGCTGGACGCCATGCCCGATGAGTTACAGCAGATCAATGCGGGCGTTGAGCGTCAGGTCAATATTGTCATCAACAATTTGCTCTATCAGCCGCAGACGACCGCCGATTTACTGACGTGGCTGCATCAACAATTTCCCTTCACCCGCTTCCAGATCTCCCGTCAGGTCTATATGGGCGTGTGGGATTCGCTGCTGTATGACGACTATCAGCTGGCGATTGGCGTGACGGGCTCTGAATCGCTGTCAAATAACATTTCGCTACTGCCGCTGGGCGACATTAGCTGGCAGTTTGTGGTGGCGCAGAATCACCCGTTAGCCAGCCATCCGGCGGCTGTGTTAACGGATGACATGCTGCGTCGCTATCCCGCCATCAATATTGAAGATACGTCGCGCACGCTTACCCGCCGTGTGGCCTGGCTGTTGAGTGGGCAAAAGGAGATAAAGGTTCCGGATCTCAGCACCAAGCTGGCCTGTCATTTAAGCGGCCTGGGCGTCGGTTTTTTACCAGAACGGCTGTGTCGTCCTTACGTCGAGTCGGGCGCACTGGTGGCCCGTTCGGTGGTGAACCCGCGTCAGCCGTCACCACTCTCTATCGCCTGGAAAAATGCCGGAAGCGGGAAAGTGGTCAGCGAAATGGCAGAAATCTTTAAGCAAAAGAATGCGCTGGTGAGCGGATTTTTGCGGATGGTGGATCGTCCCGCTGAGCAGAAAAAAAACGTGTGATCCTGAATTGAACATAACGAAAATGGCATATTCACCCATTATTGTTTACCTTTAACGGGGTGTTTTCGTGAGATTGATCTCATTTGCTCTGATTAGTTATGACCAAGGAACATGTAATGGAAGATTTGAATGTTGTCGACAGCATCAACGGCGCGGGGACCTGGCTGGTCCGCAATCAGGCGTTGCTGCTGAGCTATGCCGTCAACATCGTGGCGGCAGTGGCCATTATTATTGTCGGGATGATTGTGGCGCGTCTGGTGTCGAATACCGTTAACCGCCTGATGGTCGCGCGTCATATCGATGCGACGGTAGCAGATTTTCTCTCGGCGCTGGTGCGCTACGGGATTATCGCCTTCACGCTGATTGCCGCGTTGGGTAGAGTCGGGGTACAGACGGCGTCGGTGATTGCGGTGCTCGGTGCCGCCGGTTTAGCGGTCGGTCTGGCATTGCAGGGGTCGTTATCTAACCTTGCCGCAGGCGTTCTGCTGGTCATGTTCCGTCCGTTCCGCGCCGGTGAGTATGCGGATCTGGGCGGCGTTGCCGGGACGGTGCTGAATGTGCAGATTTTTTCCACCACCATGCGCACTGTCGACGGTAAAATTGTGGTGATCCCGAACGGTAAAATTATCGCCGGCAATATCATTAACTTTTCCCGCGAACCCGTGCGCCGTAATGAATTTATTATCAGCGTCGCCTACGACTCTGACATTGATAAGGTGAAACAGATCCTCACCGGGATTATCGAGTCAGACGATCGCATTCTGAAAGATCGCGAAATGACGGTGCGTTTGAATGAGCTGGGCGCGTCATCAATTAACTTTGTGGTGCGCGTCTGGAGTAACAGCGGCGATCTGCAAAACGTGTACTGGGACGTGCTGGAACGGATTAAGCGTGAGTTTGATGCCGCCGGTATTAGCTTCCCGTATCCGCAGATGGATGTAAATTTCAAACGCGTGAAAGAAAGCGCGGCAGAGTAATAGTGTGCCGGATGCGCATTGCGACATCCGGCATAACTCCCTCAGCATTAATTTCCCTAATCCACGATTAATATTATCCATTTCCGCTAATAATCTTCCCGAGCTATAGTCTGCGCTATAGAGACAACGCTCAGGATAATTACCGTGATATCGTATTATTTTCAAGGCCTTGCACTTGGTGCAGCCATGATACTTCCGCTCGGCCCACAGAATGCTTTTGTCATGAATCAGGGAATACGCCGCCAGTATCACATCATGATTGCGCTATTGTGCGCCATCAGCGATCTACTGCTGATTTGCGCCGGTATTTTTGGCGGCAGCGCCTTGCTAATGCAGTCGCCGTGGCTGTTGGCGCTGGTCACCTGGGGCGGGGTAGCTTTTTTGCTGTGGTACGGCTTTGGCGCCTTAAAGACGGCGATGAGCAGCAATCTGGAACTGGCCAGCGCGGAAGTGATGAAGCAGGGGCGCTGGAAGATTATCGCCACCATGCTGGCGGTGACATGGCTGAATCCGCACGTCTATCTGGATACATTCGTGGTGCTGGGGAGTCTGGGTGGACAACTGGACGTGGAACCTAAGCGCTGGTTCGCGCTTGGCACCGTCAGCGCGTCTTTCTTGTGGTTTTTCGGCCTGGCGTTACTGGCGGCGTGGCTCGCGCCGCGACTGCGTACCGCAAAAGCGCAACGGATCATTAATACGCTGGTGGGGTTGGTGATGTGGTTTATTGCTTTTCAACTGGCAAAAGAAGGCGTTGCGCATGTTCACGCCTTGTTCAACTAAGCGATGTCTGATGGACAACACACTATTTCGCGCTAAGCTTGCCTGCATGCGCCCTGAAATTCAGGGCAACTCACGTAACAAGGAGGAGCGACAGTGAAGTTCAAAGTGATGGCCCTGGCGGCATTAATGGGATTCAGTGCGATGTCGGTGCAGGCAGGCGAATTGCCTGACGGCCCACATATTGTCACTTCCGGGACGGCCAGCGTGGACGCCGCGCCGGATATCGCTACGCTGGCCATTGAGGTCAATGTGGCGGCAAAGGATGCGGCGACGGCCAAGAAACAGGCCGATGAGCGCGTGGCGCAATACCTTTCCTTCCTTGAACAAAATCAGATCGCGAAGAAAGATATCAGTTCTGCCAATCTGCGTACCCAACCGGATTACGATTATCAGAACGGCAAAAGCATTCTGAAAGGGTATCGAGCGGTGCGTACTGTCGAAGTGACGCTTCGCCAGTTAGATAAACTCAATCCGTTGCTGGACGGTGCGTTGAAAGCGGGGCTGAACGAAATTCGTTCTGTGTCGTTGGGTGTGGCGCAGCCGGATGCGTACAAAGATAAAGCGCGCAAAGCGGCGATTGATGATGCGATTCATCAGGCGCAGGAACTGGCGGCTGGTTTTAACAGCAAGCTGGGCCCGGTTTACAGCGTGCGCTACCATGTCTCGAACTATCAACCCACTCCGATGGTGCGGATGATGAAAGCGGATGCAGCACCGGTTTCGGCTCAGGAAACGTACGAGCAGGCGGCAATTCAGTTTGACGATCAGGTCGATGTGGTCTTCCAGCTGGAACCTGCGGGGAGTCAGCAGCCTGCGGCAACCACCACCGCGAAATAACCTTCTGTGCCGGATGACGCTGCGCTTATCCGGCCTACAAAACAGGCCGGATGAGGCGTTTACGCCGCCATCCGGCCATCTCTTATCGATTACTTCGAGATACGTTTGTACTTGATACGCTTTGGCTCCAGCGCGTCAGCGCCCAGCGTGCGTTTCTTGTACTCTTCGTATTCGGTGAAGTTACCTTCGAAGAACTCCACTTTCCCTTCATCCTGGTAGTCCAGAATGTGGGTGGCGATACGGTCAAGGAACCAACGGTCGTGCGAGATAACCATTGCGCAACCCGGGAACTCCAGCAGGGCGTTTTCCAACGCGCGCAGGGTTTCGATATCCAGGTCGTTGGTCGGTTCATCGAGCAGCAGCATGTTGCCGCCAACCTGCAACAGCTTCGCCAGATGCAGACGACCACGCTCACCGCCGGACAGTTCGCCCACGCGTTTACCCTGATCAACACCCTTGAAGTTAAAGCGGCCAACATAGGCGCGACTTGGCATTTCGGTGTTGCCGATCTTCATGATATCCAGCCCGCCGGACACTTCTTCCCATACGGTTTTGCTGTTATCCATGGCGTCACGGAACTGGTCCACGGACGCCAGCTTAACGGTTTCACCGAGCGTAATGGTGCCGCTGTCTGGCTGTTCCTGACCGGACATCATACGGAACAGGGTAGATTTACCTGCGCCGTTTGGACCGATGATGCCGACGATGGCGCCTTTCGGTACGGAGAAGCTCAAATCGTCAATCAGCACGCGGTCACCGTAGGATTTACGCAGGTGGCTGACTTCAACGACTTTATCGCCCAGACGTGGTCCAGGTGGAATAAACAGTTCGTTGGTTTCGTTACGTTTCTGGTATTCAGTGCTGTTTAGCTCTTCAAAGCGTGCCAGACGGGCTTTGCCCTTAGACTGACGGCCTTTCGCGCCCTGACGCACCCACTCCAGCTCTTTCTCGATAGACTTGCGACGCGCTGCTTCCTGAGAGGCTTCCTGCGCCAGACGCTGATCTTTCTGCTCCAGCCAGGAGGAGTAGTTACCTTCCCACGGAATACCTTCGCCACGGTCCAGTTCCAGAATCCAGCCTGCCACGTTGTCGAGGAAGTAACGGTCGTGGGTGATCGCCACCACGGTACCTTCGAAGTCGTGCAGGAAGCGTTCCAGCCAGGCCACGGATTCCGCATCCAGGTGGTTAGTCGGTTCGTCGAGCAGCAGCATGTCTGGTTTTTCCAGCAGCAGACGGCATAGCGCTACGCGGCGGCGTTCACCCCCGGAAAGCGTCGCGATTTTCGCGTCCCAGTCTGGCAGACGCAGGGCATCAGCCGCGCGCTCGAGTTGCACGTTCAGGTTATGACCGTCGTGCGCCTGAATGATCTCTTCAAACTTGCCCTGTTGCGCAGCCAGTTTATCGAAGTCAGCATCTGGTTCAGCGTACTTCGCGTACACCTCATCCAGACCTTTCAGTGCGTTGACCACTTCCGCCACCGCTTCTTCGACAGATTCGCGAACGGTGTGCTCAGGATTGAGCTGAGGTTCCTGCGGCAGATAGCCAATTTTGATGCCAGGCTGCGGACGGGCTTCACCTTCGATATCTTTATCGATGCCCGCCATGATGCGCAGCAGCGTTGACTTACCGGCACCGTTCAGGCCCAGTACGCCGATTTTTGCGCCAGGGAAGAAACTCAGAGAGATGTTTTTAAGAATATGACGTTTCGGCGGTACGACTTTGCCGACACGATGCATGGTATAAACGAATTGGGCCACGTTGGACTCGCCTCTGTATTTATTGAATAAGTGTTTTCAAAGGCGAAGTGTAGCCGTTTTCCCCTCTCAATCCCAGCCAGCAGATCTCACTCGCAGTAAAAGTAAAAAAGTGTCCGCGACGTGGCGTAAATGCCAATGACTGGTTAGCATGAAATCATTAGGCGGCATGAAGCTGCAACGACGTATCATATTTAGAGGAAGAGCTTGTGGACAAAGCCCAACGATTTACCTGGCGTCTCATTGTCGCCGGTGTGTGCCTGCTGACGTTAAGTCAGGCTGCGCGAGCCGATTCACTGGATGAACAGCGTAACCGTTACGCACAAATTAAGCAGGCCTGGGATAATCGACAAATGGATGTCGTCGAACAGATGATGCCGGGCCTGAAGAATTATCCCCTGTATCCCTATCTGGAATATCGGCAGATCACTGACGATTTAATGAATCAGCCGACCGTTACAGTGACCAACTTTGTCCGTGCTAACCCAACCCTGCCGCCAGCGCGTACGCTGGAATCGCGTTTCGTTAACGAACTGGCGCGGCGTGAAGACTGGCGCGGATTATTAGCGTTTAGCCCGGAGAAGCCGAGAACCACCGAGGCGCAGTGCAATTACTATTACGCGAAGTGGAATACCGGGCAAACAGAAGAAGCCTGGCAGGGGGCGAAAGAGCTGTGGTTGACCGGTAAAAGCCAACCCAATGCCTGTGACAAACTGTTCAGCGTCTGGCGCGCGTCTGGCACTCAGGATCCGCTCGCTTATCTGGAGCGCATTCGCCTGGCAATGAAAGCGGGAAATAACGGACTGGTGACGGTACTGGCCGGGCAGATGCCGGCGGAGTACCAGACTATCGCGTCAGCGATTATCTCGCTGGCGAACGATCCGAACAGCGTCATGACCTTTGCGCGAACCACCGGTGCGACCGATTTCACCCGTCAGATGGCCGCTGTGGCCTTTGCCAGCGTCGCTCGTCAGGATGCGGAAAACGCGCGTCTGATGATCCCCTCTCTGGTGCAGGCGCAGCAGTTGAATGAGGATCAAACCCAGGAACTGCGCGATATCGTCGCCTGGCGATTAATGGGCAACGACGTCACCGACGAGCAGGCGAAATGGCGAGACGACGCAATTATGCGCTCGCAGTCCACGACGCTGGTGGAGCGTCGGGTGCGGATGGCGCTCGGGACCGGCGATCGCCGTGGCCTGAATACCTGGCTGGCGCGTCTGCCGATGGAAGCGAAAGAGAAGGACGAATGGCGCTACTGGCAGGCGGATCTGTTGCTGGAGCGAGGACGTGAAGCAGAAGCAAAAGAGATCCTGCATGCGCTTATGCAACAGCGCGGTTTCTACCCGATGGCGGCGGCGCAGCGTCTGGGAGAAGAATACGTCCTGAAAATTGATAAGGCGCCCGATAATGTGAATAACGCGTTAACTCAGGGACCCGAAATGGCCCGCGTTCGCGAACTGATGTACTGGAATCTGGATAACACCGCCCGCAGCGAATGGGCAAACCTGGTCACCAGTCGCACGAAGACCGAGCAGGCGCAGCTGGCGCGTTATGCCTTCAATAATCAGTGGTGGGATCTGAGCGTGCAGGCGACGATCGCCGGTAAACTCTGGGATCATCTGGAGGAGCGCTTCCCGCTGGCGTATCAGGATCTCTTTACCCGCTATACCCGTGGCAAAGACATTCCGCAAAGCTATGCGATGGCGATCGCGCGTCAGGAGAGCGCCTGGAACCCGAAGGTGAAATCGCCGGTCGGCGCCAGCGGGCTGATGCAGATTATGCCTGGCACCGCGACGCATACGGTGAAGATGTTTTCGATTCCGGGCTACAGCAGCCAGAGCCAGTTGCTGGATCCGGAAACCAATATCAACATTGGCACCAGCTATCTTCAGTACGTCTATCAGCAGTTCGGAAATAATCGGATCTTCTCATCAGCAGCCTACAACGCCGGACCGGGGCGCGTGCGCACCTGGCTTGGCAACAGCGCCGGAAGGATTGACGCCGTGGCGTTTGTCGAGAGTATTCCTTTCTCGGAAACACGCGGTTATGTGAAGAATGTGCTGGCTTACGACGCTTACTATCGCTATTTCATGGGGCAGAAAGACACCCTGATGAGCGATTCTGAGTGGCAGAGACGTTATTAATCCGGTGGGTTATGTTATGATTTGTACTCGTGTGTGAGTACAACAGGGTGACATAACATGACCCAGCATTCCCCTTATTCATCGGCGATGGCCGAACAACGTAATCAGGAGTGGCTTCGTTTTGTGGAGTTGCTCCGCCAGTCTTACGCAGAGGATCTGCACTTACCGCTGTTGCAGTTGATGCTGACCCCGGATGAGCGCGAAGCGTTGGGGACGCGTGTACGCATTATCGAAGAGTTATTACGTGGCGAAATGAGCCAGCGCGAGCTTAAAAACGAGCTGGGCGCGGGGATTGCGACGATCACTCGCGGCTCTAATAGCCTGAAATCTGCCCCTGTTGAACTGCGTCAGTGGCTGGAAACCGTATTGTTGAAAAACGCCTGAAAAGTGTTTTCGTAGGCCTGATAAGCGTAGCGCCATCAGGCTTGCAACCGCCCCATCGCCGGATGACGACTTCGTCTTATCCGGCCTGGGACATTAACGATAAATCGCGTTGTGAAATGGGCTAAGCGCCAGAATCACCGCCTGGTGATACACGCTGGCGCGCGTCAGTTTCCCGGCGGTAAACACGCCAATCGCCCCTTCTTTTTGGCCAATCTTATCAATGCCCGTGAAGTGTGACATCACCGGGCCAAGCGCTTCGCCCTCGCGCACTTTTTCGAGGATCACGGCAGGCAGCGGCAGCGTTGCTGAACGTGCTTCACCACGCTGAGTGGCATTTTCGACCACCACCCAACTGAAGGTCGCGTCTTCATCAATACCCGCTTCGATAGCCACCCAGAAGTCGGCATCGGGTCGTGCACGACGGGCATTTTCGACCCGATTCCGTGCGCCAGCACGCGTTTCAGGACTTCCGAAGGGTTGTTCCGGCACGCCACTCTCGACGTCCACAGACTCAATATGGCAGGATCCTTCACCGAAAATCTCGTTAAATGCCTGCAGAATTGCCTGAATTTTGGCGGGATTGGTGGTTGCTGAGACAACATGGTACATAATTAAGCTCGATTTTATAAAAACTCTTCGCAGTATACGGAAAAATAGCATGTTACAGGTATACCTTGTTCGCCACGGTGAAACGCAGTGGAACGCCGAGCGACGCATTCAAGGCCAGTCCGACAGTCCGCTGACCGCTAAAGGTGAGCAACAAGCAATGCAGGTTGGTGAACGCGCGAAAAACCTCGGCATCACCCACGTCATCAGTAGCGATCTGGGACGCACCCGCCGCACCGCTGAAATCATCGCCCAGGCTTGCGGTTGCGATATTACTTTAGATGCTCGCCTGCGCGAACTGCATATGGGGGTGCTGGAAAAACGCCATATCGATACGTTAACGGAAGAAGAAGAGAACTGGCGTCGCCAGTTAGTCAACGGCACCGTTGATGGACGTATTCCACAAGGAGAGTCGATGCAGGAACTGAGCGATCGCGTACATGGTGCGCTCGCTGCGTGTCTGGAATTGCCGCAGGGGAGTCGCCCGCTGTTGGTCAGCCACGGTATCGCGCTGGGCTGTCTGGTCAGTACGATTCTGGGTCTTCCCGCGTATGCTGAACGCCGTTTACGCCTGCGTAACTGCTCGATTTCGCGGGTGGATTATCAGGAAAGCCTGTGGCTGGCGCCGGGATGGGTAGTGGAAACGGCAGGGGACATTTCGCATCTGGATGCCCCTGCACTGGATGAGTTACAGCGTTAACGGCGAACCGGAATCAGGAATTCGCAGCGCAAGTTGATTGGGCGGTCACCGGCTTTTGCATCTTCAGCCGGATAGTACCGCTCGATATCCTGTCCTTTGCGGCGCGTCAGGTTCAGCATTGGCATGCAGGTACCATAAACCGTCAGGATGAACTCCTGAACGCCTGTTCCCAGCCCCTCGTAAGTAAACATCACATACTCACCACCCTGTAACACCACCGGGTGGGCCGATTGCACGTAGCCGTTGGCCTGCTCCTGAGGTAGCGCAGTGGTGTAGAATACTTCCTGTTCGTCATCTTTTTCCAGACTGGGCCGCGTTTCGTTCAGCCCATACAGTACGGGGGGGATCGCCGGAGCATGCGCAAGGAAATGCTGCCAGAACTGCACGCGCATTTCGTGGCGGAAATCGGAAATTTGCTCCAGCGAACACGAGTAACTCTGGGTGACGCCCAACAGTTGCGTCTCTTCAAGGGTGACAAACTTGTGCTCAGGCAGGGCAAACTCGCCCAGACGCAAAGGCGGGCGAATACCAAACGCGCTCCATTCCGGCGAACGACGATACAGTGCAGGTGTCTGGGAGAACTGTTTTTTAAAGGCGCGGGTGAATGTTTGTTGAGAGTCGAAGCGGTACTGCAGGGCAATATCCAGAATCGGGCGGGCCGTCAGGCGAAGCGCAACAGCGGATTTCGATAAGCGGCGTGCGCGGATATATGCGCCAATCGCATGGCCCGTCACGTCCTTAAACATTCTCTGCAGGTGCCACTTGGAATAACCCGCTTTTGCCGCCACATTGTCAAGCGACAGCGGCTGATCCAGATGACCTTCCAGCCAGATTAATAGGTCGCGAATAATGCCGGCCTGATCCATAAAATATCCTCATCCTTTCAACTACAAACACCTGACATCAGATTATTGGATAATAGCATTTTTTGCTGTTTTAGCATTCAGTGTTTTTTTTGCGCATTAATGCTTTTTTTCACCTCGATAAAACGTGATTATTGTAATCCTGTGATCTGTAAACAGTTTCTTTTACAATGACGAATTATTGCGCGGCGTAATTTTAAAGAATGGTAACAATATGAAATACAAGAATTTAGTCCTTTCTACTTTGTTGTTAATGCTGGCACCGCTGGCGTCCGCCGAGCAGATCGGTTCCGTCGATACGGTGTTTAAAATCTTTGGACCGGATCATAAAATCGTCGTGGAGGCGTTTGACGATCCCGATGTCAAAAACGTGACCTGTTACGTCAGCCGTGCCAAAACCGGTGGCATTAAAGGCGGTCTGGGACTGGCCGAAGACACCTCCGATGCCGCCATCTCCTGCCAGCAGGTGGGGCCCGTAGAACTGAGCGACAGAATTAAGAACGGCAAAGCGCAGGGCGAAGTGGTCTTTAAGAAACGCACTTCGCTGGTCTTCAAATCCTTACAGGTCGTGCGTTTCTATGATGCCAAACGCAACGCGTTGGCTTATCTGGCCTATTCCGACAAGGTTGTCGACGGATCGCCGAAAAATGCCATTAGCGCGGTACCTATCATGCCGTGGCGCGAATAACAGGGAAGCACTATGCAGCAGGTGTCGGTCTGGCTGGTGGAAGATGAGCAGGGTATCGCGGATACCCTGATTTATATGCTCCAGCAGGAAGGGTTCAGCGTGGAAGCCTTTGAGCGCGGACTGCCCGCGCTGGACAAAGCGCGTCATCAGTGTCCGGATGTGGCGATTCTCGATGTCGGGTTGCCGGATATCAGCGGCTTTGAACTGTGTCGGCGGTTGCTGGCGCATCATCCGGCATTGCCGATCCTCTTTCTGACGGCGCGCAGTGACGAGGTGGATCGCCTGCTGGGGCTGGAAATCGGTGCTGACGATTACGTCGCCAAACCGTTTTCTCCTCGGGAAGTTTGCGCCAGAGTCCGCACGCTACTACGCCGGGTGAAGAAGTTTTCCACGCCCTCGCCGATCGTCAAAACCGGCCATTTTGAGCTGAATGAACCGGCGGCTGAAGTGGCCTGGTTTGGGACGCCCCTGTCACTCACGCGCTATGAGTTTTTGCTGCTGAAAACGCTGCTGCTATCACCAGGACGCGTCTATTCCCGCCAGCAACTGATGGATATCGTCTGGGCTGATGCGCAGGATACTTATGATCGTACGGTCGATACGCACATCAAAACGCTACGTGCCAAACTGCGCGCTATCAACCCGACGCTCTCACCAATCAACACGCATCGTGGGATGGGCTACAGTCTGAGGAGTCTCTGATGCGCATTGGCATGCGTTTGCTGTTGGGCTATTTCCTGATTGTCGCTGTTGCTGCGTGGTTTGTTCTCTCCATTTTTGTGCAGGAAATTAAACCTGGCGTACGGCGTGCAACGGAAGGGACGCTGATCGATACCGCCACGCTGCTGGCGGCGCTGGCACGTGACGATCTGCTCTCCGGTAACCCGGCGCATGGCCAACTGGCGCAGGCGTTTACGCAACTGCATAACCGTCCTTTTCGCGCCAACATCAGCGGAATTAATAAAGTCCGCAACGAATACCATGTCTACATGACGGACGCGCAGGGCAAAGTGGTGTTTGATTCCGTCAATAAAGCGGTCGGGCAGGATTACTCCCGCTGGAACGATGTCTGGCTAACGCTGCGTGGGCAGTATGGCGCGCGCAGCACGCCGCTGGATCCTGCCGATGCGGAAAGCTCGGTCATGTACGTTGCCGCGCCGATTGTCGACGACGGAAAGATCATCGGCGTGCTCAGCGTAGGGAAACCCAATGCGGCGATGGCGCCGGTGATTAAACGCAGCGAGCGGCGAATCCTCTGGGCCAGCGCGATTCTGCTTGGCATTGCGCTGGTGATTGGCGCCGGGATGGTCTGGTGGATTAACCGCTCGATTGCCCGCCTGACGCGCTATGCGGATTCCGTGACCGACAACCAGCCGATGCCGCTGCCAGAACTGGGCAGCAGTGAGTTACGCAAGCTGGCGCAGGCGCTAGAGAGCATGCGTCTGAAGCTGGAAGGCAAGAATTACATCGAACAGTACGTGTATGCACTGACTCACGAGCTAAAGAGTCCGCTGGCGGCCATTCGCGGCGCGGCGGAAATCCTGCGGGAAAATCCGCCTGCGGACATTGTTAAACGCTTTACCGACAATATTCTCAGCCAAAACGCGCGCATGCAGATGCTGGTGGAAACCCTGCTGCGTCAGGCGCGGCTGGAGAACCGTCAGGATATTGCCCTCTCCGCGGTTGTGGTCGATGAACTGTTTGCGCAAATCAGCGACGCGCGCGCCATTCAACTGGCGACGAAGGCGATATCGCTGGAGATTGTCCCCTCAGCGTTATCCGTCTCAGCGGAACCGGCGTTGCTCGGGCAGGCGCTGGGCAATCTGCTGGACAATGCCATTGATTTTACTCCGGCAGGTGGAACGATCACCCTCAGCGCGCAGGCGCATGCAGATAAGGTGACATTGACGGTGGCCGATACTGGCACCGGCATTCCCGATTTCGCCCTGGCACGTATCTTCGAGCGCTTTTACTCCTTGCCGCGTGAGAATGGCCTCAAAAGCAGCGGCCTGGGGCTGGCGTTCGTCCGCGAAGTGGCGCGCCTGCTGAAGGGGAGTGTGGAATTACGCAACCGGCCAGAAGGGGGCGTCGAGGCCATCCTCACACTTCACCGTCACTTCACATAACTTCAAATTCGCCCCACATAGCGTGCGTACTCTGACGATATTGCATAAGGAGAACGCTATGTTGAAATCCCCCCTGTTCTGGAAAATCGTCACCCTGGGTGGCGCGATTGTGCTGCTGTTGATACCACTTATGATGGTCCGGCAGATTATTGTGGAACGTGCTGATTATCGTGATGTGGTAGAGGATGCCATTCGGCAGAGTACCAGCGGACCGCAAAAAGTGGTCGGCCCGCTCATTGCCGTACCCGTGACCGAGTTATACACCGTGCTGGAAAACGAGAAAGAGGTGCAGCACACACGCAGTTTTATCCGCTTCTGGCTGCCGGAGTCGCTGATGGTGGAGGGTAACCAGAACGTCGAACCGCGAAAAGTGGGTATCTACGAGGGGCAGGTCTGGCATACCGATGTCACGCTGAAAGCGCAGTTTGATGTCTCCCGATTGAGCGAACTGAACCGGCCCAACGTAACCCTTGGGAAACCGTTTATCGTGGTTGGCGTGGGCGATGCGCGTGGCATTGGTGTAGTAAAACCACCGAAGGTGAACGGGATGGCGCTCACCGTCGAGCCGGGAACAGGGTTAACGGGACGTGGGGAGGGGCTTCACATTCCGCTTCCGGATGCGCAATGGGCGATGCGCGATCTTAACCTGACGATGTCGCTCAATTTGAGCGGGACCGGCGCTTTCTCGGTAGTTCCGCTGGGGCGTAGTAGCCAAATGATGCTCACCAGTAACTGGCCGCATCCTAATTTCCTCGGTGATTTTCTACCGGATAAGCGCGAAATCAGCGTGTCAGGGTTTCAGGCACAATGGCAAAGCAGTTGGTTTGCCACCAACCTGGGCGATCGGTTTGCCGATGCGCAAAAAGACGGGTGGTATAACCTGCCGTCGTTTAGCGTTGCGGTTGCCACTCCTGCCGATCAGTATCAACTGACGGATAGGGCGACAAAATATGCCATTCTGCTGATTACACTGACATTTATGGCTTTCTTTGTGTTCGAAACGTTGACGGGAAAAAAACTACACCCGATGCAGTATCTGTTGGTGGGGTTGTCGCTGGTGATGTTTTATCTGCTGCTGTTGGCGCTTTCAGAACATATTGGTTTCACCCTGGCATGGATTGTCGCAAGCCTGGTAGGAGCATTAATGAACGGGGTGTATCTCCAGGCCGTGTTGCAGGGCTGGCGCAGTAGTGTGGTCTTTACCCTGGCATTGCTGGCGCTGGATGGTGTGATGTGGGTTTTGCTACGTTCGCAAGACAGCTCGCTGCTACTGGGGACGAGCGTACTGTTGCTGGCGCTGGGCAGTGTGATGTTCCTGACGCGGCATCTGGACTGGTATGCGTTTTCACGTACGAAACCGACACCCACAGCGGCAGAGGACGATACGCTACGCATATGGAAGTAAATTTAGTGAAAAATGGATAAGAAAAACGGCGCATTGAGCGCCGTTTTTATGACGGTGGTAACCCGATTAATCCTGCAGATCGCCACAGAAACGGTAACCTTCACCGTGAATCGTGGCGATGATTTCCGGCGTGTCCGGCGTTGATTCGAAATGTTTACGAATACGACGGATAGTCACGTCAACGGTGCGGTCATGTGGCTTCAGCTCACGGCCGGTCATTTTCTTCAGCAGCTCAGCACGAGACTGGATCTTGCCCGGATTCTCGCAGAAGTGAAGCATGGCACGGAACTCGCTGCGCGGCAGTTTGTACTGTTCGCCATCAGGCCCAATCAGAGAGCGGCTGTTGATGTCCAGTTCCCAACCGTTGAACTTGTAGCTTTCAACGCTACGGCGTTCTTCGCTGACGGTACCCAGGTTCATGGTACGAGACAGCAGGTTGCGGGCACGGATAGTCAGTTCGCGCGGGTTAAACGGCTTGGTGATGTAATCGTCTGCACCGATTTCGAGGCCGAGGATTTTATCGACTTCGTTATCGCGACCAGTCAGGAACATCAGCGCAACGTTAGCCTGCTCGCGCAGTTCACGCGCCAGCAGAAGACCGTTTTTACCTGGCAAGTTGATATCCATGATCACCAGGTTGATGTCATATTCAGAGAGGATTTGATGCATTTCCGCGCCATCAGTCGCTTCGAATACATCATAGCCTTCCGCTTCGAAAATACTTTTTAACGTGTTGCGTGTTACCAACTCGTCTTCAACGATAAGAATGTGCGGGGTCTGCATGTTTGCTACCTAAATTGCCAACTAAATCGAAACAGGAAGTACAAAAGTCCCTGACCTGCCTGATGCATGTCGCAAATTAACATGATCGGCGTAACATGACTAAAGTACGTAATTGCGTTCTTGATGCACTTTCCATCAACGTCAACAACATCATTAGCTTGGTCGTGGGTAGTTTCCCTCTGGACCCGACAGTGTCAAAAACGGCTGTCATCCTAACCATTTTAACAGCAACATAACAGGCTAAGACGTACCGGACACCCAATAAAACTACGCTTCGTTGACATATATCAAGTTCAATTGTAGCACGTTAACAGTTTGATGAAATCATCGTATCTAAATGCTAGCTTTCATCACAAAATTGCAATAATCCAACTAGTTGCACAGGATAACTAATTAACACGGCGAATCCTATAAATGAGATTCATTTTAAATCAAATTACCGCTGATAAACAGGAGGATATGCTGTTTCTGTTAACATAAAAAACGTTAGTAAAGTAAGGAAATAGTTTAGCGTTAATTACCAATGGTGAAACACTTTTTCAGACTTTTTCGTTAAAAATTTGTAAATTCGCTCCGCGTAATATCTTGACACATGTCACACAATTGACTGCGGACAGGCATGAAGAGAAGAAAAATGCGCATTAGTATTATCCTTGTCGCTCCCGCCAGAGCGGAAAATATCGGTGCCGCGGCTCGCGCGATGAAAACTATGGGGTTTACGCAGTTGCGTATCGTCGACAGCCAGGCGCATCTTGAACCCGCTACGCGCTGGGTGGCGCATGGCTCCAGCGATATTATTGATAATATTGCCGTTTTCCCGACCCTTGCGGATGCGCTTGTCGATGTAGATTTTACCATCGCCACCACGGCGCGTAGCCGGGCAAAATTCCACTATTACGCGACGCCAGCGGAGCTGGTTCCGCTGCTGACAGAAAAATCGACCTGGATGAATCACGCCGCGCTGGTTTTTGGTCGTGAAGATTCAGGGCTCACCAATGACGAACTGGCGCTGGCGGATATTCTGACCGGCGTGCCAATGGTTGCAGATTATCCTTCCTTGAATCTGGGGCAGGCGGTGATGGTCTACTGCTATCAATTAGCAAATTTAATGCAACAACCTGCTAAAGAAGTCGATTCATCTGATGAATTTCAATTACAGGCATTACGATCACGAATAATGACGTTACTGACCACACTGGAGGTCGCGGATGACGTCAAACTGGTCGACTGGCTGCAACAGCGTTTAGGACGATTAGGGCAGCGGGACACGGCAATGTTGCACCGTTTGGTTCATGATATTGAAAAAAATGTCACAAAATAATAGTTTGACAATTTCCTGTTTTTTAGTGATAGATGCTAAATACAAGAGGGGTGTTCCTGCGGTATAAGTTGAAAATACCCCCTTCACCAGCAGCACGTGAACAAGTTTCGTCAGGGTAATAAATCAAATATTTATTGACTTAGGTCACCGGATACTTTAACCAATATAGACATACAGCACAGACAGATTACCCGTCATACTTCGAGTTGCATGTGCGTTGGCTGCTTTCGTTCACCCCAGTCACATAGTTTTCTATGCTTCAGGGTCTTCACGCAATTGCCGCCTTCCTGCAACACGAATTATTTAGGGTAAATAATTACAGAGTACACAACATCCATGAAACGCATCAGCACCACCATTACCACAACCATCACCATTACCACAGGTAACGGTGCGGGCTGACGCGTACAGGAAACACAGAAAAAAGCCCGCACCTGAACAGTGCGGGCTTTTTTTTCGACCAAAGGTAACGAGGTAACAACCATGCGAGTGTTGAAGTTCGGCGGTACATCAGTGGCAAATGCAGAACGTTTTCTGCGGGTTGCCGATATTCTGGAAAGCAATGCCAGGCAGGGGCAGGTAGCGACCGTACTTTCTGCCCCCGCTAAAATTACCAACCATCTGGTGGCGATGATTGAAAAAACCATCGGAGGTCAGGATGCATTGCCCAATATCAGCGATGCCGAACGTATTTTCGCCGAACTTCTGCAGGGACTCGCCGACTCCCAGCCTGGCTTTCCGCTGGCGCAGTTGAAAGTGTTTGTTGAGCAGGAATTTGCCCAAATTAAGCATGTATTACATGGGATCAGTCTGCTTGGGCAGTGCCCGGACAGCATTAACGCCGCGCTCATCTGCCGCGGCGAAAAGATGTCGATCGCCATCATGGCGGGGTTACTGGAAGCGCGCGGCCATCAGGTTACCGTTATCGATCCGGTCGAAAAACTGCTGGCAGTGGGGCATTACCTCGAATCTACCGTCGATATTGCCGAATCGACTCGCCGCATTGCTGCCGGGCGCATTCCTGCGGACCACATGGTGCTGATGGCCGGTTTTACCGCCGGTAATGAGAAAGGCGAACTGGTGGTGCTGGGGCGCAATGGCTCCGATTACTCCGCGGCAGTCCTGGCGGCCTGCTTACGTGCCGATTGTTGCGAGATCTGGACAGACGTCGACGGCGTTTACACCTGCGATCCGCGGCAGGTGCCTGACGCCAGGTTGCTGAAGTCGATGTCGTACCAGGAAGCGATGGAGCTTTCCTATTTCGGCGCGAAAGTCCTTCACCCTCGTACAATTACCCCCATCGCGCAGTTCCAGATCCCTTGCCTCATCAAAAATACCGGAAATCCGCAGGCGCCGGGTACGCTGATTGGCGCCAGTCGCGATGAAGACGATCTGCCGGTGAAGGGCATTTCTAACCTGAATAATATGGCGATGTTCAACGTCTCCGGTCCTGGCATGAAAGGGATGGTGGGAATGGCGGCTCGCGTCTTTGCGGTGATGTCCCGCGCAGGCATTTCCGTGGTGCTGATCACTCAGTCATCCTCTGAATACAGTATCAGTTTCTGCGTGCCGCAGGCGGACTGTGCCCGCGCACAGCGAGCTTTGCAGGATGAGTTCTATCTCGAACTTAAAGAGGGCGTACTGGAACCGCTGGCGGTCACCGAACGGCTGGCGATTATCTCCGTCGTCGGGGATGGCATGCGGACGCTGCGCGGAATTTCGGCGAAATTCTTTGCCGCTCTGGCGCGTGCGAATATCAATATCGTGGCGATTGCTCAGGGCTCCTCCGAGCGTTCCATTTCGGTGGTGGTTAATAACGACGATGCCACGACGGGCGTACGCGTCACCCATCAGATGCTGTTCAATACCGATCAGGTGATCGAAGTGTTTGTTATCGGCGTCGGTGGTGTAGGCGGTGCGTTACTGGAACAGCTTAAGCGTCAGCAAACCTGGCTGAAGAAAAAACATATCGATCTGCGCGTGTGCGGCGTAGCGAATTCGAAAGCGCTGTTGACCCATGTGCATGGCCTGAACCTGGAAAACTGGCAGGCTGAACTGGCGCAAGCGAAAGAGCCGTTCAATCTTGGTCGCTTAATTCGCCTGGTGAAGGAATATCACCTGCTGAACCCGGTGATTGTGGACTGTACGTCCAGTCAGGCGGTTGCCGATCAATATGCTGATTTCCTGCGCGAAGGGTTCCACGTGGTTACGCCGAACAAAAAGGCGAATACCTCGTCGATGGATTACTACCATCAGTTGCGTTTCGCTGCCGCGAAGTCACGGCGCAAATTCCTCTATGACACCAACGTGGGGGCGGGTTTGCCGGTGATCGAAAACCTGCAAAACCTGTTGAATGCGGGTGATGAATTGCTGAAGTTCTCCGGCATCCTGTCCGGTTCGCTGTCATTTATCTTCGGTAAGCTCGACGAGGGTATGAGCCTCTCTGAAGCGACCCGTATCGCGCGTGAAATGGGTTATACCGAGCCGGACCCGCGTGACGATCTTTCGGGAATGGACGTGGCGCGCAAGCTGCTGATCCTTGCCCGTGAAACCGGACGCGAGCTGGAGCTCTCGGATATCGTCATTGAACCGGTTCTGCCAAAAGAATTTGATGATTCTGGCGACGTCTCCGCGTTTATGGCGAACCTGTCGCGACTGGATGATGCCTTCGCCGCGCGCGTGGCGAAAGCCCGTGATGAGGGCAAAGTATTGCGCTATGTTGGCAACATCGAAGAAGACGGCGTCTGCCGGGTGAAGATTGCCGAAGTGGACGGTAACGATCCGTTGTACAAAGTGAAAAACGGCGAAAACGCGCTGGCGTTCTACAGCCACTACTATCAGCCGCTGCCGTTGGTTCTGCGCGGTTATGGTGCAGGTAACGACGTCACGGCGGCAGGGGTGTTTGCTGATCTGCTGCGCACTCTCTCATGGAAGCTAGGAGTTTAACATGGTTAAAGTTTATGCCCCGGCTTCCAGTGCCAATATGAGCGTTGGATTTGATGTGCTTGGGGCGGCGGTGACGCCAGTTGATGGTTCACTATTGGGCGATGTGGTAACGGTCGAGGCGGCGGACGATTTCAGCCTGAATAATCTGGGCCGTTTTGCCGACAAACTGCCGCCAGAACCGCGAGAGAATATTGTTTACCAGTGCTGGGAGCGTTTCTGTCAGGAACTGGGTAAACAAATTCCGGTGGCGATGACGCTGGAAAAGAATATGCCGATCGGCTCCGGATTAGGTTCCAGCGCTTGCTCCGTCGTGGCCGCGCTGGTGGCGATGAATGAGCACTGCGGTAAGCCGCTCAATGACACACGCCTGCTGGCGATCATGGGCGAGCTGGAAGGGCGTATCTCCGGCAGTATTCATTACGATAACGTCGCGCCGTGTTTCCTCGGCGGTATGCAGTTGATGATCGAAGAAAACGGCATTATCAGTCAGCAGGTGCCAGGCTTTGATGAGTGGCTGTGGGTGCTGGCTTATCCTGGCATTAAAGTCTCCACGGCAGAAGCGCGGGCGATTTTGCCTGCGCAGTATCGTCGCCAGGATTGCATTGCCCACGGGCGTCACCTGGCAGGGTTTATTCACGCCTGCTATTCCCGCCAGCCTGCGCTTGCGGCGAAACTGATGAAGGATGTGATTGCCGAACCGTACCGCGAACGTCTGCTGCCTGGTTTTGCTCAGGCGCGTCAGGCCGTCGCGGAAATTGGCGCGCTGGCGAGCGGTATTTCCGGTTCAGGGCCGACGCTGTTTGCGCTCTGCGATAAAACGGAGACCGCGCAGCGCGTGGCGGACTGGCTTGGCAGTCACTATCTGCAAAATCAGGAAGGCTTTGTTCATATTTGCCGGCTGGACACGGCGGGCGCACGAGTACTGGGATAATTGATGAAACTCTACAATCTTAAAGATCACAACGAACAGGTTAGTTTTGCGCAGGCCGTCACGCAGGGGCTGGGTAAAAATCAGGGGCTGTTTTTCCCGCACGAACTGCCGGAATTCAACCTGACAGAAGTGGATGAGATGCTGAACCTGGACTTTGTCAGCCGCAGCGCGAAGATCCTTTCGGCGTTTATTGGCGATGAAATCCCACAGGAGATCCTCGAAGAACGCGTACGCGCTGCTTTTGCTTTCCCGGCGCCGGTTGCCCGGGTGGAAGGCGATGTCGGCTGTCTGGAGTTGTTCCATGGCCCGACGCTGGCGTTTAAAGATTTCGGCGGGCGTTTTATGGCGCAGATGCTGACCCACATCAGTGGTGACAAGCCGGTGACCATTCTGACGGCGACTTCTGGTGATACTGGAGCGGCGGTAGCGCATGCGTTTTATGGTCTGCCGAACGTGCGCGTGGTGATCCTCTATCCGAATGGCAAAATCAGTCCGCTGCAGGAAAAACTGTTCTGCACGCTGGGTGGCAACATTGAAACTGTCGCCATCGATGGTGATTTTGATGCCTGCCAGGCGCTGGTTAAACAGGCGTTTGATGATGAAGAGCTGAAAGCGGCGCTGGGGCTGAATTCGGCAAACTCTATCAACATCAGTCGGCTGCTGGCGCAGATTTGCTACTACTTTGAAGCCGTGGCGCAATTGCCGCAGGAAGCGCGGAATCAGCTGGTGGTTTCTGTCCCGAGCGGCAACTTTGGCGATCTGACGGCGGGCCTGCTGGCGAAATCTCTCGGCCTGCCGGTGAAGCGTTTTATCGCCGCCACCAACGTTAACGACACCGTGCCACGCTTCCTGCAGGACGGGCAGTGGGCGCCAAAAGCGACTCAGGCGACGTTGTCTAACGCGATGGATGTTAGTCAGCCAAACAACTGGCCGCGCGTAGAGGAACTGTTCCGCCGTAAAATCTGGCGTCTGAACGAGCTCGGTTATGCGGCGGTGGATGATGAGACCACGCAGGAAACGATGCGCGAACTGAAAGCAAAGGGCTACACTTCTGAGCCTCATGCCGCCGTGGCTTACCGCGCTCTGCGTGACCAGCTCAATCCGGGCGAGTACGGCCTGTTCCTCGGCACGGCGCACCCGGCGAAGTTTAAAGAGAGCGTGGAAGCGATCCTCAATGAAACGCTGGATCTGCCGAAAGAACTGGCCGAACGCGCGGATCTACCGCTGCTTTCGCAACATTTGCCTGCGGATTTTGCCGCTCTGCGTAAGCTGATGATGACGCGCTAAACAGTGTGCCCGGTGGCGCCATCGCTTACCGGGCCTGTCAGACGGTGGAGATGGGCAGGCCGGATAAGGCGTAGCCGCCATCCGGCGAAATGCGCATTACTGCTCGTGACGCTTAAACACCAGTTCGCCGTTGCCAGACGCGGCTTCATCAAAGAAGTAACCTTCACTGTTAAAGTCCGTGAGCTGTTCTGGCGTCGTCAGGCGATTTTCAATGATATAACGGCTCATCAGGCCGCGCGCTTTTTTGGCGTAGAAGCTGATGACTTTGAACGTGCCGTTTTTCTCGTCGAGGAAGACGGGTTTAATCAGCTCGGCATTGAGTTTTTTCGGCTTCACTGAACGAAAATATTCATCTGAGGCAAGGTTAATCACCACCTGATCGCCCTGTGCGGCGAGCGCTTCATTTAGCTTATCCGTGATGACATCGCCCCAGAACTGATACAGATCCTTCCCTTTGGCGTTCTCCAGACGAATGCCCATTTCCAGACGATAAGGCTGCATTAGATCCAGCGGGCGCAGCACGCCGTACAAACCTGAGAGCATACGCAAATGCTGCTGGGCAAAATCGAAATCGGCTTCGCTGAAGGTGTCGGCCTGTAATCCGGTATAGACATCGCCTTTGAAGGCCAGAATGGCCTGACGTGCGTTTTCCGGCGTGAAGTCCGGCTGCCAGTCGTGAAAACGGGTGGCGTTCAGATCGGCGAGCTTATCGCTGATGTGCATCAGTTTACCGATTTGTGGGGCAGAAAGTTGGCGTGCCACGTGAATCAGCTGCTGGGAATAGTCCAGCAGCTCAGGCAGCGTATAGCGTGTTGTTGCCAGCGGGCTCTGGTAGTCGAGCGTTTTTGCAGGTGAAATCAGAATCAGCATATCCAGTCCTTGCAGGAAATTTACTGCGACTGTAGCAAAAAACAGGGCTGAGTTGATCGATAGTTGCGATTAGTCTCGCGGTATATCGTCCCAGGCATCCGGCGCCAGTTGCTGTCCGATGTCCGGATAGCGCAGTGGATCAAAGACCGGACGAATGCCCAGTTTGCGCTGACGCAGGTAGTCGCTGGCCAGAGTATGTACAACCGGAGAAAGCAGTAATATCGCCGTCAGGTTGGTGATCGCCATACAGGCCATGATGATATCCGCCATTTGCCACAGCAGCGGGAAGCTGAGCAAGGTTCCGGCTATGACGGTTGAACAGGTGGTAATGCGTAAAACCCAGATGATGCGCTTATTGTCCAGGTTCAGAAAGTACAGGTTGTTTTCCGCATAGATGTAGTTGACCACGATAGAGCTGAAGGCAAACAGAATCACAATGATCGCAACGAACGCCGCGCCCCAGTCTCCGACCAGCGTATTCATGGCCTTCTGCAGCAGTTGGATCCCTTCCATCGGCGCATAGGTGGCGTCGTTACCGGCCAGTAAAACCAGCATTGCCGTTGCACTACAGACGATCAGCGTATCGATAAAAATACCAATCATTTGCACAATCCCCTGCGCCGCAGGATGCGGTGGCCAGGATGCGGCGGCAGCAGCCGCGTTAGGCGTAGAGCCCATTCCGGCTTCATTGGAAAACATGCTGCGTTGGAAACCGCTGGTTAACGCCTGACTCAGCGTGTATCCCGCCACGCCGCCCGCCGCTTCTTGCCAGCCAAACGCGCTTTTAACAATGGAGATAATGATATCCGGCAGTTGTTCGAGGTTGATCAGACAAACCACCAGACTGGTGATCACCCACATCAGCGCCATCAAGGGGACGAACCACTGCATCATCCGCGCCACGCCTTTCATCCCCCGAACGATGACCAGCAGGGCGGCGAGCGCCATGACGCAACCGGTGACGACCGGTGGAAAATCGAAAGCGAATTTCAGCGCGCGGGCAACGGAGTTGGCCTGTACGCTATTGAACACCAGTCCATAGGCTACCAGCAAAAAGATGGCGAACAGAACCCCCATCCAGCGCATGCCTAAACCGCGTGCCATATACCAGGCGGGGCCGCCGCGAAACTGACCATGGCGATCGCGCTCTTTGTAAAGCTGTGCGAGGGAACATTCAGCAAACGAGGTCGCCATACCAATGATAGCGGCGACCCACATCCAGAACACAGCGCCTGGTCCACCTGCGGTAATGGCCAGCGCCACACCCGCCAGGTTACCGCTACCGATACGAGCGGCAAGGCTGGTGCACAGCGACTGAAACGAGGTTAACCCACCCGGCTGCGGACTAATACTGTTTTTCAGACTTCTGCCAAACTGGCGGATATAACGAAATTGTACGAAGCCTGTGCGCCAGGTAAACCAACATCCTGCTCCGAAGAGCAGATAGATCATCACCGATCCCCAGAGCACATCATTAATAAACGTGAAAAAATCAGGCATTAACATCCCTCTTGTTGCTGCCGGTACGCCTTAACAACCCTGTGTAAGCGTTACCAATTGTCGAATAGTATATACGCTGCCGGGCAATTGATAGCGACCGCGTAGTATACATGAGGTTGCGTACCTGAATGGGGCGTCACATCAAGCCCGGACCAGAAATTGTCCGCAGATGCCTTCATGGGGATAACCGCATTGTCTTCGGTTGCGCTGTCACAACGTCGTGTTATCATCAGGGCAGACCGGTTACATCCCCCTAACAAGCTGTTTAAAGAGAAACACTATCATGACGGACAAATTGACCTCCCTTCGTCAGTTCACCACCGTGGTGGCCGACACCGGAGACATCGCGGCAATGAAGCTGTATCAGCCGCAGGATGCCACAACCAACCCTTCTCTCATTCTTAACGCAGCGCAGATCCCAGAATACCGTAAGCTGATTGATGACGCTGTTGCCTGGGCTAAGCAGCAGAGCAGCGACCGCGCGCAGCAGATTGTTGACGCTACCGACAAACTGGCCGTGAACATCGGTCTGGAGATCCTGAAACTGGTACCGGGACGTATCTCCACTGAGGTGGATGCGCGTCTGTCCTATGACACCGATGCCTCTATCGCCAAAGCGAAACGCATCATTAAATTGTATAACGATGCAGGTATCAGCAACGATCGTATTCTGATCAAGCTGGCGTCGACCTGGCAGGGCATCCGCGCTGCAGAGCAGCTGGAAAAAGAAGGCATCAACTGTAACCTGACGCTGCTGTTCTCCTTTGCGCAGGCGCGTGCTTGTGCGGAAGCTGGTGTGTACCTGATCTCCCCGTTCGTGGGCCGTATCCTTGACTGGTATAAATCCAATACCGACAAGAAAGAGTATGCGCCGGCGGAAGATCCGGGCGTGGTTTCCGTAACGGAGATCTACGAATACTACAAACAGCACGGCTACGAGACCGTTGTGATGGGCGCAAGCTTCCGCAACATCGGCGAAATCCTTGAGCTGGCCGGCTGTGACCGCCTGACCATCGCACCGGCACTGCTGAAAGAGCTGGCGGAAAGCGAAGGGGCTATCGAACGTAAACTCTCCTTCTCTGGCGAAGTGAAAGCGCGTCCGGAGCGCATCACCGAGTCTGAGTTCCTGTGGCAGCACAACCAGGATCCGATGGCGGTAGATAAACTGGCGGACGGTATCCGTAAGTTTGCTGTCGACCAGGAAAAACTGGAAAAAATGATCGGCGATCTGCTGTAATCCGTTGTGCCTGATATAGCGTGGCTGGTACGCCGGTCACGCTACCTCTTCTGAACCCTGTCTGTCCTTCCCTTCGCAGTGTATCATTCTGTTTAACGAGACTGTTTAAACGGAATAATCATGAACACCTTACGTATTGGCTTAGTTTCCATTTCTGACCGCGCCTCCAGCGGTGTCTATCAGGATAAAGGCATTCCGGCGCTTGAAGAGTGGCTATCGATGGCGCTGACCACCCCTTTCGAGGTCCAGACACGCTTGATTCCTGACGAGCAGGCCATCATCGAACAAACGCTGTGTGAGCTGGTGGACGAGATGAGTTGCCATCTGGTGCTCACCACTGGTGGCACCGGTCCTGCGCGTCGTGATGTGACGCCGGATGCGACCCTCGCGGTTGCCGATCGCCAGATGCCAGGCTTTGGCGAGCAAATGCGCCAGATCAGTCTGCACTTTGTGCCGACGGCGATCCTGTCGCGCCAGGTTGGGGTGATCCGTAAACAGGCGTTAATTCTCAATCTGCCCGGTCAGCCGAAATCGATCAAAGAGACCCTGGAAGGGGTGAAGGATGCCGAAGGGAATGTGGTCGTGGCGGGTATCTTCGCAAGTGTACCGTATTGTATACAGCTTCTTGAAGGGCCGTATGTGGAAACCGCGCCGGAAATCGTCGCATCTTTTCGCCCGAAAAGTGCAAGGCGTGATAGCAACGCCTGAGGACGTGAAGCCGCTGACAGGCTGTGGCCATCAGCGGTTTTTTTGGATGATGCCATCCAGTATTCAACTCGTTAAACCTGATATATCCCCACTTTCTGTGACCTCTCGAGGGTGTTAATTTTCTCACAAGAAATGTGTGAAAATTATCACGTAATACGAGGAGTACTCTCCCTACCATGCATCCTGATGAAATAATTTTTCCTTTCTTTGGATATGACATCAGGGAGCGTTAATGATGAAAATGAATACCCTCTGCGGAGGAGTACTGACGCTGGCAGTTCTCTTCTCGTGCGCCGCACAATCAACAGAATTAAAATATACCTATGGTTCGATAAATGCCGGATATGCTAACTGGAATAATGGATTCGTTAATACTCATCGTGGTGAGGTCTGGAAAGCCACGGCAGACTTTGGCGCGGTATTTGATAAAGGCGAATTTTATTCTTTTTATGAAAGTAATGTATTAAACCATCCGGTAGAGGGACGTAACCATGTTATGTCCGCGCAGACCCATATTCGTTTATTAGGATCTGATTTCAGTGTGATGGGGAAATTATACGGCCAGTTTGAAAATACCTGGGGCGATGAACTTAATATGATGTATGGCTTTGGCTATCTAGGCTGGTCTGGCCCTTCTGGTTTTTTTAAACCCTATATTGCGCTGCATAACCTCTCTAATGACTATACCTCCTCAAAACATGGGCAAGCCAACGGTCTGAATGGTTATGTTGTCGGTTGGACCTCCGCCTGGATGTTCGACCTGTGGGGGCAAAACATGGTGCTTTCCAACTGGAATGAATTTGAACTGGATCGTAATGACGCTTACGCAGAACAGCAACACGGTAGAAACGGGATTAACGGAGGATTAACGTTAGCCTGGAAATTCTATCCGCATTTAAAAGCCAGTGTGACATACCGTTATTTCGATAACAAACTCGGCTATGACAATTATGGGGACCAACTCATTTATATGCTCGGCTACGAGTTCTGATTTTTCTTTAACAAGGATTTTATGATGAAAAAACATGTTCTGGCCATTCTGGTCGGTACCGCACTGTGCTCCTCTGGCGCGGTAAATAATGTCGTTGCGGCAGAGAAAACGAGAGGTGATAGCAATAAGCCTAACGTTGTTATTATTCTTGCTGATGACTTAGGCTATGGCGATTTAGGTATTTACGGACATCCGGTCGTTAAAACGCCAAATATTGATAAGCTGGCACAGGAAGGGGTGCGCTTTACGCAATATTATGCCCCTGCGCCACTTTGTTCGCCTTCCCGCGCCGGGTTATTAACCGGACGAACGCCGTTTCGGACCAATATTCGTTCCTGGATCCCGGTAACGAAAAATGTTGCGCTGGGGCGAAATGAAAAAACGATAGCCAATTATTTAAAGGAACAAGGGTATGACACCGCGATGATGGGGAAATGGCACCTGAATGCAGGGGCTGACCGTCAGGATCAACCGCAGGCGAAGGAGGCCGGTTTTGACTATTCGCTGGTTAATGCCGCCGGATTCGTCACCAGCGATCTCGATAAGGTGAAAACGCGGCCCCGTTACGGCGTGGTCTATCCCAACGGCTTTTACCGTAACGGTAAAGCGCTGGGGACGGTTAACCAGATAAGCGGGGAATTTGTCAGCCAGGAGGCGATTAACTGGCTGGAGCATAAAAAAGATCGTAACCCGTTCTTTATGTATGTCGCCTTTACGGAAGTCCACAGCCCGCTCGCCTCGCCGAAAAAGTATCTGGAAATGTACAAAAACTACATGAGCGACTACGAGAAACAGCATCCGGACCTGTTCTATGCCGACTGGGCGGATAAACCTTATCGTGGCCCGGGCGAATATTACGCCAACATCAGTTATATGGATGCGCAGGTCGGGAAGGTGTTGGCAAAAATTAAGGCGATGGGTGAGGAAGACAATACCATTGTGATTTTTACCAGCGACAACGGTCCGGTGACGCGCGAAGCGCGTAAATGGTATGAGCTAAATCTTGCCGGTGAGACCGACGGATTGCGCGGACGTAAAGATAATTTGTGGGATGGCGGTATCCGTGTGCCGGCGATTGTGAAATACGGCAAGCACTTGCAACCAGGGACTATCTCTGATGTGCCGGTGAGTGGCCTGGATGTCCTGCCGACCCTCGCCGAACTTGCCCACTTTGCATTGCCGAAGGATCGCATCATTGACGGCGAATCCATCGTGCCGGTTCTTGAGGGGCAGAACATCACACGTCATAAACCGATTCTGACCGCAATCGATATGCCTTTCCAGGACGATCCGACCGATATGTGGGCATTGCGGGACGGCGACTGGAAAATGATTTTCGACCGAGAGAGCAAGCCGAAATATCTCTACAACCTGAAGTTGGATCGCGGCGAAACGATGAACCAACTGGGTAAGCAGCCGGACATTGAGAAGCGCCTGACGGCGGCTCTCGCCAGCTACAAAGAGAGCATTGAGCATGATGCATTAATGGAAGCTCGGGGCGATAAACCGACCGCTGTGGACTGGAACTAACGCGGGTTGCGGCTCTGCGGTTATCAAGACAGAGCCGCAACCGCAAAGGAAATCTGTGATGAAAAGTTGTCATGTCATGGTGAAGCCTACCGGGGCGCAATGCAATCTGGGCTGCGATTACTGTTTTTATCTTGATAAGGCTCATCTTTACCCGGATCGTCGCGACCGCTGTATGGATGATGAGACCCTTAAGCGGTTAGTCCGCCAGCAAATCGCCGCCCAGGATACCGAAGAGGTGATCTTTACCTGGCAGGGAGGAGAACCGACGCTCGCCGGACTGGACTTCTTTCGCCGCGCCGTGGCGCTGCAACAGGAACTGGCACAGGGTAAAACCATTATTAATACCTTCCAGACCAACGGGATTTTACTTGATGACGCCTGGTGCCAGTTTTTCCAACAGCAGCAGTTTCTGATTGGCATCTCGATCGATGGCGACGCCGCCCTGCACGACGTCTTTCGCAAAACCGTTTCCGGAAAACCCACGCATCAGCGTGTTGAGAAAGCGGTGAAATTGCTGCAACAGTATGAGGTGGCGTTTAACACCCTGACGGTAGTCAATGCCGTGAACAGTGAACATCCACTGCGGGTGTATGAATACCTTAAACACCTCGGCAGTCGTCATATGCAGTTCATTCCGCTGCTCGAAACCTCGCCTGATAGCGCCACCACCAGAAGTGTAAGCCCCGCTGCGTTAGGTACGTTTTTGAAAACTATTTTTTACCAGTGGGTGCGCCTGGATATTGGCATCATAGAAGTTCCCATTTTTGAGCATGCCTTTGCTGCCTGGTGCGGATTGCCCGCGTTGACCTGTGTCTTTGCGCCATCTTGCGGCAGCGCCTTTGCCCTTGAACAGAACGGAGACCTTTACCAGTGCGATCATTTTGTGAATCCTCAGCATTTGCTGGGTAATCTCCATCAGCAGACAATCAGGCAGATGCTTGATAGTGACAAAAATCAGCAGTTTGGTCATGCCAGGCAGCCACAAGCTCCGGAGTGTATCGCCTGTAAATATCGTTTTGCTTGTTACGGCGGATGCCCGAAAGACAGGGTGGCCTTTTCTTCACGTGGTCTTGCGGAACTCAATGCTTTTTGTGCGGGCTACCGCGCCTTCTTCGGCTTCGTCGAGCCGTATATGCTGATGATGAAATCGCTTTGGGAGCAAGGATATGCGCCATCCGATATCCGTCATTATCTGGGTTAATAAGGCGGATGCAGAATGACACGCTGGGAGCATGTGAACTGCTGCAAAACGATCGGTTGCTCTCTGTTCGGTGTCGCGCACAGCCCTGCCTGGCAATCTGCAGGTCTTAACTGTCGCTGTCCGGAATGCGGCTTTTTATTTCCGCTGATTTCAACCATGGCGCTCGACGCTTACAGTCAACAAACCAACCGGCATTATTCAGGCGTCATGTTGTGCTGCCCGGTTTGCGGACCAAAGGGAATGTTGGTCCGGCACGGGAAAAGCGGCAGTCAACGGCAACGCTGGCACTGCCGCACCTGTCATCGTTCCTTTACCCATTATGCGGGGCCCGTTGTTTATGACAGTCGACTCCTGGCGCTACGTGACGCCATTGCTGACGGTGCGTTGCTTCGGTCCGTCGAGGGGAGGAGTCAGGTGATGGGACGGGAACTCTCGCGACTGGCTTTTTGGGCCGGGGTTGAGCAGGTGCACTCCCAACGGGTATCGCTCGACGCTGAGTTTTCTACTGTAACGTTCAGGGTGCCTTTCAACAGCAGTGAAAGCCTGCTGTATGTCATTGTGACGGCAGAGAATAAAACGGGCAGGGTGATTGCGTTGTCGACGAATTATGTTGCTTCGCGCGAGGGCATTCCGGCGGAATGGATGTACTTCTGTGCACCCAGCGAGAAGATAAGCGCACAGGGCGTGGTGCGGCGGATTTTCGATAAGGACAGAACGATTGCCCGCCGTCCGCTCTATTATGATATCTCGTATGGCCCTGCGCGACTGAAGCGTGATGATGGTGGTGCAATCGTTAAACCCGTACTTGCGGCCTATCGCCACTTTGATCTGGTCTATGCGTTAACGCATGACCGCGTGTTGTCTGTGCAGCACTGGCTGGAGCATGAGTGTTTTTTGTATGGCGGCTGCCTGATGGCAAATCGTAATGAAGTGGTGAAACAAAGCACCCGGATGGGATTTGTCCATGAAATCGGCACTCGCGATGTGAGTCGGCGACTGCGCAGTGAAACCATTTTGTCTGATATTATCTGGCACGACACCTGGCATTGCTATTCGCAACGTGGCTATGAGTTAGCGGTCTGTTATCTTACCGGCGAACAGGGGCAGTCATCGTTTCGACACGCGATTCTAAAGCCCGCCCGCGTCTTTCAGAGCTGGCTCTACGTGCATCCCATCTGGTCACAGTTAACCCGACTGGCACCGCGTAATGTGGTTTGGTTACTGGAGTATCTGGCCGCGGAATATAACCGGGAATAATAAAAACGGCTGCCGGGAAGCAGCCGTGAGGACAATCAGTGTTTTTCGCCAATAGGCAGGATGGTACGGCCAAACTGTTCGTTCAGCACTTCACCCATCGCCAGATAAATGGCGCTTGCGCCACATACCAGGCCAACCCAGCCGGCAAAATGGATCACCGCTTCGTTACCCGCAATGTTACCCACAGCCAGCAAGGCGAACAGAACGGTCAGGCTCAGAAACACAAACTGCAGCGCACGTGCGCCGGTCAGCGTGCCGAAGAACATAAAGAGGGTGAATACGCCCCACAGACCCAGGTAGGCACCGAGGAACTGTGCATTCGGGGCTTCTGTCAGACCCATTTTCGGCATCAGCAGGATTGCAACCAGCGTCAGCCAGAATGAGCCGTAAGAGGTGAAGGCGGTCAAACCGAAGGTGTTTCCTTTTTTGTATTCCAGCAGGCCGGCAAAAATTTGCGCGATACCACCGTAGAAAATTCCCATCGCGAGAATAATACCGTCAAGGGCGAAGAAACCCGCGTTATGCAGGTTAAGCAGAATGGTGGTCATGCCGAAGCCCATCAGGCCCAGCGGTGCCGGGTTAGCCAACTTAGTGTTGCCCATAAATCCTCAAAATCATCATTAATTGAATGGTGAAATAGTTACCCCTGCCAAAACATGACACCGTTCGGGGCGCGGCATGATAATCAGGAGAGAAGGGGCTGTCTATGATCTGATAAGGGGAAAATGGATTATTTTCCCCAGTGATGAACATCACGCTCTTGTGGCGTTATAGACCCGACGCAAACAGGCAATTTGCAGCAGCGCCTACCGGGCCGCCGAGACCTGCGCCGCGAAGCAAACCGTGGCCCAATACACTCATCGCGGCATGGGTGCGTAGAATTCGGGTGAGCTGACCGGAGAGGAGGTGTGAAACCCCTTTTGCCAGTTGGCGATCTTTCAGCAGGAGCGGCAGCAACTCTTCCAGTTTAATGACTTTGGCGTTGATGGCTTGCAGGAATTCCTGTCGCTGTTCTGCGTCCATTTTTTGCCAGGTGTTACGGAGAAAAAGCAGCGGCTTAGTCGTCGCCAATAATTTTTAACGTCGCCATATCAGAAGAGTTCACCGTGTGACCCGAGAAGGTGATTTTGGAGACGCAACGCTTATTGTCGTTATCGCTATTGATGTTGATCCACTCAGTGGTCTGTCCTTCTTTAATCAGGTGCGGAATATTCAGGCTCTGATTAGCGCTGCGAGAGGCTTTGAAATAGACGGACGCGCCGCTAAGCTGGACGTCGCCGTGCCCGCTGGTTAACTGAATGCGTTTGACCGGGCGGCAGACGGGGATCTTCAGCGCCAGATCGTTGGTTTCATTTCGAGGCATTGCAATGATCCCCAATACCTTGTGGTCGTTAGCCTGAACGCTCGTGGTTAACAGAGCGCCCACCATCAGGCTGACGGAAAACGTCAGAATCGATTTCATGGTCTTTCTCGTTATTTAGGTCAGTAAAATGATCGTTATCTTACGCCCCTCATTGCAAGGATTCAGGTTCGTAATCTTTTCTTTTTATTACAATTTTTTGATGAATCATTCATTCTTTCTCATGCTTTTTGTGAATATTTAGGCCATCAAAAAGCTATCGCTGATCGTCTGTTCTGGTTTTAATGACGATTTATTGGGGTGGAGAGAGAAATTTTTTTTTCATTCCCCCCTTGATGAAGTGGGTTACGACCCCACTTAGTAGTCAACCGCAGTGGTGAGTCTGAAAAAAAACGAATCAGGTAGTTGAAACCGCACGTTTCGCCCTTATTACAGACTCACAACCACATGTTGACCGAATTTTTAGTGGAGACGTTTAGATGGGTAAAATTATTGGTATCGACCTGGGTACTACCAACTCTTGTGTAGCGATTATGGATGGCACTACTGCACGTGTGCTGGAGAACGCCGAGGGCGATCGCACCACGCCTTCTATCATTGCTTATACCCAGGATGGTGAAACTCTGGTTGGTCAGCCGGCTAAACGTCAGGCCGTGACAAACCCGCAAAACACCCTGTTTGCGATTAAACGCCTGATTGGCCGCCGCTTCCAGGACGAAGAAGTTCAACGTGATGTTTCCATCATGCCGTACAAAATCATTGGCGCCGATAACGGCGACGCATGGCTGGATGTGAAAGGTCAGAAAATGGCACCGCCGCAGATCTCTGCAGAAGTGCTGAAGAAAATGAAGAAAACGGCTGAAGATTACCTGGGTGAACCGGTAACTGAAGCAGTTATCACCGTACCGGCTTACTTTAACGATGCTCAGCGTCAGGCAACCAAAGACGCCGGCCGTATCGCAGGTCTGGAAGTAAAACGTATCATCAACGAACCGACTGCCGCCGCGCTGGCATATGGTCTGGATAAAGAAGTCGGTAACCGTACTATCGCGGTTTACGACCTGGGTGGTGGTACATTCGATATCTCTATTATCGAAATTGATGAAGTTGACGGCGAAAAAACCTTTGAAGTTCTGGCAACCAACGGTGATACCCACCTGGGTGGTGAAGACTTCGACAGCCGTATGATCAACTATCTGGTTGAAGAATTTAAGAAAGATCAGGGCATTGACCTGCGTAACGATCCGCTGGCCATGCAGCGCCTGAAAGAAGCGGCAGAAAAAGCGAAAATCGAGCTTTCTTCTGCGCAGCAGACCGACGTGAACCTGCCGTACATCACTGCAGATGCTACCGGTCCGAAACACATGAACATCAAAGTGACTCGCGCGAAACTGGAAAGCCTGGTCGAAGACCTGGTGAACCGTTCCATCGAGCCGCTGAAAGTCGCTCTGCAGGATGCTGGCCTGTCCGTCTCTGATATCAACGACGTTATCCTCGTTGGTGGCCAGACGCGTATGCCAATGGTGCAGAAAAAAGTGGCTGAGTTCTTTGGTAAAGAACCGCGTAAAGACGTGAACCCGGACGAAGCCGTGGCTATCGGTGCTGCCGTTCAGGGTGGTGTATTGACCGGTGATGTGAAAGACGTACTGCTGCTCGACGTTACCCCACTGTCTCTGGGTATTGAAACCATGGGCGGCGTAATGACGGCGCTGATCACCAAAAACACCACTATCCCGACCAAGCACAGCCAGGTGTTCTCTACCGCTGAAGACAACCAGTCTGCGGTAACCATCCATGTGCTGCAGGGTGAACGTAAACGTGCGTCTGATAACAAATCTCTGGGTCAGTTCAACCTGGATGGGATCAACCCGGCACCGCGCGGCATGCCGCAGATCGAAGTAACCTTCGATATTGATGCTGACGGTATCCTGCACGTTTCCGCGAAAGACAAAAACAGCGGTAAAGAGCAGAAGATCACCATCAAGGCCTCTTCTGGTCTGAATGAAGAAGAAATTCAGAAAATGGTTCGCGAAGCGGAAGCGAACGCTGAGTCTGACCGTAAGTTTGAAGAGCTGGTTCAGACCCGCAACCAGGGCGATCATTTGCTGCACAGCACTCGCAAGCAGGTTGAAGAAGCAGGCGAACAACTGCCGGCTGACGACAAAACGGCTATCGAGTCTGCACTGACCGCACTGGAAACGGCGCTGAAAGGCGAAGACAAAGCGGCTATCGAAGCGAAGATGCAGGAACTGGCGCAGGTTTCCCAGAAACTGATGGAAATTGCTCAGCAACAGCATGCGCAGCAGCAGGCGGGTTCCGCTGATACTTCCGCCAACAACGCGAAAGATGATGATGTTGTCGACGCTGAGTTCGAAGAAGTGAAAGATAAAAAATAATCGCCCTTTGAACGGGTAATTACTGGCACGGGCGAAGAGGTTTCCTCTCCGCCCGTGCACGCATGTTAAGGGCAGATAAAAAAGATGGCGAAGCTTGATTATTACGAGATTTTAGGCGTTTCCAAAACAGCGGAAGAGCGTGAAATCAAAAAGGCCTATAAGCGGCTGGCCATGAAGTTTCACCCGGACCGTAACCAGGGTGATAAAGAGGCCGAAGCCAAGTTTAAAGAGATCAAAGAAGCGTATGAAGTCCTGACTGACTCGCAAAAACGCGCCGCTTATGACCAGTATGGTCACGCCGCGTTTGAGCAGGGCGGTTTTGGCGGCGGCGCTGACTTCAGCGATATCTTTGGTGACGTTTTTGGCGATATCTTTGGCGGTGGTCGGGGTCGTCAACGTGCTGCGCGTGGGGCCGATTTACGTTACAACATGGATCTCACCCTGGAAGAAGCCGTACGTGGCGTGACCAAAGAGATCCGCATTCCGACGCTGGAAGAGTGTGATGTCTGCCACGGCAGTGGCGCGAAAGCGGGGACTCAGCCGCAGACCTGTCCAACCTGTCATGGTTCCGGCCAGGTGCAGA
The DNA here is from genome assembly GCF_047467925.1 of Citrobacter sp. ANG330. NCBI lineage: Bacteria > Pseudomonadati > Pseudomonadota > Gammaproteobacteria > Enterobacterales > Enterobacteriaceae > Citrobacter > Citrobacter sp. ANG330. The sequence continues at coordinate 214,522 of NZ_JASJUI010000005.1, read as the reverse complement.
TGCGTCAGGGGTTCTTCGCGGTTCAGCAAACCTGTCCGCACTGTCAGGGACGCGGTACGCTGATTAAAGATCCGTGCAATAAGTGCCACGGTCATGGTCGTGTCGAGAAGAGCAAAACGCTGTCGGTTAAAATCCCGGCTGGCGTGGATACCGGTGACCGAATTCGCCTCTCCGGCGAAGGTGAAGCCGGTGAGCACGGCGCACCGGCAGGGGACCTGTATGTTCAGGTTCAGGTGAAACAGCACCCAATTTTCGAACGTGAAGGCAACAACCTGTACTGTGAAGTGCCGATCAATTTTGCGATGGCTGCACTCGGCGGCGAGATTGAAGTGCCGACGCTGGATGGTCGCGTGAAGCTGAAAGTACCCAGCGAAACGCAGACCGGAAAACTGTTCCGTATGCGCGGCAAAGGCGTGAAGTCGGTTCGTGGTGGCGCGCAGGGCGATTTACTGTGCCGTGTCGTAGTCGAAACGCCGGTTGGTCTCAATGAGAAGCAAAAACAACTGCTCAAAGATCTGCAGGAAAGCTTTGGCGGTCCAACGGGTGAACACAACAGCCCGCGCTCCAAGAGTTTCTTTGACGGCGTGAAAAAGTTCTTTGACGATTTGACGCGCTAATCACCTCTTGCCATATCGCTCATAAAGCCTGGGATTGCGAGATCTCAGGCTTTTTTATTTTATGTCTCTATAGATCGGAAAAAGCGAGCGTTCTATCATGGATAATCTGGTTTTAACGATTATTTATGAAAGGTATGATAGTAATTACGAAGTATTCACCTTATAGAGAGAATAAAAAGTGAAACATCTGCATCGTTTCTTTAGCAGTGATGCCTCTGGGGGCATCATTCTTATCATCGCCGCAGTGCTGGCCATGCTGATGGCCAATATGGGTGTGACCAGCGGATGGTATCACGCCTTTCTCGAGACGCCTGTCCAACTGCGCGTTGGCGCGCTTGAGATCAATAAAAACATGCTGTTGTGGATTAACGACGCCCTGATGGCGGTGTTTTTCTTGTTGATTGGCCTTGAGGTCAAGCGCGAGTTAATGCAGGGCTCTCTGGCAAGTCTGCGCCAGGCGGCTTTCCCGGTGGTTGCCGCCATCGGCGGAATGATTGTCCCGGCGCTGCTGTATCTGGCATTCAACTATGCCGATCCGATCACTCGCGAAGGCTGGGCGATCCCGGCTGCCACAGATATCGCGTTTGCGCTGGGCGTTCTGGCGCTGCTCGGCAGCAGGGTGCCGTTGGCGCTGAAAATTTTCCTCATGGCGCTGGCGATCATCGACGATCTCGGCGCGATAGTCATTATTGCTCTGTTTTATACCAACGATCTGTCGATGGTTTCGCTGGGCGTTGCGGCGTTTGCCATAGCATTGCTGGCGCTTCTGAATCTGTGCGGCGTCCGGCGCACGGGGGTGTACATCCTCGTTGGCGCGGTACTGTGGACCGCCGTGCTGAAATCCGGCGTCCATGCGACGCTGGCAGGGGTGATTGTCGGCTTTTTCATTCCATTGAAAGAGAAATACGGGCGTTCCCCCGCGAAGCGTCTGGAACATGTTCTGCATCCGTGGGTGGCGTATCTGATCCTGCCGCTGTTTGCCTTCGCCAATGCGGGCGTTTCTTTGCAGGGCGTGACGATGGACGGGCTGACCTCCATTCTGCCATTGGGCATTATTGCGGGTCTGCTGGTGGGCAAGCCGCTGGGGATCAGTTTGTTCTGCTGGCTGGCGCTGCGCCTTAAGCTGGCGCATCTGCCGGAGGGAACCTCATTCCCGCAAATTATGGCGGTCGGCATCCTGTGCGGCATTGGCTTTACGATGTCGATCTTTATCGCCAGCCTGGCCTTTAGCAGCGTGGATCCAGAGCTGATTAACTGGGCGAAGCTAGGGATCCTGATTGGCTCCCTGCTGTCGGCGGTGATTGGCTACAGCTTGCTGCGCGCGCGTTTACGCCCGTCTGCCTGAACGGGCGAATTAGCTGGGGAGCCTCTTATGGCTCCCACTTTGTCACATTTATCAGAGTGAGTGTATGTCCCATATTAATTACAACCATCTCTATTATTTCTGGCACGTCTATAAAGAGGGCTCAGTGGTCGGTGCGGCGGAGGCGCTCTATTTAACGCCGCAAACCATCACCGGGCAGATTAAAGCGCTTGAGGAGCGCCTGCAGGGTAAACTCTTCAAGCGTAAGGGGCGCGGTCTGGAGCCCAGCGAACTCGGCGAACTGATTTTTCGCTATGCGGATAAAATGTTTACCCTCAGCCAGGAGATGCTGGATATCGTGAACTACCGTAAAGAGTCCAATCTGTTATTTGACGTTGGCGTGGCGGATGCGCTGTCGAAGCGACTGGTCAGCAATGTACTGGATGCCGCTGTCGTTGAAGGGGAACAGATCCACCTGCGCTGTTTTGAATCGACCCATGAGATGCTACTGGAGCAGCTCAGCCAGCATAAGCTCGACATGATCATCTCGGACTGCCCGATTGACTCAACGCAGCAGGAAGGGCTGTTTTCGGTGAAGATTGGCGAGTGTAGCGTAAGCTTCTGGTGTACCCAACCGTTACCGGAAAAATCCTTCCCGGCCTGCCTGGAAGAGCGACGTCTGCTGATCCCTGGACGGCGTTCGATGTTGGGGCGCAAGTTACTGAACTGGATTAATTCCCAGGGGCTGAAGGTTGAAATTCTGGGGGAGTTTGACGACGCCGCATTGATGAAAGCCTTTGGTGCGACGCACAACGCGATTTTCGTGGCCCCGACACTCTATGCGAATGATTTTTACGCAGATGACTCGGTGGTCGAAATTGGTCGCGTGGAGAATGTGATGGAGGAATATCATGCCATCTTTGCCGAGAGGATGATTCAGCACCCGGCGGTTCAGCGTATCTGCAATACAAACTATTCGGCGTTATTTACGCCCCAGAACAAATAGTCCAGACATAAAAAAACCCGCTTGCGCGGGTTTTTTCACAAAGCAACAATCAACAGGCGATTAAGCCAGTTTGTTGATCTGTGCAGTCAGGTTAGCTTTATGACGTGCAGCTTTGTTTTTGTGGATCAGACCTTTAGCAGCCTGACGGTCCACGATTGGTTGCATTTCGTTAAATGCTTTCAGTGCAGTAGCTTTGTCGCCAGCTTCGATAGCTGCGTATACTTTCTTGATGAAAGTACGCATCATAGAGCGACGGCTTGCGTTGTGCTTACGAGCCTTTTCAGACTGAACGGCGCGCTTCTTAGCTGATTTGATATTAGCCAAGGTCCAACTCCCAAATGTGTTCTATATGGACAATTCAAAGGCCGAGGAATATGCCCTTTTAGCCTTCTTTTGTCAATGGATTTGTGCAAATAAGCGCCGTTAATCTCGCGGCACTCGTTACGTAGTGATGGCGCAGGATTCTACCAGCTTGCGGGCTGTGAATACAGCTTTTCAGCGATAAAAATTGAATTGCGTTGTCAGTGGACGGTGAGTTTTGTCTCAGGGTAATGAAATCCATCTGCTTTCTGTTTCACCACATCAATCGCCGGTTAACCTTGACCGCCGTACAAGGTATACTTTGGCGATTTTCACTGTTTTGAGCCAGACATGAAGCTGATACGCGGCATACATAATCTCAGTCAGGCCCCGCACGGGTGTGTGCTGACTATTGGTAATTTCGACGGCGTGCATCGTGGTCATCGTGCGCTGCTGCAAGGTTTGCAGGAAGAAGGGCGCAGACGTGGCTTACCGGTGATGGTGATGATTTTCGAACCACAGCCGCTTGAACTGTTTGCGACGGACAAAGCGCCTGCGCGCCTGACCCGCCTGCGTGAGAAATTGCGTTATCTTGCGCAATGCGGCGTCGACTACGTGCTGTGTGTGCGATTTGACCGCCGTTTTGCCGCCCTCACGGCACAGAACTTTATCAGCGATCTGCTAGTGAAGCGTCTTGGGGTGCAATTTCTCGCGGTGGGTGATGATTTCCGCTTTGGCGCTGGTCGCGAAGGCGATTTCTTGTTATTACAGAAGGCGGGTGTGGAATATGGTTTCGATATTACCAGCACCCAAACCTTCTGCGAGGGTGGCGTTCGTATCAGCAGTACCGCCGTGCGTCAGGCGCTGGCGCAGGACAACCTGTCTCTTGCCGAAAGCCTGCTGGGCCATCCGTTTACCATCTCTGGTCGCGTTGTGCACGGTGATGAACTTGGACGCACCATTGGTTTCCCGACGGCAAATTTACCGCTGCGTCGTCAGGTTTCCCCGGTTAAAGGGGTCTATGCGGTAGAAGTGATGGGGCTTGGCGAAAAGCCATTGCCCGGTGTGGCAAACATCGGGACACGTCCGACGGTCTCGGGCGTGCGCCAGCAACTGGAAGTGCATTTGCTGGATATTGCAATGGACCTCTACGGTCGCCATATAGATGTAGTGCTGCGTAAAAAAATACGCAATGAACAGCGATTTGCCTCGCTGGATGAACTCAAAGCGCAGATTGCGCGTGATGAATTAACTGCCCGTGATTTTTTTGGGCTAACAAAACCGGCTTAAAGGCCTGGGTAATCAATACGGAACCGAGAATCTGATGAGTGACTTTAAATCAACCCTGAATTTGCCGGAAACAGGGTTCCCGATGCGCGGCGATCTCGCGAAGCGCGAACCGGGAATGCTGGCGCGTTGGACTGATGATGACCTGTACGGCATCATTCGTGCGGCCAAAAAAGGCAAAAAAACCTTCATTCTGCATGATGGCCCTCCTTATGCGAATGGCAGCATTCATATTGGTCACTCGGTTAACAAGATTCTGAAAGACATTATCGTGAAGTCCAAAGGACTCGCGGGATATGACTCGCCTTATGTTCCGGGTTGGGACTGCCACGGTCTGCCAATCGAGCTGAAAGTGGAGCAGGAATTCGGTAAGCCGGGTGAGAAATTTACCGCTGCGGAGTTCCGTGCGAAGTGCCGTGAATATGCAGCGACGCAGGTTGACGGCCAGCGCAAAGACTTTATCCGTCTGGGCGTGCTTGGCGACTGGTCTCATCCGTATTTGACCATGGACTTCAAAACTGAAGCCAATATCATTCGCGCGCTGGGCAAAATCATCGGTAACGGTCATCTGCATAAAGGCGCGAAGCCGGTGCACTGGTGCGTTGACTGCCGTTCTGCGCTGGCAGAAGCGGAAGTCGAATATTATGACAAAACCTCTCCGTCCATTGATGTGGCCTTCGTTGCCGCCGATCAGGACGCGGTGAAGGCCAAATTTGGCGTCTCCTCCGTTAACGGCCCGATTTCGCTGGTTATCTGGACCACCACGCCGTGGACCCTGCCCGCAAACCGTGCGATCTCCCTTGCGCCGGACTTTGACTATGCGCTGGTACAGATCGACGGTCAGGCGGTGATCCTCGCCAAAGATCTGGTTGAAAGCGTGATGCAGCGTATTGGCGCGACGGACTTTACCGTTCTCGCTACCGTAAAAGGGGCGGAGCTTGAACTGCTGCGCTTTACCCATCCGTTTATGGGCTTCGACGTTCCGGCGATCCTCGGCGATCATGTAACGCTGGATGCTGGTACGGGCGCTGTGCATACCGCGCCAGGCCATGGTCCGGATGACTATGTCATCGGCCAGAAATACGGTCTGGAAGTCGCTAACCCGGTAGGACCGGACGGCGCTTATCTGCCGGGCACCTATCCGACGCTGGACGGAGTGAACGTCTTTAAGGCGAACGATATTGTGGTTGCGCTGTTGAGCGAAAAAGGCGCGCTGTTGCACGTCGAGAAAATGCAGCACAGCTATCCGTGCTGCTGGCGTCATAAGACGCCTATCATCTTCCGTGCGACCCCGCAGTGGTTTGTCAGCATGGATCAGAAAGGTCTGCGCGAGCAGTCGCTGAAAGAGATCAAAGGCGTGCAGTGGATCCCGGACTGGGGCCAGGCGCGTATCGAGTCAATGGTTGCCAACCGCCCTGACTGGTGTATCTCCCGTCAGCGTACCTGGGGCGTGCCGATGTCTCTGTTCGTTCACAAAGACACTGAAGAGCTGCATCCGCGCGCCATCGAACTGATGGAAGAAGTGGCGAAGCGCGTTGAAGTTGATGGTATTCAGGCCTGGTGGGATCTGGACCCGAAAGAGATTCTGGGCGACGAAGCCGATCAGTACGTGAAAGTGCCGGATACTCTGGACGTCTGGTTTGATTCAGGATCCACACATGCCTCCGTTGTGGATGTGCGTCCGGAATTCGCCGGTCAAGCCGCGGATATGTATCTGGAAGGCTCCGACCAGCACCGTGGCTGGTTCATGTCTTCGCTGATGATCTCCACGGCGATGAAAGGCAAAGCGCCGTATCGCCAGGTACTGACTCACGGCTTTACCGTCGACGGTCAGGGCCGCAAGATGTCCAAATCCATCGGCAATACCGTTTCGCCGCAGGATGTGATGAACAAACTGGGCGCGGACATTCTGCGTCTGTGGGTCGCCTCTACCGACTACACCGGTGAAATGGCGGTTTCGGATGAGATCCTCAAACGTGCCGCCGACAGCTATCGTCGTATCCGTAACACTGCGCGTTTCTTGCTGGCGAACCTGAACGGGTTTGATCCGGTTAAAGACATGGTGAAACCGGAAGAGATGGTGGTTCTGGACCGATGGGCGGTGGGCTGCGCGAAAGCGGCACAGGAAGATATCCTGAAAGCGTATGAAGCGTACGATTTCCATGAAGTGGTACAGCGCCTGATGCGCTTCTGCTCTGTGGAAATGGGCTCGTTCTATCTTGATATCATCAAAGACCGTCAGTACACCGCGAAGGCAGACAGTGTGGCGCGTCGTAGCTGTCAGAGCGCGCTCTGGCATATCGCGGAAGCGCTGGTTCGCTGGATGGCGCCGATCATGTCCTTCACCGCAGATGAAATCTGGGGTTATCTGCCGGGCGATCGCGAGAAATATGTCTTCACTGGCGAATGGTACACCGGCCTGTTTGGTCTGGCGGATACCGAAGCGATGAACGACGGTTTCTGGGATGTGCTGCTGCAGGTTCGTGGCGAAGTGAACAAGGTCATCGAACAGGCGCGTGCCGATAAGAAAGTGGGTGGTTCTCTGGAAGCGGCAGTGACACTGTACGCGGAACCTGAACTGGCGGCTAAGCTGACTGCGCTGGGCGACGAATTACGATTTGTCCTGTTGACCTCCGGGGCGAAAGTCGCGGACTATGCCGGGGCTTCTGCGGATGCTCAGCAAAGCGAACTGCTCAAAGGGCTGAAAATTGCATTGAGTAAAGCCGAAGGTGATAAGTGTCCGCGCTGCTGGCACTACACCACCGATGTCGGCAAGGTGGCGGAACACGCAGAAATCTGCGGCCGCTGTGTCAGCAACGTCGCCGGTGATGGCGAAAAACGTAAGTTTGCCTGATGAGTAAGCCTCTTTGTTCAACAGGGCTACGCTGGCTGTGGCTGGTGGTAGTCGTGCTGATTATCGATTTGGGCAGCAAGTACCTGATCCTCCAGAATTTTGCTCTGGGGGATACGGTATCGCTGTTCCCGTCGCTTAATCTGCATTATGCGCGTAACTATGGTGCGGCGTTTAGCTTCCTCGCCGATAGCGGCGGCTGGCAACGCTGGTTCTTTGCCGGTATCGCGATCGGTATCTGTGTCATTCTGGCGGTTATGATGTACCGTTCGAAAGCCACGCAGAAGCTGAATAACATCGCATACGCTTTAATCATTGGTGGTGCGTTAGGAAACCTGTTCGATCGTCTGTGGCATGGCTTCGTTGTCGACATGATCGATTTCTACGTCGGGGACTGGCATTTTGCGACCTTCAACCTGGCGGACACAGCGATTTGTGTCGGTGCCGCGTTGATTGTGCTGGAAGGTTTCCTGCCGAAAAAGCAGGCGTAACAAAATGCCGGATGGTGCTGATCAGGTGTTGTAGGCCTGATAAGCTTAGCGCCATCAGGCAAACATGTGCCGGATGGCGGCGTAAACGCCTTATCCGGCCTACAAAATAGCGCGATCCTTGTAGGCCCGATAAGCGCCAGCGCCATCGGGCTAACAGGGGAGTCACAACAAGTGAGCAACCTGCATGTCTAAATCAGTACAGAGTAACAGTGCGGTGCTGGTGCACTTCACCTTAAAACTCGACGATGGCTCCACCGCAGAGTCAACCCGTAATAACGGCAAGCCCGCGCTTTTCCGCCTGGGGGATGGTTCTCTGTCTGAAGGACTGGAGCAACATCTTCTTGGACTGAAAGACGGCGATAAAACCACTTTTTCCCTGGAGCCGGATGCCGCGTTTGGCATCACGACGCCTGACCTGATTCAGTACTTCTCGCGCCGTGAATTTATGGACGCAGGCGAACCTGAAATCGGGGCTATTATGCTCTTTACCGCAATGGACGGCAGTGAGATGCCTGGCGTGATCCGCGAAATTAACGGTGATTCGATAACCGTCGATTTCAACCATCCGCTGGCCGGGCATACCGTTCATTTTGATATTGAAGTGCTGGAAGTCGATCCGGCACTGGAGGCGTAACATGCAGATCCTGTTGGCCAACCCGCGCGGTTTTTGCGCCGGCGTAGACCGCGCTATCAGCATTGTTGAAAACGCGCTGGCCATTTACGGTGCGCCGATTTACGTTCGTCATGAAGTGGTACATAACCGCTACGTTGTCGACAGCCTGCGCGAACGCGGGGCGATTTTCATCGAGCAGATCAGCGAAGTGCCGGACGGTGCGATCCTGATCTTCTCCGCACATGGTGTTTCTCAGGCGGTACGCAACGAAGCGAAAAGTCGCGATCTCACTGTCTTTGACGCGACCTGTCCGTTGGTAACCAAAGTGCACATGGAAGTGGCGCGCGCCAGCCGTCGGGGCGAGGAGTCGATCCTGATTGGTCACGCCGGGCACCCTGAAGTGGAAGGCACGATGGGGCAGTACAGCAACCCGGCAGGGGGCATGTATCTGGTGGAATCGCCGGAAGATGTTTTTTCACTGAATGTGAAAAACGAAGGCAAACTCTCCTTTATGACCCAGACTACGCTTTCCGTCGACGATACGTCAGACGTGATTGACGCGTTGCGCCAGCGCTTCCCGAAAATCGTCGGGCCGCGTAAAGATGACATTTGCTACGCCACTACTAATCGTCAGGAAGCGGTGCGTGCGCTGGCGGAACAGGCGGATGTCGTGCTGGTAGTCGGTTCAAAGAACTCGTCAAACTCAAACCGTCTGGCCGAACTGGCGCAGCGGATGGGGAAAGCGGCGTTTCTGATTGACGATGCGACCGATATCCAGGAAGCCTGGGTGAAAGAGGCGAAATGCGTAGGCGTTACCGCAGGGGCGTCGGCGCCGGATATACTGGTGCAAAACGTTATCAAGCGTCTGCAGGAACTGGGTGGCGGCGAGGCTATCCCGCTGGAAGGCCGTGAAGAAAATATTGTTTTCGAAGTGCCGAAAGAGTTGCGACTCGACATTCAGCAGGTTGATTAAACCAGGGGGCAAAAGCCCCCTCAGACTGCTGACAAAGAAGGAAAAAACGTGGTTTTTCCTTCTTTGTGGTTATCAGCCGAAAATCAATAAATTGATTTTCCTTGTTTTTTACTGAGTGCTTTCTGTTCGTTCGACATCGGGATGAGGTTTGTCATCACTCTCAGGGGGGCATAAGCCCCCTTTTATCTTACTCGTCGTCTTCATCCTGCATGATGGCGCTACGCCCACCGTCCATCACGATAGTGGTGCCCGCAATAAATCCAGCTTTTTCGCTGCTTAAAAACAGACACAGTTCACCGACTTCTTCCGGCTTGCCGATGCGTCCAACGGGATGCTTCTTCACCGTTTTCTCACGGGCAATTCGGGCATCAGGGTGCCCATCAAACCACGCCTGATTCCCGGCGGTATCAATAAAGCCCGGTGCGATGCCAACGGTGCGGATCTCTGGCCCCCATTCAATCGTCAGGCTTTGTACAAGCGACAGTAATGCACGCTTGGTAATGTTATACGGCGCACAGCCCGGCATGGTGGAGAAGGCGTGATTCGATGTGATAATTAAAATCACGCCGTGACTCTTTTGCAGCGCCGGGCGGGCACATTTCGCCAGATACCAGTGCGAACGCAGGTTCAAATCCAGATTATGCGACCAGTCGCTCTCTTCGCAGTCGATACCTTTGAACACGTTTTTCCCGGCGTTAGAAACAACAACATCAATGCGTCCGTATAGCTTTTCTGCCTCAATGACGAACTGTTTAATTGCCGCAGTTTGTGTTACGTCAACCGAAAAGTAGTGATAGCGCCCGTTGAATTCTTCCAGCATCTGGCGAGCGCTGGCGGCTTTCTCCAGTGACGAAAAGGCGCAGCCAATCACGATATCGCCATTTTGCAAGAAGGTGCGGGCGATGGCTTCGCCGATGCCCTGGCTGGTCCCGGTGACCAACACGATGCGGGGCGTATGTTGCGTGGTCATATTTGTCCCTTACGCTAAGTTAAAATCATGGATCAGTTGGGTAATCGCCTGCCGATCGTCTGTGTCCAGCGCCCAGCCAGGACGGCGACAGTAGTCGCTGGCGATAATACCGCGCTGCATCAGCAGTGTTTTTTCCACCTGAATAATGTATTCGCAATGACTCATCCAGCGCTGAATAAACGGCAACAGTTGCTGGTGAAGCGCTTTTGCCTGCTGGATTTCTCCTGCTTGCCAGTGGCGATAAATCCGCACATATACTTCGGTAAACGAACAGCCCGGCATCACGCCCTTGCCGCCCGCTTCCAGCATTTGCAACATATACAATCCAGCATAGCCGTTCAGAACGCAGGCCTGTGGCGCATAACGCAGGAATTCGCGGGTGTAATCCACGGGCGGGTTGCACTCGATTTTAAACACGGCATGTGGATAACGTTCCGCCACGGTGGCGAGCTGCTCTGGCGTAATCGGTAGCCCGGTCTCGCCTGGCGCATATTGCACCATCACTGGAATATCAACGGCTTCCAGCACGGCGAAAATATGTTCCTGAATCGCCTGAGGGCTGGGCGAGAGAAAAAACGGCGGCAGCAGCATCAGCGCATCGGCACCCAGCGCCTGATAGCGCGTGGCCCGCTTGATAGCGATTTCTGTACTGTGATCCGTCACGGAAAAAGCACGATACAGCGGGCTGCCTGCCAGCGTGTTGATCATCAACTGCGCCAGGCGATCGCGCTCACTGTCATCAAGCTTTGGAAACTCGCTGGCTATCCCAAACAGCGTCGCGCCGTTCGCACCGCTGGTGGCGAGATGCTCCAGCAGGCGGATAAAACTACGTTCGTCAATTTCGCCTTGTGAGGTGAACGGCATCGCCACGATAGGGTTTACGCCGCAGATGTGGGCGGCGGTGTAATGCGTACTCATTCCATATCCTCCCGATCGGCTAGTACCGCCCCCTGAGCGGCGGGTAATGCCCAGCGGCGATAAAGGCGCAGAAAACCGCGCGGCACTTCTTTATAGACTGGCTTCCAGATTTCACGGCGTTGGGCGAGTGTCGCTTCATCCACATGCAGAGTGAGCAAACGGGCTGGAATGTCGATGGCGATCTCGTCGCCATCCTCTACCAGCCCCAGCGCGCCGCCTTCAGTGGCTTCCGGTGAAATATGGCCGACGAACAACCCGCGGTTGGAACCGGAAAAACGTCCGTCGGTGATCAGCGCACAACTGTCAGAAAGTCCCATCCCTTCAAGGCATTTCATCGGCTTATACATTTCCGGCATGCCCGGCCCGCCTTTGGGTCCTTCGTAGCGCAACACCAGCACGCTACCAGGGTTAATATTGCCTGACATGATGGCGTCGACCGACTCCTGTTCGCTGTTGAATACCACGGCCGGGCCACGAAAGGTCATCAGATTTTCAGGGACGGCGGCGGGTTTCACTACGCAGCCCAGTGGTGACAGATTGCCATGCAGAACAGCGACGCCTGCTTCACTGCGCACCGGGATTGCCAGCGAACGAATCACTTCCGGACGCGTGGTTTTGTGCCCTTCAGCCAACAGTTCTGCTTTGGTTTTTCCGACCACGGTCAGCGCATCGCGGTTCATCAGTGCTGCAATTTCATGCTCAACGGCACGAACGCCACCCGCTTCCCAGAAATCGATCATGTCATGTTCAGAAGCCGGGTAGAGCGACGCGACCAGCGGCACCTGATGGCTGAGCTTATCGAAGGAGGAAAGCGGTAAATGCCCCAGTTCCGCTTCGTAATGAATAGCCTGAAGATGAAGAATGGCGTTGGTGGAACCGCCCGTCGCCAGCAGATAGACCATGGCGTTATGAATGGATTCTGGCGTGATTATCTGGCGCGCGTTAATCCCCTCACGCACCAGGGTTACAGCCTGTTTTCCGGTTTCTACTGCACAGACGCGTCGTTCCTGCGAAACGGCGGGCAGCGTACTGCTACCCGGCAGGCTCATGCCCAGTACTTCCGCGATACAGCACATGGTGTTCGCTGTACCGTACATGGTGCAGGAGCCCGGCCCGGGTTCGGCGATATTTTCGATGTAGGCGAATTCCTCTTCGGTTATTTCACCCCGCGTTTTCCAGCCAATGGCTTCCGTGACAATATTTCCGTCCCAGTGTTTGCCTTTGTACTCTGCCGGATACATCGGACCGCCGTTGACCATAATGGCAGGGATATCCAGACGGGCCGCCGCCATCAGCATGGCAGGCACGATTTTGTCACACGAACCAAGTAACACCATGCCGTCAAAGCGGTGAGCGCGCATCATGCTCTCAATCGACATAGCGATCACTTCCCGGGCGGCAAGGATGTAGCGCATCCCCAGATGCCCTTCGGCGATGCCGTCGCAAGGGGCGATAGTGCCGAATACCATCCCTACGCCGCCCGCTTCGTCGATGCCTTTAAGCACGTTTGCCGTGAGTTCATTGAGATTGGCATGCCCGGCGGTGGCATTGGTGTAACTGTTGACCACCGCAATCACCGGACGGCGCAGTTGTTCGTCTGTGTGGCCCATGGATTTATACAGGGCGCGTTTTAACGCGCCATCATCACCCTCGAGGATGGGGCTGAAATGCGTGCCACAACTGGCACATCCTCCACATTCACTCTTCATAGCATTCTCTTTCATCATGGTTAATTAGTGTGTTGGGAAGCGTCGTGCTGCCCATTGAGTTGTTCAGGACGTGGCTGACGTTTTGGGTTGGCAAGCCGGGCGGGTAACAGCAGGATCAGCGGCACGACGAGTAGCAGGAAACCGGCGAGAATATATAGCCCGCCGTCAGTGCTGCCGGTTGTGTCTTTCAGCCAGCCGAGTACCGTGGGGCCAAAGAACCCGGCGAGATTGCCGACGGAGTTCACCAGTGCGATGCCTGCGGCGGCAGCGGTACCGGAAAGCATGGCCCCCGGCAGGCTGATATAGGTTGGGATCAATGCCAACGTGCCGGACATGGCAAGACAGATCCAGGCCATCATCCAGAATGTCGAGCCGCTACAATAAGCGCTGAGCGCCAGGCCTACGCAGCCAATCAATGCCGGAATGGCGATATGCCAGCGGCGTTCCTGTTTGAGATCGGAATGGCGACTGTTCCAGACCATAAACGCTGCGCCGAAAACATAAGGTAGCGCCGCCAGCAGACCAATATGCAGGTCATCGCTGATGCCGGAACTTTTGATGATCGACGGCAGCCAGAAGTTGATACCGTAATAACCGATGTTAAAGCTGAAGAAAATCAGCGCCAGCAGCCAGACATAACCATTGCGGAACATGGCGCTCAGCGTGCTGCTGGCCTGGCCCGCATTGGCCTGTTCACGGTTGTGGTTATCGCGAGCCAGGTCGCTGAGAATGATCTGCTTTTCAGTGTCGTTCAGCCATTTAGCTGATTTCACGTCGTTATCGAGATAGCGCAGCACCACGAAAGCCAGCAGGAATGACGGAATGGCTTCGACCAGGAACAGCCACTGCCAGTTATGGAGACCGTCTACACCTTCAAACAGTTTCAGGATAAGGCCGGACAGTGGGCTGCCGATGATGGTGGAGAGAGGCGTGACCAGAATAAACAGCCCCAGCGTACGCGCCGAGCGCCATGAAGGAAACCACAGCGTCAGATAGAACACGATCCCCGGGAAGAATCCCGCTTCCGCCACACCGAGCAGGAAACGCAGCACATAGAACTGTGTGGGTGTGGTAACAAAAATCATCGCGGCGGAAAGAATGGCCCACGTGGCCATAATACGGGCGATCCAGAAGCGCGGGCCAAAGCGCTGCATCAACAGGTTACTTGGCAGCTCAAACAGAAAATAACCGATAAAGAAGATGCCCGCGCCGAGTCCATACACCGTATCGCTAAAATTCAGCGCATCCTGCATATGCAGTTTGGCGAATCCGACGTTGACGCGATCGAGATAGGCAAAGAAATAGCAGAGGATCAAAAACGGGATCAGTCTGCGCGTGACTTTACGGTAAACGCTGTCTTCGGTAGTTGTTGTCATTGTTGTGCTCTCGCTTAGTTAACCGCAGGGCGGTTGTCAGGCTGAGGGATGTCACGCTGCCCGATATCGCGTAGTGCAGCGCCGCTCATCAGGTTGCGTTCGATATGTTCCAGAGAGATATTTTTGGTCTCAGGGACAAACAGAATGGTCAGGCCGATGCAGATAACGTTGAGCACGCCATACAGCCAGAAGGTGTTCGGGCTACCTATAGTGTCAATTAGCGTCAGGAAGGTAGCACCGATAATCATGTTGGCGATCCAGTTCGCCATGGTGGAGCAGGTGACGCCAAAGTCGCGTCCGGCAAGCGGTTGGATCTCCGAGCAGAGCACCCAGATCAGCGGGCCTGCGCTCATCGCAAAACCGGTAATAAAGATCAGCAGTACGGCAACGGCGACGTATTGTTCAGTCAGGCCAGTGATCCCGCTGTAGAACATATAACCGAGGATCCCCATACATACCGCCATCACGGCATAACCCAGTTTCAGGATGGGCTTGCGACCCCAGCGATCCACCAGACCAATGGCGATAAACGTGGCTAAAACGTTGGTCAATCCGGCGATCACCGTGCCCCACATTTGCTCATGAACGGTGGCGAAACCGGCAATCTCAAAAATCTTTGGCGCGTAATACATGATGACGGTCATGCCGGTGAACTGCTGCATAAACTGCAGCAGAATCCCCAGACCGGTTGAGCGACGGAAATGGCGATTGTTGCGAAATAACTGCCAGCCGCGCTGCTTCATCTTCACGCTTTCACGGATCTGCTCCAGTTCTTCACGTGCCTCACGCTGACTGTTACGCAGCAGACACAGGACTTTTTCCGCCAGCGCGTGCTTGTCTTTCATCGCCAGCCAGCGAGGACTTTCCGGTAACGTCAGCACGCCAATAAACAAAATGATCGCCGGGAAGGTAATCACGCCAAGCATCCAGCGCCAGTGTCCGCCTCCGCTCAAGAGCGTGTCAGAAATGAACGCGGCCAGGATGCCGATGGTTATCATCAACTGGTACAGTGAAATCATGCTGCCGCGGATGTTTTCTGCTGCAATTTCAGACAGGTACAACGGCGCGGTGAAAGAGGCAACACCCACCGCCAGACCGAGAATAAAGCGAGAAATGGCAAGCACTTCCATGCTGGCGGAAAAAGCACAACCGACGGAGCCGACAATAAACAGCAGAGCGCCGAGCAACAGGCTTTTACGACGACCGAGCGCAGAGGATATTGGACCGCTGCCCAGCGCGCCTAGTGCCGCACCGAACATCATGATGCTGACCACGATTTCCTGTTGGTGGCTGCTGAGCTGGAATTCCTGGGCAAGAAACGGCAGCGCGCCCGCGATAACGCCCATATCCAGACCAAACAGCAGGCCTGCCAGGGCAGCCAGGAAGCAGACGCTCAGCGCCTGTCGGTTGAGAGTCGAAGAAGATGTCGTCATAACATTACCTTTCTTATTCCCGGTCAGAGCCTGAAGCGGTTCGCAGGTCTGCCCGTGTAGGGGGTTTTTATGCTGATAAGTGCACCGTCGATGCTGCCAGGACTCAGCAGTCCATCGCGTGCGGAAGTAATAAAAAGATCGGAAAATTCAGATCCGCCAAGCGTACAGCTACTGGGTTGGCATACCGGCAGCGGCAGGTCATAGAGCGGCGTCATGGTTGTTTTCTTTAATGCCGCAACAGTTAGTAAAGACGAGCCCCAGCGAGCGTTTATCAACAGGCCATCGGTGGTGAGCGCTGAACCGTCCGGAATGCCGGGAACGGTCCAGGATTGCTCAATAATCAGCGCATCGGTGGTTTCCCTCGCGCAATGAATTTGATGACGAAGGGAATCGGCAAACCAGACGTAGTCGTCGTGCCACTGCAGCGTGTTGGGCACCTGCTGTGCGCCGAGCATCTTTTTTGCTTCACCGCCCGCGGCATCCAGCCGATACCACGCGCCAGACGTCTCTATCGCTTTTGGATCCATCGTGCTGAACCACAGCGATCCGTCTGGCGCTATCGCCGCTTCATTGGGGCGCTTCCCTTTTTCCACTTCCGGCCACGGTGAAAGCAATGTTTTCGTGAGGCTGAGGTAGTCATAACGCCAGATCCCGCTTTGACTGACTGCAATGAACACGTCCTGAAGCGTGGTTAACAGCACGGCGCTGGTAAACTCTGGCACCTCGTGTATTTCAGTACGTTGAGCCTGCGGCCAGTGGCGCAGCAGTTTCCCCGCCAGAATGTCGACCCACAACAGAGAAGCGCTGCGCTCACACCAGATCGGTGTTTCACCAAGCTGCGCCCGGTAATCGCCAACACAACGCAGGTTGTCTGCCATCAAGCGATTCATCGTTATTGCACCTGCTCCCATGCCTGGCGGTATGCGTCGGCGCGTTTCGCCAGTTCATCCAGCGGCATTCCTGCCTGATAAAGTGCGCCACCCAGCCCGAAACCGTTGGCTCCGGCCTGCACGTAGCGCTGCATTTGGTCCGTATCCGGGCGAATTCCGCCCACCGGTAAACAGGCAAGATTGCGGGGAAGAACCGCGCGGAGCGCTTTTAATAATTCCGGGGAAAGCTGTTCCGCCGGGAACAGTTTCAGGGCGCTGGCACCCGCGTCTAGTGCGGCAAACGCTTCTGTTGGCGTCATCACGCCAGGCAGACTCACCATGTTGCGCTGACGGGTGCGCTGAATAACAGCGGCATCGGCATTTGGTGAGATAATCAACTGACCGCCTGCTTCAGCCACTTCGTCGACCTGCGTGGCAGTTAACACCGTACCCGCGCCAATCTTTGCGTTATTGCCAGCGCACTGGCGCATCAGTCGAATAGATTCCAGGGCTGATGGACTATTGAGCGGCACTTCCAGCCAGCGGAATCCGGCTTCAATCAGAATTTCTGCGGCGCTCACCGCATCCTTTGGCGTAATACCGCGAAGAATAGCAATCAGCGGCAGCGGTTCTTTTCGCCAGTGTTCAAAAAAAATCTCTGGGGTCATGCGTGTGTCTCCTGTAGCTGTGTATAAAGAGCGGCCATGCCGTGTAAAAAGCAGGTATCGCCGTCGGCAATACGCAATGAAATTTGCATTGCTTTTGCAGCGTGCAGATAGCGTTGGCAAAGCGCAGGCGAGCCGACGAGCCAGTTCTCTTTTTCTGCAGACATGCTGGAGAGCTCATAACCAATCAGCAGCCCAGAGAGATAGCTGTGAATCGATGACGGCTCCAGTTCGTTATTCAGGCGACGGGTACGAGCAGAAAAAATGAGATGGCTGAAGGGGATATGCGCCTGGGCGGTCAATACGCCTTTCATAAAGGCGTCACTATCATCCTGCTGTTCTGGTAACGCCCGCCCCAACAACGAGTGTTGACTGAGCAGCGAAAAGAGTTCGCCCGTCATTAGCGTGGTGAAATGGGTGATTTCACCGTGGCTCAGTTGGGCGTGTTTGCTGTGAGTGCCAGGCAAAATGGCGTAAACCTCATCTGCCGGATGAAGAGTATTCAGTCCCATCAACTGGACCTCTTCACCGCGCATCACGTCGGGTAAGCCGAACGCACTGTCGGAGCTTACGCCGGGAATAATCCATGCCTGGCTGCCCCATGGCGTGGTCATGGGTAGCGCATTTTTCCGCAACGTTTGCGCCGAAGCGGGAGTGAAAACGTACGGTACTTCCTGCCAGCCCTGCTGTGAACCGACCATCCCAGCCATTACCACCGGAAGTGCGCCGTGCTCGTTGAGCCACGGTTCCAGGTGCTGATGCAGCGTAGCGCCAAATTCCGCTTTAGTAAGAGAAAGTAGCCCGCATGCTTTTGATATTGAAGCAATAACCTGCTGGTCATTGAGTAAAAATGCACGAAAGTTGGTCGTGCCCCAGTCGACGGCGATCCAGTGTTTTTTCATTTCATGTAATACAAATAAGTTAATCTTGTAATACAAGAATGCTAGAGCAAAAAAACACCACGATCTGTGAGAGAGATCGAAATTATGTCAGTGAGGGATTAAAGAAGATGATCAACGCAGGCGGGGCGATCCTGCCAGATACTTTTTCCGGCGGCATGCAGCAGAATACTGCGCATAAATGCCCTCGCGTCATCTGCCTGGCGCAGGCGAATGGCTTCAAACAATTGAAAATGCTCATCCACCGCCGTTTTCGTCTCATGCAGATCTTCTTCCAGCGTCTGACGGAAAGAGAGGACCATCGCGGCGCTAAGCGCATTGCCCAGTGCCAGCAGGAAAGGGTTGTGTGTGGCTCGCAGGAGTGCCTGGTGGAAGGCGACATCGCCGGCTTCAAATTTGGTTTTTTCAGCTTCCAGCTGACCGCTTCGCATCAGTGTGAGCGCATCTTCCATTGCGGCCAGATCGTGACCATTGGCATTCAGCGCCGCAAGCGTGGCGACATTGGGTTCAAACATCAGACGCGTGACCATCAGTTGTTCCACCAGTTCGGCATCGACTTTACCTGTCGCCAGCCAGTTCAGGACATCGATATCCAGCAAGCTCCACTGGTCGCGGGCATTGACGGTGCTGCGCTTTTTCGCCTGAATAGAGATAAGTCCTTTGGCGGCGAGTGTTGCTAACGCATTGCGCAGCGAGGTACGTGAGACGTTGTACTCGGTCGCCAGCTCATTTTCACCTGGCAGCGCGCTGCCTGCCGCCAGTTCGCCGCGCAGAATGCGCCCGGCAAGATGCTGGGTAACGAATTCGGAGAGACTGGCCTGCACGACTTTCATTGCATTTCCTGGCTAAATACCTTCACAGTGATGGGCTATATAGTAAGCTAAATGACAGCAAAATGGCTAATAAACGCATAAGGGAGAATCACTTATGGAACGTCTGCCCATTATTCTCGATACCGACCCTGGCATTGATGATGCCGCAGCGATTGCTGCCGCGCTGTTTGCCCCGCAGCTCGACCTGCAACTGATGACCACGGTTGCCGGAAACGTCTCCGTGGAGAAAACCACCCGCAACGCCCTACAACTGCTGCATTTCTGGAATGCCGATGTGCCTCTGGCACAGGGGGCCGCCACGCCGCTGCTACGTCCGCTACGCGACGCCGCCTATGTTCACGGTGAATCCGGTATGGAAGGTTACGACTTTGTCGGTCATGACCGGCAGCCGCTGGCGAAACCGGCGTTTATCGCCCTTCGTGACGCGCTGATCAGCGCCCCGCAGCCGATCACGCTGGTGGCGATCGGTCCGCTGACGAATATTGCGCTGTTGCTGATGCACTATCCGGAGTGCACCTTCAACATCCGCCGTCTGGTGATCATGGGCGGTTCTGCCGGGCGCGGGAACTTCACCCCTAATGCCGAATTCAATATCGCGGTTGATCCGGAAGCCGCAGCGCGCGTATTCCAGAGTGGTATTGAGATTGTGATGTGTGGGCTGGATGTCACAAACCAGGCGATGTTGACGCCGGATTATCTGGCCTCGCTGCCCACCCTCAATCGTACGGGGAAGATGCTACATGCCTTGTTCAGCCACTATCGCAGCGGAACAATGCGCACCGGCGTGCGAATGCACGATCTCTGCGCGATTGCCTGGCTGGTGCGTCCGGAACTGTTTACCGTCAAGCCATGTTTTGTCGCGGTTGAAACCCGGGGGGACTATACCGCAGGGACCACCGTGGTGGATATTGAGGGGCGAATGAGCCAACCGGCGAATGTGCAGGTTGCGCTGGATATTGATGTTGCAGGTTTCCAGCAGTGGGTGGCGGAGGTTTTGGCGCTGGCACCGTAAACCCAAACGCCAATAACGGTATGGCGAGATTTATTCCAGATCGTCATGCCTTTTACTGATATCACTCTCTGTTTATCATTAAATTCTAATTATCGACGTTTTTGGCTAGCGGCATGACACTGTGCTGGTTAATCTGAAAACGATTTACATCATTTTAACGTAAGAGAATAACTATGCATGATGCACAGGTCCGTGTCGCGATAGCGGGCGCGGGTGGCCGTATGGGCCGCCAGTTAATTCAGGCAGCGCTACAGATGGAAGGCGTTGCGCTTGGTGCGGCGCTTGAGCGCGAAGGATCATCCCTGCTGGGTAGCGATGCCGGAGAACTGGCGGGCGTCGGGAAGACAGGCGTTACCGTGCAAAGTCGCCTTGAGGCAATAAAAGATGATTTCGATGTGTTCATTGATTTTACCCGTCCGGAAGGCACGCTGAATCATCTGGCGTTTTGTCGTCAGCATGGCAAAGGGATGGTCATTGGCACCACCGGTTTTGACGATGCGGGAAAACAGGCGATTCGCGACGCCGCTCAGGAAATTGGCATTGTCTTCGCGGCGAACTTTAGCGTCGGCGTCAACGTGATGCTTAAGCTGCTGGAAAAAGCGGCGAAGGTGATGGGCGATTATACCGACATCGAAATTATTGAAGCGCACCACCGTCATAAAGTGGATGCGCCGTCAGGCACGGCGCTGGCGATGGGCGAGGCGATTGCTCATGCGCTGGATAAAGATTTGAAAGAGTGTGCCGTCTACAGTCGTGAAGGTTATACCGGCGAACGCGTGCCTGGAACGATTGGTTTTGCCACCGTCCGCGCCGGGGATATTGTAGGTGAACACACTGCAATGTTTGCGGATATCGGCGAACGTGTCGAAATCACCCATAAAGCGTCCAGCCGTATGACTTTTGCCAATGGTGCGGTGAGATCGGCACTTTGGGTCAGTGCCAAACAAAATGGTCTTTTTGATATGCGAGATGTGCTTGATCTCAACAATTTATAGTCAATTATTACCTTTCGTGATGTGGTTATTGTAATCTCAATACATTGATTACATAGGGCAATATTTTTATTGCCCTTTTATTTTGCTTGCTACAGGTGATTTTCATTACGAATGCCGTAAAAATTTATCTTTTCTCTCTGTTTTACGTTACCTGAATGTAAATTTTGACCAGATGGTCCACTTTTTCGAAGCCTGAGGCTATATTCTACGCATAATTGTTCACGCAAGCGTTTTCCTGCCAGGGTTAGCTGATCTTTTTGCCTGTTAAATCCTTTGATCTCATCCTGAGTCGCAAAAGAATATAAAAAATACCGCCTTTAAGTTGACTTTTGCCTGCCATATCTCCAGAATGCCGCCGTTTGCCAGAAATCCGCGGGTAAGCAAATTTGCATTGATCCATGCCATGAAAATGCATTAATATGCAAATAAAGTGAGTGAATATTCTCTGGAGGGTGTTTTGATTAAGTCAGCGCTATTGGTTCTGGAAGACGGAACCCAGTTTCACGGTCGGGCCATAGGGGCAACAGGTTCGGCGGTTGGGGAAGTCGTTTTCAATACTTCAATGACCGGTTATCAAGAAATCCTCACTGATCCTTCCTATTCCCGCCAAATCGTTACTCTTACTTATCCCCATATCGGTAATGTCGGCACCAATGCCGCCGATGAAGAATCCTCCCAGGTCCATGCGCAAGGCCTTGTCATCCGTGACCTGCCGCTGATTGCCAGTAACTTCCGCAATACCGAAGACCTCTCTTCTTACCTGAAACGCCATAACATCGTGGCGATTGCCGATATCGATACCCGTAAGCTGACGCGTCTGCTGCGCGAGAAAGGGGCGCAGAACGGTTGCATCATCGCGGGTGATAACCCGGATGCGGCGCTGGCGCTGGAAAAAGCGAAAGCCTTCCCGGGCCTGAATGGTATGGATCTCGCGAAGGAAGTGACCACCACGGAATCTTACAGCTGGACCCAGGGGAGCTGGACGCTGGCGGATGACCTGCCGGAAGCAAAGAAAGAAGACGAACTGCCGTTCCATGTTGTCGCCTACGACTTTGGCGCTAAGCGCAACATCCTGCGCATGCTGGTGGACCGCGGCTGCCGCCTGACGGTTGTCCCGGCAAAAACGTCGGCAGAAGACGTGCTGAAGATGAACCCGGACGGCATCTTCCTCTCGAACGGGCCTGGTGACCCGGCACCGTGCGATTACGCTATCGACGCCATTCAGAAATTCCTCGAGACCGATATTCCGGTGTTTGGCATCTGCTTAGGCCATCAGCTGCTGGCGCTGGCGAGCGGGGCGAAAACTGTGAAGATGAAATTCGGTCACCACGGTGGTAACCATCCGGTCAAAGATATCGACAACAATACGGTGATGATTACCGCCCAGAACCACGGCTTTGCGGTGGATGAAGCATCGATGCCGGCCAACCTGCGCGTGACCCATAAGTCGCTGTTTGATGGCACCCTGCAAGGGATTCATCGCACCGACAAACCGGCATTCAGTTTCCAGGGGCACCCGGAAGCGAGCCCGGGGCCGCACGATGCCGCGCCGTTGTTCGACCATTTTATCGAGTTAATTGAGCAATACCGTCAGTCCGCGAAATAATCAGGAGTTAAGAGAGCCATGCCAAAACGTACAGACATAAAAAGTATCCTGATTCTCGGCGCGGGCCCGATTGTGATCGGTCAGGCGTGTGAGTTTGACTATTCCGGCGCGCAGGCGTGTAAAGCGCTGCGTGAAGAGGGGTATCGCGTCATTCTGGTGAACTCCAACCCGGCAACGATTATGACCGACCCGGAAATGGCCGATGCGACCTACATCGAGCCGATTCACTGGGAAGTGGTACGCAAGATTATTGAAAAAGAGCGCCCAGACGCGGTGCTGCCGACCATGGGTGGACAGACGGCGCTGAACTGCGCGCTGGAACTGGAACGCCAGGGCGTGCTGGAAGAGTTCGGCGTCACCATGATTGGTGCGACCGCCGACGCAATTGATAAAGCCGAAGACCGCCGTCGTTTCGATATCGCGATGAAGAAGATTGGTCTCGACACCGCACGTTCCGGTATCGCGCACACGATGGAAGAGGCGCTGGCGGTCGCGGCTGACGTCGGTTATCCGTGCATTATCCGTCCTTCCTTTACCATGGGCGGCACCGGCGGCGGTATCGCCTACAACCGCGAAGAGTTTGAAGAAATTTGTACCCGCGGTCTGGATCTCTCCCCAACCAACGAGCTGTTGATTGACGAGTCGCTGATTGGCTGGAAAGAGTACGAGATGGAAGTGGTGCGTGATAAAAACGACAACTGCATCATCGTCTGCTCTATTGAAAACTTCGATGCCATGGGCATTCACACCGGTGACTCCATCACGGTTGCACCGGCCCAGACGCTGACCGACAAAGAGTATCAAATCATGCGTAACGCCTCGATGGCGGTACTGCGTGAAATCGGCGTAGAAACCGGCGGTTCAAACGTGCAGTTCGCGGTAAACCCGAAAAACGGTCGCCTGATCGTGATTGAAATGAACCCGCGCGTATCCCGCTCCTCGGCGCTGGCGTCGAAAGCCACCGGCTTCCCGATTGCGAAAGTCGCGGCGAAACTGGCAGTGGGTTACACCCTCGATGAGCTGGTGAATGACATCACTGGCGGTCGTACCCCGGCATCGTTCGAACCGTCCATCGACTACGTGGTCACTAAAATCCCACGCTTCAACTTCGAAAAATTCGTTGGCGCTAACGACCGTCTGACGACCCAGATGAAATCGGTCGGCGAAGTGATGGCGATTGGCCGTACCCAGCAGGAATCTCTGCAAAAAGCGCTGCGTGGTCTGGAAGTAGGTGCTACCGGCTTTGACCCGAAAGTGAGCCTGGATGACCCGGAAGCGTTGACAAAAATCCGCCGTGAGCTGAAAGACGCGGGCGCTGAGCGTATCTGGTATATCGCCGATGCCTTCCGCGCGGGCCTCTCCGTTGACGGCGTGTTTAACCTGACCAACATTGACCGCTGGTTCCTGGTACAAATTGAAGAGCTGGTGCGTCTGGAAGAAAAAGTGGCTGAGCTGGGCATTAACGGCCTGACCCCTGACTTCCTGCGCCAGCTGAAACGCAAAGGCTTTGCCGATGCGCGTCTGGCTAAACTGGCGGGCGTACGTGAAGCAGAAATCCGCAAACTGCGCGACCAGTACAATCTGCACCCGGTCTACAAGCGTGTGGACACCTGCGCGGCAGAATTTGCCACCGATACCGCTTACATGTACTCCACGTATGAAGATGAGTGCGAGGCGAACCCGTCCGTTGACCGCGACAAGATTATGGTGCTTGGCGGCGGTCCAAACCGTATCGGCCAGGGCATCGAATTCGACTACTGCTGCGTACACGCCTCTCTGGCGCTGCGCGAAGACGGTTACGAAACCATCATGGTCAACTGTAACCCGGAAACGGTCTCTACCGACTACGACACTTCCGACCGCCTCTACTTTGAGCCGGTCACGCTGGAAGATGTGCTGGAAATCGTGCGCATTGAGAAGCCGAAGGGCGTGATCGTGCAGTACGGTGGGCAGACTCCGCTGAAACTGGCCCGTGCGCTGGAAGCGGCTGGCGTGCCGGTTATCGGCACCAGCCCGGACGCGATTGACCGCGCGGAAGACCGCGAGCGTTTCCAGCATGCGGTTGACCGTCTGAAGCTGAAACAACCGGCTAACGCCACCGTGACGGCCATCGAACAGGCTGTCGAAAAAGCCAAAGAGATTGGCTATCCGCTGGTGGTGCGTCCGTCGTATGTGCTGGGCGGTCGGGCGATGGAAATCGTCTACGACGAAGCTGACCTGCGCCGTTACTTCCAGACCGCCGTTAGCGTTTCCAACGATGCGCCGGTTCTGCTCGACCGCTTCCTGGATGATGCGGTAGAAGTGGATGTCGACGCCATCTGCGACGGCGAAATGGTGCTGATTGGCGGCATCATGGAACACATCGAACAAGCAGGCGTGCACTCCGGTGACTCCGCCTGTTCTCTGCCGGCCTACACGCTGAGCCAGGAAATTCAGGATGTGATGCGCCAGCAGGTGCAGAAGCTGGCCTTCGAACTGCAGGTTCGTGGTCTGATGAACGTGCAGTTTGCGGTGAAAGATAACGAAGTCTACCTGATTGAAGTTAACCCGCGTGCGGCGCGTACTGTACCGTTCGTCTCCAAAGCGACCGGCGTACCGCTGGCGAAAGTCGCGGCGCGCGTGATGGCCGGTAAATCGCTGGCCGAGCAGGGCGTGACCAAAGAAATTATCCCGCCGTACTACTCGGTGAAAGAGGTGGTGCTGCCGTTCAACAAATTCCCGGGCGTTGACCCGCTGTTAGGGCCAGAAATGCGCTCTACCGGGGAAGTGATGGGCGTGGGTCGTACCTTTGCGGAAGCGTTCGCCAAGGCGCAACTGGGCAGCAGCTCTACCATGAAAAAACAGGGCCGTGCGCTGCTCTCCGTACGTGAAGGTGATAAAGAGCGCGTGGTTGACCTGGCGGCGAAACTGCTGAAGCAGGGCTTTGAACTGGACGCCACCCACGGTACCGCGATTGTGCTGGGTGAAGCCGGTATTAACCCACGCCTGGTGAACAAGGTGCATGAAGGTCGTCCGCACATTCAGGACCGTATCAAGAATGGCGAATACACCTACATCATCAACACCACCGCAGGTCGTCGCGCCATCGAAGACTCCAGGGTGATTCGCCGTAGCGCGCTGCAGTACAAAGTGCACTACGACACGACGCTGAACGGAGGCTTTGCCACCGCGATGGCGCTGAATGCCGATGCGACGGAGAAAGTGACCTCCGTTCAGGAAATGCACGCGCAAATTAAAAAATAATCAGCGGTATCATTTGCGTCTGCTGCAAAAACGGTTCCGGAAACGGAGCCGTTTTTTTATGCACTCAGTTCATTCCTGGGGATATATTGCACAGATGGACAGTATTCAATGTAACAAGCAAGATTTGGCTCACACTAATGCGCCGTTAAGTTGCTTACTATCATTAGATCCCACAATTTAAATAGGGTCTTGTTTTTGTATTTTACAGACAGGGCATAACAAGATTTTTAATTTGTGAAATGGTGTGCTTATGTGTGAAGAATATGTTGAAAAGCCGCTTTACCTGTTAATTGCCGATTGGGTGATGGCAGAAAAGCGTTGGGTGAGTGCAAAAGAGATTGCGAAGCACTTTAATATGGATCACTGCAAAGCGATCAATACGGTCTCTTATATTCTCGCTGAGGTCGGGGAAATTAATTGCGAGACTAAGACTATCCCTAATCAACTGGAAGGTCGTGGATGTCAGTGTCAACGCCTGGTCAGAGTGACACACATTGATCCACAGCTGTATGCCCGCCTGGGGCATAGCGCGCAGGAGAAGATGGTCAGCAAATCTCCGCGGATGACGGCAGTGCCGCCGTCAGAACTGAACCGCGAGCAGAAATGGCAGATGATGCTGTCAAAAAGTATGCGTCGGTAAGCTCTGTTTTGCCGGATGGCACACGACCATCCGGCATGATTACCTTACCGCTTTAGCCTTCACCTCGGTTGTGCCCTTCAGGCGTGGCCGGTTTGCTTCAACCGCCGTTAATGGCGACGTTTCCCGTAGCGATGCCCGACAGCGTACGGCGAGATCCTGATATTCCTGCGTATTCAGCCGCTTCCAGTGCAGTTCCTGTTCGCTGACGTCGCGAATGACGCGGGCTGGCGTACCGACCAGCAACTGCCGTGCTGCGCCGATAAATCCGGCTTTGACGAAACTCATGGCGGCGACAATGCTTTCTTCGCCGATCACCGCACCGTCCATAATCACGCTGTTCATGCCGACCAGTGCGTCCCGGCCTATCACGCAACCGTGCAGGATAGCACCGTGTCCGATGTGTCCATTCTCGCGTACCACCGTGTCCGTATCGCAGTAGCCATGCATGATGCAGCCATCCTGAAGGTTGGAACCGGCTTCAAGGACCAGGCGACCATAGTCACCACGTAGCGATGCAAGCGGGCCGATGTACACGCCAGCCCCGACGATGACATCGCCAATCAGCACCGCGCTGGGATGCACATACGCCTCAGGATGAACCACCGGAATTAAGCCTTCAAAGGCGTAGAAGCTC
The DNA here is from genome assembly GCF_047467925.1 of Citrobacter sp. ANG330. Taxonomy (NCBI): domain Bacteria; kingdom Pseudomonadati; phylum Pseudomonadota; class Gammaproteobacteria; order Enterobacterales; family Enterobacteriaceae; genus Citrobacter; species Citrobacter sp. ANG330. The sequence continues at coordinate 187,279 of NZ_JASJUI010000005.1, read as the reverse complement.
ATCGACATTCCTCAATTGTTTTTGCCGGATGGCGGCGTAAACGCCTTATCCGGCCTACGGGACGGTGTGTTTATTGCCGGATGGCGGCGTAAATATAGGGGACGGAGTAGGCCTGATAAGCGCAGCGCCATCAGGCATTAACGTCCTTTCCAGACCGGCTCGCGTTTTTCTGCGAACGCCTGCGGCCCTTCGAGCGCATCTTCGGAGTGCAGCACGGACGGATAATGCTTCAGCACGCCGCTGCGGATAAAGCGATAAGCCTCTTCCACCGGCATTTCACTGGTTGTGCGGTAAATCTCTTTCAGTGCGGCGATGGCCAGCGGTGCGCTGTTCACCAGCTGTTGCGCCAGTTCACGCGCACTGTCCATCAATGCCTGCTGGCTGACCACTCGGTTAACAATGCCCCAGCGCAGCGCTTCTTCTGCATCCATGCGTCTGCCGGTCATCACCATTTCGTTGACGATAGCCGGGGGCAGGATTTTCGGCAGGCGCAGGACGCCGCCGCTGTCTGGTACGATGCCGAGTTTCGCTTCTGGCAGGGCAAAGCTGGCGTTATCGGCACAGACAATAAAGTCTGCGGCCAGCGCCAGTTCAAAGCCGCCGCCGAACGCATAGCCATTGACGGCGGCGATCACCGGTTTGTCGAGATTGAAGATTTCGGTCAGGCCGGCGAATCCGCCGGGGCCAAAATCGGCGTCTGGCGCTTCACCTTCCGCCGCGGCTTTTAAATCCCAGCCGGCGGAAAAAAACTTCTCGCCCACACCGGTAATTATCGCCACGCGCAGTTCGGGATCGTCACGGAAATTAAGAAAAACCTCGCCCATTTGAAAACTGGTTTTTGCATCAATGGCATTCGCTTTAGGTCGATCCAGCATAATTTCCAGAATCGATCCGTTGCGGGTTAAATGTAAAGATTCACTCATGATTCATCTCCAGTAATAGGATGTCTGGCAGGGGTTATTCCTGCCTGTAGGGTTATTTCAGGTTTTTTTTGATTATTTTTCCTGAACAATTTCGGGGCAGGTCGGTTCTAATCTCCATAATTGAAGGGACTTTAAATTTCGCCATATTATTTTCACAGAAGCTGAAAAACTCTTCTTCGCTGAGCGTTTCACCCTCGTTAAGTACCACAAAGGCTTTTATCGCTTCGTCACGGATTGAATCTTTAATTCCGATAACGACGATGTCCTGAATTTTGGGGTGCCCTGAAATAATATTTTCCAGTTCCACGCAGGAGACGTTTTCTCCTCCACGTTTAATCATGTTGCAGCGGCGATCGACAAAATAGAAAAAACCGTCTTCGTCGCGATAGCCGGAATCACCGGTATGCAGCCAGCCGGTCGGCTCGAGCGCTTTGGCGGTGGCATCCGGCCTGCCGTAGTACTCTTTGAAAATCGTTTTACCCGGCACACCCTTGATACAAATTTCCCCAATTTCACCGGCGGGCAGCGCACGGTTTTGCTCATCACGAATTTCCGCTTCATAGCCAAAACCGGGGCGTCCAATGGAGGGCCAGCGTCGCTTATCACCGGGGCGATCGCCGATGATGCCGACAATGGTTTCCGTCATGCCGTAGGAGGTCAGCAGACGTACCCCGAAGCGCTCCAGAAACGCGTCTTTTTCCTGCACTGACAGGTTGAGGTAGTACATCACTTCCCGTAAGCAGTGTTCTCTGTCCAGCGGCGAGGCGGGTTGAACCATCAACGTTCTGATCATCATCGGGATACATTCCGTGACGGTCGCGCGGTATTTACGCACTTGTCCCCAGAAAACACGGGCGCTGTATTTTTCAATCAGCACGAAGGTGGCCCCAACGGAGAATGCGGCCATGGCGGCAGTGCACTGGCAGTCGATGTGAAACGCAGGCATGACCGTCAGGTAAATATCGTCATCGCGCAGGGCGCATTGCCACGACGAATAGTAGCCGGCAAAACGCAGGTTGTAGTGGGTGATGACCACCCCTTTAGGACGAGAGGTGGTACCGGAGGTAAAGAGGATCTCGGCCATGTCGTCCGTGGATAACGGTGGGGTATAGCGCAATGCTGTCGGCTGCTGGTCCTTAAGCGTCGTAAAATGGCTTACGTCATCAGCGACCGGCAACGCCTCACCAATCAGACAGATATGGCTAAGCGGCGTCGTCTCCTCTTGTTGGATCTGACGATACATCGGATAAAAAGCGGCGCTGGTCACCAGCAACTGAACCTCGCTGTTTTGCAGGATCCACGCGCTTTCATCACGCAGCAGTCGGGCATTGATCGGCACCATGACCGCGCCAATTTTCGCCAGTCCAAACCAGCAAAAGAAAAACTCCGGGCAGTTATCCAGATGCAGGGCGACCTTATCGCCTTTGCGGATCCCCAACGTGTGGAAAAGGTTTGCCGTCCGGTTAATTTCCTCATTAAGTGAGGCATAGCTGTACTGGCGTACGACCCCTTCGCAGGATTCGCAAATCAGCGCCGTTTTGGAGCCATAAACTTCAGCCAGGTCGTCCCACATCTGACGTAAATGTTGTCCGCCAACGATATCCATTGCACCTCTTTCCATTTTTCACGGGCGAAAGCGCTAACCGGACGAGCCGGCCAGCGCGCCGCGTTTAGTTCTCAACTTTGGCCAGACCCTTACTGACCAGTTCCTTAATGTCTGCGTCGTTGTAACCGATGTTTTTCAGGATGGCGGCGGTATCCATGCCGTGCGACGGCATGCCGCGCCAGATTTTCCCTGGGTTGTTTTTGAATTTCGGCATCACGTTTGGCCCTTTGCAGGTGCGGCCATCCATCGTTTGCCACTGGGTGATGGATTCGCGGGCAACATACTGCGGATTGCCTTCCAGTTCCGGAATGGTCAGCACTTTGGCGCAGGCAATATTCAGCTCGGCGAAACGCGCCTGTACTTCCTCGATGGTATGTGCGGCCAGCCACGCATCCAGTTTTTCTTCGACCAGCGGTCCGTACGGGCACTCGACGCGGTGAATCAGCTGTGTTCCTTCCGGCACTTCCGGCGTGCCGAGAATGTGCGCCAGACCGATGTCTTTAAAACATTCGGTGACCTGCGTAATCCCCACCAGCTCCATCACGATGTAGCCGTCGGCGCATTTATACAGCCCACAGCCGGCGTAGTAGGGATCTTTACCTTTGGTCATGCGCGGGCAAATTTCGCCACCGTTGAAGTAATCCATCATGAAGTACTGACCCATGCGCAGCATGACTTCGTACATTGCCACATCGATACTTTCGCCTTTGCCGGTTTCACGCACTTTATGCAGTGCCGCCAGCGCGGCAGTGGTCGCCGTCATACCAGAGAAGTAGTCGGCGGTATACGGGAACGCGGGCATCGGCTGGTCAACGTCGCCGTTTTGGATCAGATAACCGCTGAAGGCCTGAGCGATGGTGTTATAGGCCGGAAGGTTGGTGTACTCCTCGGTACCGTACTGACCGAAGCCGGACAGGTGAGCGATAACCAGTTTCGGGTTATGTTGCCACAGGACCTCATCGGTAATTCCGCGGCGGGCAAACGCCGGACCTTTACTGGCTTCAATGAAGATATCGGTGGTTTCCATCAGTTTCAGAAACGCTTCCCGGCCTTCATCTTTAAAAATATTCAGCGAGAGCGCGTGCAGATTACGCCGCGACAACTGCGGATAGTTCGGCTGAACGCGGATGGTATCGGCCCAGGCGACGTTCTCAATCCAGATAACTTCAGCGCCCCACTCGGCAAACATCTGCCCGGCGAAGGGGCCGGCGATTTCGATCCCGGAGAAGACAACCCGCAGCCCGGCAAGCGGCCCAAAAGCAGGCATTGGTAGACGATCCATAAAATGCTCCTGATAAATTTGTAGGCCTGATAAGACACAAAGCGTCGCCATCAGGCTGTCGATGCCGGATGGCGGCATAAACGCCTTATCCGGCCTACAAGCATTGGCCCGGTAAGCACAGCGCCACCGGGCATGTCGCGGTCTTAACGGTATTGTTTCAGCACGGCACGACCGAGCGTCAGGATCTGCATTTCATCAGAGCCGCCGGATACGCGGTCAACGCGCAGGTCACGCCAGAAGCGGGTGATGCGGTGGTTACCCGCAATCCCTACACCACCGAGAACCTGCATGGAGGTATCCACGACTTCAAACGCCGCGTTGGCGCAGAAGTATTTACACATCGCCGCATCACCCGAGGTGATAGTCCCGTTGTCAGCTTTCCAGGCTGCTTCCAACAACATGTTTTTCATGGAGTTTAATTTGATCGCCATATGGGCGAACTTCTCCTGGATCAACTGGAAACGACCGATCGTTTCGCCAAACTGCACGCGCTGGTTGGCGTAGCGCGCCGCATCTTCAAAGGCGCACATTGCAGTACCGTAGTTGGTGAGGGCTACCAGGAAACGTTCGTGGTCGAACTCTTCTTTTACGCGGTTAAAGCCATTCCCTTCCCGACCGAACATGTCTTTTTCGTCCAGTTCGACATCGTCAAAGTTGATTTCACAGCAGCTGTCCATGCGCAGACCCAACTTCTCAAGTTTGTTGACCTTGATGCCGGGTTTACTCATGTCGACAAACCATTCGGTGTAGACAGGTTTATCCGGGGAAGCGCCGTCTCTTGCCATCACCACGATATAGGGGGTGTAGGCGCTACTGGTGATAAAACACTTACTGCCATTAAGATAAACCTTACCATTTTTGCGGGTATAAGAGGTTTTCAGACTACCAACATCCGATCCCGCTCCCGGTTCGGTGATGGCGGAGTTCCACATCTGTTTCCCGGTTCCCTGGAATGCCATGATTTTATCGATCTGCTCCTGGGTACCTTCGCGCAGGAAGGTATTAAATCCGCCTGGCAGTTGATACAGCACGTACGTAGGCGCGCCGAGGCGTCCCAGTTCCATCCAGACGGCAGCTACGGTGACGAATCCGGCTTCCAGGCCGCCATGTTCTTCCGGGATCAGCAGGCTATCGATACCCATATCCGCCAGCGCTTTCACGAAACGCTCCGGATACACGCTGTCGCGATCGCACTCGGCAAAATAGGCTTCCCAGTTCTCACTGGCCATCAGTTCACGAATACCGGCGACAAACAGTTCCTGCTCATCATTGAAATTGAAATCCATCTTCTAACCTCTATGTCATGGGGTAATTAGGTTTATTTATCTTTCCAGTGCACTTTGGCGTCTTTGATAAAGGAGAGCGTCACCATAATGTTGACGAAGAACAGCGGGCATCCTCCGGCGATAATCGCGGTTTGTATCGGCTTCAGGCCGCCGAGCGCCAGCAGCACAATGCCAATCACACCGACCAGCACGGACCAGCCAATACGCACCAGCAGCGGCGGCTCTTCGCCATCGCGCACTTCACGACAGGTTGACATCGCCAGGGTGTAAGAGCAGGCGTTGATAAGCGTAACGGTGGCAATAAAGCAGAGGATAAAGAATCCCCACATCGTGGCGGTACTGAACGGCAGGGCAGCCCAGGTTTCGATAATCGCGCGCGCGACGCCGTGCTGTTCAATCAGTTGTGGGATGTTGATGATGTTTTTATCCATCAATAGCAGAGTGTTACTGCCCAGCACCGTCCACAGGATCCAGGTGGAGGCCGTCAGGCCCAGCACCATGCCAAAGCACAGTTCACGCACGGTACGACCGCGAGAGATACGCGCCAGGAAGATACTCATCTGGATGGCGTAAATCACCCACCACGCCCAGTAGAAGACCGTCCAGCCCTGCGGGAAGCCGCCTTTGGCGATAGGGTCTGTGTAGAACAGCATACGCGGCAGATACATCAGCAGCGTCCCGACGGAGTCGGTGAAGTAGTTCATGATGAAGCTGGCGCCGCTGACGATGAACACCCAGCCGAGCATCAGGAAGCTCAGATAGCTGCGCACGTCGCTGGCGATCCTGACCCCTTTTTGCAGGCCGCAGGCCACGCAAATGGCGTTCAGAATGATCCAGCAGGTAATGATGATCGCATCGAGTTGCAGCGTGTGCGGGATACCAAACAGGTACTGCATACATTCGGTGACCAGCGGCGTCGCCAGCCCAAGGCTGGTGCCCATCGCGAAGATCAGTGCGACCAGATAGAAGTTATCAATGATGGTGCCTAACAGCCCTTTGGCGTGCTTTTCGCCAACCAACGGCACCAGCGTGGAGCTGGGACGAATGACGTCCATCTTGCGCACAAAGAAGAAGTAGGCGAAGGCCACAGAGAGGAAACTATAGGTCGCCCACGGCAGCGGTCCCCAGTGGAACAGGCTGTATGCGAGGCCAATCTCTTTCGCCCCGGTGGAATTAGGCTCCAGGCCAAACGGCGGCGTGGAGATGTAGTAGTAAATCTCTATCGACCCCCAGAACAGCACGGCGGCAGAGGTACAGGAGGCGAACATCATGAAGATCCAGCTGGCGGTGCTGAACTCCGGTTTCTCGTCACCTAATTTCTTTTTTGCGTAGGGACCAAACACCAGCCAGAACCAGCCGATGAGCATAATGACCATATACCACTCAAATGCCCATCCCCAGACATTGGTGACATAACTGAAGACGGCATTAATAACGACGTTTGCGGCATCGAGATCGCGTACCGTTAGCCAGCAAAGTATTCCGACGATTATTAGCGGCGGAAAGAAAACCTTTGGCTCAATTCCAGACTTTCTCTTTTCATTTTTCATGAGTGAATTCCAGGTTGAAAACGAAATTTATTTAGCGTTCCCGTTTGTTTTATTTTTGTTTATTTTTATTAAATATTTGTTGTTACTCTTTTAACCTCAGGACGCGTTGGCGAGTAACTCATAATGGGTATTCATTTTGCGGCATTCTGTAATCTTCGTCACACTTTTTGTCTGGGGCGTTTTGGCGCTCTTTATCTTTTAAAATGATTATTAATCATCGTGTTAGGTTTGTGTTTGTCGGGTTTTTCACCGTTTGGCGTTCAATATTGGTGATCTGCCAGACAATATTGAAAATATTTCTTTTTGCCCCCGAATTTCAATATTGGTGAGGTGCTTAACAATATTGAAAGTTGCGAATATCAGTGTGTGACATTTTCAATATTGGTGATTATGGTTTTATTTCCGAATTAAAGAGCGTGATATCTGTATTTAACACCGCCGATATAAATACGTTTCCTTCATGATATCTGGAGATGCAATGAAGATAATTACTTGCTACAAGTGCGTACCTGATGAACAGGATATTGTTGTCAATCACGCAGATGGTTCATTAGATTTCAGCAAAGCAGATGGCAAAATCAGCCAGTACGATCTGAATGCGATTGAAGCGGCCTGCCAACTGAAACAGCAGGCCAGCGACGCGCAGGTGATCGCCCTGAGTGTGGGCGGCAAGGCGTTAACCAACGCGAAAGGCCGTAAGGATGTCCTTTCCCGCGGCCCGGACGAACTGGTGGTGGTCATTGACGACCAGTTTGAGCAGGCACTGCCACAGCAAACCGCAGCGGCGCTGGCCGCTGCCGCGCAAAAGTCGGGCTTTGACCTGATTCTCTGCGGCGATGGCTCCTCCGATCTCTACGCCCAGCAGGTCAGCCTGCTGGTGGGCGAAACGCTGAGCATTCCGGCCATCAATGGCGTGAGCAAAATCCTCTCCCTGACGGAAACCATGCTGACCGTTGAACGTGAACTGGAAGATGAAATTGAAACGCTGAGCATTCCGCTTCCGGCGGTCGTGGCCGTTTCCACCGATATTAACTCCCCACAAATTCCATCGATGAAAGCCATTCTGGGTGCGGCGAAAAAACCGGTTCAGGTCTGGTCGGCGGCGGACATTGGCTTTAGCGCCGGGGACGCCTGGTCCACGCAAACGGTGGCCGCACCGAAACAACGTGAGCGCCAGCGCATTGTGATTGAAGGCGATGGTGAAGAACAGATCGCTGCGTTTGCCGATAGTCTGCGCAAAATCATTAATTAAGAAGGGGATGTTATGAGCAAGTTTTCCAGCGTCTGGGTATTCAGCGATACCGCGTCTCGCCTGCCGGAACTGATGAGCGGCGCGCAGATTTTAGGTGAAAAAATTAACGCGTTTGTGCAAAGCGCCGATGAGGCTACTGCGGCCATTCAGTTGGGCGCACATCACGTCTGGCAACTGAGCGGCAAGCCAGACGATCGCATGGTGGAAGATTATGCGGACGTGATGGCACAGACCGTTCGTCAACAGGGCGATTCTGGCCTGTTACTGTTGCCCAACACCCGTCGCGGCAAACTGCTGGCGGCAAAACTGGGCTATCGCCTTGCGGCGGTGGTGTCTAATGATGCCAGCGCTGTGACGCAGCACGATGGCCGGGCGACGGTCAAACACATGGTATATGGCGGTCTGGCGATGGGTGAAGAGACGCTCTCCACGCCGTTAGCGGTACTGACGCTTAGCAGCGGCACCTTTGAGGCGCAACAGCCGGATGCGACCCGCAGCGGCGAAACGCACAGCGTAGCCTGGCAGGCGCCGGGAATTACCGTTACGCGCACCGCCACGCAGCCCCGTCAGAGTAACAGCGTCGATCTCGACAAAGCCCGGCTGGTGGTCAGCGTGGGGCGCGGTATCGGCAGCAAAGAGAACATCTCACTGGCGCAGGCGCTGTGTCAGGCCATTGGCGCAGAGCTGGCCTGCTCGCGTCCGGTCGCCGAAAACGAGAAATGGATGGAGCATGAGCGCTATGTCGGGATCTCGAATCTGATGCTCAAGCCGGAACTGTACCTGGCGGTGGGGATCTCCGGGCAGATCCAGCACATGGTAGGGGCAAACGGCGCGCAGACTATTTTTGCCATCAACAAAGACAAAAATGCGCCGATTTTTCAGTACGCGGATTACGGCATTGTCGGCGATGCGCTGAAGATCCTGCCCGCGCTGACGACCGCACTGGCACGCTAACCCATTCAGGCAGGGAGTACGTATGTCCGAAGATATCTTTGATGCCATCATCGTGGGCGCGGGGCTTGCCGGTTCCGTCGCGGCCCTGGTGCTCGCCCGTGAAGGGGCCCAGGTGTTGGTTATCGAGCGCGGAAATTCCGCTGGCGCGAAGAATGTCACCGGTGGGCGCATTTACGCCCACAGTCTGGAGCGCATTCTTCCAGGCTTTGCTGAGCAGGCCCCTGTTGAGCGAGTCATTATCCATGAAAAGCTCGCCTTTATGACCGATAACGGGGCGATGACCGTGGACTATCTTAACGGCGAAAAGGCCGGCCCGTCGCAGGTTTCTTACTCGGTTTTACGCAGTAAATTTGACGCCTGGTTGATGGAGCAGGCGGAAGAGGCCGGCGCGCAGTTGATCACCGGGATCCGCGTGGATAACGTCGTGCAGCGCGATGGCAAAGTCGTTGGCGTAGAAGCGGATGGCGACATCATTGAATCAAAAGTGGTGATCCTCGCCGATGGCGTCAACTCCCTGCTGGCGGAAAAACTGGGGATGGCAAAACGCGTTGAGGCCGCACACGTGGCGGTCGGCGTGAAAGAGCTGATCGAACTGCCGAAGTCGGTGATTGAAGATCGCTTCCAGCTGCAGGGCAACGAAGGGGCGGCCTGTCTGTTTGCCGGATCGCCCACGGATGGCCTGATGGGCGGTGGCTTCCTCTATACCAACGAAAACACCCTGTCTTTGGGGCTGGTGTGCGGACTTCATCATCTGAAAGAAGCGAAAAAATCAGTCCCGCAAATGCTGGAAGATTTCAAACAGCATCCGGCCGTTGCGCCGCTGATCGCCGGCGGCAAGCTGATGGAGTACGCGGCGCACGTGGTGCCGGAAGCGGGGATGAACATGCAGCCAGAACTGGTGGGCGACGGTGTGTTGATTGCCGGTGATGCGGCAGGCATGTGTATGAACCTCGGCTTTACGATCCGCGGGATGGATCTCGCGGTGGCGGCAGGTGAAGCGGCGGCGAAGACGGTGCTCTCAGCCATGCAAAGCAACGACTTTAGCCGTCAGGGACTGGCGGCATATCGTCAACATCTCGACAACGGTCCGATGCGCGATATGCGTATGTACCAGCGGCTGCCCGCCTTCCTTGATAACCCACGCATGTTTACTCGCTATCCGGAAATGGTCGTCGGTATTGCACGCGATCTCTTTACCGTCGACGGCAGTGCGCCGGTGCCGATGCGTAAGACGATCCTGCGCCATGCGAAGAAGGTCGGATTCATCAACCTGATGAAGGATGGCATTAAAGGAGTGACCGTATTATGACTTCTCCCGTCAACGTGGACGTCAAACTGGGCGTCAACAAATTCAATGTCGATGAAGAGCATCCGCACATCATCATGAAAACCGCGCCGGACAAACAGGTGCTGGAAGTGTTGATCAAAGCCTGTCCGGCCGGGTTATACAAAAAGCAGGATGACGGCAGCGTGCGCTTTGATTATGCCGGTTGCCTGGAGTGCGGCACCTGTCGGATTCTCGGACTTGATACGGCGCTGGAAAAATGGGAGTACCCGCGCGGCACTTTCGGCGTGGAGTTTCGCTACGGTTAATGAGCACAGGTAGACGCTCCACTGCCGGATGGCGGCGAAAACGCCTTATCCGGCCTACAGGAGATAAGTAGGCCTGATAAGCGCAGCGCCATCAGGCAGTGAGAGTACCGATGCCGGATGGCGGCGAAAACGCCCTATCAGGCCTACAGGAGATAAGTAGGCCTGATAAGCGAAGCGCCATCAGGCAATGAGAGTACCGATGCCGGATGGCGGCGAAAACGCCCTATCCGGCCTGTAGGGATAAGTAGGCCTGATAATCGCAGCGCCATCAGGCAATGAGAGTACCGATGCCGGATGGCGGCGAAAACGCCCTATCCGGCCAGTGGGGTTAAGTAGGCCTGATAAGCGCAGCGCCATCAGGCAGTTAAGCACTAATGCCGAATGTCGGCAAACAGGACATTGCCATGCAACAGCCCAGGAACTTTGATGATATTCAGTTCTCCTCGATTCACCGCAGGATCATGCTGTGGGGAAGCGGCGGGCCGTTTCTGGACGGCTATGTGCTGGTGATGATTGGCGTTGCGCTGGAACAACTCACTCCAGCGCTGAAACTGGATGCTGAGTGGATTGGCCTGCTGGGCGCGGGGACGCTGGCAGGGCTGTTTGTTGGCACCTCTTTGTTTGGTTATATCTCGGATAAAGTGGGACGGCGCAAAATGTTTCTCATCGATATCATCGCCATTGGGGTGATATCGGTGGCCACCATGTTTATCTCATCCCCGGTTGAACTGCTGGTGATGCGGGTGCTGATTGGCGTGGTGATTGGTGCGGATTATCCCATTGCCACCTCGATGATTACCGAGTTTTCCAGCACCCGTCAACGCGCTTTCTCAATAAGCTTTATTGCGGCGATGTGGTACGTCGGCGCGACCTGTGCCGATCTGGTTGGTTACTGGCTCTATGACGTTGAGGGCGGCTGGCGCTGGATGCTGGGCAGCGCGGCGATCCCTTGCCTGTTGATCCTGATCGGCCGCTTCGATCTGCCCGAATCTCCACGCTGGCTGTTGCGCAAAGGGCGGGTCAAAGAGTGTGAAGCGATGATGATCAAGCTGTTCGGCGAGCCGGTGGCATTCGATGAAGACACGGCGCAGGAGACACGCTTTCTGCAGTTGTTTAATCGTCGCCACTTCCCGTTTGTGCTGTTTGTTGCCGCGATCTGGACCTGTCAGGTGATCCCGATGTTTGCCATTTACACCTTTGGTCCGCAGATTGTCGGTCTGCTGGGACTGGGGGCCGGGAAGAGCGCGGCGCTGGGAAATGTGGTGATCAGCCTGTTCTTTATGCTGGGCTGTATCCCGCCGATGTTCTGGCTGAACAGCGCGGGGCGGAGGCCGCTGCTGATTGGCAGCTTCGTGATGATGACGCTGGCGCTGGCGGTGCTGGGGCTGATCCCGGAAATGGGCATCTGGCTGGTGGTGACGGCATTTGCGGTGTACGCCTTTTTCTCTGGCGGACCGGGGAATTTGCAATGGCTTTATCCCAATGAACTGTTCCCAACCGACATCCGCGCCTCCGCAGTGGGGGTCATCATGTCGTTGAGTCGTGTCGGTACCATTCTCTCCACCTGGGCGTTGCCTATTTTCATCACTAAATATGGCATTAGTCAGGTGATGTTGATGGGGGCGGGGATCTCGTTGGTCGGGCTGTTGGTCTCCATCGCCTTCGCGCCAGAAACGCGCGGCCTGACGCTTGCCCAGACCAGTACGATGACAATTCGCAGGAAACCGTTGTGTTAAGGTGAGTCTTCAGAGTGTTCTGTATTTACCCTCAACCTCAGTCAGTGCGTCTACAGTTAATGGGTATATCACTGAAAATGACTGAAAAGCAGGGAGAACACCATGCAAAAGAAACTTTTAATCGCGTCCATTTTTGCCGCAGCAACTGTCTTCACCCTTGCCGGCTGCTCTTCGAATCAGGCTGTGCGTACGACTGATGGCCGCACCATTGTTACCGACGGTAAACCGCAGGTGGACGATGACACGGGCCTGGTTTCCTATAAAAACGCAGAAACGGGCCAGACGGAGCAAATCAACCGCGATCAGGTGAAAAACATGAGCGAACTGGATAACTAGTTCAGTTTTCTCCATTCATCTGCTCAATAATATTCACTATTAGCCTGTTGGATTACTGACTACACTCTCTTATAAAACAGAGCGGTAAAACAACAGGCTAAACATGATCCTCATTATTTATGCGCATCCTTATCCGCAGCATTCGCATGCGAATAAACGGATGCTTGAGCAGGCAAGGACGCTGGAAGGCGTTGAAGTTCGTTCGCTCTATGAACTCTATCCTGATTTCAATATCGATATTGCTGCGGAACAAGAGGCGCTTTCTCGCGCTGATCTGATTGTCTGGCAGCATCCCATGCAATGGTACAGCGTTCCCCCCTTACTCAAACTGTGGATGGATAAAGTGCTATCCCACGGCTGGGCTTATGGTCACGGCGGGACCGCGCTGCGCGGTAAACCGCTGATGTGGGCGGTTACCACCGGCGGTGGCGATAATCACTTCAATATTGGCTCGCATCCGGGTTTCGACGTACTCTCACAACCCCTCCAGGCGACAGCGATCTACTGCGGGCTCAACTGGCTTGCGCCGTTTGCTATGCATTGTACGTTTATCTGTGACGACGAAACGCTGCAGGCGCAGGCGCGTCATTATAAGCAACGACTGATGGAATGGCAGGAGGCGCACAATGGATAGCCATACGCTGATACAGGCGCTGATTTATCTTGGTTCAGCGGCGCTGATCGTGCCGATTGCCGTCCGGTTGGGCTTAGGCTCGGTGCTGGGTTATCTCATCGCCGGGTGCATTATTGGCCCCTGGGGATTGCGGCTGGTGACGGACGCCGAGTCCATTTTGCATTTTGCGGAAATCGGCGTGGTACTGATGCTGTTTGTCATTGGTCTTGAGCTCGATCCTCAGCGCTTATGGAAACTGCGCGCCTCGGTGTTTGGTGGCGGCGCGCTACAGATGGTGGTTTGCGGCGGCCTGATTGGCCTGTTTTGTATGTTCCTCGGCCTGCGCTGGCAGGTGGCGGAGCTGATCGGTATGACGCTGGCGCTCTCCTCCACGGCAATTGCCATGCAGGCGATGAATGAGCGCAACCTGACCGTGTCGCAGATGGGACGCAGCGCCTTTGCCGTGCTGCTGTTCCAGGACATCGCGGCGATTCCGCTGGTGGCGATGATTCCGTTACTGGCGACCAGCGGGGCGTCAACCACGCTTGGGGCATTCGCGTTGTCGGCGCTGAAGGTCGCCGGCGCGCTGGTGCTGGTGGTCGTGCTGGGGCGCTATGTCACCCGCCCGGCGCTGCGTTTCGTTGCACGTTCAGGTCTGCGAGAAGTGTTCAGCGCCGTGGCGCTGTTTCTGGTCTTCGGCTTCGGACTGCTGCTTGAAGAAGTGGGGCTGTCGATGGCGATGGGGGCGTTCCTCGCCGGCGTATTGCTGGCAAGCTCTGAGTACCGTCACGCGCTGGAAAGCGACATTGAGCCGTTTAAGGGATTGTTGCTGGGGTTGTTCTTTATCGGCGTCGGCATGTCTGTCGATTTTGGGACGCTTATCGATAATCCGCTGCGTATCGTCATTCTTCTGGTTGGCTTCCTGGTAATTAAAATCGGGATGCTGTGGCTGATTGCCCGTCCTTTGCAGGTACCCAATAAACAGCGTCGCTGGTTTGCAGTTCTGCTGGGGCAGGGCAGTGAGTTCGCGTTCGTGGTCTTTGGCGCGGCGCAGATGGCGAACGTGCTCGATCCACAATGGGCGAAGGCGCTGACGCTGGCGGTGGCGCTGTCGATGGCCGCGACGCCGATTTTCCTGGTCATCCTCACGCGAATGGAGAAATCAGCCTCCGGTGAAGAGCGGGAAGCCGATGAGATTGATGAAGAGCAGCCGCGGGTGATTATTGCCGGGTTTGGGCGCTTCGGGCAGATCACTGGCCGCTTACTGCTCTCCAGCGGTGTGAAAATGGTCGTTCTCGATCACGATCCGGACCACATCGAGACGCTGCGTAAATTTGGCATGAAGGTGTTCTACGGTGATGCGACGCGGATGGATCTGCTGGAGTCCGCCGGCGCGGCGAAAGCGGAAGTGCTGATCAACGCCATCGACGATCCACAAACCAGCCTGGAGCTGACGGAGATGGTAAAAGAGCATTTCCCGAACCTGCAAATCATTGCCCGGGCACGTGATGTCGATCATTACATTCGTTTGCGCCAGGCGGGGGTGGATCAGCCGGAACGTGAAACGTTTGAAGGCGCGCTTAAAACCGGGCGTCTGGCGCTGGAAAGCCTCGGGCTGGGACGTTATGAAGCGCGGGAGCGCGCGGACCTGTTCCGTCGCTTTAATACGCAAATGGTAGAAGAGATGGCGAAAGGTGAGGATGATGCCACCTCCCGGGCGGCAGTCTATAAACGGACCAGCGCGATGCTGAGTGAAATCATCACCGAGGACCGCGAGCATCTGTCGTTAATTCAGCGTCATGGCTGGCAGGGAACTGAAGAAGGTAAACACACGGGAGACGTTGCCGATGAGCCAGCAGTTAAACCGTCAACCTGAGTCAAAATTGTGATGTACTGCAAACTTTACTGTTAACCGATTGTTTTTGAAATACTGTAATGCCGGGAGTCCACCGCGAAGTCGTGGACTCGCCAGCAGAACGGAAAATTTTCGTGCTCTTCTTCTGTTCGTTAGTCGACGAAAGATTGCACTTTCCGTATAGTGGCGACAATTTTTTTTGCTTCCGGGAAATATTCAATGATCAGTCTGATTGCTGCGTTAGCAGTAGATCGCGTTATTGGCATGGAAAACGCCATGCCGTGGAATCTGCCAGCCGATCTCGCCTGGTTTAAACGTAATACGTTAAATAAACCTGTCGTTATGGGACGCCATACCTGGGAATCCATCGGCCGACCATTGCCAGGACGTAAAAATATTGTCATCAGCAGCCAGCCGGGTACTGACGATCGCGTGCAGTGGGTGAAATCGGTTGATGAAGCGATTGCGGCCTGCGGCGACGCGCCAGAAATTATGGTGATTGGCGGTGGTCGCGTATACGAGCAGTTCCTGCCCAAAGCGCAAAAACTGTATCTGACGCACATCGACGCAGAAGTGGAAGGGGATACGCATTTCCCGGACTACGAGCCGGATGACTGGGAATCAGTGTTCAGCGAGTTTCACGACGCCGACGGGCAGAACTCACACAGCTATTGCTTCGAGATTCTGGAACGCCGCTAAGCGATGAGTGCCTGATGGTGACGCTTAGCGTCTTATCCGGCCTACAACCCTTTCGTAGGCCTGATAAGCGCAGCGCCATCAGGCGAAAAAACGACATAAATGTAGAATGGAGCTGTGAATGTTTTCTCCGGTCTACAAACCCATCTCGTAGACCTGATAAGCGTAGCGCTATCAGGCAAAACAGATCAGGCGTTAACGGCTTCGCCTTCATTCAGATCCATCTGCCGGTTTGACGGCTGCACAAAGTACTGCTTATCTTCCCAGCGCAGGCAGGTTAAATTCCCTCCCCAGCAGCAACCGGTATCCAGCGCATAGATTCCCTCCGGCGTTCCTTTTCCTTCCAGAGACGCCCAGTGACCAAACGCAATACTGTAGGCTTCGCTGACCGGTCCGGGAATAGCAAACCACGGTTTTAAGGGGGCCGGGGCATCTTCCGGTGACTCTTTGCTGTACATATCCAGTTGCCCGTTCGGGAAGCAGTAACGCATCCGGGTAAAGGCATTAGTGATAAAGCGCAGGCGTGCCAGCCCGCTCAATTCTGGCGTCCAGTTATTTGGCATGTCGCCATACATGGCATCAAGAAAGAAGGGGTATGAGTCGCTCGACAGCACCGCTTCGACATCGCGCGCGCACTCTTTGGCGGTCTGTAAATCCCACTGCGGCGTGATACCCGCATGTGCCATCACCAGTTTCTTCTCTTCATCTATCTGCAACAGCGGTTGACGGCGCAACCAGTTGAGCAGTTCATCCGCGTCCGGTGCTTCCAGCAATGGGGTCAAACGGTCTTTTGGTTTATTGCGACTGATACCGGCAAACACCGCCAGCAGATGCAGATCGTGATTGCCCAGCACCAGGCGCACGCAGTCGCCGAGTGATTTCACATAACGCAGCACGTCCAGTGAACCGGGACCACGGGCAACCAGGTCACCCGTCAGCCACAGCGTATCGCTTTCAGAGGTAAAATTGACTTGTTGTAGCAATGCGATCAGTTCGTCGTAGCAACCGTGAACGTCGCCAATAAGGTATGTTGCCATAGCTATTGTTTTAGTGAATGAGAGTAGGGACGGCGAGTCGGAAAACGGGAATGTCGATGGTAAAGGCGACGCCATTCTCATCGATCATTTCGTAGTGACCCTGCATGGTGCCCAGCGGCGTTTCGATAACGGCGCCGCTGGTATACTGGTACTCTTCGCCAGGATCAATGTGTGGCTGAACGCCGACCACGCCTTCTCCCTGGACTTCAGTTTCTCTGCCATGACCGTTGGTTATCAACCAATAGCGACCCAGTAGCTGTACGGGCGCTCGCCCCAGATTGCGGATGGTTACGGTGTAGGCAAAAACGTAACGTTCATCATCAGGTGAAGATTGCGCCTCAATGTAGACGCTTTGAACCTGAATACACACTCGGGGCGAATTGATCATGCTTAACTCTCCTTCGATGGCGCGTTTTCTGACAGATAGTTCGCCATCCGGCAGTACTGCGCGACAGAGATATTTTCCGCTCGCATTGTCGGGTCTACACCCAGTTCCGTCAGTACCTCAACGCTGAACAGGTTGCTGAGGCTGTTACGAATCGTTTTACGACGCTGGTTAAACGCTTCTGTGGTGATACGGCTTAACACGCGAACATCTTTCACCGGATATGGCATCGTTTTATGCGGCACCAGGCGTACAACGGCGGAATCCACTTTGGGCGGTGGTGTGAAGGCAGTCGGCGGTACTTCAAGCACCGGGATCACGTTGCAATAATATTGCGCCATCACACTTAATCGACCATACGCCTTACTGTTTGGTCCTGCAACCAGACGATTCACCACCTCTTTTTGCAACATAAAGTGCATATCGGCAATGGCATCAGTATAGCTAAACAGGTGGAACATCAGCGGCGTAGAGATGTTATAAGGCAGGTTACCGAACACGCGCAGCGGTTGACCCATCTTTTCAGACAATTCGCCGAAATTCATGGTCATGGCGTCCTGCTGATAAATAGTCAGCTTCGGCCCCAGGAAGGGATGCGTTTGCAGACGTGCGGCCAGATCGCGGTCCAGTTCAATCACTGTCAGCGCATCCAGACGTTCGCCAACCGGCTCCGTCAACGCGGCCAGACCAGGGCCGATTTCGACCATCGCCTGACCCTTTTGCGGGTTGATGGCGGAGACAATACTGTCGATCACAAACTGATCGTTGAGGAAGTTTTGCCCGAAGCGTTTACGGGCTAAGTGGCCCTGATGGACTCGATTATTCATTGGGTATTAACAATCATTTTGATGGCGAGATTAAGCGCCGTAATAAAACTGCCGACATCAGCTTCGCCCCGACCCGCCAGTTCAAGCGCGGTGCCGTGATCAACTGAGGTACGAATAAAGGGCAGGCCCAGCGTAATATTCACGCCCCGACCAAATCCCTGGTATTTTAGCACGGGGAGACCCTGATCGTGGTACATCGCCAGCACCGCATCCGCATGTTGCAGATATTTGGCCTGAAACAGCGTGTCGGCGGGTAATGGACCTGTCAATTTCATCCCTTGCGCGCGTAGCGTGTCGAGCACCGGAACGATCGTGTCGATCTCCTCGCTGCCCATATGCCCCCCTTCACCGGCATGTGGATTCAGACCACAGACCAGCACGTGCGGATCGCCCACGCCAAATTTGGTGCGCAGATCGTGATGCAAAATGCCAATCACTTCGTGCAGCAGCGCTGGCGTAATGGCATCGGCGACGTCACGCAGCGGCAGGTGGGTCGTCGCCAGTGCGACGCGTAACTCCTCCGTCGCCAGCATCATCACCACTTTTTTCGCCTGCGAGCGCTCTTCAAAAAACTCGGTATGACCGGTGAAAGGCACGCCTGCGTCGTTGATAACGCCCTTATGCACTGGACCCGTAATCAGCGCCGCAAATTCACCCTCGATACAACCGTCACAGGCCCGGGCCAGCGTCTGCACCACATACTCGCCATTCTCCACGGCCAATTGCCCAGCAACGACAGGCGCACGAAGCGAGACCGGTAACAGCGTAAGCGTGCCGGCAGTCTGCGGTTTAGCAGGACTTTGTGGGGAATAAGGGCGTAACGTGAGGGGAAGACCGAGCATTGCCGCCCGGTCAGCCAATACTGTGGCATCGGCGCAGACCACCAGTTCAACCGGCCAGTCGCGCTGGGCAAGTTGAACGACGAGATCCGGACCAATCCCGGCGGGCTCGCCGGGAGTGATCACTACGCGTTGAGCAACCGTCATTAATTGCTCAGGATTTTAACGTAAGCGCTGGCGCGTTGTTCCTGCATCCAGGTTGCTGCTTCTTCTGAGAACTTCCGGTTCATCAGCATACGGTAAGCGCGATCTTTCTGCGCGGCGTCGGTTTTATCGACGTTACGCGTATCCAGCAGTTCGATCAGGTGCCAACCGAAAGAGGAGTGCACCGGTGCGCTCATCTGGCCTTTGTTCATGCGGGTTAACGCATCACGGAATGCCGGATCGAAAATGTCCGCAGCCGCCCAGCCCAGATCGCCGCCCTGGTTAGCAGAGCCCGGATCCTGAGAGAACTCTTTTGCTGCCGCGGCAAAGGTGGTTTTACCGCTCTTGATATCTGCCGCGATCTGCTCAAGCTTCAGACGCGCCTGCTGATCGGTCATGATCGGTGACGGCTTCAGCAAAATATGGCGAGCATGGACTTCAGTGACAGAGATGCTCTGAGTCTGGCCGCGCATATCGTTCACTTTCAGAATATGGAAGCCGACACCGGAACGAATCGGACCAACGATGTCGCCTTTCTTCGCGGTGCTCAGCGCCTGGGCAAAAATGCCCGGCAGTTCCTGAATACGACCCCAACCCATCTGGCCGCCTTTCAGCGCCTGCTGGTCAGCAGAGTAGGTGATCGCCAGCTTACCGAAGTCGCTGCCATTACGGGCTTGATCAACAACGGAACGTGCCTGGGATTCAGCTTCGTTCACCTGATCAGATGTTGGGTTTTCCGGCAGGGGGATCAGGATATGGCTCAGATTCAGCTCCGTGCTGGCATCATTTTGATTGCCAACCTGCTGCGCCAGCGCATCCACTTCCTGCGGCAGGATCGTCACGCGGCGGCGCACTTCGTTGTTACGCACTTCAGAGATGGTCATCTCTTTGCGGATCTGGTTACGATAGGTTGAGTAGTTCAGTCCATCGTAAGCCAGACGGCTGCGCATCTGGTCCAGCGTCATGTTGTTCTGTTTGGCGATGTTGGCAATTGCCTGATCAAGCTGTTCGTCAGAGATTTTTACGCCCATCTTCTGACCCATTTGCAGGACAATCTGATCCATGATCAGACGTTCCAGGATCTGATGACGCAGCGTAGCGTCGTCCGGAAGCTGTTGACCCGCCTGGTTAGCGTTCAGTTTGACAGACTGCATCAGGCCATCAACGTCGCTTTCCAGTACCACACCGTTATTTACGACGGCTGCGACTTTATCGACTACCTGCGGGGCAGCGAAACTGGTATTCGCGATCATGGCGATACCGAGAAGCAGCGTTTTCCAGTTCTTCATACTTTTTCCATTTCAATTAACCGCACTGCGGATTACGTGGTAAATCAATCAGATCACAAAGAGTTTTGATATGGCAAAATGTTGGAACGCAACATCTCACTCGTGCCGAGACCGTAATTAGAGCTCAGACCACGAAGTTCAATGTTAAAGCCAATCACGTTGTCATAAACCGCGTGTTCTTTATCGCTATCCCAACCGTTCAGCTTACGCTCGTAACCGACGCGGATCGCATAACAGCAGGAGTTGTACTGCACACCTAACATCTGGTCGGCGGGTTTATTCACGTTGGTGTCGAAGTAGTAGGCACCCACAATCGACCAGCGATCGGCAATCGGCCAACTGGCGACGGTACCGATCTGGCTAATCCCGTTTTTGTATTGCTCAGCCGTAGAGTAATACGCAGGTAGCGTGGCCTGAATATATTCCGGGCTGGCGTAACGGTAGTTCAACTGAACCAGACGGTCTTCATCACGTCGATATTCAATACTGGAACTGCTGGTGGCGACACTATCCAGACGGGTGTCGTACTGAATACCGCCACGCAGGCCCCAACGATCCGAAATACGCCAGTAGGTGTCACCCGCCCATACTAATGAACCTGTCTGGTCATCATTCTCCCATTGGATGTTGTCATCGCCGGTACGAGACTCCGTGAAATAGTAGATTTGACCCACAGAAACGTTAAAACGTTCAACCGCTGCCTCATCATATACGCGAGATGTGACGCCCGTCGTGACCTGGTTCGCTGAGGCAATGCGGTCCAGCCCGCCATAGGTTCGATCCCGGAACAGGCCGGTATAGTCCGATTGCAGCAGGGAAGAGTCGTAGTTATAGATGTTGCTCTGGTCGCGATACGGCACGTACAGATACTGCGCGCGCGGCTCCAGCGTCTGGGTATAACCCGGCGCGAGCATATTCATATCCCGTTCAAACACCATCTTGCCGTCGACTTTGAACTGTGGCATCACGCGGTTGGCGCTATCATCCAACTGAGTGGTATTACGACTGTTATACCAGTCCAGATTGGTTTGCTGATAATGGGTCGCCAGCAGCTTCGCTTCGGTGTTGATGCTGCCCCACTGGTTCGACAACGGCAGGTTGATGGTCGGCTCCAGGTGCAGACGCGTCGCTTCCGGCATGTTGTCTCTGGTATTCACAAAATGCACGGCCTGGCCATAAATACGGGTATCGAACGGACCCAGGTCGTTCTGATAGAAGTTGACGTCTAGCTGTGGTTCAGCGGAGTAGCTGCTGGTGTTCTGATCGCTGAACACCTGGAACTGTTTGGTCGAGACCGTGGCGTCAAAGTTCTGCACCGCATAGCCGACGCTGAATTTCTGCGTGGCGTAACCGTCGGTGCTGGAACCATACTTGTTATCGAAATCATTAAAGTAGCTGGAGTCGCTCACCTTGGTGTAGTTGACATTGAAGCGCCACACCTGATCCATTACCCCTGAGTGCTGCCAGTAAAATAGCCAGCGGCGCGAGTTGCTATCGTTCGGGTGTTCATCATCGTAGACGCGATCGGAGTTCAGATAGTCAAATTCCATCAGACCTGCGCCCGCCTGGCTCAGGTAGCGGAATTCGTTCTCCCACATCACGCCGCCACGACGGTGCATATAGTGCGGCGTCAGGGTCGCATCCATATTTGGCGCGATGTTCCAGTAATACGGCAGATAGAACTCAAAATAGTTCTTTGTCGTGTACTTGGCGTTAGGGATCAGGAAACCGGAGCGGCGTTTATCCCCCACCGGCAACTGCAAATACGGACTGTAAAAGACAGGAACCGGACCCAGCTTAAAGCGGGCGTTCCAGATTTCCGCGACCTGTTCTTCACGGTCATGGATCACTTCGCTACCGACGACGCTCCAGGTATCAGAACCCGGCAGACAGGAGGTGAAACTCCCGTTCTCAAGAATGGTATAGCGGTTTTCGCCGCGCTGTTTCATCAGATCCGCTTTCCCGCGGCCCTGACGGCCCACCATCTGGTAGTCGCCTTCCCAGACGTTGGTGTCTTTGGTGTTCAGGTTCGCCCAGCCTTTCGGTCCTTTCAGGATAACCTGGTTGTCATCGTAATGGACGTTGCCGAGCGCATCGACGGTACGCACAGGCTCAGGCTGACCCTGAGCCTCTTTCTGATGAAGCTGCACCTCGTCGGCCTGCAGGCGACTGTTGCCCTGCATGATGTCCACATTGCCGGTAAACACCGCGTCATCAGGATAATTTCCTTTCGCGTGATCGGCATTAATCGTGACGGGGAGTTCATTTGTCTCGCCCTGCACCAGAGGACGGTCATAGGCTGGCACGCCTAACATACATTGTGAGGCGAGACTGGCTGCCAGACCCTGTTGACTGTAAAGGGCAGTGGCAATCATTGTGGCCAGGAGGGTGGGAATACGTTTTTTCATACGTTGTATTTTATTGTTCCATCATCAGTAGCGTCGCGCGTGACAAACCGCCACAGCCTAACTTACTCATGTTCGTAGCGCTAGTGTTAATCCTGCCGCTATAGCGTCTGTGGTGTTAGTCACGGCTGTGAATGACAGGTATGATAATGCAAATTATAGGCGATGTCCCACAATTGACCGTAGCCGAAAGATCGTAGAAAGCCGCTTATTTTGTGGGACCTGGCCTCACTGAGAGTGAGACAAATTGGGGAGTCTATGCAGTACTGGGGAAAAATAATTGGCGTGGCCGTGGCTCTGCTCATGGGCGGCGGCTTTTGGGGCGTGGTTCTGGGGCTGTTAATCGGCCACATGTTCGACAAAGCCCGTAGCCGCAAAATGGCGTGGTTTGCCAACCAGCGTGAGCGTCAGGCATTGTTTTTTGCTACCACCTTTGAGGTGATGGGGCACTTAACCAAATCGAAAGGTCGGGTGACCGAAGCCGATATCCATGTCGCCAATGTACTGATGGACAGGATGAATTTGCATGGCGAATCGCGATCGGCTGCGCAAAATGCGTTTCGTATCGGAAAATCGGACAACTACCCGTTACGTGAAAAAATGCGCCAGTTTCGCAGCGTCTGTTTTGGCCGTTTCGATCTTATCCGCATGTTTCTCGAAATTCAGATTCAGGCGGCGTTTGCCGATGGTTCGCTGCATCCCAACGAGCGTGAAGTGCTGTATGTGATTGCCGAAGAGCTGGGCATTTCCCGAACTCAGTTCGATCAGTTCCTGCGCATGATGCAGGGGGGCGCGCAGTTTGGCGGCGGTTATCAGCAGCAGTCCGGCGGCGGTGGCTGGCAGCAGGCGCAGCGTGGCCCGACGCTGGAGGATGCCTGCAACGTCCTCGGCGTTAAACCTACCGACGACGCAACCACGATTAAACGCGCTTACCGTAAGCTGATGAGCGAGCACCATCCGGATAAGCTGGTGGCGAAAGGCCTGCCGCCGGAAATGATGGAAATGGCGAAGCAGAAAGCGCAGGAAATTCAGAAGGCTTACGAGCTAATCAAAGAGCAGAAAGGCTTTAAATAATGCTTTTGCCGGATGGCGACGCAACGCGCTTTATCCGGCCTACAAAGCCCGAACGTAGGCCTGATAAGCGTAGCGCCATCAGGCATTATTGTTAGAAATCAGCTGGCGCTTTAAACGTCATGCTGTTGCCGTATGCGGGATGAGTGATGGTCAGCATCTCGGCATGCAACTGGAGTCGGGGAGCCATCGCCAGCGCGTCGGGCGGAGCATAAAAACGGTCGCCGAGAATGGGGTGGCCTAACGCCAGCATATGCACGCGCAGTTGGTGCGAACGCCCGGTGATGGGCTTCAACACGACCCTCGCGGTGTTATCTGCCGCAAACTCCACCACTTCATATTCGGTCTGCGCCGCTTTGCCGGTTTCATAACATACTTTCTGTTTCGGACGATTCGGCCAGTCGCAGATCAGCGGTAAATCCACCAGTCCTTCTGCGGGCGCGGGATGTCCCCATACCCGCGCCACATACTGTTTTTTCGGCTCGCGCTCGCGAAACTGACGCTTCAACTCTCGCTCCGCCGCTTTAGTGAGGGCCACTACAATCACGCCGCTGGTGGCCATATCCAGCCGATGCACAGATTCTGCCTGCGGAAAGTCGCGTTGAATACGCGTCATTACGCTGTCTTTGTGCTCCGCAAGACGCCCCGGCACGGACAACAAGCCGCTCGGCTTGTTGACCACAATAATGTGCTCATCCTGATACAGGATAACCAGCCAGGGATCCTGCGGCGGGTTGTAGTTTTCCATCCCCATAGTCGGCTCCGTTACTGATGCGTGACGACGATAAGACGTAGCGCATCCAGACGCCATCCTGCCTGACTCAGGCTTTCCAGCACCTGCTGACGGTTGCTTTCAATCGCCGCGAGTTCGTCATCACGAATGTTCGGGTTGACGGCGCGCAGCGCTTCCAGGCGCGACAATTCAGCAGACAGTTTTTCATCCGCTTCATTGCGTGCAGCGTCAATCAGGGCGCGGGCGGACTTTTCAACCTGCGCTTCACCCAGTTGCAGAATCGCGTGAACATCCTGCTGCACCGCGTTAACCAGCTTGCTGCCGGTGTGGCGGTTTACGGCACTCAACTGACGGTTGAAGGTTTCAAACTCCACCTGCGCCGC
Organism: Citrobacter sp. ANG330; assembly: GCF_047467925.1. Lineage (NCBI taxonomy): Bacteria > Pseudomonadati > Pseudomonadota > Gammaproteobacteria > Enterobacterales > Enterobacteriaceae > Citrobacter > Citrobacter sp. ANG330. The sequence goes on along the minus strand of NZ_JASJUI010000005.1, from coordinate 162,484 downwards.
GAGGTTGTTGCCGTTTTTATCCAGTAGCATGCGCACCGGCGTCGGCGGCAGGAAGCGGTTAAGCTGCAACTGCTTCGGTGCCTGGGCTTCCACAACGTATACCAGTTCCAGCAGCAGCGTACCGACCGGCAGCGCCTTATTCTTTAACAAGGAAATGGTACTGCTACCGGTATCACCGGAGAGGATCAGATCCAGTCCGTTACGGATCAGCGGATGCTCCCAGGTAATAAACTGGGCGTCTTCACGTGACAGCGCCACGTCACGTTCAAAGGTAATGGTACAACCGTCTTCCGGCAGCCCCGGAAAGTCCGGAACCAGCATGTGATCGGATGGCGTCAGTACTATCAGGTTTTCGCCGCGATCGTCCTGGTTAATCCCCACGATATCAAACAGGTTCATGGCAAAGGCGATAAGGCTGGTGTCGTCATCCTGCTCTTCAATGCTTTCGGCCAGTTGCTGCGCTTTTTCACCGCCGTTGGAGTGGATCTCCAGCAGGCGGTCGCGGCCCTGTTCCAGTTGCGCTTTCAGCGCTTCGTGTTGTTCGCGACAGCTTTTGATCAGCTCATCAAAGCCATCGGTCTCTTCGGGGGCCGCCAGATAGTTAATCAGGTTGCTGTAAACCGAGTCATAGATAGCGCGACCGGTCGGGCAGGTATGTTCGAACGCATCCAGACCTTCGTGATACCAGCGAACCAGCACCGACTGGGCGGTTTTCTCTAAATACGGGACGTGGATTTGGATATCATGCGCCTGTCCGATACGGTCGAGACGACCAATACGCTGCTCCAGCAGGTCCGGATTGAACGGCAGGTCAAACATCACCAGGTTGCTGGCGAACTGAAAGTTACGACCTTCCGAGCCGATTTCTGAACACAGCAGCACCTGCGCGCCGCTGTCCTCTTCGCCAAACCAGGCGGCGGCACGGTCACGTTCGATAATCGACATCCCTTCGTGGAACACGGCGGCGCGGATACCTTCGCGCTCGCGCAGCACTTGCTCAAGTTGCAGGGCGGTTGCCGCCTTCGCGCAGATCACCAGCACTTTCTGCGAGCGATGGCTGGTCAGGTAGCCCATCAGCCACTCGACGCGCGGGTCGAAGTTCCACCAGGTACCGGTATCGCCTTCAAATTCCTGATAAATCTGTTCCGGATAGAGCATGTCACGCGCTCTGTCCTCGGCGTCTTTGCGGGCCCCCATGATGCCGGACACTTTAATGGCAGTCTGATACTGCGTCGGCAGCGGCAGCTTAATGGTGTGCAGTTCGCGTTTCGGGAAACCTTTTACGCCATTACGGGTGTTACGGAACAGCACGCGGCTGGTGCCGTGGCGGTCCATCAGCATGGAGACCAGTTCCTGACGCGCGTTCTGCGCACCGTCGCGGTCGCTGTTCGCGGTTTGCAGCAGCGGTTCAATATCCTGCTCGCCAATCAGTTCGCCCAGCATGTTGAGCTCTTCATTGCTGAGCTTGTTACCGGCCAGCAGCATGGCTACGGCGTCGGCGACCGGACGGTAGTTTTTCTGCTCTTCAACAAACTGTGCGAAATCGTGGAAACGGTTAGGATCCAGCAGACGCAGACGGGCAAAGTGACTTTCCATACCCAGTTGTTCCGGGGTGGCGGTCAGCAACAGTACGCCTGGCACGCGTTCCGCCAGTTGTTCGATCGCGACATATTCACGGCTCGGCGCCTCTTCGCTCCAGACGAGATGGTGAGCTTCATCGACAACCAGCAGATCCCATTCAGCATCGCACAGGTGTTCCAGACGCTGTTTGTTACGGCGGGCAAAATCCAGTGAACAGATAACCAGTTGCTCGGTTTCAAACGGGTTATAGGCATCGTGTTGCGCTTCGGCGTAGCGTTCATCGTCAAACAGGGCGAAACGCAGATTAAAACGGCGCAGCATTTCGACCAGCCACTGATGCTGCAAAGTTTCCGGCACAATGATCAGCACTCGTTCTGCCGCGCCAGAAAGCAGTTGTTGATGCAGAATCATCCCGGCTTCAATGGTTTTACCCAGACCGACTTCATCTGCCAGCAGTACGCGCGGGGCATGACGACGACCCACGTCGTGGGCAATGTTGAGCTGATGAGGGATCAGGCTGGTGCGCTGACCGCGCAGGCCGCTCCACGGCATACGGTACTGTTCGCTCTGAAATTTACGTGCGCGATAGCGCAGCGCAAAGCGGTCCATGCGGTCAATCTGACCGGCAAACAGTCGGTCCTGCGGTTTACTGAATGCCAGTTTACTGTCGAGCAGGACTTCACGCAGCGTCACCCCGGCTTCTTCGGTATCAAGGCGGGTGCCGATGTAGGCAAGCAAACCGTTTTCTTCTTTTACTTCATCGATTTGCAGCTGCCAGCCTTCATGACTGGTAATGGTATCGCCTGGGTTGAACATCACGCGGGTCACGGGGGAGTCACTGCGCGCATACAGGCGATTTTCACCGGTGGAAGGAAAAAGCAAAGTGACGGTACGGGCATCCATGGCGACAACGGTTCCAAGTCCCAGTTCGCTTTCTGTATCGCTGATCCAGCGTTGACCAAGTGTAAAAGGCATATTTGTTCGGCTCTATATCTTTAATTGCAGGCAATAATCACCCTCTGCCAGAGAAAAACGGTGGCAGCAAGGTAAATTGGGTCCAGGAATGGAAAGGGCGCTATGGTAATGGATGGCGATGGATTCGTCACGCGTCAAAATAACCCTAATTGGCCTGTCAGTAGTGTAGCAAAGTTATCATCAATGAACGGAAGAATTCCTTCCGCGACGGGCTGGAGCTGGCGCGTCAGGTAATGCTCGTAATCCAGAGGCGAGTGTTGATAATCCTTTGGCTCCGGGCCGTTCAGGGTCCAGACATAGTGAATGGTGCCGCGGTTCTGGTACTGCGCCGGGCGCCCTCGCTTCAGATTCTCTTCATCAGCCAGTCTGGCGGCGCGTACATGTGGCGGAACGTTGCGCTGGTATTCGCTCAACGGTCGGCGCAGGCGCTTGCGATAGACCAGACGATCGTCCAGTTCGCCAGCCATCAGCCGATCAATGGTTTCACGCACGTAATCCTGATACGGCTCGTGACGAAAAATACGCAGATACAATTCTTGCTGGAACTGCTGCGCCAGCGGCGTCCAGTCGGTACGCACGGTTTCCAGACCTTTAAACACCATGCGCTGGCTTTCTCCTTCCTGAATTAGACCCGCGTAGCGTTTTTTGCTGCCGGTATCCGCCCCACGGATAGTGGGCATCAGAAAGCGACAGAAATGCGTTTCATACTCCAGTTCCAGCGCGCTGGTAAGGTTCTTCTCCTGAAGCGATTGCGTCCACCAGGCGTTGACGTGCGCCACTAACGCGCGGCCAATTTTCGCCGCTTCCTCTTCTGTGTGGGCGCGCTTCAGCCAGACGAAGGTGGAGTCGGTGTCGCCATAAATCACGTCATAGCCCTGGGCCTCAATCAGCGCTTTGGTCTGGCGCATGATCGCGTGACCGCGCATGGTGATCGACGACGCCAGGCGGGGATCGAAGAAACGACAGGCCGTCGTGCCGAGCACACCGTAAAAGGCATTCATGATGATCTTCAGCGCCTGAGAAAGCGGTTTGTTGCCGTGGCGCTTTGCCTCCTCACGACCCTGCCAGATCGACGTCACGATCTCTGGCAGGCAGTGTTTTTCCCGCGAGAACCAGGCGTCGAGAAATCCTTCGGTACTGTGTTCGGGATCCGGGTGCGCCATCCCTTCCACCAGACCCACGGGGTCTATCAAAAAGGTGCGAATGATCGAGGGGTACAGGCTTTTGTAATCCAGCACCAGCACCGAATCATACAAGCCGGGACACGAATCCATCACGTAACCGCCGGGGCTGGCGTGGGGCGGCACTTCACCGAGGTTCGGCGCAACGTATCCGGCGCGGTGCATACGTGGAAAATAGAGGTGGCCGAACGCGGCAACGGAACCGCCGTGACGATCGACCGGTAAACCGTTAACCGTAGCGCGTTCTAACAGGAACGGCACGATCTCGGTTTTATGAAAGACCCGCGTCACCAGCTCGCAATCTTTCAGATTGTAGGTCGCGAGCGCGGGTTTATCTTCGGCAAAACGTCTGTCTATCTCATCCATGCGATCCCAGGGATTATCGATCGATTTACCCTCGCCAAGCAGTTCCTGCGAAACGGTCTCCAGCGAAAATGACGAGAAATTCCAGAACGCAGATTTCAGCGCTTCAATGCCGTCAATAATCAGTCGCCCTTTGGCCTGGGCGAAAAAAACGCCATTTTTAAAACCGTGCTCACGCCATTCGAGTTCGCTGTTATCGCGGCCAAAACGCAGGGGAATACGGTAGCGCTCAGCATGTTTTTGCAACACGCGCAGGTCAAACTGCACCACGTTCCAGCCGATGATGATGTCGGGATCGTGACGGGCAATCCACTCGTTCAGTTTTTCCAGCAGTTGTGGGCGGCTGTTGACATACTCAAGCTGGAAATCAAGCGTTGAGGCATCGCCATTTTCGGGGCCGAGCATATAGACAACGCGCTGCCCGCAGCCTTCCAGACCAATACAGTACAGCTCGCCGTGGCGCGTTGTCTCAATGTCCAGAGAAAGCCATTTGAGCGGCGGACGATAGTCGGGATGGGGTTTTAATCGCGCGTTGACGATCGCTCCGTTGCGCTGCTCACCTTCGACCCATACCGGTGAGGTGATAAAGCGTTCCATCAGATAGCGCTCCGGCGGACGGACATCGCCTTCATAAACCGTCACGCCGTTCTCACGCAGCAGCTTTTCCAGTCGCATCAACTGGCGATGCGAACGACAGTAAAGACCCGAAACGGGTTGCCGATGAAAATCGTTGAGGTTAAGCGGCACCAGGCGGTAGCCATTTTCCCCACTTAATAACGACGTGACGCGGGCGGTAAGCGCGGTGGGGATAAACGCAACGGATTCCTGCGGCGCAAGCGATACCTGCAAAGGCCCGCTGTCTGTTGCCAGCCAGAAGGAGACTTCGGTTCCCTGCGACGTATCCCGCCAGTGCCGGGTTAAGATAAAACCTGCCTGCGCCACGCTGTTTATCCATTAAAAAAACCAGGCATGATTATAGCCTGGTTCAGTACGCTGTGCTGGGGTTTTATACAGTCTTTATCGGCGCTACTGCCCGTAATAGGCTTTAGCGCCGTGCTTGCGCAGGTAATGCTTATCCAGCAACGTTTGCTGCATATCAGGTAACTGTGGCGCGAGCTGGCGGCAGAAAATGCCCATATAGGCGACCTCTTCTAAGACGATGGCGTTATGCACCGCGTCTTCGGCGTTTTTCCCCCACGCGAAGGGACCGTGTGAATGCACCAGTACGCCTGGCATTTGCGCGGCGTCTATTTCATGCATCTTAAAGGTTTCGACGATCACCTTGCCGGTTTCCCACTCATACTCACCGTTGATCTCATGGTCGGTCATTTTGCGGGTGCAGGGAATGGTGCCGTAGAAATAGTCGGCGTGCGTGGTGCCCGTTGCCGGAATGGACTGTCCGGCCTGTGCCCAGATAGTCGCGTGGCGCGAATGGGTATGCACGATACCGCCAATGGTGGGAAAGGCCTGATACAGCAGACGATGGGTGGGCGTATCGGACGAGGGCTTTTTCTGACCTTCAATCACTTCACCCGTCGCGATGCTGACAACCACCATATCGTCAGCGGTCATCACACTGTAATCAACGCCGGAAGGTTTAATGACAAAGACGCCGTGGTCGCGATCGACGGCACTGACGTTCCCCCAGGTGAGCGTGACCAGGTTGTGCTTTGGCAGCGCCAGATTCGCTTCCAGTACCTGGCGTTTGAGATCTTCTAGCATGTTTTTCTCCCTGCCTGATGACGGCGTAAACGCCTTATCGGGCCTACACAGAAATGTAGGTCCGATCGGCAAAGCGCCATCAGGCAACCATTCGCTTAACGTTTAAACCCGTAATACACATCGTTCCAGCGCAGCGCGTCTTTGAAGGCGGGCAGGCGGGTATCGTTATCAATCACGGCGATTTCGATATCGTGCATTTCGGCGAACTGACGCATATCGTTGAGATCCAGCGCATGGCTGAAGACGGTATGGTGCGCGCCGCCGGCCAGGATCCACGCTTCGGACGCGGTCGGCAGGTCCGGTTGGGCTTTCCACAGCGCGTTGGCAACCGGCAGTTTCGGCAGCGAGTGCGGGGTTTTCACGGTGTCGATGCAGTTGACCAGCAGACGATAGCGATCGCCGAGGTCGATCAGGCTGGCGACTACCGCCGGGCCGGTCTTCGTATTGAAAATCAGACGGGCGGGATCGTCTTTACCGCCAATGCCGAGAGGCTGGACATCGAGGATCGGTTTTTCGTCCACCGCGATCGACGGACAGACTTCCAGCATGTGGGAGCCGAGCACCAGATCGTTGCCTTTCTCGAAGTGATAGGTGTAATCCTCCATAAAGGAGGTGCCGCCCTGCAGACCGGTAGACATCACTTTCATGATGCGAAGCAGAGCGGCAGTTTTCCAGTCGCCTTCGCCCGCAAAGCCGTAGCCCTGCTGCATCAGGCGCTGTACGGCCAGACCCGGAAGCTGTTTCAGACCGTGCAAATCTTCAAAAGTGGTGGTAAATGCGTGGAAGCCGCCCTGTTCCAGAAAGCGCTTCATGCCCAGTTCGATACGCGCCGCTTCCAGCACGTTCTGGCGTTTGTCGCCGTGAACCTGGGTGGCGGGGGTCAGGGTATACGAGCTTTCGTACTCATCGATCAGCGCATTGATATCACCGTCGCTGACGGCGTTCACCACCTGCACCAGATCGCCCACTGCCCAGGTGTTCACCGAGAAACCAAATTTGATCTGCGCGGCGACTTTATCACCATCGGTCACAGCCACTTCGCGCATGTTGTCGCCAAAGCGGCACACTTTCAGATGACGGGTATCGAGTTTCGATACGGCATGACGCATCCAGGCGCCGATACGTTTGTGCGCCTGCTGATCCTGCCAGTGGCCGGTGACCACCGCGTGTTGTTGACGCATACGCGCGCCGATGAAGCCGAACTCGCGGCCACCATGCGCAGTCTGATTCAGATTCATAAAGTCCATATCGATGCTGTCCCACGGCAGGGCGGCATTGAACTGGGTGTGGAATTGCAGCAGCGGTTTGTTGAGGATCGCCAGGCCGTTGATCCACATTTTGGCCGGAGAGAAGGTATGCAGCCAGACCACCAGACCCGCACAGCGATCGTCATAGTTGGCATCACGGCAAATGGCGGTGATCTCATCCGGCGAGGTCCCCAGTGGTTTCAGAACCAGTTTGCAGGGCAGTTTCGCTTCGGTATTCAGCGCCTTGACGACGTGCTCCGCGTGCTGAGTGACCTGATGCAGCGTCTGTGGGCCGTACAAATGCTGGCTGCCAATTACAAACCACACTTCATAATTATCAAAAATAGTCATTGTCGTGTCCTTAGTGAGTCAGGGTTGCCTGATCAGCCGGTGTGTGATTTACCGGGGCGGCAGTCGGAAGATAATGTTGTTCAGCGCTTACCGCCCATTGCTGATAGCGGCGATAAAGCTGTTCGAAACGTTGGGCCTGCGCGGGGCGAGGTTGCAGCGTGTTTTCCACCGCGCTCGCCATTTTTTGCTGGGCGGCAGGGATATCGGCATGCACGTTGGCTGCCACGGCGGCGAAGATGGCTGCCCCCAGCGCACAGCACTGATCGGAGGCGACAATTTGTAGCGGACGGTTCAGGACATCGCAGCAGGCCTGCATAATGACCTGGTTTTTCCGGGCGATGCCGCCCAGCGCCATCACGTTGTTAACGGCAATACCTTGTTCGGTAAAGCATTCCATAATGGCGCGCGCGCCAAAGGCGGTCGCGGCGATCAGTCCGCCAAACAGCGCCGGAGCATCCGTGGCCAGATTCAGATCCGTTATCACCCCTTTCAGACGCTGGTTTGCGTTCGGCGTACGGCGGCCGTTAAACCAGTCAAGCACCACTGGCAAATGATCCAGCGACGGATTTTTCGCCCAGGCGTCGGTCAGCGCGGGCAGGAGTTGTTTCTGGCTGGCTTTAATCTGCTCTTTCAGTTCAGGATGCTGCGCGGCGAGCTGCTCAAGCGGCCAGCCGAGAATGCGTCCAAACCATGCGTAGATGTCGCCAAAGGCAGACTGACCCGCCTCCAGGCCAATAAAACCAGGCACCACGCTACCATCGACCTGGCCGCAAATACCTTTCACGGCACGCTCACCGACGCTCTGTTTGTCCGCAATCAGGATGTCGCAGGTGGAGGTTCCAATGACTTTCACCAGCGCGTTGGGCTGTGCGCCTGCGCCAACCGCGCCCATATGGCAGTCGAACGCGCCTCCGGAGATCACCACGCTTTCTGGCAGACCCAAGCGTTGCGCCCACTCTTTGCAGAGCGTTCCGACCGGCAGATCGGCGGTGAAGGTGTCGGTAAAAAGGGGATACGGTAAATGCTGGTTAATGATCGGATCGAGTTCGTCGAAGAAGCTGGCGGGCGGCAGACCGCCCCAGCTTTCATGCCACAGCGATTTGTGCCCGGCGCTGCAGCGACCCCGGCGGATATCCTGCGGGCGCGTGGTGCCAGAAAGCAGGGCGGGCACCCAGTCGCACAGTTCAATCCAGGAGGCGGCGGCCTGGGCGACGGCGCTGTCCTCGCGGGTGACGTGAAGAATTTTGGCCCAGAACCATTCGCTGGAGTAAATGCCGCCAATGTAGCGGGAGTAATCTACTTTGCCCGGCGAGTGGCACAGACGGGTAATGGCTTCGGCTTCTTCCACCGACGTGTGGTCTTTCCACAGGACAAACATCGCGTTCGGGTTTTCCGCGAACTCTTCCCGGAGCGCAAGGACATTGCCGTCAGCATCAATGGGGGCTGGCGTTGAGCCGGTACTGTCGACGCCAATCCCAACGACTTCCGCGCGCTGCGCCGTGCTCAGCTCAGCCAGCACGCTTTTCAGCGCCGCTTCCATCGATTCGATATAGTCGCGTGGATGATGGCGGAACCGGTTGTTCGGCGCGTCGCAATAACGCCCCTCCTGCCAGCGTGGATACCACTCTACGCTGGTCGCGATCTCTTCGCCGGTCGCGCATTCCACTGCTAGTGCGCGCACAGAATCACTGCCAAAATCGAGGCCAATTGCAATTGCCATCCTCTTACTCCATCCAGAAATACGGGTATGGAGAAACAGTAGTGAGTAGGGATAAAAACCGTCAGGTAGGATCCGCTAATCTTATGGATTAAAATGCTATGGCATCGCAAAGTGTGACGCCGTGCAAATAATCAATGTGGACATTTCTGCTCCAGTTATAGACACTTTTGTTACCCGTTTTTGCCGCAGTCATCGCGCTGAGTTGTTACATAATGCTTTTCACAAGCGGGGTTGATGGACTGCCAGCGATAATGCGGCGGCGAAGCAGGGCGCAAACAAGGCTGCCTTGCGTAATATGGACAATTTGTTTCCTTACCGAACCTCGGGAGTCGTGAAATTATGGCTGAACCGCAAAATGACCCTCTCCTGCCGGGGTACTCGTTTAACGCGCATCTGGTTGCGGGTTTAACGCCGATAGACGCCAACGGCTATCTGGATTTTTTTATCGACAGGCCGTTGGGGATGAAAGGTTATATCCTTAACCTCACGATTCGGGGTGAAGGGGTGATCAAAAATCACGGCAGGGAGTTTGTCTGTCGACCTGGCGATATTTTGCTGTTCCCGCCAGGCGAAATTCATCACTACGGGCGCCATCCGGATGCCAGCGAATGGTATCACCAGTGGGTTTACTTCCGCCCCCGTGCATACTGGCAGGAGTGGCTGACCTGGCCGCCTATTTTTGCGCAGACCGGATTTTTCCGTCCGGACGAGGCGCTCCAGCCGCATTTTAATGAACTGTTCGGCCAGATCATCAGTGCCGGGCAGGGAGAAGGGCGCTACTGCGAACTGTTGGCGATCAACCTGCTGGAGCAGTTACTACTGAGGCGCATGGAGGCGATCAACGCCTCGCTGCATCCGCCGATGGATAACCGCGTGCGCGATGCCTGTCAGTACATCAGCGATCATCTGGCGGACAGCCACTTCGATATTGCCAGCGTTGCCCAGCATGTCTGCCTGTCGCCATCGCGCCTGTCGCACCTGTTCCGCCAGCAGTTGGGGATCAGCGTGTTGAGCTGGCGTGAGGATCAACGTATCAGCCAGGCGAAACTGCTGCTCAGTACAACACGCATGCCGATTGCCACCGTCGGGCGTAATGTCGGGTTCGACGACCAGCTCTATTTTTCCCGCGTCTTTAAAAAATGCACCGGCGCCAGTCCGAGCGAGTTCCGCGCCGGTTGTGAATAAAGTTATTTTCTGAGCGCCGTTGTGAAGTCGCAATGACGCTCACTGACTAATCTATTTTTACGCTGCAATGTATCATAATAATGAATGGTTCTAAAGGATTAATAAAAAAATAGCATTTGTGAATTGAAAATAGAGTGAATTATGCTCTCCGCAAAGGAGACGCATAATGAGCAATCGTAATGATATTACTGATGGCATGTTTGCTACGACAAAACGAAAGGGTTTAGTGTATACGGAGAAGTTAGGGTGGATTGATTTGGGACATGCACAAGGAAATGATGCCCGAGTGTTAAAAACAAAGTTGGAGAACGAATTTGGCGCTATGTATTATGAGTCCTTAAATGATTGGTATTATTCCATAGATTATTATCAGGAAATGGGTATAAGGAAAAAGATACTTGATGTTAATATAGATTTTCATACTGGTGTCTTGACTCAGGTGATGGTTCGCTCCTGTCTCACTCCTGCAATGAAAGCAAGAGTCGCGCTGACTCTTATGTACGGAACTGCAAAAAGATTTGAAGCATGGCAAGACTCTATACTCTTCAATTGGTATACAGATAGCGGATTTAGCGTTGAGGATTTGTTATCTGATTTAGTAGGGTTTTATCGTGTATTTGGAGGAGGGCCAGACCCACTATGGCTAGCGAATCCTGTGTCATATGACACAGCGCTACAGATCTGGGATTCCCATGATCCTATCGGTCATTATAAGAATACAGGATTTTTCCCCTATTTATTCAGCACAATGACTCCCTTTAAATATGGTGAACCTATCAGGAAAAAACTTCCCGACTGGTTGGATTATATAAAACCGCTGGATGGCGGTTTTACCGGTGTAATGTATAATCAGTTTCATAATAGTCCTGTCGATGGTTTTTTTAAGAATAAAGACAGGATAAATCATGAGCTTTATGGTTCAGTATCTAATACGATAAATTATGCTGACTCTCCCTTTGAACGTCCACTTTTTTTTCTTCTTCACTCTCACTCACCACAGAGGTAATGGTGAACATGAAAAAATGGATTTTACTATTATTGTCATTACTTCTGCTCCCTTTTATTGTCTTCTTTGGCTGTTTTGCTTTGATGTCAGGGGATCATCATTACAGACGTGATGATATTCTTTCTTACTGGTTATATACCCCTGACCTTCTGAAAAAGGTACCACAACTATCAAAAGAAGTTGAATATGAACATTATTATGACCTGGATGATCAACATACATATGTTGTCATAAAGTGGAGGGGTATTACTGATATTACTGCTAAAAAAGCATGTTTATTAGATTTTTTGCAGCAATTAAGTCCTTCAGTAAAATATAATTGTTTGTGGGTGTATCATGATCAGCATGATTACGCTGATAACTACCAACGGTTTTGTGTATACCAAAAAAGGGATGCCCTTGAACTGGAATACTACGAAACCGTGAAATGACTCAAATGCCTGGACTTGCAGCATGCTGTTGCGCCGGTTGTGAAGAAAAAGTGAATGATGTGTCCGTAAAGATGTCATAACCTGTAACTATTCAGATGATTGGTCGCTTGACGTCGCAGGGATGGGTTTGCAGAATCCCTGTTTCGTAAAACTGACGGACGCATTATGCAAGCATTGCTGGAACACTTTATTCTCCAGTCCGCCATGTACGCTTTGATTGCTGTGGCGCTGGTGGCCTTTCTGGAATCGCTGGCGCTGGTGGGGTTGATTTTACCGGGAACGGTATTGATGGCCGGGCTGGGCGCCCTGATCGGCAGCGGGGAACTCAACTTCTGGCATGCATGGCTGGCGGGAATTGTCGGCTGTCTGCTTGGCGACTGGATCTCGTTCTGGCTGGGCTGGCGTTTCAAAAAACCGCTGCATCGCTGGTCGTTCATGAAAAAGAACAAGGCGCTGCTCGATAAAACCGAGCATGCGCTGCATCAGCACAGTATGTTCACGATTCTGGTGGGACGCTTCGTTGGCCCAACCCGCCCGCTGGTGCCGATGGTCGCCGGAATGCTCGATCTGCCGGTGGCGAAATTCATCACGCCCAACATTATTGGCTGCCTGCTCTGGCCGCCATTTTATTTTCTGCCGGGGATTCTGGCGGGTGCGGCAATTGATATTCCGGCGGGGATGCAAAGCGGTGAGTTTAAGTGGCTGCTGCTGGCGACAGCCATCCTGCTGTGGCTCGGTGGCTGGTTGTGCTGGCGCCTGTGGCGCAGCGGAAAAGCTGCAACGGACCGCTTAACGCCCTACCTGCCAAAAGGACGCCTGCTCTGGCTGGCGCCGGTGGTGCTGGGGATGGGGATTGTCGCGCTGGTGACGTTGCTGCGTCACCCGCTGATGCCGATGTACATCGATATTCTGCGAAAAGTGGTGGGCTACTGATATTTCTGCCGGATGGCGCTTACGCTTATCCGGCCTACAGACAGGAATCCGCGTAGGCCGGATAAGCGTAAGCGCCATCCGGCAATCCATTATTCTTTAATGCCTAACAGCGCCGAGGCGCTGGCTCGGCCACTCAGCAGCTCATTCGTATCGCCCTGCCAGGCGATGCGACCGTCGGCCACGACGACAGAGCGCGCCGCGATGCGCGCCGCATCCTCCACGCTGTGTGAAACCATCAGCAGCGTCAGTTGCCGGGCATGGCAGATATCGCTTACCAGCGTCAGCATCTCCTGGCGCAGCGCGGGATCGAGGGCCGAAAACGGTTCATCCAGCAGCAGCACGGGCTGTTCACGCACCAGACAACGCGCCAGTGCGACACGCTGGCGCTGACCACCAGAAAGCTCACCGGGCAGGCGGGCCATCAATGTCTCGATCCCCATTTGTTGCGCGATATGCCGGCGCTTCTCTTTCTGTTCAGCGCTTAATTTCAGTCCGGGATCCAGCCCCAGACCAATGTTTTGCTCAACGTTTAAGTGGCTGAACAGATTGTTTTCCTGAAACAGCATCGACACCGGGCGGCGTGACGGCGGCGTGGTGGTGTGATCTTCTCCTTCGATCAGCAGGCTGCCGCGGGCTGGTTTGAGAAAACCGGCAATCAGACTCAGCAATGTGCTTTTCCCTGCGCCGCTCGGCCCCAGAATCGCCACCTGTTCACCGCGTGCCACGGACAGCGTAAAGCGCATGGGCAGATGATGATAAAGCCAGGTGATGTCAGTCAGTTTTAGCATTTCGCCCCGGTAACGTCTCAATAACGGTAAATAAAATAAAGCACAGGATCAGCAATAAGAGCGCAGTGACGGCGCCGTCCTGACTGCGATAAGAGCCAATTTGCTGATAAAGATAAAATGGCAGGGTGCGGAAGTCGTCATTGCCGAACAGCGCCACCACGCCGAAATCACCGATCGACAGTACGCAGGCAAAAGCCAGCGCCTGCGCCAGCGGACGCTTTAATGCCCGTAGCTCTACTACTTTTAGCCGCTGCCAGCCCTCAATCCCCAGCGACTGACACAGCATCGTGTAGCGGGCGGTAACATCGCGCATCGGGTTTTCCAGCACTTTCAGCGCGTAGGGAATGGCCATCAGCGCATTGGTGAAAATCACGATGCCGTCAGCGGACTCCGGCAGGCCGATGCTGTTGTTAAGCAACAGGAAAAAGCCGGTGGCCAGCACGATGCCTGGCATCGCCAGAATAAGCATCCCACTGAGTTCCAGCGCTTGTCCTGCCAATAACTGCTGACGGGCGCGCAGTTCGCGGCTGCTCCACAGCAGCATCATCGTCAGGATCACGCACAGCAGACCCGCTGCCAGCGCAATACGCAGCGAGGTCCACACCGCCTGCCACAAAATGGGCTGAGCGAGCACGTCCATCAGGTGACGATTCACCCCGTCGACCATCACCGCCAACAACGGTGGAAGCAACAGCAGCAGCGCGAGGACAATCAGCAAAGCATCGGTTAAACGGCTGTGCAGCCGATCGTCCGGATCGCGCCATCCCTGAACCAGGGTGGTGCCGGGAGCGATAGCTTTACTTAATCGTTGGCTGAGGAGTACCAGCGCCAGACAGCACACCATCTGGATCAACGCCAGCATGGCAGCGCGCGCGGGATCGTAGTCGAAATTAAGCGCCTGATAAATCGCCAGCTCAATGGTCGTCGCCTGCGGCCCGCCGCCCAGCGACAGTACGGTCGCGAAGCTGGCAAAACAGAGCATAAAAATCAGCGCGGCGACAGGCGGGATTTGGCGACGCAGCCACGGCCACTCGACAAAGCGAAAGAACTGCCAGCCGCGGATACCGAGCTGTGCCGCAAGCTGGCGCTGCTCGCCGGGGATATTTTCCAGCGACTGCAACAGCAGGCGGCTTGCCATTGGCAGATTAAAAAAGATGTGAGCCAGCAGGATGCCCTGCAAGCCGTAAGGCGAGAAGGTCCACTCCAGCCCAAGCATGTGCCAGAGCGAGGCCAGCCAGCCCTGGCGTCCGTAGACGCTGAGAATACCAAATACCGCAACCAGCACCGGGAGGATCAGCGTCATGGCGCACAGGCGCAGCAAAGCCAGCCGCCCCGGAAAGCGGCGTCGGTACAGCGCCCGCGCAAGGAAGATGGCCGGAACCACCGAAAGCACTGCCGACAAAAAGGCCTGCCAGAAGGAAAAACGCACCACATGCCACAGGTAGCTGTCCCGCCACAGCGAGGACCATGCCGCCTGCGGCGCGTTGAACCACAAGGCCAGAAAGGCGGCCAGCGCTACCGCCACCATCAGCGTGGCGGCACAAAGGCCTGGAATTAGCCAGCCGGCAATTAGCGGCTGACGGCGCGTTGCCATTCGCTAATCCATGCCTGGCGTTGTGCCGCCACTTCCGCTGGAGTGAACTCCAGGGTGGTTGCGGGCTTAGCCAGTTGTTCAAACCCGGCGGGCAGGGTGACATTCGCCACCGGATACATCCAGTTGCCGGTGGGGATTGCCTTCTGAAACGCTGGCGAGATCATGAACTTGAGGAACTTTTCCGCCAGCTCAGGCTGCTTACTGGCCGCGGTACGCGCGGCGACTTCTACCTGCAGATAATGACCTTCGCTAAAGTTGGCGGCGGCGAAATTATCCTTTTTCTCTTCGATGATGTGATACGCCGGTGAGGTGGTGTAGCTCAACACCAGATCGCTTTCACCTTTCAGGAACAGGCCATAGGCTTCGCTCCAGCCTTTGGTGACCGTGACGGTTTTGGCCGCCAGCTTCTGCCACGCCTGTGGCGTTTTGTCACCATACACTTTCTGCATCCACAGCATCAGCCCAAGGCCTGGCGTACTGGTGCGCGGATCCTGATAAATCACCCGCCATTTCTGATCGCTCTCGACCAGTTCCTTCAGGCTTTTCGGCGGATTTTTGAGTTTGTTTTTGTCATACACAAATGCAAAGTAGCCGTAATCAAACGGGACAAAGGTGTCATTTTTCCAGCCGCCCGGTACATTGACCGCTTCGCTGGCGACGCCACTTTTTGCAAACAGCTGGGTTTGCGTCGCCGCTTCCAGCAGGTTGTTATCCAGCCCCAGCACCACGTCGGCTTTGCTGTTTTTCCCTTCCATTCGCAGGCGATTAAGTAACGACACGCCATCTTCCAGCGCCACCAGCTTCAGCTCGCAGTTGCAGTCGGCTTCAAAGGCTTTTTTCACCGCCGGGCCAGGGCCCCAGTCTGCGGCGAACGAATCGTAGGTATAGACAGTAAGTACAGGTTTGGCGAAGGCGGGCGCTGCACACAGAAGAATAAGGGGAAGACATTTTTTTAACACTTTGCACCTCAAAAAATGGGTGGCAAAGGATTTTGAGCGGTAGCCTCAAATCCCTTCGCCGGCGTTATCCGGATCAGGTTCGACGGGTATTATCTCAGCCCATACACTTCATCATTCAAACCGCCTCTGTGTTGGCTGCGTTCGCTCACCCCAGTCACATAGTGTTCTATGCTCCCGGAGATTCACTCGTTTGCCGCCTTGATGCAGCTTGCATGATTTTGTGTATGTTTAATTAGCACCCCGTTGAGAACGGCGTTAGTGTAGTGATTTTGCCGCGTTGCGGCAATCATGGATCCGGCGGCGCGAACCACGCGGATTTAAAGTCGAACCAGCCGAGGGTGTTCATGCGCAAGCCGCGCATACTGCGCTGGCCCTGGATAATCAGCCAATGATGGATCAGTGGCACAATCGCTTTGCTGGCGAGCAGTTGTTGGCACCAGACGGCGAGATTCATCTCGCCGGTGCGCCAGCGTGCGGCGTCGGCTTCCCAGTCCAGCGGAATGCAGTGCTGTAACAGCGGGACTTCACACAGATGCGCGAACAACGAGAAGTCGAGCGGCAGGGTGAAGTTGGCGCTGTTAAGCCAGATGTCGCTCTCAATTTCCCCGGAATGCCATTGATCGTAGTCGATCTCCTGAATATTCAGCTTCACCTGATGTTGCGCCAGAAGCTGGCTCATGATCTGCGCAATCACCTGATGTTCGATGTGTTCGTGATAATAGGTCAGTGTGAGCGTCTCCAGCCCGGCGGGTTTTTCGCCATGTCCCGGTCGCGCATGATGCCAACGGGGCAGCAAACCATAGGCCGGGAACCAGTGGCGCTGATACTGTTCATCGGCATAGTAAAGCAGGTTGCTGGGCGAGAGCACACGACTGACCCACTCTCTGACTTCCTGACTGGCGCCGCGATGGGTACGGGCATCGAACAGCAGGTAATAACACCCCTCTTCAAGTCGGCTCTCGATGGCCTTTTCATCTTCAGTAGGGCCTTTCAGCGTCAGGCCGCCGTTCGGCTCGTCGCCGATATCTGGCAACACCCATACATTCACCTCGTCAATCAGGGCGCGAAAACCGAAGAAGTCATCAAAGGCATGAATTTTTAGCTGATTACGCGTATTGCGTATCACTGCGTACGGGCCAGTACCAATCGGATGGCTGGCGAAATTGTTCAGGGTTTCCCACTCACGCGGGAGGATCATTGCCGGAACCTGGCCCAGCAGCCACGGTAGCCAGCGATCGGGCTGCGAAAGATGGATGTCCAGCGTCCAGGGCGTTGGCGAGACGATCTCGCTGATGTGCGAGTAGAGCGGTAACGTATTAATGCGCCTTAATGACGACACCACATCGTCCATCTCCAGTTCACGACCGTGGTGAAAATGGATCCCCGGACGCAGAAAAAAGCGCCAGTGCAGGGGCGATATTTGCTGCCAGTGGTGGGCAATGTCCGCTTCCAGTTCCCCATTTTCCTCTTTTACGCGGATCAGGGCGCTGAAAATCTGGCGGGCAATATGGGTTTCTGAACGTCGCAGCGCTGTACCTGGCAGCAGGTTTTGCAGCGGGCGGTAGTAGAGCACGCGCAGGATATGGCGCCCCTGGCGGAAACTGCGGCCCAGATGGGAAACCAGCATCTGCCGTACGGCGGCTTTGTCGCCAACCAGTTGTACTAATTGATCGATCCTGTCCTGTTCCAGCAGGTCTTCCGCACGCTGCTGCTGGAGTGCCAGTCCGGTATACAGGAAGGTTAAGCGTGAACGTTTTCCGCGCCCGACCTCAGCCTCCCACGTCAGCCAGCCGCGTTCCTGCATGGTGTTGAGCAATGTGCGCATATGGCGACGCGAGCAGCTCAGCAGATCCGCCAGTTCGTTCAGCGTGGTGTCCTGTGCTTTGCCGTCGCAGCATTGCCACAAGCGGATGAACTGTTGTTGCAGACGACCAGAGGACATAAAAGGGGAACTCCTGCGAAAAACTCAGCAATTTTATTATCCCTATATTAGGCCAATAATACATTCCGATGAAGCACTATGAAGGGGTCATCTATGCGCCAGTTTTATCAGAAGTACTTTGCCGCGACAGAAGGGTTGTCCTGGTTGGCTTGCCTGAGCGCGCCGCAGCGCTTAAAGATACTGGAAGAACTGATGCAGTGGGAGGTGACAGCCTGACCCCGGAATGGCAGACATCATGTGTGACTGAGTATTGGTGTTAATCACCGCGCCAGCAGGTATTATCTGCTGGCTTTTTTCGTTTTGGCTGCGCTGATAAAGGAAAAATATGCTCTGGTTAATGACGATGGGACGACGTCTCAACGGTGTGTACGCGGCGTTTATGCTCGTCGCTTTTATGATGGGGGTGGCGGGGGCGCTACAGGCGCCGACGTTGAGCCTGTTTCTCAGTCGTGAGGTCGGGGCGCAGCCGTTCTGGGTGGGATTGTTTTACACCGTTAACGCCATCGCCGGGATTGGGGTGAGTCTTGCGCTGGCAACACGCTCGGACAGCCAGGGAGATCGGCGCAAGCTGATTCTGTTTTGTTGCCTGATGGCCGTCGGTAATGCGCTGCTGTTTGCCTTTAACCGCCACTACCTGACGCTGATCACCTGTGGTGTACTGCTGGCGTCGCTGGCAAATACCGCGATGCCGCAATTGTTCGCGCTGGCGCGGGAATATGCCGACAGCTCGGCGCGTGAAGTGGTGATGTTCAGTTCGGTGATGCGTGCGCAGCTTTCACTGGCGTGGGTGATTGGCCCGCCGATGGCCTTTATGCTGGCGCTGAATTACGGCTTTACCGTGATGTTTTCAATTGCCGCCGCGATTTTTGCGCTCAGTTTCATCCTGATTGCCTTTATGTTGCCGTCCGTCGCCCGCGTTGAGCAACCGGCGGATGCGCCGGTGATCCAGACTGGCGGCTGGCAGGATAAAAACGTACGAATGTTGTTTATCGCTTCCACGCTGATGTGGACCTGCAACACCATGTACATCATCGATATGCCGCTCTGGATTAGCGCTGAGCTTGGGCTGCCGGATAAGCTTGCCGGGATCCTGATGGGTACCGCGGCAGGACTGGAAATCCCGATGATGATCCTTGCCGGCTTCTACGTAAAACGCTTCGGCAAGCGCCGGATGATGCTTATTGCCGTCACCGCGGGCGTGCTGTTTTATCTCGGTTTGATTTTCTTCCATAGCCATCAGGCGCTGCTGATGCTGCAACTGTTTAATGCGGTGTTTATCGGGATTATCGCGGGTATTGGTATGCTCTGGTTCCAGGACCTGATGCCGGGGCGGGCCGGATCGGCGACGACGCTATTTACTAACAGTATTTCGACCGGCGTGATTCTGGCCGGGGTCATTCAGGGTGCGGTTGCCCAAAGCTATGGTCATTTCGCGGTGTACTGGGTGATTGCGGCGATTTCGCTGGTTACGCTGGTGATGACCGGGCGGGTGAAAGACGTTTGATTTATGGATTGCCGGATAGCGGCTAACGCCTTATCCGACCTACAGGAATCCGTAGGCCGGATAAGCGAAGCGCATCCGGCATTGCGTGCTTAGCGCATAAACGCGGGCTGCTTGTCTTCGTACTCGGCGATCGCGTCTTCGTGTTGCAGCGTCAACCCGATGCTGTCCAGACCGTTCAGCATGCAGTGGCGGCGGAAGGCGTCGATGTTAAAGTGATAGGCTTTCTCGCCTGCTTTCACAACCTGCGCTTCCAGATCCACTTCGAAGTGAATACCTGGATTCGCCTGTACCAGCGTAAATAACTCGTCGACTTCTTCATCACTTAACTTAACGGGCAGCAACTGGTTGTTAAAGCTGTTGCCGTAGAAGATGTCCGCGAAGCTCGGCGCAATCACTACTTTGAAGCCGTAGTCCGTCAACGCCCACGGCGCGTGCTCACGAGAAGAGCCGCAGCCGAAGTTTTCACGCGCCAGCAGAATTGACGCCCCTTTGTATTCCGGGAAGTTCAGGACGAACGCCGGATTCGGCTGCTGACCTTTTTCATCCAGAAAACGCCAGTCATTGAACAGGTGTGCGCCAAAACCGGTACGGGTCACCTTCTGCAAAAACTGCTTCGGAATGATGGCGTCGGTATCGACGTTGGCGGCATCCAGCGGGACAACCAGGCCTGTATGTTGGGTAAATTTCTCTGCCATGGGAGTCTCCTTTATTTGATGCTGCGAATGTCGGCAAAATGACCGGCAACGGCAGCAGCAGCGGCCATCGCCGGGCTGACCAGATGGGTACGCCCACCGCGGCCTTGACGCCCTTCAAAGTTACGGTTGCTGGTCGACGCGCAGCGTTCGCCCGGATTCAGACGGTCGTTGTTCATGGCCAGACACATGGAGCAGCCCGGCAGACGCCACTCGAAACCGGCTTCGATAAAGATCTTATCCAGTCCTTCCGCTTCTGCCTGCGCTTTCACCGGACCGGAGCCAGGAACCACCAGCGCCTGGACGCCCGGCGCGACTTTACGACCTTTGGCGACCTCTGCGGCGGCGCGCAAATCTTCAATACGCGAGTTAGTGCACGAGCCGATGAACACTTTATCGATCGCCACTTCCGTTAACGGCACACCCGGTTTCAGCCCCATATAGGCCAGCGCTTTTTCGGCGCTGGCACGCTCAACCGGATCGGTAAATGAAGCCGGATCGGGAATGTTGTCCGTCACGGAGATCACCTGGCCCGGGTTGGTACCCCAGGTCACCTGCGGGGCAATCTCTTCAGCCTGTAAGGTGACAACGGTATCAAAGCTTGCGTCGGCGTCGGTGTGCAGCGTTTTCCAGTACGCTACCGCGTCATCAAAATCTTTACCTTTCGGCGCGTGCAGACGACCTTTGACGTAATTAAA
Source organism: Citrobacter sp. ANG330 (assembly GCF_047467925.1). Taxonomy (NCBI): domain Bacteria; kingdom Pseudomonadati; phylum Pseudomonadota; class Gammaproteobacteria; order Enterobacterales; family Enterobacteriaceae; genus Citrobacter; species Citrobacter sp. ANG330. Next base: position 141,612 of record NZ_JASJUI010000005.1, on the reverse strand, counting down.
GGTGGTTTCATCCGGCGCGACCAGTCCTGCTTTAGCACCCATTTCGATTGCCATATTGCACAAGGTCATTCGGCCTTCCATGCTCAGGGCGCGGATGGCATCGCCGCAAAACTCAACGACGTGGCCGGTACCGCCGGCGCTACCGGTCTTACCGATAATTGCCAGCACGATGTCTTTGGCAGTAATTCCCGGCGCTGCGGTGCCTTTGACTTCAATCTTCATGGTTTTGGCGCGACCCTGCTTCAGGGTCTGGGTCGCCAGCACGTGCTCCACTTCGGAGGTGCCGATACCGAACGCCAGCGCGCCAAAGGCGCCGTGGGTCGCGGTATGCGAGTCGCCGCAGACGATGGTCATTCCCGGCAGAGTGACGCCCTGTTCTGGCCCCATCACGTGAACGATGCCCTGATACGGGTGGTTCAGATCGTACAGTTCAACGCCAAACTCGTTGCAGTTCTTAATCAGTTCCTGCATCTGGATACGCGCCATCTCGCCGGACGCATTGATATCTTTGGTCTGCGTGGAGACGTTGTGATCCATCGTGGCATAGGTTTTACCCGGTTGACGAACCGGACGGCCGTGCGCACGCAGGCCGTCGAACGCCTGCGGAGAGGTCACTTCATGCACCAGATGTCTGTCGATATATAACAGCGGGGTCTCGTTTTGCGCCTCATAGACCACGTGCGCATCAAACAATTTTTCGTATAACGTTTTAGCCATGATTACACCCCTTGTGCGACATAACGAGCAATGATGTCGCCCATTTCATCTGTACCGACGGCCGCCGCGCCACGGGCTAAATCACCGGTGCGGATACCTTCTTCTAATGCGCGGTTAACCGCACGTTCAATAGCGGATGCCGCGTCATCGGCATCCAGGCTGTAGCGCAGCAGCAGCGCCAGCGACAAAATCTGCGCAATCGGGTTAGCAATATTCTTGCCGGCAATATCCGGTGCGGAGCCGCCCGCCGGTTCATATAAACCAAAACCGTGCTCGTTCAGGCTGGCGGAGGGCAGCATGCCCATCGAGCCGGTAATCATCGCGCATTCGTCAGACAAAATGTCGCCAAACAGGTTGGAACACAGCAGTACGTCGAACTGGGACGGGTCTTTAATCAACTGCATGGTAGCGTTGTCGATGTACATATGCGCCAGCTCAACGTCCGGATATTCTTTGGCGATTTCATTGACGATTTCGCGCCACAAAATAGAGGTTTGCAGAACGTTCGCTTTATCGACAGAGGTCACTTTGCGGCGGCGTTTACGCGCAGATTCAAACGCGATGCGCGCAATACGTTCAATTTCAAAGCGGTGATAGACCTCGGTATCGAACGCTTTTTCATGCTGGCCGCTGCCTTCGCGACCTTTTGGCTGACCGAAGTAGATCCCGCCGGTCAGTTCACGAACACACAGAATGTCGAAGCCATTTGCTGCGATGTCGGCACGCAGTGGGCAGAAGGCTTCCAGGCCCTGATACAGTTTTGCCGGACGCAGATTGCTGAACAGTTTGAAGTGCTTGCGCAGCGGCAGCAGCGCGCCGCGCTCCGGCTGGCTGTCCGGTGGCAGATGTTCCCATTTCGGGCCGCCGACGGAACCAAACAGCACGGCGTCAGCCTGCTCACAACCTTCGACGGTTGTTTTCGGCAGCGGTTCACCCTGGCTGTCGATTGCCGCGCCGCCCACATCGTAATGGCTGGTGGTAATGCGCATCTCAAATCGATGGCGAATGGCTTCCAGGACTTTCAGGGCTTGCGCCATGACTTCCGGACCAATACCGTCGCCCGGCAAAACAGCAATATGATAATTCTTCGACATCACACGGTTTCCTTGTTGTTCTCGTTGTTCTGAGCTTTACGTTGCAACTCTTTTTCGACTTCTGCGGCACGCCAGATGTTGTTCAGTACGTGCACCATCGCTTTCGCGGACGATTCAACAATATCCGTCGCCAGACCGACGCCGTGGAAGCGACGTCCGTTATAGTTCGCGACGATATCCACCTGACCCAGCGCATCTTTACCGTGTCCTTTGGCGGACAGGCTGTATTTCACCAGCTCAATGTCGTAATCGGTAATGCGGTTGATCGCCTGATAAATCGCATCGACCGGACCGTTACCGTTAGCCGCTTCGGCTTTGACCTCGCTGCCGCAAGCCAGCTTGACGGAGGCGGTGGCAATATCGTTAGAACCGGACTGGACGCTGAAATAATCCAGGCGGAAGTGCTCTGGCTCTTCCTGTTGTTTGCCAATAAACGCCAGCGCTTCCAGATCGTAATCAAACACCTGACCTTTTTTATCGGCCAGCTTCAGGAAGGCGTCGTACAGATTGTCCAGACTGTATTCACTCTCTTTATAACCCATCTCATCCATACGGTGTTTTACCGCTGCGCGCCCGGAACGGGAGGTCAGGTTCAGTTGCACCTGATTCAGACCGATGGATTCCGGCGTCATGATTTCGTAGTTTTCACGGTTCTTCAGTACGCCATCCTGGTGGATGCCGGATGAGTGGGCAAACGCGCCGCTGCCGACAATGGCTTTGTTCGCCGGGATCGGCATATTGCAGATCTGACTGACTAACTGGCTTGTACGCCAGATCTCCTGATGGTTAATGCGGGTGCTGACGTTCAGGATGTCCTGGCGAACTTTAATCGCCATGATCACCTCTTCCAGCGAGCAGTTACCGGCACGCTCGCCAATTCCGTTCATCGCGCCTTCTACCTGACGTGCGCCAGCGTGAACCGCCGCCAGCGCATTGCCGACGCCCAGACCTAAGTCGTCATGGGTGTGGACGGAAATGATCGCTTTATCGATATTTGGTACGCGCTCATACAGACCGGAGATAATGCCTGCGAACTCGAAGGGCATGGTGTAGCCGACGGTGTCCGGGATGTTGATGGTTTTAGCGCCAGCATTAATGGCGGCTTCCACAACACGGGCCAGATCGGCGATCGGCGTACGGCCTGCATCCTCACAAGAGAACTCGACATCGTCGGTGTAATTACGGGCGCGTTTGACCATATAGACCGCGCGCTCAATCACCTCGTCCAGCGTGCTGCGCAGCTTGGTGGCGATATGCATCGGTGAGGTGGCAATAAAGGTATGAATACGGAAGGCTTCGGCGACCTTCAGCGACTCAGCTGCAACGTCGATATCTTTTTCCACACAGCGGGCTAATGCGCAAACCCGGCTATTTTTAACCTGACGGGCGATGGTTTGTACGGATTCGAAGTCGCCAGGAGAAGAGACAGGGAAACCGACTTCCATTACGTCAACACCCATACGCTCAAGGGCCAGCGCAATCTGCAGCTTCTCTTTCACACTCAGGCTTGCCTGTAACGCCTGTTCTCCATCGCGTAAAGTGGTATCGAAAATAATGACTTGCTGGCTCATGTTTTAGGTCCTTGGTCTTTAGGGCGCCTTGCTTCGAGCATAAAAAAACCCGCGCAACGGCGCGGGTTTTTTATCTAACTGGATACGACTTAATGCTGAATGCCGCTCACCAGTCTACCGCGCAACGAAGATGCGTTTAGTAGTAGTAGACCGTTGAAGCGAGCGATACGAATCATTAAATCAACTCCATGCGAATGCGATATGCTTTTAGTGGTACTGGATACGATGACGGATGTCAACCCTGTCTGTGAAAACACCGCGGCAGGCAGAAGAAAAAGGAGGCGATGATTTAGCTAATTGTGCTGAACTTTTTCTGCTATTGGCGATGAAAAAATGGCGGTGGGCTTACACTTTTCATTGTTTGACATATTTAAGCATGTTTACTTTCAAATGAGTCAGGGATGTTTTGGCAGGACAGGGCAAAAATGAATTGTTTATCTTTATGATTTTGAAGATTTTATTGCGAATATTAATTAATTTATAATTTCTGGTAATAGGCTTAATGATAAGTGAATGTTAATAATTAACGCGTAAGTAATATAAATATTTTATTGGATGATGGTGTTTTATTCATTAAACGTATGATTGTTTATTTGCCTTGCTTATGTTTATATTGCTCCCGTCATTAAAATTTATGATTTACCGTGTTGTGAAGAGTTAGGCCTCGTTCTGATGTGGGTTTCTACGATGTTCTTCCCGCACATTTATATTTTCCTAATTTCAATCTCTGCCCTTTTTCTTATTTTATATGCATGGTAAATCATATTCTCTGAGATTATTTCTCTGCATTCCGGCAAGAAAAAGGGAGTTAAGCGTGACAATGGAGTTAAGTATGCCAGAAGTAACTGTAGATAAACCCAACCCCCCTCATTTAGAGATGGATAAACCGCAACTTCGTATGGTTGATCTTAACCTGTTGACTGTATTTGATGCGGTGATGCAGGAGCAAAATATTACTCGTGCCGCGCATGCCCTCGGGATGTCACAGCCTGCCGTAAGTAACGCCGTGGCGCGTCTTAAGGTGATGTTTAATGATGAACTTTTTGTGCGTTACGGTCGTGGGATCCAGCCCACTGCGCGGGCTTTCCAGCTCTTCGGTTCCGTCCGCCAGGCGCTGCAATTAGTGCAGAATGAATTGCCCGGCTCCGGCTTTGAACCTGGCAGCAGTGAGCGCATCTTCCATCTTTGTGTTTGCAGTCCTTTAGATAATACCCTGACCTCTCTGATTTATAATCGTGTTGAAAAAATCGCACCGAATATTCATGTTGTATTTAAGTCATCCTTAAATAAAGATACTGAACACCAGTTACGTTATCAGGAAACAGAATTTGTCATTAGTTATGAGGAATTCCGTCGTCCTGAATTTACAAGTGTTCCATTGTTTAATGATGAAATGGTTTTGGTCGCCAGCCGTAAGCATCCACGCATTAACGGGCCATTAGTGGAAAGTGATGTTTATAATGAACAACATGCTGTTGTTTCACTTGACCGTTTTGACTCATTTAGCCGACCCTGGTACGACACGGTTGATTCACAATCGTGTGTGGCCTATCAGGGAATGGCATTAATCAGTGTTCTGAATGTTGTATCGCAAACGCATCTGGTGGCCATTGCCCCGCGCTGGTTAGCTGAAGAGTTCGCGACCTCTCTGGATCTCCAGATATTACCGTTACCTTTAAAACTGAATAGCAGAACATGTTATCTTTCATGGCATGAAGCTGCGGGGCGGGATAAAGGACATCAATGGATGGAAGAATTATTGGCCTCCGTCTGTAAGCGTTAGCCGCGAATGAGATAAACCGGGTGAAACATCCGGTTTATCCTGCTTCGATTTAATTTTCTGGAATTTTATCCTGATTTGAGCTTGTCATTCTTTTTTCTGTCCACGAAAAAATTGATGATTCGCTGTATGTGCCCATTTTAAGCCGATTAATTATCATTACATGAATAAAATTTAGTTTTATTCACCATTAATCTGTCGCCTCCCTCTCATTTATGCTTATTTTCCGGCGTCTTTGCCCCTTTCTCTGAATTGCCTGTGTCCTGGGGAGCGGTTAAGGTGTTTTACACATCATTAATCGTCATTCAGTGAGGCAAGCCATGGAGATGTTGTCTGGAGCCGAAATGGTCGTCAGATCGCTTATCGATCAGGGCGTTAAGCAGGTATTCGGTTATCCCGGGGGCGCCGTCCTCGATATTTATGATGCGTTGCATACGGTCGGTGGGATCGATCATGTGCTCGTACGCCATGAACAGGCTGCCGTGCATATGGCCGATGGCCTGGCGCGGGCTACGGGAGAAGTGGGTGTGGTGCTGGTGACTTCGGGTCCTGGCGCCACCAATGCGATTACCGGCATCGCAACGGCGTATATGGATTCTATTCCGTTAGTGATTCTTTCCGGTCAGGTCGCGACCTCGTTGATTGGCTATGACGCCTTTCAGGAGTGCGACATGGTGGGGATCTCCCGCCCGGTCGTGAAACACAGTTTTCTGGTGAAGCAGACGGAAGATATTCCACAGGTGCTGAAAAAGGCTTTCTGGCTGGCGGCGAGCGGCCGTCCGGGACCGGTGGTGGTGGATTTGCCGAAGGACATTCTTAATCCCGGCAAAAAATTGCCTTATTCCTGGCCTGAAACGGTCAGCATGCGATCATATAACCCGACCACCGCGGGACATAAAGGGCAGATTAAGCGCGCCCTGCAAACGCTGGTCGCGGCGAAAAAACCGGTTGTCTACGTTGGCGGCGGGGCGGTGACGGCGTCGTGCCACGAGCAACTGCACCGGACTGTCGAAGCGCTCAACCTGCCGGTGGTCTCTTCACTGATGGGGCTTGGGGCATTTCCCGCAACACACCGTCAGTCGCTCGGGATGTTGGGCATGCATGGCACTTATGAAGCCAACATGACAATGCATAACGCCGACGTAATTTTTGCCGTCGGGGTTCGTTTCGACGACCGCACGACGAATAATCTGGCCAAGTATTGTCCAAATGCGACGGTACTGCACATTGATATCGACCCGACGTCAATCTCCAAAACGGTGACGGCAGATATCCCGATTGTGGGCGATGCGCGTCAGGTGCTTGAGCAGATACTCGAATTACTGCCGCAGGAAACGGCACCGCAACCGCTGGATGACATTCGCGACTGGTGGCAACAAATTGAACGCTGGCGAGCGCGCCAGTGCCTGAAATATGACACGCAGAGTGAAAGTATCAAGCCGCAGGCGGTTATCGAGGCTATCTGGCGTCTGACCAATGGCGACGCGTATGTGACCTCTGATGTCGGTCAGCATCAGATGTTTGCGGCGCTGTATTATCCCTTTGATAAGCCGCGTCGCTGGATTAACTCCGGCGGTCTCGGCACGATGGGCTTCGGCCTGCCCGCGGCACTCGGGGTGAAGATGGCGTTGCCAGAGGAAACGGTGGTTTGTGTGACAGGCGACGGCAGCATTCAGATGAACATTCAGGAACTGTCAACCGCGCTACAGTATGAACTGCCGGTTCTGGTGCTAAACCTGAACAACCGCTATCTGGGTATGGTGAAGCAATGGCAGGACATGATTTACTCGGGGCGTCACTCTCAATCGTATATGCAATCACTGCCTGATTTTGTTCGCCTGGCAGAGGCCTACGGACATGTCGGCATTCAGATTTCCCGTCCTGATGAACTGGAAAATCAACTGAGTGAAGCCCTGGCGCAAGTGAAAAAAGGTCGCCTGGTGTTTGTCGACGTTACCGTTGATGGCAGCGAGCACGTCTATCCGATGCAGATTCGCGGCGGCGGGATGGATGAAATGTGGTTAAGTAAAACGGAGAGGACCTGATTATGCGCCGGATATTATCAGTATTGCTGGAGAACGAATCCGGTGCGCTGTCGCGCGTAATCGGCCTTTTTGCTCAGCGTGGTTACAATATTGAAAGCCTCACCGTGGCGCCGACGGATGATCCTACACTCTCTCGTATGACCATCCAGACGGTAGGTGATGAAAAGGTGCTGGAGCAGATTGAAAAGCAACTGCACAAGCTGGTGGATGTGTTACGGGTCAGCGAACTGGGGCACGGCGCGCACGTTGAGCGTGAAATCATGCTGGTGAAAATCCAGGCCAGCGGTTATGGACGGGAGGAGGTGAAGCGCAATACCGAAATCTTCCGCGGACAGATTATTGACGTCACGCCGACCCTCTATACCGTACAGCTGGCAGGAACCAGCGATAAGCTGGACGCTTTTCTGGCGACGCTGCGTGAGGTGGCAAAAATCGTTGAGGTTGCCCGTTCCGGTGTGGTGGGGCTATCCCGCGGTGACAAAATAATGCGCTAACCATTCTCTTTTCGTTAATGCATAAGCCCAATATTATCGGTTGGGCTTTTTTTTGCGAAATTCGTGGTAACCCGGAATAAAAGCGGTTGCCGCAGTCACTATTCTGCGCTTAGATGTTACCGATTTTAACCCATGCCGTTACAATGGTTATGGTTTGTACATTTTACGCAAGGGGCAATTGTGAAACTGGATGAAATCGCTCGGCTGGCTGGTGTATCGCGAACGACTGCAAGCTACGTGATAAACGGAAAAGCAAAGCAATACCGCGTGAGCGACAAGACTGTCGAGAAAGTCATGGCGGTGGTGCGTGAGCATAATTACCACCCGAATGCTGTGGCCGCCGGGCTACGTGCTGGACGCACACGTTCCATCGGTCTGGTTATCCCGGATCTGGAGAACACGAGCTATACCCGCATTGCAAATTATCTTGAGCGTCAGGCCCGCCAGCGTGGTTATCAGCTGCTGATTGCTTGTTCGGAAGATCAGCCCGATAACGAAATGCGCTGCATTGAACATCTTTTACAGCGTCAGGTTGATGCGATCATTGTTTCCACTTCGCTGCCGCCGGAGCACCCGTTCTATCAGCGTTGGGCCAACGACACGTTCCCCATTGTGGCGCTGGATCGTGCATTAGATCGTGAACATTTTACCAGTGTTGTGGGTGCCGATCAGGACGACGCTGAAATGTTGGCCGGAGAGTTGCGTAAGTTCCCGGCTGACACGGTGCTTTATTTGGGCGCGCTGCCGGAGTTATCCGTCAGTTTCTTGCGCGAGCAGGGTTTCCGTACCGCCTGGAAAGACGATCCGCGTGAAGTGAATTTCCTTTATGCCAACAGCTATGAGCGCGAAGCAGCGGCACAACTGTTTGAAAAATGGCTGGAAACGCATCCGATGCCGCAGGCGTTGTTCACTACCTCATTTGCCCTATTGCAAGGGGTGATGGATGTGACGTTACGGCGCGACGGTAAGCTGCCATCCGATCTGGCGATTGCGACCTTTGGCGATAACGAACTGCTGGATTTCCTGCAGTGCCCGGTCCTGGCAGTGGCGCAGCGCCATCGTGATGTCGCAGAGCGTGTACTGGAAATTGTCCTGGCGAGTCTGGATGAACCGCGTAAACCAAAACCAGGTTTAACGCGTATTAAACGTAATCTCTATCGTCGGGGCGTATTGAGCCGCAGCTAGTCAATTTCTGAATTCTGCGTCAGAAGACAATTTTTCTGGCGCAGCTTAAGGATTTCCTCTCACTTATACCCTCACCGTAATTAAGATTATTCCTTATCATTTTCTCAACTTTACCTAAATAAACTGAATTTAAACGAAACAAAGCGGGTTTCAGGTTATTGAGACGTAACGGCAAGTTAGCTTTGTATTATTTTGTTACATGCTTGTCGTGAATTGCCGAATTAACAGACATTTCTTGTCTTTGCGAAGCGAATGTCCTGCGGACTCGTCGGTGCGCGGGGTGAGCAGTGATAAACAGGGGCTGTATTCATGATGCAATATGTCCTAAAATGCCGCTCGCGTCGCAAACTGACACTTTATATTCCCTCCTGAGAATAAATGTTCGTTTTAAAACGGTGATGAGTTTTGGGATTTTTTTCTTACAAATATTCATGACGTTAATTTGCTTCGTTCGTTGGACAGAATTTAATCAAAGCTGATATTAGCCGTAAACATTGGGTTTTTTACTCTGGTAAGCGTTGTGACTCGCTTGACAAGGTTTTCCTCCGCTCCGTAAACTCCTTTGAGTGGGAATTTGTGGGGCAAAGTGGTAATGAGGGGGGAGACTGGCATGTTCCGGGGAGCAACGTTAGTCAATCTCGACAGTAAAGGGCGTTTATCTGTGCCTACCCGTTACCGGGATCAACTGATCGAGAGCGCTACCGGTCAAATGGTTTGTACCATTGACATCCATCACCCGTGCCTGCTGCTTTACCCCCTGCCTGAATGGGAAATTATCGAGCAAAAATTATCGCGTCTGTCGAGCATGAACCCGGTAGAGCGCCGCGTGCAGCGCTTACTGTTGGGGCATGCCAGCGAATGTCAGATGGACAGCGCCGGGCGATTGCTGGTTGCGCCTGTCCTGCGGCAACATGCCGGGCTGACAAAAGAAGTGATGCTGGTTGGGCAGTTCAACAAGTTTGAGCTGTGGGATGAAACGACCTGGTATCAACAGGTCAAGGAAGATATCGACGCAGAGCAGAGCGCGACCGGAACGTTATCGGAGCGCCTGCAGGACTTGTCTCTATAAGATGATGGAAAATTTTAAACACACCACGGTGCTGCTGGACGAGGCCGTAAACGGTCTGAATATTCGCCCTGATGGCATCTACATTGATGGAACATTTGGTCGCGGTGGTCATTCGCGTCTCATTCTCTCGCAGCTTGGCGAGGAGGGACGTCTGCTGGCAATCGATCGCGATCCGCAGGCGATCGCTGTCGCCCAGACCATCAATGATCCCCGCTTCTCCATCATTCATGGCCCTTTCTCTGCGCTGGCTGATTATGTTAGCGAGCGCGAACTGACCGGCAAGATCGATGGGATTCTCCTCGATCTTGGCGTTTCTTCACCGCAGCTTGACGATGCAGAACGTGGTTTTTCCTTCATGCGTGACGGACCGCTGGATATGCGCATGGATCCCACGCGCGGTCAGTCGGCTGCCGAGTGGCTGCAAACCGCAGAAGAAGCTGATATCGCCTGGGTACTGAAAACCTTTGGCGAAGAGCGTTTTGCGAAACGTATTGCCCGCGCCATCGTTGAGCGCAACCGCGAACAGCCCATGACCCGCACCAAAGAACTGGCGGAAGTGGTCGCGGCGGCAACGCCGGTGAAGGACAAATTCAAACATCCCGCGACCCGTACCTTCCAGGCGGTGCGCATCTGGGTGAACAGTGAACTGGAGGAGATAGAGCAGGCGCTAAAAAGCTCGCTCAGCGTGCTGGCCCCGGGTGGGCGGCTTTCCATCATCAGTTTCCACTCTCTGGAAGACCGTATTGTGAAACGCTTTATGCGTGAGCAAAGCCGCGGTCCGCAGGTTCCGGCTGGGTTACCGATGACGGAAGAGCAGCTCAAAAAACTGGGCGGTCGTGAGTTACGAGCATTAGGCAAGTTGATGCCGGGAGAAGAAGAGGTTGCAGAGAATCCTCGTGCCCGTAGTTCAGTTCTGCGCATTGCAGAGAGGACGAACGCATGATCAGCAGAGTGACAGAAGCCCTCAGCAAAGTTAAGGGATCGATTGGAAGCCACGAGCGCCATGCATTGCCTGGCGTGATCGGTGACGATCTTTTGCGATTTGGGAAGCTGCCACTCTGCCTGTTCATTTGCATCATTGTGACGGCGGTAACCGTCGTCACCACTGCGCACCATACACGGTTACTGACTGCGCAACGTGAACAACTGGTTCTGGAGCGTGATGCGCTGGATATCGAGTGGCGCAACCTGATTCTTGAGGAGAATGCGCTCGGCGATCATAGCCGGGTGGAACGGATCGCAACGGAGAAGCTGCAAATGCAGCATGTGGATCCCTCACAAGAAAATATCGTAGTGCAAAAATAAGGAATAACGCGACGCATGAAAGCAGCGGCAAAAACGCTAAAACCAAAACGTCAGGAAGAACAGGCCAACTTTATCAGTTGGCGTTTTGCGTTGCTGTGCGGCTGCATTCTACTGGCGCTGGGTTTCCTGCTGGGCCGTGTCGCGTGGCTGCAGATTATCGCGCCAGACATGCTGGTACGTCAGGGCGACATGCGTTCGCTTCGCGTACAGGAAGTGGCAACCTCGCGTGGCATGATCACCGACCGTTCGGGCCGTCCACTGGCCGTCAGCGTCCCGGTGAAGGCTATCTGGGCCGATCCGAAAGAAGTCCATGCCGCCGGTGGCGTCAGCGTTGGCGATCGCTGGCGAGCGCTCTCTACCGCGCTGAATATCCCTCTTGATCAGCTGGCCGCCCGTATCAATGCTAACCCGAAAGGGCGCTTTATCTATCTGGCGCGACAGCTAAACCCGGACATGGCGGATTACATCAAAAAGCTGAAGTTACCGGGTATTTATCTGCGCGAAGAATCCCGTCGTTACTACCCCTCCGGCGAAGTGACCGCTCACCTCATTGGTTTTACCAACGTAGATAGCCAGGGGATTGAAGGCGTTGAGAAGAGTTTTGATAAATGGCTCACCGGACAACCGGGCGAGCGTATCGTGCGTAAAGACCGCTACGGGCGTGTTATCGAAGATATCTCCTCCACCGACAGCCAGGCGGCGCATAACCTTGCGCTGAGCATTGACGAACGTCTACAGGCGCTGGTTTATCGTGAGCTGAATAATGCCGTGGCGTTTAACAAGGCGGAATCCGGGAGCGCGGTGCTGGTGGATGTGAACACCGGAGAAGTGTTGGCGATGGCCAACAGCCCTTCCTACAACCCAAACAACCTGAGCGGCACGCCAAAAGACGCGATGCGTAACCGTACCATTACCGACGTTTTCGAGCCGGGTTCTACCGTCAAACCGATGGTGGTGATGACCGCGCTTCAGCGCGGCGTGGTGCGGGAAAACAGCGTGCTCAATACCGTACCCTACCGAATTAACGGCCACGAAATCAAAGACGTGGCACGCTACAGCGAATTGACCCTGACCGGGGTTTTACAGAAGTCGAGTAACGTCGGTGTTTCTAAACTGGCGTTAGCGATGCCGTCCTCAGCGTTAGTAGACACTTACTCACGTTTTGGGCTGGGAAAAGCGACCAATTTGGGGTTGGTCGGAGAACGCAGTGGCTTATATCCTCAAAAACAACGGTGGTCTGACATAGAGAGGGCCACCTTCTCTTTCGGCTACGGGCTAATGGTAACCCCGTTACAGTTAGCGCGAGTCTACGCAACGATTGGCAGCTACGGCGTTTATCGTCCTCTGTCGATCACCAAAGTTGATCCACCGGTTCCCGGTGAGCGCATTTTCCCGGAATCGACCGTACGTACCGTTGTGCACATGATGGAAAGCGTGGCGCTGCCGGGCGGCGGCGGCGTGAAGGCGGCGATCAAGGGCTATCGCATCGCGATTAAAACCGGTACGGCGAAGAAAGTTGGTCCGGATGGCCGCTACATCAACAAATACATTGCTTATACCGCAGGCGTTGCGCCTGCGAGTCAGCCGCGCTTTGCGCTGGTTGTTGTTATCAACGATCCGCAGGCGGGTAAATACTACGGCGGCGCCGTTTCCGCGCCGGTGTTTGGTGCCATCATGGGCGGCGTTCTGCGCACCATGAACATCGAACCGGATGCGCTGGCAACGGGCGAAAAAAGTGAATTCGTAATTAATCAAGGCGAGGGAACAGGTGGCAGATCGTAATTTGCGCGACCTTCTTGCTCCGTGGGTAACCGGTTTACCTGCGCGAGAACTGCGAGAGATGACACTCGACAGCCGTGTGGCTGCGTCGGGCGATCTCTTTGTGGCAGTGAAAGGTCATCAGGCGGACGGGCGTCGATATATCCCGCAGGCGATAGCGCAAGGTGTGGCTGCCATTATTGCAGAAGCAAAAGATGAGGCGACCGACGGTGAAGTGCGTGAAATGCACGGCGTACCGGTTGTCTATTTGAGCCAGCTTAACGAGCGTTTATCTGCACTGGCGGGCCGCTTCTATCACGAGCCATCTGAAAATATGCGTCTGATCGGCGTTACCGGGACTAACGGTAAAACCACCACGACCCAGTTGCTGGCGCAGTGGAGCCAACTGCTCGGCGAAACCAGTGCGGTAATGGGCACGGTCGGAAACGGTCTGCTCGGCAAAGTGATCCCAACGGAAAATACCACCGGCTCAGCCGTTGACGTTCAGCAGGTACTGGCGGGGTTGGTTGACCAGGGTGCGACCCTGTGCGCGATGGAAGTCTCTTCCCACGGTCTGGTGCAGCATCGCGTCGCGGCACTGAAATTTGCCGCCTCCGTATTTACTAATTTAAGCCGCGATCATCTGGATTATCACGGCGATATGGAACATTACGAAGCCGCGAAATGGCTGCTTTTTTCCACGCACCATTGTGGGCAGGCGATTATCAACGCGGATGATGAAGTCGGTCGCCGCTGGCTGGCGAATCTGCCGGATGCTGTGGCCGTCTCGATGGAAGACCACATTAATCCGAACTGTCATGGCCGCTGGCTGAAAGCGGTTGAGGTGAATTATCACGATAGCGGCGCAACCATCCGCTTTGCCTCAAGCTGGGGCGAAGGCGAAATTGAAAGCCGCCTGATGGGCGCGTTTAACGTCAGCAACCTGTTGCTGGCGCTGGCCACGCTGCTGGCGCTGGGCTATCCGCTGGCTGACCTGTTAAACACCGCGGCACGTCTGCAGCCGGTATGCGGGCGCATGGAGGTTTTTAGTGCGCCGGGTAAAACCACCGTGGTGGTCGATTATGCCCATACCCCTGATGCGCTGGAAAAAGCGCTGCAGGCGGCGCGCCTGCACTGCACCGGGCAACTCTGGTGTGTCTTTGGCTGCGGCGGCGATCGCGACAAAGGCAAGCGCCCGCTGATGGGGGCGATTGCCGAAGAGTTCGCTGATGTTGTGGTCGTAACGGACGACAACCCGCGTACTGAAGAGCCACGCGCCATTATCGACGACATTCTGGCAGGCATGCTGGACGCTGGTCGGGCAAAAGTGATGGAAGGTCGCGCCGAAGCGGTGACCAACGCCATTATGCAGGCGAAAGATAACGATGTGGTGCTGGTGGCGGGTAAAGGCCACGAGGATTACCAGATTGTCGGTACTCAGCGTCTCGATTATTCCGACCGCGTGACCGCGGCGCGTCTGCTGGGGGTGATCGCATGATTCGCGTAACGCTCAGCCAACTTGCCGGTATTCTCGGCGGCGAACTGAAAGGGCACGATCTCTCCCTTGATGCCGTCACCACCGATACGCGTAAGTTGACGCCTGGCTGCCTGTTTGTGGCGCTCAAAGGTGAACGTTTTGATGCCCACGATTTTGTCGAACAGGCAAAAGAGGGTGGGGCGGGCGCACTGCTGGTGAGTCGTCCCCTGGATATCGACCTGCCGCAGGTGGTGGTGAAAGACACCCGTCTGGCATTCGGTGAGCTGGCGGCATGGGTTCGCGCTCAGGTTCCGGCACGCGTGGTGGCGTTAACGGGCTCTTCTGGCAAAACCTCCGTGAAAGAGATGACGGCGGCGATTCTCAGCCAGTGCGGAAACACGCTCTACACCGCAGGTAACCTGAATAACGATATCGGCGTGCCGATGACGTTGCTGCGCTTAACCGCTGAATATGATTATGCGGTCATTGAATTAGGCGCTAATCACCAGGGCGAAATTGCCTGGACCGTCAGCCTGACGCGCCCGGAAGCCGCACTGGTCAACAACCTGGCGGCGGCGCATCTGGAGGGCTTTGGCTCCCTGGCGGGAGTGGCGAAAGCGAAAGGCGAAATCTTCACCGGTCTGCCTGAAAACGGCATCGCTATTATGAATGCCGATAACAATGACTGGCTGAACTGGCAGAGTATCATCGGCGATCGTAAAGTCTGGCGTTTTTCACCGAATACCGCCAACAGCGATTTCACCGCGACAAATGTGCACGTGACTTCCCATGGCACCGAGTTCACGATGCAAACGCCTGGCGGGAGCATTGATGTGCTGCTGCCGTTGCCGGGGCGTCACAATATTGCCAATGCACTGGCGGCGGCGGCGCTGTCGATGGCCGTTGGCGCGACGCTGGAGGCGATCAAAACCGGTCTGGCGAATTTAGAAGCGGTGCCGGGGCGTCTGTTCCCTGTCCAGTTGGCGGAAAATCAACTGCTGCTCGATGACTCCTATAACGCCAACGTTGGCTCAATGACCGCAGCGGTACAGGTTCTGTCTGAAATGCCGGGTTATCGGGTGCTGGTGGTCGGTGATATGGCTGAGTTAGGCGGCGAAAGTGAAGCCTGCCATGTGCAGGTGGGCGAAGCGGCGAAAGCGGCGGGTATCGACTGTGTCTTGAGCGCAGGGAAACTGAGCAAAGCCATCAGCGACGCGAGCGGGGTTGGCGAACATTTTGCGGATAAAACCGCGCTGGTCGCTCGTCTTAACGCGCTGATCGTAGAACAAAAAATAATGACTATTTTAGTGAAGGGTTCACGTAGTGCCGCCATGGAAGAGGTAGTACGCGCATTACAGGAGAAAGGATCATGTTAGTTTGGCTGGCCGAACATTTGGTCAAATATTATTCCGGCTTTAACGTCTTTTCCTATCTGACGTTTCGCGCCATTGTCAGCCTGCTGACCGCGCTGTTCATCTCATTGTGGATGGGACCGCGCATGATCGCCCGTCTGCAAAAACTCTCCTTCGGCCAGGTCGTGCGTAACGATGGTCCGGAGTCCCACTTCAGTAAACGTGGAACGCCAACGATGGGCGGGATCATGATCCTCACGGCGATCGTCATTTCTGTTCTGCTGTGGGCGTATCCATCCAACCCGTACGTCTGGTGCGTGCTGGTGGTGCTGATTGGTTACGGCATTATCGGCTTCGTCGATGACTACCGCAAAGTGGTCCGCAAAGACACCAAGGGCCTGATTGCCCGCTGGAAATATTTCTGGATGTCGGTCATTGCGCTGGGCGTCGCTTTCGCGTTGTATCTGGCAGGCAAAGATACGCCAGCGACAGAGTTGGTCGTGCCGTTCTTCAAGGATGTCATGCCGCAGCTTGGGCTGTTCTACGTTCTTCTGGCGTATTTTGTGATTGTCGGTACCGGCAACGCGGTGAACCTGACCGACGGTCTGGATGGTCTGGCGATTATGCCAACTGTTTTCGTCGCGGGTGGTTTCGCATTGGTGGCGTGGGCGACTGGCAACATGAATTTCGCCAACTATCTGCATATTCCGTATCTACGCCACGCCGGGGAACTGGTGATCGTCTGTACGGCGATAGTCGGGGCAGGCTTAGGTTTCCTGTGGTTTAACACCTATCCGGCACAGGTCTTTATGGGCGACGTCGGTTCGTTGGCGCTGGGTGGCGCGCTCGGTATTATCGCCGTGCTGCTGCGTCAGGAATTTCTGCTGGTCATTATGGGCGGAGTGTTTGTAGTGGAGACCCTGTCGGTCATATTGCAGGTCGGCTCCTTCAAGCTGCGCGGTCAGCGTATTTTCCGTATGGCGCCGATTCATCACCACTATGAACTGAAAGGTTGGCCGGAACCGCGCGTGATTGTGCGCTTCTGGATTATTTCGCTGATGCTGGTCCTGATTGGCCTGGCAACGCTGAAGGTACGTTAATCATGGCTGATTACCAGGGTAAAAACGTCGTCATTATCGGTCTGGGGTTAACCGGACTCTCTTGCGTGGACTTTTTCCTCGCTCGTGGCGTCACCCCTCGCGTGATGGATACCCGTGCGACACCGCCGGGACTGGATAAGTTACCGGAAGCGGTAGAACGCCATGTCGGTAGTCTGAACGACGACTGGTTGCTGGCGGCGGATTTGATTGTGGCAAGCCCTGGTATCGCGCTTGCGCATCCTTCGTTGAGCGCGGCGTCCGCTGCGGGCGTTGAGATCGTCGGTGATATTGAACTGTTCTGTCGCGAAGCGCAGGCACCGATAGTGGCGATTACGGGATCCAACGGAAAAAGCACGGTCACGACACTGGTTGGTGAAATGGCGAAAGCGGCCGGCGTGAACGTTGGCGTGGGCGGCAACATTGGTCTGCCTGCGTTGATGCTGCTGGATGCAGAACGCGAACTGTATGTGCTTGAACTCTCCAGCTTCCAGCTGGAAACCACGTTCAGCCTGCAGGCGGCTGCGGCCACCATTCTGAACGTTACCGAGGATCACATGGACCGGTATCCGTTTGGTTTGCAACAGTATCGTGCGGCAAAACTGCGCGTTTACGAGAACGCGAAAGTCTGCGTGGTCAATGCTGATGATGCGCTGACGATGCCGATTCGTGGTGCCGATGAGCGCTGCGTGAGCTTTGGCGTCAATATGGGCGATTATCATCTTAACCGTCAGCAGGGCGAAACCTGGCTGCGCGTCAAAGGTGAGAAGATCCTGAACGTGAAAGAGATGACGCTTTCCGGTCAGCATAACTACACCAACGCCCTGGCGGCGCTGGCGCTGGCTGATGCCGTAGGCCTGCCGCGCGCCAGCAGTCTGAAAGCGCTGACGACATTCACCGGGCTGGCGCATCGTTTCCAGCTGGTGCTGGAACATAACGGCGTACGCTGGATTAACGACTCGAAGGCCACCAATGTCGGCAGCACCGAAGCGGCGCTGAACGGTCTGCACGTTGACGGTACGTTGCATCTGCTGCTGGGCGGCGATGGCAAATCGGCGGACTTCACTTCGCTGCGTCGTTATCTGGAAGGCGATCGCGTGCGGATGTACTGCTTCGGCCGCGATGGCGCGCAACTGGCGGCGCTGCGACCGGACATCGCGGAACAAACCGAGACGATGGAAGAGGCCATGCGCCTGCTGGCGCCTCGCGTGAAGCCGGGCGACATGGTGTTGCTGTCTCCGGCCTGCGCCAGTCTCGATCAGTTTAAGAATTTTGAGCAACGGGGCGATGTCTTTACCCGTCTGGCGAAGGAGTTGGGTTGATGCGTTTATCTCTCCCTCGCCTGAGAATGCCGCGCCTGCCGGGATTTGGCATCCTGGGATGGGTTTTTGCGGCGCTTAAAGGCTGGGTGATGGCCTCACGGGACAAAGATTCTGACAGCCTGATCATGTACGATCGCGTGCTGCTATGGCTGACGTTAGGCCTTGCGGCGATCGGTTTTATCATGGTGACGTCAGCATCCATGCCCGTTGGGCAGCGTCTGGCGGGCGATCCGTTTCTGTTTGCCAAGCGTGATGCGCTCTACATTTTTCTGGCATTTTGTCTGGCGATGATCACGCTGCGTCTGCCGATGGAGTTCTGGCAGAAGTACAGCACCACGATGCTGATCGCCTCGATCATTATGCTGTTGATCGTGCTGGTGGTGGGGAGTTCGGTGAACGGGGCATCGCGTTGGATTGCATTAGGTCCTCTGCGTATTCAGCCTGCTGAGTTTACCAAGCTGTCGCTGTTCTGCTATCTGGCGAACTACCTGGTGCGCAAGGTTGACGAAGTCCGAAATAACCTGCGCGGCTTTTTAAAGCCGATGGGCGTGATTCTGGTTCTGGCGATCCTGCTGCTGGCGCAGCCTGATCTTGGTACGGTGGTGGTGCTGTTCGTGACCACGCTGGCGATGCTGTTTCTGGCCGGGGCGAAGTTGTGGCAGTTCATCGCCATTATCGGCATGGGGATTTCAGCGGTCGTTCTGCTGATCCTTGCCGAACCGTATCGTATTCGCCGTGTGACCTCGTTCTGGAACCCGTGGGAAGATCCGTTTGGTAGCGGATACCAGCTCACCCAATCACTGATGGCGTTCGGTCGCGGTGAAATGTGGGGGCAAGGATTGGGTAATTCGGTACAAAAACTGGAGTATCTGCCGGAGGCGCATACGGACTTTATCTTCGCCATCATTGGGGAAGAACTGGGTTATATCGGTGTGGTATTGGCGCTTTTAATGGTATTCTTCGTCGCTTTTCGCGCGATGTCGATTGGCCGCAAAGCGCTACAGATCGACCACCGTTTTTCCGGGTTTTTGGCCTGCTCCATCGGTATTTGGTTTAGTTTTCAGGCACTGGTGAACGTCGGCGCGGCGGCAGGAATGCTGCCAACCAAAGGTCTGACGCTGCCGCTCATCAGTTATGGTGGCTCGAGTTTGCTGATTATGTCGACAGCTATCATGTTTTTGTTGCGAATTGATTATGAAACGCGTCTGGAAAAAGCGCAGGCGTTTACACGAGGTTCACGATGAGTGGTCAAGCGAAGCGGTTAATGGTGATGGCGGGCGGTACCGGTGGACACGTGTTCCCGGGACTGGCGGTCGCGCACCATTTAATGACCCAGGGCTGGGAAGTTCGCTGGCTGGGTACCGCAGATCGTATGGAAGCGGATTTAGTGCCAAAACATGGCATCGACATTGACTTCATCCGTATCTCGGGATTGCGTGGGAAAGGCGTGAAAGCGCTGTTGGCCGCCCCTTTGCGAATTTTTAACGCATGGCGTCAGGCGCGCGCGATCATGAAGCATTTTAAACCCGACGTGGTGCTGGGAATGGGCGGCTACGTTTCTGGTCCCGGCGGTCTGGCCGCGTGGTCACTGGGCATTCCGGTCGTATTGCACGAGCAAAATGGTATCGCCGGGTTAACCAACAAATGGCTGGCGAAAATTGCCACTAAAGTGATGCAGGCATTTCCTGGCGCGTTCCCGAAAGCGGAAGTCGTGGGCAATCCGGTTCGCACCGACGTGCTCGCGCTGCCGCTACCGCAGGATCGTCTGGCAGGACGCGAAGGTCCGATTCGCGTGTTGGTGGTGGGCGGATCGCAGGGCGCTCGCGTCCTGAATCAGACTTTACCGCAGGTTGCCGCCAGACTGGGTGATGCGGTAACCATCTGGCATCAGAGTGGCAAAGGCGCGCAGCAGACCGTAGAACAGGCTTATGCCGAGGCGGGGCAACCGCAGCATAAGGTGACGGAATTTATTGATGACATGGCGGCCGCCTATGCGTGGGCCGATGTCGTGGTTTGTCGTTCTGGCGCATTAACGGTAAGTGAGATTGCCGCTGCCGGTTTACCCGCGCTGTTTGTACCCTTTCAGCATAAAGACCGACAGCAGTACTGGAATGCGCTGCCGCTGGAAAAAGCGGGCGCAGCCAAAATTCTCGAGCAGCCGCAGTTTACTGTGGATGCTGTCGCCAGCACCCTGGCCGGGTGGTCGCGAGAAAGTTTGTTAACCATGGCAGAACGTGCCCGCGCTGCATCCATTCCGGATGCCACTGAGCGTGTCGCCACTGAAGTGAGCCGGGCTGCCCGGGCGTAATTGTAGCGGTGCCTTTTGCATCGCAGGTTTTTTCGAAGTTAATGGCGTAAAGAATGAATACACAACAACTGGCAAAACTGCGTTCCATCGTGCCCGAAATGCGTCGCGTTCGGCACATCCACTTTGTCGGCATCGGTGGTGCCGGGATGGGCGGTATTGCCGAAGTTCTTGCCAATGAAGGGTATCAGATCAGTGGTTCCGATTTAGCGCCAAACCCGGTGACGCAGCAGTTAATGAACCTGGGCGCAACGATTTATTTCAATCATCGCCCGGAAAACGTCCTTGATGCGAGCGTGGTTGTGGTTTCCAGCGCCATCTCTGCCGATAACCCGGAGATTGTGGCGGCGCATGAAGCGCGTATCCCGGTCATTCGTCGCGCGGAGATGCTGGCAGAATTAATGCGTTTTCGTCACGGCATTGCGATAGCCGGAACGCACGGTAAAACAACCACTACCGCGATGGTCTCCAGCATTTACGCGGAAGCTGGACTGGATCCGACCTTCGTTAATGGCGGTCTGGTGAAAGCGGCAGGCGTGCATGCGCGTCTGGGCCATAGCCGTTACTTAATTGCGGAAGCGGATGAGAGCGACGCGTCGTTCCTGCATCTGCAGCCGATGGTGGCGATTGTCACCAATATCGAAGCCGATCACATGGATACTTACCATGGCGATTTCGAAAATTTAAAACAGACGTTTATTAATTTCCTGCATAACCTGCCGTTTTATGGTCGTGCGGTGATGTGTGTTGATGACCCTGTGATCCGCGAGCTGTTGCCGCGCGTGGGACGTCAGACCACAACTTATGGCTTTAGCGATGACGCTGACGTTCGCGTTGAAGATTATCAGCAGGTGGGACCGCAGGGGCATTTCACCCTGTTGCGTCAAGGGATGCCGGCGCTGCGCGTGACGTTGAATGCGCCCGGTCGCCATAACGCCCTCAACGCAGCGGCGGCCGTCGCCGTCGCGACGGAAGAAGGTATTGAAGACGACGCCATTCTGCGCGCGCTGGAAAGCTTCCAGGGTACCGGGCGCCGTTTTGATTTCCTCGGTGAATTCCCGCTTGAGCCAGTGAACGGTAAAACCGGTACGGCAATGCTGGTGGATGATTATGGTCATCACCCGACGGAAGTGGACGCGACCATTAAAGCGGCGCGGGCGGGATGGCCGGACAAAAATCTGGTGATGCTGTTTCAGCCGCACCGTTTCACGCGTACGCGTGATCTGTATGACGACTTTGCCAACGTGCTGACCCAGGTTGATGCGTTGCTGATGCTGGATGTGTACGCGGCGGGCGAAGCGCCGATTCCAGGGGCGGACAGCCGTTCGCTGTGCCGCACGATTCGCGGTCGCGGAAAAATAGACCCGATTCTGGTTTCCGATCCGGCGCAGGTTGCAGAAATGCTGGCACCCGTATTAACCGGCAACGACTTGATTCTGGTGCAGGGTGCGGGAAATATCGGCAAAATCGCGCGTTCCTTAGCTGAAATCAAACTGAAGCCGCGAATTCAGGAGGACGAACAACATGGCTGATAAAATCGCGGTCCTGCTGGGCGGTACCTCTGCTGAACGTGATGTCTCGCTGAATTCCGGCGCGGCAGTGCTGGCCGGTTTACGTGAAGGCGGTGTGGATGCGCATCCGGTCGATCCGAAAGAGGTCGACGTGACGCAGCTGAAATCGATGGGCTTTCAGAAAGTTTTTATCGCCCTGCATGGTCGTGGCGGGGAAGACGGAACCTTACAGGGACTGCTGGAGCTGGTTGGCTTGCCTTATACCGGCAGCGGCGTGATGGCATCGGCGATCTCCATGGATAAACTGCGCAGCAAGCTGCTGTGGCAGGGGGCGGGATTACCTGTCGCGCCGTGGGTCTCGCTGACGCGATCTCAGTTTGAAAAAGGCCTTGCTGAAGAACAGGTTAAGCAAATTTCTGCACTGGGTTTACCGCTGATTGTGAAGCCCAGCCGTGAAGGGTCCAGCGTGGGAATGTCGAAAGTGTCAGAATATGACGCTTTACAGGATGCATTAACGCTGGCATTTCAGCATGATGAAGACGTTCTGATCGAGAAATGGCTCAGCGGTCCAGAATTTACGGTAGCGATTGTGGGTGAAGAAATTTTACCCGCAATTCGTATCCAACCCGCAGGAACCTTCTATGATTATGAGGCGAAGTATCTGTCTGATGAAACACAGTATTTCTGCCCTGCGGGTCTGGAAAGCGAACAAGAGGCTATTTTGCAGGAATTAGTGCTGAAAGCATGGACAACCCTGGGCTGTAAAGGCTGGGGGCGCATTGACGTCATGCTGGATAACGATGGCCAGTTTTATCTGCTGGAAGCGAATACCTCACCGGGAATGACCAGCCACAGTCTGGTGCCAATGGCGGCGCGACAGGCGGGGATGAGTTTCTCGCAGTTGGTGGTACGAATTCTGGCGTTGGCGGACTGATATGTCGCAGGCTGCGCTGAACACGCGAAACAGTGAAGAAGAGACTTCTTCCTCACGTCGCAATAATGGAACGCGTCTTGCAGGGATTTTCTTCCTGCTGACGGTGCTGTGTACCGTGCTGGTCAGCGGCTGGGTTGTGTTGGGGTGGATGGAAGATGCGCAGCGTTTGCCGCTGTCAAAGCTGGTGTTAACCGGTGAGCGCCATTACACGAAGAATGATGATATTCGCCAGTCGATTCTGGCGCTGGGCGCGCCAGGCACCTTTATGACTCAGGATGTGAATATCATCCAGAGCCAGATTGAACGCTTGCCATGGATTAAGCAGGCCAGCGTCAGAAAGCAATGGCCTGATGAATTGAAGATTCATCTGGTTGAATATGTGCCGATTGCGCGATGGAATGATCAGCATATGGTAGACGCCGAAGGAAATGCCTTCAGCGTGCCGGCCGATCGCACCAGTAAGCAGGTTTTACCTATGTTATCTGGCCCGGAAGGCAGTGCGAGTGAAGTGTTGCAGGGATATCGTGACATGTCGCAAGTGTTGGCGAAAGACCGGTTTACCCTAAAGGAAGCGGCAATGACCGCACGTCGTTCCTGGCAGTTGACGCTTAATAACGATATTAAGCTCAACCTTGGCAGGGGCGACACGATGAAACGTTTGGCTCGCTTTGTAGAACTTTACCCGGTTTTACAGCAGCAGGCGCAAACCGATGGCAAACGGATTAGCTACGTTGATTTGCGTTATGACTCGGGGGCGGCAGTAGGGTGGGTTCCCTTACCTCCTGAGGAATCTAATCAGCAACAGAATCAGGCACAGGCAGAACAACAATGATCAAGGCGACGGACAGAAAACTGGTAGTTGGACTGGAGATTGGCACCGCGAAGGTCGCCGCTTTAGTAGGGGAAGTTCTGCCCGACGGTATGGTCAATATCATTGGCGTGGGCAGTTGCCCGTCACGGGGGATGGATAAAGGCGGGGTGAACGACCTCGAATCCGTGGTGAAATGCGTGCAGCGCGCCATTGATCAGGCAGAACTGATGGCAGATTGCCAGATTTCATCAGTCTATCTGGCGCTTTCGGGCAAACACATTAGCTGTCAGAATGAAATCGGCATGGTGCCGATTTCGGAAGAAGAAGTGACGCAGGAAGACGTGGAAAACGTCGTGCATACCGCGAAATCAGTGCGCGTTCGCGATGAGCACCGTGTTCTGCACGTTATCCCGCAGGAATATGCGATTGACTATCAGGAAGGGATTAAAAACCCGGTCGGTCTTTCCGGTGTTCGCATGCAGGCAAAAGTGCATTTGATCACCTGCCACAACGATATGGCGAAGAACATTGTTAAAGCCGTGGAACGTTGTGGCCTGAAAGTTGACCAACTGATATTCGCCGGACTGGCGGCCAGTTATTCCGTCTTGACGGAAGATGAACGTGAACTGGGCGTCTGCGTCGTCGATATTGGTGGTGGTACAATGGACATCGCCGTTTATACTGGCGGAGCCT
This sequence comes from Citrobacter sp. ANG330, assembly GCF_047467925.1. NCBI lineage: Bacteria > Pseudomonadati > Pseudomonadota > Gammaproteobacteria > Enterobacterales > Enterobacteriaceae > Citrobacter > Citrobacter sp. ANG330. The sequence continues at coordinate 117,092 of NZ_JASJUI010000005.1, read as the reverse complement.
TGCGCCATACCAAAGTGATCCCTTATGCAGGTAATGTGGTCACCAGCGACATCGCGTATGCCTTCGGTACGCCGCCGAGCGACGCCGAAGCGATTAAAGTTCGCCACGGCTGCGCGCTGGGATCCATCGTCGGAAAAGATGAAAGCGTTGAAGTGCCAAGCGTGGGTGGACGTCCACCGCGCAGTCTGCAACGACAGACGCTGGCAGAGGTGATTGAGCCGCGTTATACCGAACTGCTCAATCTGGTCAACGAAGAGATATTGCAATTACAGGAACAGCTTCGCCAGCAAGGGGTAAAACATCACCTGGCGGCGGGGATTGTACTGACCGGTGGCGCGGCGCAAATTGAAGGTCTTGCCGCCTGTGCCCAGCGCGTGTTCCATACGCAAGTGCGTATCGGTGCGCCGCTGAATATTACCGGTCTGACGGATTACGCTCAGGAGCCGTATTACTCAACGGCGGTGGGGCTGCTTCACTACGGGAAAGAGTCCCATTTAAGTGGCGAAGCGGAAGTAGAAAAACGTGTTACGGCTTCAGTCGGCTCCTGGATTAAACGTCTTAACAGCTGGCTGCGAAAAGAGTTTTAATTTTTTATGAGGCCGGCGAAAATTACGGCCTCAGGCGACAGGCACAACGGAGAGAGAAACTATGTTTGAACCTATGGAACTGACCAACGACGCGGTGATTAAAGTCATCGGCGTCGGTGGCGGCGGCGGTAATGCCGTTGAACACATGGTGCGCGAGCGCATTGAGGGTGTTGAATTCTTCGCGGTAAATACCGACGCTCAGGCGTTGCGAAAGACGGCGGTTGGCCAGACTATTCAGATCGGTAGCGGTATTACCAAAGGTCTGGGTGCGGGTGCGAACCCGGAAGTTGGTCGCAATGCAGCAGATGAAGACCGTGAAGCGCTGCGTGCCGCGCTTGACGGCGCTGACATGGTGTTCATCGCCGCAGGCATGGGCGGCGGTACCGGTACCGGTGCAGCGCCAGTGGTTGCGGAAGTGGCTAAAGATTTAGGGATCCTGACCGTTGCGGTCGTGACCAAGCCTTTCAATTTTGAAGGCAAAAAGCGCATGGCTTTCGCCGAGCAGGGGATCACTGAGCTGTCCAAGCATGTGGACTCGCTGATCACCATCCCGAATGACAAACTGCTGAAAGTCCTCGGTCGTGGTATCTCCTTGCTCGACGCGTTTGGCGCGGCGAACGACGTGCTGAAAGGCGCGGTGCAGGGTATCGCGGAACTGATCACCCGTCCGGGTCTGATGAACGTCGACTTTGCTGACGTACGCACCGTGATGTCTGAAATGGGCTATGCGATGATGGGTTCCGGCGTGGCGAGCGGTGAAGACCGTGCGGAAGAAGCTGCTGAAATGGCGATCTCTTCTCCGCTGCTGGAAGATATCGATCTGTCGGGTGCGCGTGGCGTACTGGTCAACATCACGGCCGGCTTCGACCTGCGTCTGGATGAGTTCGAAACCGTGGGTAACACCATCCGTGCTTTTGCATCGGATAACGCAACCGTGGTGATCGGTACCTCTCTCGACCCGGATATGAACGACGAGCTGCGTGTCACCGTTGTTGCTACCGGTATCGGTATGGACAAGCGTCCTGAAATTACCCTGGTTACCAATAAACAGGTGCAGCAGCCGGTGATGGACCGTTACCAGCAGCACGGCATGGCACCGTTGACGCAAGAACAGAAACCGGTCGCGAAAGTGGTGAACGACAATACGCCGCAAACCGCGAAAGAACCGGATTATCTGGATATCCCTGCGTTCCTGCGTAAGCAAGCTGACTAAGAATTGGCTGGAATTTGGGATTCGAGGCTCTTTGTGCTAAACTGGCCCACCGAATGTATAGTACACTTCGGTTGGATAGGTAATTTGGCGAGATTATACGATGATCAAACAAAGGACACTTAAACGTATCGTTCAGGCGACTGGCGTCGGTTTGCATACCGGCAAGAAAGTCACCCTGACATTACGCCCTGCGCCGGCTAATACCGGGGTCATCTATCGTCGCACCGACTTGAATCCACCGGTAGATTTCCCGGCCGATGCCAAATCTGTGCGTGATACCATGCTCTGTACGTGTCTGGTTAATGAGCATGATGTACGGATTTCAACCGTTGAGCATCTTAACGCTGCTCTGGCGGGTCTGGGTATCGATAACATTGTTATCGAAGTCGATGCTCCGGAAATCCCGATCATGGATGGCAGTGCTGCTCCGTTCGTCTACCTGCTGCTTGACGCCGGTATTGAAGAACTGAACAGCGCCAAGAAATTTGTACGCATTAAAGAGACTGTTCGGGTCGAAGATGGCGACAAGTGGGCCGAGTTCAGACCGTTCAATGGTTTTACGTTGGATTTCACCATCGACTTTAATCATCCGGCGATCGACTCCAGCACTCAGCGCTATGCGATGAATTTCTCTGCTGACGCGTTCATGCGCCAGATCAGCCGCGCGCGTACTTTTGGTTTCATGCGTGATATCGAATATCTGCAGTCCCGTGGCCTGTGCCTGGGCGGTAGCTTCGATTGTGCCATCGTTGTTGACGATTATCGCGTACTGAACGAAGACGGTCTGCGTTTTGAAGATGAATTCGTTCGTCACAAAATGCTCGACGCCATTGGCGACCTGTTCATGTGTGGTCACAATATTATTGGTGCATTTACCGCGTATAAATCCGGTCATGCATTGAATAACAAACTGCTGCAGGCCGTCCTGGCAAAACAGGAAGCCTGGGAGTTTGTGACCTTCCAGGACGACGCAGAACTGCCGCTGGCTTTCAAAGCGCCTTCGACCGTACTGGCATAACGACACAGGTTGTCGCATAAATTCGACTGGTAAATCTGGCACTCTCTCCGGCCAGGTAAGCCAGTCGTTTTTTTTTGGCATTTTTCTGCTCTGCCTGTCATCAAAAGTGTCATTCGGTGTTGTTCGTGCACATACCGAATAGCGATGCTGTGCGAACGCTGCTTTCTTAAGCACTTTTACCCGCAACTTCTCATCAATACTGCTGTAGTGCCTGCGCATTAATGATAAGATTTGTGCGCAAAAAACGTTTTGAATAACACGATTGGGATGGCAATAACGTGAGTGGAATACTGACGCGCTGGCGACAGTTAGGTAGACGCTATTTCTGGCCGCATCTCTTATTAGGGATGGTCGCGGCGAGCTTTGGCCTGCCCGCGCTCGGGAACAGCGTTGAGCCGACGACGCCTGCAAAAGCGGCAGCCAGCAGCCACGATCAAAGCGTTAAAGTCAATTTCAGCCAGCTGGCATTGCTGGAAGCGAGCAATCGTCGCCCTAATTTCACCGTCGACTACTGGCATCAGCATGCTATTCGTACGGTCATCCGTCATCTTTCCTTCGCAATGGCACCACAGGCGCTGCCCGTTGCTGAAGAACCGTTACCGCTCCAGGCGCACCATTTAGCCTTACTGAACACACTCAGCGCGATGCTGACTCAGGAAGGGATGCCTTCGGCAAGTGCGCCATGTATAACGTATGCTCATTTTACGCCTCAGGCCGTATTCACCGTTCCCGCCTGGATCAGTCAGGCGCAGGGGATCCGCGCCGGCCCTCAACGCCTCAGCTAAAAAACCCAATAAACTTCAATACATTATTATGACCCCACATCGCGGGGCGTTTGAGATTTTAATATGCTAATCAAATTATTAACGAAAGTATTCGGTAGCCGTAACGATCGTACGTTGCGTCGTATGCGTAAAGCAGTTGCAGTGATCAATGCCATGGAACCGGAGATGGAAAAACTCTCCGATGAGGAACTGAAAGCGAAAACGGGTGAATTCCGTGCGCGCCTGGAAAAAGGCGAAAGCGTGGAAAGCCTGATTCCGGAAGCGTTTGCTGTCGTACGTGAGGCCAGTAAGCGTGTATTCGGCATGCGTCACTTCGACGTTCAGTTGCTCGGTGGGATGGTACTTAACGAACGCTGCATCGCGGAAATGCGTACCGGTGAAGGTAAAACCCTGACGGCAACGTTGCCCGCTTACCTGAATGCGCTGAGCGGCAAAGGCGTTCACGTCGTTACCGTGAACGACTACCTGGCGCAACGTGACGCCGAAAACAACCGCCCGCTGTTCGAATTCCTGGGTATGACCGTCGGCATCAACCTGCCGGGGATGCCTGCACCAGCCAAGCGCGAAGCCTATGCCGCTGACATTACCTACGGCACTAACAACGAATATGGCTTTGACTACTTGCGTGACAACATGGCGTTCAGCCCTGAAGAGCGTGTACAGCGTAAGCTGCACTATGCGTTGGTGGATGAGGTTGACTCCATTCTGATCGATGAAGCGCGTACGCCACTGATCATTTCCGGCCCGGCGGAAGACAGCTCGGAAATGTACAAGAAAGTGAACAAAATCATCCCGCACCTGATTCGTCAGGAGAAAGAAGATTCCGACACCTTCCAGGGCGAAGGTCACTTCTCCGTCGATGAAAAAGCGCGTCAGGTTAACCTGACCGAACGCGGCCTGGTATTGATTGAAGAACTGCTGGTGAAAGAAGGCATTATGGATGAAGGCGAGTCGCTGTACTCTCCGGGCAACATTATGCTGATGCACCACGTGACTGCGGCGTTGCGCGCACACGCGCTGTTCACCCGCGACGTTGACTACATCGTCAAAGACGGTGAAGTCATCATCGTTGACGAACACACCGGTCGTACCATGCAGGGCCGTCGCTGGTCCGATGGCCTGCACCAGGCTGTAGAAGCGAAAGAGGGTGTGGAGATCCAGAACGAGAACCAGACGCTGGCCTCGATCACTTTCCAGAACTACTTCCGTCTGTATGAAAAACTGGCCGGTATGACCGGTACGGCAGATACCGAAGCGTTCGAGTTCAGCTCAATCTATAAACTGGATACCGTGGTGGTGCCGACTAACCGTCCGATGATCCGTAAGGATATGCCGGATCTGGTTTATATGACCGAAGCAGAAAAAATCCAGGCGATCATTGAAGATATCAAAGAGCGTACAGCCAATGGTCAGCCGGTTCTGGTGGGGACTATTTCCATCGAGAAATCCGAAGTGGTTTCTAATGAACTGACCAAAGCCGGTATCAAGCACAACGTGCTGAACGCCAAATTCCACGCCAACGAAGCTGCGATTGTTGCGCAGGCAGGCTACCCGGCGGCAGTGACCATTGCCACCAACATGGCCGGTCGTGGTACGGATATTGTGCTGGGTGGTAGCTGGCAGGCAGAAGTGGCCGCGCTGGAGAACCCAACGCCAGAGCAAATTGCACAGATTAAAGCTGACTGGCAGGTTCGTCATGAAGCGGTGCTGGCGTCCGGTGGTTTGCACATCATTGGTACTGAACGCCATGAATCTCGCCGTATCGATAACCAGCTGCGCGGTCGTTCCGGTCGTCAGGGGGATGCGGGTTCTTCGCGTTTCTACCTGTCGATGGAAGATGCGTTGATGCGTATTTTTGCCTCTGACCGCGTGTCCGGCATGATGCGTAAACTGGGGATGAAACCGGGCGAGGCTATTGAGCACCCGTGGGTCACTAAAGCGATTGCCAATGCGCAGCGTAAAGTGGAAAGCCGCAACTTCGATATTCGTAAGCAACTGCTGGAATATGATGATGTTGCTAACGATCAGCGTCGCGCAATTTATAGCCAGCGTAATGAATTGCTGGATGTCAGCGACGTTAGCGAAACCATTAACAGCATCCGTGAGGACGTGTTTAAAGTCACCATTGATGCTTACATTCCGCCACAGTCTCTGGAAGAAATGTGGGATGTTCCGGGCCTGCAGGAACGTCTGAAAAATGACTTTGATTTGGATATGCCGATTGCAGAATGGCTGGATAAAGAGCCGGAGCTGCATGAAGAGACGTTACGTGAGCGTATCCTGGCGCAGGCCATCGAAGTGTATCAGCGCAAAGAAGAAGTGGTTGGCGCAGAGATGATGCGTCACTTTGAAAAAGGCGTCATGTTGCAAACGCTTGATTCCCTGTGGAAAGAGCACCTCGCAGCGATGGATTACCTGCGTCAGGGTATCCACCTGCGTGGCTATGCGCAGAAAGATCCGAAGCAGGAATATAAGCGTGAATCCTTCGCGATGTTCGCGTCCATGCTGGAGTCACTGAAATACGAAGTGATCAGTACGTTGAGCAAAGTTCAGGTACGCATGCCGGAAGAAGTCGAAGCGATGGAGCAACAGCGTCGTGAAGAAGCAGAGCGTTTAGCGCAGATGCAGCAGCTGAGCCACCAGGATGATGACAGCGCCGCAGCGGCCGATCTGGCGGCGCAAACGGGCGAGCGTAAGGTGGGTCGTAACGATCCGTGTCCGTGTGGTTCCGGTAAAAAATACAAACAGTGCCACGGCCGTCTGAGCTAAGATCTGAATAATAACGATGAGGCGCAGGAAACTGCGCCTTTTTTATGGATACGACAATATGAAAAAATTGAATATCGCCGTCGGGATTATCCGTAATCCGTATAACGAAATTTTTATCACCCAGCGTGCGCCTGACGCACATATGGCGAACAAACTGGAATTTCCTGGCGGAAAGATTGAGGCCGGAGAGACGCCGGAGCAGGCGCTGAGTCGCGAACTCGAGGAGGAGGTGGGAATTACGCCGGTAGGCGCCATACTTTTCGAGAAGCTGGAGTATCAGTTTCCGGACAGGCATATCACGCTGTGGTTCTGGCTGGTCGAAAGCTGGAAAGGCGAGCCGTGGGGGAAAGAAGGACAGCCTGGGAAATGGATTGCCACCGGGGTATTGCAGGCGAAGGATTTTCCACCGGCAAATGAACCGGTGATTGCGAAGTTAAAACAAAATCTGCAGGCCGGATAAGGCAGACCGTCATCCGGCAAAGTTTGGCGGGGTACTGCACCTGCCCGCCTGCGTGACGGCAGATTTACTCTTTCCCTTCGCTCCAGTCGTCGCTTTCGGAGAGATCGCCACTGCTGGGAATGCGTTTCTCTTCGGCAGCCCATTCGCCTAAATCGATTAACTGACAACGTTTTGAGCAGAACGGGCGATACGGACTTATCTCGCCCCATACTACTGTTTTGCCGCAGGTTGGGCAGTTTACGGTGATTGTCTCTGACATGTTTATTCCTTAACAGCAGGCCAGTTCGAAATCCAGGCGTTCAGGCACGACGCCATTATCGCTATCGAACGGCATAAAGCGGATCGCAAAACGGCTCTTATGACCGGAAATTTGCGGGTAAAGCTCTAAACCCAGCGGCAACTGCAGGCGCAGTAAATCTGCGTCTTCCCCGTTGTCCTGATAAAAGCCATTCAGGCTGGTTTGCTTACGGAACGGGGCTGAGTTGCGAATCAAATCCAGGATCAATGTCAGCGCCTGGTTCAGCGGGTTCAGACTGGCAAGCCAGCTATCGACTTGCGCATCACGCTGCGTTTGCGGCATATGCAGCCAGATATGTAGCGTCGGTAAATCAAAGCTGCAGCAACCGCCGGGAATGCTCAAACGCTGGCGGACCAGGGCAATCAGCCGATCCTCACGCAAAAACTGTCCCATACGCGGCGCGGAGATCAAAACACTGCCAGCCGTTTTTAATTGCTGGCGCAGAGCATCAATACGGCTCTGATCGACACCCGGGACTTCAATCCATGCCTGAAGCTTACGTTGCTGACGCTCAAGCTCTTTCAGTAATTCTGTACGCACTTCGCCACGTTCGAATACGTCCAACAAATCTCCGGCATTACGAAAGAAGTGCAGGGCATCTGAACTCTCTGCAATCGGTAAGCGGGTGGAGAGTTGTTGAATCAAAAATTCAATGCGCAACCATGTACGCATCTTCTCATTGAGAGGGTGTTCAAAAAGGACCTGGGTGTGCATTACGGTTTTTCCTGTGAGACAAACTGCGACGCAAGCTGGAGATAACGTGCGTGCAGGCGGGCGACATCCGACATGATGGAGTCTGGTGCGCCATTATTATCAATAACATCGTCTGCCACGGCAAGGCGCGCTTCACGCGATGCCTGGGCTGCGAGAATCTGTTCGACGTGCGCGCGCGTAACGTCGTCGCGCTGCATGGTCCGGGAAAGCTGCGTCTCGGGGGTGACATCCACGACGAGCACGCGGTTTGCCTGGCGATAAAGGCCGTTTTCAACCAGCAATGGCACCACCCACAGCACGTACGCAGACGTCGCCTGTTGCAACTGACGTTGGGTCTCCTGCTGGATGAGCGGATGAAGCAAGGCACTGAGCCAGGCCTTCTCTTGCGGATCAGCAAAAATCCGTTCGCGCAGCAGTCGACGATGCAGCGTGCCGTCTGCGGCAATCAGTTCAGGGCCAAAATGTGCCGCAATGGCATCCAGTGCAGGTGTGCCCGGCTCGACCACCTGTCGGGCAATAATATCTGCGTCAATTATCTGAATTCCGAGATCAGCAAAGGCATTCGCGACGGTGCTTTTACCACTGCCAATGCCGCCAGTTAAGGCTACTGTATACTTCATACGTTTGCTTCCCGGGAATTCACTATGATAATCAATTGGTTAAATGTTGAACGTACACTGGCCATGATGACGCAGGGATCGCCTGCCTTTCACCAGGTAAATTTATGGGATTGTAGCGTAAAAAAAGAGATTTTCGCAGTCTTGCGCGGCATTGATTAGTGCGTATGATAGCGTCACTGGAGTTGCGCTCTCATACCAATAGCCCTTAACCCCAGGAATCCGCACATGCGTATTGAAGAAGATCTGAAGTTAGGTTTCAAAGACGTTCTTATCCGCCCTAAGCGTTCTACTCTTAAAAGTCGTTCCGACGTTGAGCTGGAACGTCAATTCACCTTCAAACACTCAGGTCAGACCTGGTCCGGCGTTCCGATTATTGCTGCTAATATGGATACCGTCGGAACATTTGCGATGGCAACGGCTCTCGCCTCTTTCGATGTGCTGACCGCCGTTCATAAGCATTATACCGTTGAAGACTGGGCGGCCTTCGTTGGCACGGCGTCTGCTGATGTTCTCAAGCACGTTATGGTTTCTACCGGTACGTCCGATGCGGATTTCGAGAAGACCAAACAGATTCTGGCGTTGGATCCGGCACTGAACTTTGTCTGCATCGATGTTGCCAATGGCTATTCCGAACACTTCGTCCAGTTCGTGTCGAAAGCGCGTGAAGCCTGGCCGACCAAAACCATTTGCGCCGGTAACGTGGTGACGGGCGAAATGTGTGAGGAACTGGTTCTGTCCGGCGCGGATATCGTTAAGGTCGGGATTGGTCCGGGTTCCGTCTGCACCACCCGTGTGAAAACCGGTGTTGGTTATCCGCAACTGTCTGCGGTGATCGAATGTGCTGATGCGGCGCACGGTCTGGGTGGGATGATTGTCAGCGATGGTGGTTGTACCATGCCTGGAGATGTGGCGAAAGCATTCGGCGGCGGCGCTGATTTCGTGATGCTTGGCGGTATGCTGGCCGGTCACGAAGAGAGTGGCGGTAAAATCGTTGAAGAAAACGGCGAAAAATTCATGCTGTTCTACGGCATGAGCTCTGAATCCGCTATGACCCGTCATGTCGGTGGCGTTGCGCAGTATCGGGCTGCGGAAGGGAAAACCGTCAAGCTGCCGCTGCGCGGCCCGGTGGAGAACACCGCGCGCGATATCCTCGGCGGCCTGCGTTCAGCCTGTACCTATGTCGGCGCCTCTCGTCTGAAAGAACTGACCAAACGTACGACATTTATCCGGGTTCAGGAACAAGAAAACCGCGTTTTCAATAGCCTGTAATTTCCTGTACTGGCGCTGCATTCAGCGCCAGTTCTGCTTTTGGCTTTCCTTCGTTATCCCACGCCACTCATCGCATCGCCCAGATGGAAAATCGGTAAATACATCGCCACGACCAGTGTGCCGATGATAAGCCCGGTAATCACCAGCAGCGCAGGCTCCAGTAACGCCGCCAGGTTGTCGGCCAGTGCCTGGGTATGTTCATTATGATGACGGGCAAGGTTACGCAGCATGATATCCAGCGAACCAGAGGCTTCGCCTGTCCTGACCAGTTGCAGGCACAGCGGGCTAAATTCTTGCGCATTTTTGAGCGCCTGCCAGACGGGCACGCCGGTACTGATATCGTGCTGTACCTGTGCCAGTCGCAGTGCCCAGTAGGGGCACTGAATCGTCTCTTTCACACTCTCAAGCGCGGGTAAAAAAGCGATCCCCGCTGTCTGAGTCAGTGCGAGGATAGTAAAGATTTGTGTGAGTTTCTGGCCCCGGATTAACGGTCCCATAACAGGCATGCGGAGTAATCCGCGCTGGCGCAGAATTTGCCATTCGGGCTTTCGGTTCAACAGACTATTGGCCACGATAAGCATGACGGCCAGCAGGATAATCAGCCAGCCCCAGCGTTGACTCCAGTCGGCAAACGCGATGATCCCCTGAGTGAGAGCAGGTAGCGGCGTGTTAAAGGTCTGGTAAATGGCAGCAAATTCAGGCAGGACAAAGTGGAGCATCGCCAGCACAACCATGGCCGCCATCGTTAAAATAATGATGGGGTAACGCAGCGCTTTTTTGACCTTATCGGTTAACTGTCTTTGCGCCTTCTGTTGCCGGGCGAGTTCAAAGCAGCATTCATCCAGTTTCCCTGTCAGTTCACCGGTACGAATCATTGCCTGATACAGCGGCGGAAAGACATCTGGCCACTGCGCCAGCGCGCTGGAGAGTGGCGTACCGTGTTCCAGTTCGTACGCAAGACTCCCCAGCAATGCTTGCCACTGCTTGCTTGGTTGCTGTCCGGCGAGCAGTTCCAGCCCTTCGGAGAGTGTCAAACCCGCTTTCAGGAGCGTGGCGAGTTGGTGAATGACTTCCGTACATTGGTCATTGCGCCAAAGCGCACGTTTTACGCGCAAAAGTTTCACGCGAAGGGGCATGACCTGGCGTTGTTCCAGTTCTTGCATCAGCAGGAGTCGATTTCCTGCCCAGAGGGTTCCCTCCCCGGGCAGGCCATCGGGATACATTCCCTGCCAGTACCACAGCTTTTTAGTGATCATCTGGCATACCCAGAATACGCACCAGTTCCTCGAATGTGGTTAGCCCTTGATCGACGGCGCGGCACCCGCTTTCAAAGAGTGTGCTCATTCCAGCCTGTTTCGCATGGGCTTCCAGCGTTGCTGCTGAGATATCACTGGCTATTTGATGACGCAGTTCGGCAGTGATCGCGAGCAGTTCAAACAGCGCTGCGCGACCATAGAATCCGTGATAACAGTGTTCGCAGCCAACCGCCTGCCAGCGGGGAAGCGGCGTTGGATAGTATGCGGGCGGTAAACGAATCGGATCGTCAATAAGCCGCCGACAATGTGGACACAGCTTTCTGACCAGGCGTTGTGCCACGACCAGGGTTAACGCGGAAGAGAGCATCCAGCGCGCCACGCCCATTTGTTGTAAGCGCACCAGCGCTTCACAGGTTGAGTTAGTATGCAGCGTGGAAAGCACGAGATGCCCGGTCTGTGCGGCCTTAATGGCAATTTCTGCGGTTTCGCCGTCGCGGATTTCGCCCACCATGATGATATCAGGATCCTGACGCAGCAGTGCCCGTAACACGCCCTGAAAGGTCAGTCCGGCACGCGGATGGATCTGCGTCTGATTGATACCGTCGAGGGGAATTTCCACGGGATCTTCAACGCTACACAGGTTCACCTCCGGTGCGTTCCGCGTTTGCAACGCGCTATAAAGGGTGACTGTTTTACCGCTACCCGTAGGGCCGGTGACGAGGATCAGCCCTTGTGGTTGTTGCAGGGCGTGGATAAAGGCAGCGAGCTGCGTGTCATGCATACCCAGCGTGGAGACATCCAGAGCCTGATTCACCTGTTGCAGCAATCGCAGCACTACCTTTTCGCCATAGCGGCAAGGAAGGGTAGCGATACGAAAAGAGACGGTAGCGCCGTTTAGCTCAACGGTAAATTGCCCGTCCTGCGGCAAGCGGTGTTCCGCGATATCCAGATGGCTTAATACTTTCAGGCGTGCCGTCAGGGCGATGCCGGTCTCTTTGGCGATATCGGGTAAGCTATGCAGCACGCCGTCGACCCGTAAGCGAAGGCGAACGTGATGCTCAGCGGGTTCTATGTGGATATCCGAAGCCCGTTTCGCCAGCGCGCTCTGTAATGTTTTATCCAGCATAACCGCTGCGCTGACGCTGTTTTCAGGTACCACGGACGGCAACGAGGGTGAGGAGTGATGCTGGTGTTGTTCCATTTGCTGGCGCGTCCAGCAGGCAATCTCAATGCGGCGAGTTGTGGCGAAATGCAGGGCGTCCAGCAGTTCATGAGAAGGGGCATTTTCGACGGCAATGTGTACCGCATCGTTATTGGCATCAAGTAATATTCCCTGGTAGCGCTGGCACAGCGCGCTGAGTTGCGTCGTGTTCATGGCGCTTCCTTAATGGCTATCAAAGCGAAAGACATCTTCGCAGGCCTGTTTTAACGTGCTGTCATTCTGGATGTTGCAGTTACGCGTCCAGCCCGTAATGCCTTCTGCTTTGTCCCATCCCGGCGTCATGGTGACGCTAAGTCCGTTCAGGCTTTCCTGGCCGGTAAGAGAAACCACCCCATTTTCGACGCTCATTCCTGAGACATAGCGCGTTGTTGTAGGAGAGGGAATCCCGTTGACGCCTGCGTCGCAGGTGTCTGTGCCACCGTGCTCCAGGGCGCAGAGTTCGACGGCAGTGCGGTAGGGGACAAAGGTTTGCAGCATATCGGTCAGCGCCGCTTTGCGCAGATAGTTCTGATAAGCCGGAATGCCGATGGCGCTGAGGATGGCAATAATGCCGATGACGACCATCAGTTCAATAAGGGTAAATCCGCGTTGTTTATCCATTGTTCGCTCCTTGAGTGAGTGAACGTCACTTTGGCAAACGCCGGTACGCCAGGCGAGCAGCAAAAAATGAATCGGGAAGGTGGCTTCAGAGGAATATTATCGGGTTGTAGCCGTAAGACATGTTGTTGCGAGGCACTACGAGGAATTTTATAGCGGGAAGGGTCAAGAAGACCCGATAAGCAGCGCGTTATCGGGCCATATCATGTTTACGCGTTAGCGAAGCGCATGGACAAATCGAGCGCCCGGAGATGCTTGGTTAGCGCACCAACGGAGATAAAATCGACGCCGGTTTCCGCGAATTCCCGCAGCGTTTCGTGGGTTACGTTGCCGGAAACTTCCAGGCGCGCCTGGCCGTTGGTCCGTTTTACCGCCTCACGCATCTGTTCCGTTTCAAAGTTGTCCAACATGATGATGTCGGCACCGGCTTTCAGCGCATCGTCCAGTTCATCGAGGTTTTCAACTTCGACTTCTACTGGCACATCCGGATGAAGCCAGAAGGCTTTTTCCACCGCCTGACGCACTGAGCCGGAAGCAATAATGTGGTTCTCTTTGATCAGGAAGGCATCCGAAAGCCCCAGTCGATGATTCGCGCCGCCGCCGCAGAGCACGGCATATTTCAGCGCGGTACGCAGCCCCGGCAGGGTTTTACGCGTATCTAAAAGTTGGGTCTTTGTGCCCGCCAGAATATCAACGTACTTACGCACTTCGCTGGCAACCCCTGACAGGGTCTGCACGAAGTTCAGCGCGGTACGCTCGCCGGTCAATAACACGCGAGAGGGGCCGTCCAGCTCAAACAGCGGTTGGTTGGCCTTGATGCTGTCGCCGTCTTCCACATGCCAGGTGATGCTGACATCATCGCCGGACAGTTGAATAAAGACCTCTTCTACCCAGCGTTTTCCACAAAAAACGCCGTCTTCACGGGTGATGACCGTGGCATGAGAACGGGTGTTCTCCGGTAAAAGTTGAGCCGTAATATCGTTGCTGGCATCCACTTCACCGCCTAAATCTTCACGCAGCGCCTGAGCGACAACGTTTGGGATATCCAGGTTAATACGTTCCAACAGCGCGTCACGTCGGTAGTCAGGGTTATAGCGGCGAGGCGGCATGAGAAAACTCCAAATTGCTAACGAATCATAAGGTAGAAACATGCTACTCTGAAGCGGCTATAAGCACCACTCAAAAGGAGATTCGGCATGTTGTTAGACAAGGGCTGGCTGGCAGAAGCGCGTCGCGTTCCTTCTCCGCATTATGATTGCCGCCCGGATGATGAAGTTCCCTCCTTACTGGTGGTGCACAATATCAGCCTGCCGCCCGGTGAGTTTGGCGGTCCGTGGATTGACGCACTATTCACTGGAACAATTGATCCCAACGCCCATCCCTTTTTTGCCGAAATCGCGCATCTTCGCGTTTCCGCTCATTGTCTGATTCGTCGCGATGGCGAAATCGTTCAGTATGTTCCTTTTGATAAGCGTGCATGGCATGCCGGTGTGTCGAACTATCATGGGCGTGAACGCTGCAATGACTTTTCGATTGGCATTGAGCTGGAAGGGACCGATTCACTGGCCTACACCGATGTCCAGTACCAACAACTGGCCGCCATCACGGATGCGTTGATAAAGATTTACCCGGCTATTGCCGAAAACATAACCGGGCACTGCGATATTGCGCCTGAGCGTAAGACCGATCCCGGTCCGGCTTTTGACTGGGCAAAGTTTCGCGCCCTGATCACCGCCTCGTCAGATAAGGAGATGACATGACGCTGTTTACGACATTACTGGTGCTGCTCGTCGAGCGCCTGTTTAAGCTGGGCGAACACTGGCAGCTCGATCACCGTTTAGAAGCGTTTTTCCGCCGGGTCAAACGCTTCTCGATGGCGCGTACGCTGGGGATGATGATTATCGCAATGGTGGTCACGTTCCTGCTGCTGCGAGCGCTCGATGGACTACTGTTTAATGTGCCAACGATTGTGGCGTGGATCCTTATTGGGTTGCTGTGCATTGGTGCGGGCAAAGTACGAATGCACTACCATGCCTATCTTAACGCGGCGTCGCGTGATGATGCGCATGCCCGTACGGCGATGGCCAGCGAACTGACGATGATTCATGGCGTTCCACCGGATTGCAATGAGCGCGAGTTTTTACGTGAACTGCAAAACGCGCTGCTGTGGATTAACTTCCGTTTCTATATCGCGCCGCTGTTCTGGCTGATTGTCGGTGGTTCTTGTGGGCCGGTACTGCTGGTGGGCTATGCCTTTCTGCGTTCGTGGCAGTCCTGGCTGGCGCGCTACCAGACGCCGCTTGAACGTTTACAGTCGGGTATTGATGCCATTCTCCACGTGCTGGACTGGATCCCGGTGCGTCTGGCGGGCGTGGTGTATGCTCTGATCGGTCATGGCGAAAAAGCGCTGCCCGCATGGTTTGCCTCGCTGGCAGATCTGCGTACATCGCAGTATCAGGTGTTAACACGTTTGGCGCAGTTCTCGCTGGCGCGCGAGCCGCATACCGATAAGGTTGAAACGCCGAGAGCGGCAGTTTCCATGGCGAAGAAAACGTCGTTTGCCTTAGTGGTGGTGATTGCCGTGCTCACCATTTATGGCACGTTAATTTAACGTACCGGCAGGACGCCCGGTAAGTCGCGTGTTACCGGGCAACGATTTTACAGTGTATCCGCAGGCGGGATGCCAAAATCCGGCATTCCGTTTTCATCCCAGTGAATCAGCTTCAGACGGGTATGGCGATTAGGATCGTAAAGCGGATCGCCTTCAATTTCGGTGTAGTTGCGTGCGTGATACACCAGCACGTCATCCCCCTCCGGTGTTTGGGTAAAGCTGTTGTGCCCGGGTCCATATTGACGATTTTCCTGGCTGGTGGTGAACACCGGACGCGGGGATTTGTGCCAGTTTGCCGGGTTCAACGGATCGGCATGGATATCAATCCATAACAGTCCCATGCAGTAGTTTTCGTCCGTGGCGCTGGCGGAGTAGCTGATGAACAGCCGGTCACCGTGAGTTAATACCGCCGGACCTTCGTTTACCCAAAAGCCCCGACACTCCCAATCGTACTCTGGCTTGCTGAGCATCACCGGCTGGCCTTTAATCGTCCACGGATTTTCCAGCTCAGCCAGATAAATATTGGAGTTACCGGCGATATCCGGTGATTTTTGCGCCCACAGATACCACTGTTTTCCCTGATGGTGAAAGGTTGTGGCATCGAGTGCAAAGGTATCAAATGGCGTTTTCACCTGGCCTTTCTCAACCCAGCTGCCGGTGAGCGGATCGGTACCGGTGCACTCCAGCGCGTACATCCGATGCTGAAACATGCCCAGTTTGTCGAGTGTCCGGGTAGGCGCGGCCGCAAAGTAAATAATCCATTTCCCGTCGAGATGATGGATTTCCGGTGCCCAGATCAGTTCGCTCATCGGTCCATATTCGGGTTTGCGCCAGACGATAACGGGTGTCGCTGTGCGCAATCCTTCCAGCGAATCCGCCCGGCGGATTTCCAGTCGGTCGTATTCCGGTACTGAAGCAATAAAATAGTAATCGCTGCCGTCGCGCAGGATAAACGGATCGGCGCGTTGTTCGATAAATGGGTTGGGCCAGTTTTGCATCAGGCTTTCCTTACGGTTTCAGTGGCTTTCAGTTCCTGATAATCATTCAGTTCGCGATAGTTAGTACGACGTTTTTCCAGGTCGTCCTGAATCTGTTTCATCAATTCCCGATCGACTTTCAGCAGACGTACCACGCCGGCGGTAATCAAATAGCCGACGCCCGGAATGACGGTAAAGAGCAGCACGATACCGTTGATCGCGGAATCGCTTTGCGCTTTCGCTCCGGCATCGTAGCCGTACCATGAGAGCAGGAAGCCGACCATCGCGCCGGCAATCGCCAGACCGAGCTTCAGAAAGAACAGGTTGCCGGAGAAGCTGATGCCGGTAATGCGTTTACCCGTTTTCCATTCACCATAGTCGTCAACGTCCGCCATCAGCGACCAGTGCAGCGGTGACGGGATCTGGTGCAGAATGTTGAGCAGGAAGTAGAGCGCCACAATCATCACCGTGGCTTTGGGATCGAAGAAGTAAAACGTGCAGGAGAAGATCGCCAGCCCGATGTTGGTCCAGAAGAAGACTTTCAGCTTGCACCAGCGGTCGGTCAGTACTTTCGCCAGTACGCTACCGATCATCATGCCGACAACGCCGAGGCTGATAAAAAGCGTGGCGAAGTGGGTGCTTTGTCCCATGACCCAGGTGACGTAATACATGGTTGCTGCCATCCGGATGAAGCCCGGGCAGACGTTACACAGCGTCAGCAGCAGAATGCGTACCCATTGGTCGTTTTTCCACACGTCTTTGAAGTCGTTCTTCATATCGTCGTGGGTGGGGACAGCAGGGCGTACGCGCTCACGAACGCTGGCGAAGCAGAACAGGAACATGCACATACCGATAATCGCCAGCACGGTCATCGCCAGTTGATAGCCCTTCGCTTTATTATCCCCGCCAAACCAGTCAACCATCGGCAGCAGAGTCAGCGACAGCAAAAGGGTCGCGATTCCGACCAGCACAAAGCGGTAAGACTGGCAGGCCACGCGTTCTTTCGGGTCGTTGGTGATCACGCCGCCTAACGAACAGTAGGGAATGTTAATCGCCGTGTAGGTAATTGACAGCAGAAAGTAGGTGACAAACGCATAGATAACTTTGCTGCTATAAGTCCATTCCGGGGTGGTGAACATCAGAATGCTGAACAGCGCGTAAGGGAAGGCAATCCACAGTAACCATGGACGAAAACGGCCATATTTGCTTTGGGTCCGATCAGCAATAGCGCCCATAATGGGGTCAGTAACGGCATCAATAACGCGTACTGACAGTAATAATACCCCGACCAGCGCCGGGGCGAGACCAAAGATATCCGTATAAAAGTAGTTCACAAACAGCATGATAGCGCCAAAGATGATGTTGCATCCGGCATCGCCCATGCCATAACCAATCTTTTCTCTTACCGACAGCTTACCTGTATCCATTGAGATGTCTCCCCATCAAGGTGATGGAAAGAATTATTCGTCTGTAAGCCATGAATTGCGTTGCAGGATAGCGCCGCTGATATGGACGAAATGGCTGTTGGGGGAAAAGTGTGAGGCAGGTAACAACCCTCACCCAGGACGGGTGAGGGTCAGAAGGATTAATGCGCTTTTGCTGTCTTCGCGGTTTTCTGTTTGCACAGATAACCGATGCCCAGCACAACCAGCCATACCGGGATCAGGTAAACCGAAATCGCCATACCCGGCGTCATCAGCATAATCACCAGCACCGCCGCCATGAAGGCCAGACAGACCCAGTTACCCAGCGGATAGAACAGCGCCGGGAAGCGGGTTTTCACCCCCTGTTGCTGCTTGGCGCGGCGGAATTTGATGTGCGCCAGGCTTATCATCGCCCAGTTGATCACCAGCGCGGAGACCACCAGCGCCATCAGCAGACCGAAGGCGGACTCCGGCGCCATATAGTTGATCAGTACGCACAGCGCTGTGACCAGTGCGGAGACAATAATGGTGTTCACCGGCACGCCGCGCTTATCGACAGAGAGCAGTATTTTGGGGGCGTTACCCTGCTGCGCCAGCCCAAACAGCATGCGGCTGTTACAGTAAACGCAGCTGTTGTACACCGACAGCGCCGCGGTCAGTACTACGATATTCAGCGCGTTCGCCACGAAGGTATCACCCAGCTCGTGGAAGATCAGGACAAACGGGCTGGTGTCGGCAGTGACACGCGTCCACGGCAGCAGAGAGAGCAGAACGGCCAGTGAACCCACATAGAAAATCAGAATACGGTAGATAACCTGATTGGTGGCTTTCGGGATGCTTTGCTCCGGGTTATCGGCTTCAGCGGCGGTAATACCGACCAGCTCCAGCCCACCGAACGAGAACATGATGATCGCCATCATCATCACCAGCCCGGTCATGCCGTGAGGCAGAAAACCGCCCTGTTCCCACAGGTTACGTACGGTCGCCTGTGGACCACCATTGCCGCTGAACAGCAGCCAGCCGCCAAAGATAATCATCGCGACCACGGCGATGACTTTGATGATGGCAAACCAGAACTCCATTTCACCGAACACTTTTACGTTGGTCAGGTTGATGGCGTTAATAGCGATGAAGAAGACGGCTGCCGAAACCCATGTCGGGATCTCGGGCCACCAGAACTGAATGTACTTGCCGACGGCGGTCAGTTCCGCCATCGCGACCAACACGTACAGCACCCAATAGTTCCAGCCTGACGCAAAGCCGGCAAAACTCCCCCAGTACTTATAGGCAAAGTGACTGAACGAACCGGCAACCGGCTCCTCAACCACCATCTCACCCAACTGGCGCATAATAAGGAAGGCAATAAAACCCGCAATCGCATAACCCAGAATAATACCGGGGCCCGCGGACTGAATAACGGAGGCGCTCCCCAGGAACAGACCTGTTCCTATTGCACCGCCCAGCGCGATAAGCTGGATATGGCGGTTCTTAAGGCCGCGCTTTAGCTGCTCGCCGTGCTGCTGACTATCCATCATGAAACCTCGTGTGTGGTTTACCCTTTAGTACCCGGTTGCGTTATGGCGACCAGGCAATTTGAGTCATTATTATTTGTCCTACGCAGTGATGCGTGTAAGTTTGCAATTCCGTTTGTTGTATTATTTTGTTTACAGCAATGGTTTTTAAAATGTCGCCGAAACTCTTTTGTCAGGATCAGAATAATGGTATGCGGCAGGGAATGCACCTGCTTTGTGAATGGATGCTGACGAGTTGAATAAAAAGAGAGCAATTACCCGTCCCTCATTTTACCCCCTGGTAACACTTTCATCAGACCTGAATTAACTAGTTATGCTCTTATTTTGAATAAATAGGCGTTTGAATCGGTTCAACCAGGATTTTTCTTCGTTTCATTAAGGTTAAAACCACTTCGAGGGAGGTAAATTTAACATTTGTGCATAGTTACATGTTTGAAACGTTATTTCTGTAATGTTGTTAAAATGTGCCTGGTTTACTGATTTCAATCAAAACCTGTATGGACATAAGGTGAATACTTTGTTACTTTAGCGTCACAGATATGAAATTGGTAAGACCAATTGACTTCGGGCAAATGGCTTAAGACAGGACATCATGGCCTACAGCAAAATCCGCCAACCAAAATTATCCGATGTGATTGAGCAACAGCTGGAGTTTTTGATCCTTGAGGGCACACTGCGCCCCGGCGAAAAACTCCCTCCGGAACGCGAACTGGCGAAACAGTTCGACGTCTCCCGTCCCTCCTTGCGCGAGGCGATTCAACGTCTCGAAGCGAAGGGATTGCTGCTTCGTCGCCAGGGTGGTGGCACTTTTGTTCAGAGTAGCCTGTGGCAGAGCTTTAGCGATCCACTGGTAGAACTGCTCTCCGACCATCCTGAATCCCAGTTTGACCTGCTTGAGACGCGCCATGCGTTGGAAGGCATTGCTGCATATTACGCAGCGCTGCGCAGCACGGATGAAGACAAAACGCGCATTCGTGAACTGCACCATGCCATTGAACTGGCGCAAGAGTCGGGCGACCGCGATGCCGAGTCCGATGCGGTCCTCCAGTATCAAATTGCTGTCACCGAAGCGGCGCACAATGTGGTGCTACTTCATCTGCTAAGGTGTATGGAACCCATGCTGGCTCAGAACGTTCGTCAGAACTTCGAGTTGCTCTATTCGCGTCGCGAGATGCTTCCGCTGGTGAGTAGTCACCGCACCCGTATTTTCGAAGCGATTATTGCCGGTAAGCCAGAAGAGGCGCGTGAAGCATCACATCGCCATCTGGCGTTTATCGAAGAGATTCTGCTCGATCGCAGTCGTGAGGAGAGCCGCCGTGAACGCGCCTTACGTCGTCTGGAGCAGCGAAAGAATTAGTGATTTTTCTGGTAGCTCGTTAGCCAGAAGATGTTGTAAATCAAGCGCTAATGAATTAAAAGCGCGGCAACTAAACGCAGAACCTGTCTTATTAAACTTTCTGGCGAAAGTTTAATGGGACAGGTTCCAGATAACTCAACGTATTAGATAGATAAGGAATACCCCCATGTCAGAACGTTTCCCAAATGACGTGGATCCGATCGAAACTCGCGACTGGCTACAGGCGATCGAATCGGTCATCCGTGAAGAAGGTGTTGAGCGCGCTCAGTATCTGATTGACCAGCTGCTTTCTGAAGCCCGCAAAGGCGGCGTGAAAGTAGCGGCAGGTACAGGGGCAAGCAATTACATCAACACTATTGCCGTTGAAGATGAGCCGGAATATCCGGGCAATCTGGAGCTGGAGCGTCGTATTCGTTCTGCTATCCGTTGGAACGCCATCATGACCGTGCTGCGTGCGTCGAAAAAAGACCTCGAGCTGGGCGGCCACATGGCATCCTTCCAGTCTTCTGCGACCGTGTACGATGTGTGCTTCAACCACTTCTTCCGTGCCCGCAATGAGCAGGATGGCGGCGACCTGGTTTACTTCCAGGGCCACATCTCCCCGGGCATTTACGCCCGCGCATTCCTGGAAGGTCGTCTGACCGAAGAGCAGATGGACAACTTCCGTCAGGAAGTTCATGGCAATGGCCTGTCTTCCTACCCGCACCCGAAACTGATGCCGGAATTCTGGCAGTTCCCGACCGTTTCTATGGGTCTGGGCCCAATCGGTGCTATCTATCAGGCTAAATTCCTGAAATATCTGGAACACCGTGGCCTGAAAGACACCTCTAAACAGACCGTTTACGCTTTCCTCGGCGACGGTGAAATGGACGAACCGGAATCCAAGGGCGCTATCACCATTGCGACCCGTGAAAAACTGGACAACCTGGTCTTCGTCATCAACTGCAACCTGCAGCGTCTGGACGGCCCGGTCACCGGTAACGGCAAAATCGTTAACGAACTGGAAGGTATCTTCGAAGGTGCTGGCTGGAACGTGATCAAAGTGATGTGGGGCGGTCGTTGGGATGAACTGCTGCGTAAAGACACCAGCGGTAAACTGATCCAACTGATGAACGAAACCGTTGACGGCGACTACCAGACCTTCAAATCCAAAGATGGCGCATACGTTCGTGAGCACTTCTTCGGTAAATACCCGGAAACCGCAGCACTGGTTGCCGACTGGACTGATGAGCAGATCTGGGCGCTGAACCGTGGTGGTCACGATCCGAAGAAAGTCTACGCTGCACTGAAAAAAGCGCAGGAAACCAAAGGCAAAGCTACCGTCATTCTGGCCCATACCATCAAAGGTTATGGCATGGGTGACACCGCCGAAGGTAAAAACATCGCTCACCAGGTGAAGAAAATGAACATGGACGGCGTGCGCTACATTCGCGACCGCTTCAACGTTCCTGTCACCGATGAGCAGGTTGAAAAACTGTCTTACATCACCTTCCCGGAAGGGTCTGAAGAGCACAAATACCTGCACGAACGCCGCCAGGCGCTGCACGGTTATCTGCCGTCTCGTCAGCCGAACTTCACCGAGAAGCTGGAACTGCCGACTCTGGAAGACTTCGGTGCGCTGCTGGAAGAGCAGAACAAAGAGATCTCCACCACTATCGCTTTCGTTCGTGCCCTGAATGTGATGCTGAAGAACAAATCGATCAAAGATCGTCTGGTTCCGATCATCGCCGACGAAGCGCGTACTTTCGGTATGGAAGGTCTGTTCCGCCAGATTGGTATTTACAGCCCGAACGGTCAGCAGTACACCCCGCAGGACCGTGAGCAGGTTGCGTACTACAAAGAAGACGAGAAAGGTCAGATTCTGCAGGAAGGCATCAACGAGCTGGGCGCAGGGTCTTCCTGGCTGGCTGCGGCGACTTCCTACAGCACCAACGATCTGCCGATGATCCCGTTCTACATCTACTACTCCATGTTCGGGTTCCAGCGTATCGGCGACCTGTGCTGGGCAGCAGGCGATCAGCAGGCGCGTGGCTTCCTGATTGGCGGGACGTCTGGTCGTACAACGCTGAACGGTGAAGGTCTGCAGCACGAAGATGGTCACAGCCATATTCAGTCTCTGACGATCCCGAACTGTATCTCTTACGATCCGTCTTACGCCTACGAAGTTGCTGTGATCATGCACGATGGTCTGCAACGCATGTACGGTGAAGCGCAAGAGAACATTTACTACTACATCACCACGCTGAACGAAAACTACCACATGCCAGCCATGCCGGAAGGTGCTGAGGAAGGTATCCGTAAAGGTATCTACAAACTCGAAACCCTGGAAGGTAGCAAAGGTAAAGTTCAGCTGCTGGGCTCCGGTTCTATCCTGCGTCACGTGCGTGAAGCGGCAGAGATCCTGGCGAAAGACTACGGCGTGGGCTCTGACGTGTACAGCGTCACCTCCTTCACTGAACTGGCGCGTGATGGTCAGGACTGTGAACGCTGGAACATGCTGCACCCAATGGAAACTCCGCGCGTTCCGTACATCGCTCAGGTGATGAACGACGCTCCGGCTGTAGCATCAACTGACTATATGAAACTGTTTGCCGAACAGGTTCGTACTTATGTACCGGCTGATGATTATCGCGTACTGGGTACCGACGGTTTCGGTCGCTCTGACAGCCGTGAAAATCTGCGTCACCACTTCGAAGTGGATGCTTCCTACGTGGTAGTCGCGGCCCTGGGCGAACTGGCTAAACGTGGCGAAATCGATAAGAAAGTGGTCGCAGACGCAATTACCAAATTCAACATCGATGCAGAAAAAGTTAACCCGCGTCTGGCGTAAGAGGTAAAAGAATAATGGCTATCGAAATCAAAGTACCGGACATCGGGGCAGATGAAGTTGAAATCACCGAGATCCTGGTCAAAGTGGGCGACAAGGTAGAAGCCGAACAGTCGCTGATCACCGTAGAAGGCGATAAAGCCTCTATGGAAGTCCCGTCTCCGCAGGCTGGCGTCGTAAAAGAGATTAAAGTCTCTGTCGGCGACAAAACCGAGACCGGCAAACTGATTATGATTTTCGATTCCGCCGACGGTGCAGCTGACGCTGCACCTGCCAAGGCAGAAGAGAAGAAAGAAGAAGCGGCTCCGGCGGCAGCCCCTGCTGCAACGGGCGGCGTGAAAGAAGTTAACGTACCGGATATCGGCAGCGACGAAGTTGAAGTCACCGAAATCATGGTCAAAGTTGGCGACAGCGTGACCGCTGAGCAGTCTCTGATCACCGTGGAAGGCGACAAAGCCTCCATGGAAGTTCCTTCTCCGTTCGCGGGCAAGGTTAAAGAGATCAAAATTAGCACTGGCGACAAAGTCTCCACCGGCTCCCTGATCATGGTATTCGAAGTGGAAGGCGCTGCGCCGGCTGCGGCTGCAAAACCTGAAGTCAAAGAGCAGGCGGCTTCCGCTCCGGCCGCGGCATCCGGCTCTAAAGAAGTTAACGTACCGGACATCGGCGGTGACGAAGTTGAAGTGACCGAAGTGATGGTGAAAGTGGGCGATAAAGTGGCCGCTGAACAATCACTGATCACCGTTGAAGGCGACAAGGCCTCAATGGAAGTCCCGGCGCCGTTCGCGGGCACCGTCAAAGAGATCAAAATCAACACCGGCGATAAAGTCTCCACCGGCTCCCTGATCATGATCTTCGAAGTGGAAGGCGCTGCGCCTGCCGCGGCTCCGGCTGCTAAGCAGGAAGCGGCTGCACCGGCTCCGGCTGCGAAAGCAGAGAAACCGGCCGCTGCACCGGCTAAAGCGGAAGGCAAAACTGAATTCGCTGAAAACGACGCATACGTGCACGCGACCCCGCTGATCCGCCGCCTGGCGCGCGAATTCGGCGTTAACCTGGCGAAAGTGAAAGGCACCGGTCGTAAAGGCCGTATCCTGCGCGAAGACGTTCAGGCCTATGTAAAAGACGCGGTGAAACGCGCTGAATCTGCACCTGCTGCTGCCACCGGCGGCGGCATCCCGGGCATGCTGCCGTGGCCAAAAGTGGACTTCAGCAAGTTTGGTGAAATCGAAGAAGTGGAACTGGGCCGCATCCAGAAAATCTCTGGTGCTAACCTGAGCCGTAACTGGGTGATGATCCCGCACGTGACTCACTTCGACAAAACCGATATCACCGATCTGGAAGCGTTCCGTAAACAGCAGAACGCCGAAGCTGAGAAGCGCAAACTGGACGTGAAATTCACCCCGGTTGTGTTCATCATGAAAGCCGTTGCCGCTGCTCTTGAGCAGATGCCGCGCTTCAACAGCTCTCTGTCCGAAGACGGTCAGCGCCTGACGCTGAAGAAATACATCAACATCGGTGTGGCGGTAGATACGCCGAATGGTCTGGTGGTTCCGGTCTTTAAAGATGTGAACAAGAAGAGCGTGACCGAGCTGTCTCGTGAACTGACGGCGATCTCTAAGAAAGCGCGTGACGGTAAGCTGACTGCTGGCGAAATGCAGGGCGGTTGCTTCACTATCTCCAGCATCGGCGGCCTGGGTACCACTCACTTTGCGCCGATTGTGAACGCGCCGGAAGTGGCTATCCTCGGTGTCTCCAAGTCCGCGATGGAGCCGGTGTGGAACGGTAAAGAGTTCGTACCGCGTCTGATGATGCCGATCTCTCTGTCCTTCGACCACCGCGTGATTGACGGTGCTGATGGTGCGCGTTTCATTACCATCATCAACAATATGCTGTCTGACATTCGCCGCCTGGTGATGTAAGCAAAAAAGCCGGCCCGACGGCCGGCTTTTTTCTGGTAATCTCATGATGGTTTTGGGGTTATTAGTGCTAAAGATAAATCGTTGCCGTTTTGTTGTTTCAAAATTGTTAACAATTTTGTAAAATACGGACGGATAGAACGACCCGGTGGACGATGGGCGACAAGACCAGGGATTCGCCGGAAATAAATTAAGAGGTCATGATGAGTACTGAAATCAAAACTCAGGTCGTGGTACTTGGGGCAGGCCCCGCAGGTTACTCTGCAGCCTTCCGTTGCGCTGATTTAGGTCTGGAAACCGTCATCGTAGAACGTTACAGCACCCTCGGCGGTGTTTGTCTGAACGTCGGCTGTATCCCTTCTAAAGCACTGCTGCACGTAGCCAAAGTTATCGAAGAAGCCAAAGCGCTGGCAGAACACGGTATCGTCTTCGGCGAGCCGAAAACCGATATCGACAAGATTCGTACCTGGAAAGAAAAAGTAATCACTCAGCTGACCGGCGGTCTGGCTGGCATGGCGAAAGGCCGTAAAGTGAAAGTGGTTACCGGTCTGGGTAAATTCACCGGGGCGAACACCCTGGAAGTGGAAGGCGAGAACGGCAAAACCGTGATCAACTTCGACAACGCGATCATCGCGGCGGGTTCCCGTCCGATCCAGTTGCCGTTTATTCCTCATGAAGATCCGCGCGTGTGGGATTCCACTGACGCCCTGGAACTGAAATCCGTACCGAAGCGTCTGCTGGTTATGGGGGGCGGTATCATCGGTCTGGAAATGGGGACTGTGTACCACGCGCTGGGTTCAGAGATTGACGTGGTTGAAATGTTTGACCAGGTTATTCCGGCGGCCGACAAAGACATTGTTAAAGTCTTCACCAAGCGCATCAGCAAGAAATTCAACCTGATGCTGGAAACCAAAGTGACTGCCGTTGAAGCGAAAGAAGACGGTATTTACGTTTCCATGGAAGGCAAAAAAGCGCCTGCTGAAGCGCAGCGTTATGATGCCGTGCTGGTGGCAATCGGTCGTGTGCCGAACGGTAAAAACCTCGACGCTGGCAAAGCAGGCGTGGAAGTGGACGACCGTGGCTTCATCCGTGTTGACAAACAGCTGCGCACCAACGTGCCGCACATCTTTGCTATTGGCGATATCGTCGGTCAGCCGATGCTGGCGCACAAAGGTGTTCACGAAGGTCACGTTGCCGCCGAAGTTATCGCGGGCATGAAGCACTACTTCGATCCGAAAGTGATACCATCCATTGCCTACACTGAACCAGAAGTAGCATGGGTTGGTCTGACGGAGAAAGAAGCGAAAGAGAAAGGCATCAGCTATGAAACA
Organism: Citrobacter sp. ANG330; assembly: GCF_047467925.1. Taxonomy (NCBI): domain Bacteria; kingdom Pseudomonadati; phylum Pseudomonadota; class Gammaproteobacteria; order Enterobacterales; family Enterobacteriaceae; genus Citrobacter; species Citrobacter sp. ANG330. The sequence goes on along the minus strand of NZ_JASJUI010000005.1, from coordinate 90,309 downwards.
GCCACCTTCCCGTGGGCTGCTTCTGGCCGTGCTATCGCTTCCGACTGCGCAGACGGTATGACCAAACTGATTTTCGACAAAGAAACTCACCGCGTTATCGGTGGTGCGATTGTCGGTACCAACGGCGGCGAGCTGCTGGGTGAGATCGGTCTGGCAATCGAAATGGGCTGTGACGCAGAAGACATCGCGCTGACCATCCACGCTCACCCGACTCTGCACGAGTCTGTTGGCCTGGCGGCAGAAGTGTTCGAAGGTAGCATCACTGACCTGCCGAACGCGAAAGCGAAGAAGAAGAAGTAATCTTCAGCCTTCCGGTAACGAAAAAGCGGCGTAAATGCCGCTTTTTTTATGCCTGTTACTCCACCGGCTTCCACGGCTCGTGTGGCGTAAATTTTTCTATCGCGATAGCTTTTAGTCCACTATCTTTGCCTAAATCCGTCTGATACACCCGGTCGTCCTGACTGACCATGAAGCTCATCACACCCGTTTCGCCCCAGGTAACCGGCCAGGCGAGCAGCGCAAATCCTTTTGTGTTATCGCTGGCGATAATGCGGAAATAATAGCCGTGATATCCTTCGCCAGGCGACTCAGGACTGAAGGCCGGACCTAACGGACTGGGCGCTTCACCGGGTTTGACTGGCCAGTACAGACCGTCCTGTTGACCGGCATGGCTGATAATTCGGGTGGCAAAAGCTTGTTTGCGCTGCCAGTAGTCATACTGGGCGTCGACGTAGGCACGCATGGCTTCAATCGCCGAGAGTTCGTTGCGGCCAATCGTACGCGTGAGGATCTCATCCTGCGCGGCAGACATATCAAAATGCCAGCCTTTACTCGCCTTCACGATGGGGATGGGCAACTGCCAGTTCTCCTGACCGACGTTCAGGTGGGCCACGTTACCTTGTTGCACAATCTGATGGCTGACCTTCCAGTCGCGGTTAAAGCGCGCAATGGCTTCCGGGTCCGCGCCTTTAGGCGGTAAATACTGTTGCCAGTCATCACCTAACAGAGCGTTCAGTTGCGCATCGTTATTGCCGGCAATTGCACGGGCAAAGGCGCTGGCGGCTTCGTCCGGTGTGGAGAACATCTGCTGGGCGTAGCTCATTAACGGCAGCGAGAGCAGCAGGGTGCTTAACAGTACTTTTTTCATTATCGGCTCCCGTTAACGACGACGAAATTCATGGTGTTCAGATGCGCGTTCGCGCATGTGGGCTCGTTGCTCATTGCTGACGTTACTCAGACGGCGGCTCTCCTGGCCGCGCTGTCGCTGTGATTGCCAGTTTGGCGAACGACTGTCATTGCCGCTAAAAACGTTCGCCCGGTTTTGCTGGAATACAGGCTGGCGCGGCTGTGACGAGGAGGACTCGACGCGCTGACGTACCGTCTCCCGCTGTTGCTGTGAGACAGGGTGTTGCTGCGCTTTGGCTCTGAGATCGTCACGATGCTGTTGTTGTGTCGGCGTGGTCGATTGTTTCAGCGTCTGCTGCGCATTCTGACGACGCGCGTTGTTGCTGTTGTCGTCATAGCCGCGATAGTTATTGCGTTGGGCAACCTGATTCAACTGCTGGGACGCCGCTTTGCGCTGGGCATCACGCGTTGTGGCCGTTGGTTGCTGAGCCAGCGTTTTTGACGCATCCGGATGACGCTGTTGCAGTTGTGCCATCGCCGCCTGACGCTGGCTGTCCCGGGAGGCGGTCGCAGCAGGCTGTTGTGTGGCGCTGAGGCCGCCGCTGACGTCGGTCGTATGGAAGCGCTGCGCCGTTGAGGCGTTTTGGTACGGCACGCCGCCGCGATACGCCGGGTTGTGCTGCCAGGTCATGTTCTGCGTTTTCAGATTCTGCCCGGAGATGCGGTTGAAGTTATCCACGTTGATATTGATGTTATCGCCGTTGTGTTGATAACCGTTGCCGCCGTGGTGATCGTCATCATGATGGTGATCATCGTGGTGATGATCGTCGTCATCCCAGTCGATATTGCTGAACAGTGCGTAAGTCGTTGCGACGCCCAGGCTGTAACCGAACCCTTTCACAAAACTGCCGGCAAATTGTTCCCCTGGTGTCGGCGGGAGATACACCGGTGGGTACGCGGTGTTAGGCCAGGTGCCATAAACCGTGGAGGGGTTATAGCTGGGGACGTATACCACCTGCGGATCGGCAGGTTCAATTTTAATCACCGTGGAGGCTGGGGCGGCGGAAACGGCGCTGGATTTTGTCGCGGAGGCTGTGCTTGTGGGCGCAGTTGTGGCGCTCTTTTTCGGCGTGCTGGTTACTGTCTGCTGCGGAGTGGATTTGAGCGAGCCGGTTTGCTGGGCCAGCAGGCGCAGGCGTTGCACGGAATCCATCACGTCCTGCGGTTGCGCCAGAAACGCATCGCCGAGATTTTGTACCCACTCCGGGTTTTCCCCCATCAGCGTCATGAGTTGCGGGAAAGCAACCAGCGATTTCACGCTGGGATCCCACGGCTGGTTTGCGACTGCCTGAATGGCGGCATCGCCTTGCTGTGTCGGATTATCGCGCGACCATTGTACTGCCTGAACGACATTCGCCGGGTAGGTCGAGGCCATCAGAACCTGAGAAAGCAGCGGGTCCGGATAGAGGGCAATTGGTGCGACCCATTGATCGATTTGCGCGGTGCTAAAGGTGCTTTTAGCAACAGGGGGCGCTTCTGTGACCGGTTGTGCGGCGACGGGAGTCGTGGGCTGAGTCGGGGCTTCCGGCGTGCGGCTTTTGACATACAGCACGCCTGAAGCAGCGAGTAGACCGGCGCTACAGATCAGCGCAAGCACGTGGGGTTTAAAGGGCAACGTCATTTTCTTACTCCCGATTTCCTGGAAATCGCTATGGTCGAAGTGCTGCCACCCGCAGGTGCAGTGATGCGTGAGTATAAAGAGACGATAGTTTAATTTTTGACTAATCTTGGGATCGGTGTCGTTCCGTGATTATAAGAATACGAAATAATGTGACCATTCGTAACAGCGATATCGACCCCGCTTCGTGAAGGGAAAAGGGCATTAGACCATCCTTAACGATTCAGCCACTTTTTTATGTTGCTTTTTTGTAAACAGATTAACACCCCGCTAAAATCCTGTTATTCTGCCCATTGCGGAACCGGGCATTTACCCTACAAACTGCTGTCTCACAGGAGCGTGAAGAGAATCGCCCATCGATAAAGCGCCGCACTATGACAATGAGAGCGAGGAGAACCGTCGTGCTAGAAGAATACCGTAAGCACGTAGCAGAACGTGCCGCCGAGGGGATTGTGCCCAAACCCTTAGATGCAACCCAAATGGCCGCGCTCGTCGAGCTGCTAAAGAATCCGCCTGCGGGCGAAGAAGAATTCCTGTTAGACCTGTTGATCAACCGTGTTCCCCCTGGCGTCGATGAAGCCGCCTATGTCAAAGCGGGTTTTCTCGCTGCCGTCGCGAAAGGCGAAACGACTTCCCCGCTGATTACGCCTGAAAAAGCGATTGAACTGCTCGGCACCATGCAGGGCGGTTACAACATTCATCCGCTGATCGACGCCCTGGACGATGCGAAACTGGCGCCGATTGCCGCCAAAGCGCTCTCCCATACGCTGCTGATGTTCGATAACTTCTACGACGTAGAAGAAAAAGCCAAAGCGGGTAACGAATTTGCGAAGCAGGTGATGCAGTCCTGGGCCGACGCTGAATGGTTCCTGAGCCGTCCGCCGCTGGCTGAAAAAATGACCGTCACCGTCTTCAAAGTGACCGGTGAAACCAACACCGATGACCTGTCTCCGGCGCCGGATGCATGGTCTCGCCCGGATATCCCGCTGCACGCGTTAGCGATGCTGAAAAACGCCCGCGAAGGTATCGAGCCGGATCAACCGGGCGTCGTAGGCCCGATCAAACAGATTGAAGCCCTGCAACAAAAGGGTTACCCGCTGGCTTACGTCGGTGACGTCGTTGGGACCGGTTCTTCACGTAAATCCGCCACCAACTCCGTGCTGTGGTTCATGGGGGATGACATTCCTCATGTGCCGAACAAGCGCGGCGGCGGTCTGTGCCTCGGCGGTAAAATCGCCCCTATCTTCTTCAACACCATGGAAGATGCAGGCGCACTGCCGATCGAAGTGGATGTGTCAAACCTGAACATGGGTGATGTGATCGACGTTTACCCGTACAAAGGTGAAGTACGTAACCATGAAACTGGCGAACTGCTGGCAAGCTTTGAACTGAAAACCGACGTGCTGATTGATGAAGTGCGTGCGGGCGGTCGTATTCCGCTGATCATCGGTCGCGGTCTGACCACCAAGGCGCGTGAAGCGCTGGGCCTGCCGCACTCAGACGTTTTCCGTCAGGCGAAAGACGTGGCTGAAAGCAGCCGTGGTTTCTCGCTGGCGCAGAAAATGGTAGGTCGTGCGTGTGGTGTAGCGGGCATCCGTCCGGGGGCGTACTGCGAACCGAAGATGACCTCCGTAGGTTCTCAGGATACCACCGGTCCAATGACCCGTGACGAACTGAAGGACCTGGCGTGTCTGGGCTTCTCTGCGGACCTGGTGATGCAGTCCTTCTGCCACACAGCCGCTTATCCGAAGCCGGTTGACGTCACCACGCACCACACGCTGCCTGACTTTATTATGAACCGCGGCGGTGTTTCGCTGCGTCCGGGCGATGGCGTGATCCACTCCTGGCTGAACCGCATGCTGCTGCCGGATACCGTCGGTACCGGTGGTGACTCCCATACCCGTTTCCCGATTGGCATCTCCTTCCCGGCGGGCTCGGGTCTGGTGGCGTTTGCTGCGGCGACCGGCGTCATGCCGCTGGATATGCCGGAATCGGTGCTGGTGCGCTTCAAAGGCAAAATGCAGCCGGGTATCACCCTGCGCGATCTGGTACACGCCATTCCGCTGTATGCGATCAAACAGGGTCTGCTGACCGTTGAGAAGAAAGGCAAGAAGAACATCTTCTCTGGCCGTATTCTCGAAATCGAAGGTCTGCCGGATCTGAAAGTCGAGCAGGCGTTTGAGCTGACTGATGCCTCCGCCGAGCGTTCTGCGGCAGGGTGTACCATCAAGCTGAACAAAGAGCCGATCGTGGAATACCTGACCTCCAACATCGTTCTGCTGAAGTGGATGATCGCAGAAGGCTATGGCGACCGTCGTACGCTGGAACGTCGTATTCAGGGCATGGAAAAATGGCTGGCGGATCCACAACTGCTGGAAGCCGATGCGGATGCGGAATACGCTGCGGTGATCGACATCGATCTGGCCGATATCAAAGAGCCTATCCTGTGTGCGCCGAACGATCCGGACGATGCGCGTCTGCTTTCTGATGTGCAGGGCGACAAAATCGACGAAGTGTTTATTGGTTCCTGCATGACCAACATTGGTCACTTCCGCGCGGCCGGTAAATTGCTGGATGCACACAAAGGCCAGTTGCCGACGCGTCTGTGGGTGGCGCCGCCAACCCGTATGGATGCCGCGCAGCTGACTGAAGAGGGCTACTACAGCGTCTTTGGTAAGAGCGGTGCGCGTATTGAAATTCCGGGCTGTTCACTGTGCATGGGTAACCAGGCGCGTGTTGCCGACGGCGCGACGGTGGTTTCAACATCTACACGTAACTTCCCGAACCGTTTAGGGACTGGCGCGAACGTCTATCTGGCTTCTGCGGAGCTGGCGGCGGTAGCGGCGCTGATCGGCAAACTGCCGACGCCGGAAGAGTACCAGACCTATGTAGCGCAGGTGGATAAAACGGCAGTTGATACCTATCGTTACCTGAACTTCGACCAGCTCTCTCAGTACACCGAGAAAGCAGACGGTGTGATTTTTCAGACCGCAGTGTAATGCGTTAACGCCTTTCGCGTAAAAATGCGTCAATGCCCGGAGAAGCGCGCTTCTCCGGGCATTTTTATTTTCTATTCCTTATACCCGATCCGCTTTTTTTCTGCGTCCAGGCTGCGATAATTAAACCAAGGCGCAATGCGGTACTGGCGCATTGCCGGGAGCAGAGGACTACATTATGGATTACGAATTTCTGCGTGATGTTACCGGGCGAGTTTTGGTGCGCATGTCCATGGGGCACGAAGTGGTTGGGCACTGGTTTAATGAAGAAGTGAAAGAAAACCTGGCACTGCTGGAGGAAGTGGAGCAAGCGGCACACGCGTTGAAAGGCAGCGAACGTTCCTGGCAACGGGCAGGGCATGAATATACGCTCTGGATGGATGGCGAAGAGGTCATGATCCGCGCCAATCAACTGGAGTTTTCGGGCGACGAAATGGAAGAAGGGATGAGTTACTACGATGAAGAGAGCCTGTCGCTGTGCGGCGTTGAGGATTTTCTTCAGGTGATAAACGCATACCGGGAATTTCTGCGTCAATCCTGAATGATTTCAATCAACAATGAAGCCGGGCGTTTGCGTTCGGCTTTTTTTTATCCAAAAAATGATTGTTTGATTTTTATTAATCATTTTAAAACTGTGATCCGGCGCGTTTGTGTTCTTAATTTGATTAAATATAATCGTTATGATTTAATTTAATCACAACATAACAACAGGCGGGAAGACCATGAACATCAAAAAGGCAATAGAACGCGTACCCGGCGGCATGATGGTCGTGCCACTGGTTATCGGTGCCATTATCAATACCTTTGCCCCGCAGGCGCTGGAGATCGGCGGCTTTACCACTGCCTTGTTTAAAAACGGCGCTGCGCCGCTGATCGGCGCATTCCTGCTGTGTATGGGGGCTGGGATCAGCGTAAAAGCAGCGCCCCAGGCGTTGTTGCAAGGCGGTACGATCACACTGACTAAATTGCTGATTGCCATTGCGATCGGTCTGGGCGTTGAGCATCTGTTCGGCGCGGATGGGATCTTTGGCCTGAGCGGCGTGGCGATTATTGCCGCCATGAGTAACTCCAACGGCGGGCTGTACGCGGCGTTAGTCGGTGAGTTCGGCAATGAACGCGATGTAGGCGCGATCTCCATTCTGTCTCTCAATGACGGTCCGTTCTTTACGATGATCGCGCTGGGCGCCGCAGGAATGGCCAACATTCCGATCATGGCGCTGGTGGCGGTCCTGGTTCCGCTGGTGGTCGGCATGATCCTCGGCAACCTCGATCACAACATGCGTGATTTCCTGACCAAAGGCGGGCCGCTGTTGATTCCGTTCTTCGCTTTTGCGCTGGGGGCCGGTATTAACCTGGAGATGCTGCTGCAGGGCGGTCTGGCGGGTATCCTGCTGGGTGTGCTGACCACGTTCGTCGGCGGTTTTTTCAACATTCGCGCAGACCGTCTGGTGGGGGGGAGTGGAATTGCCGGTGCGGCAGCCTCCAGTACGGCGGGTAATGCCGTCGCGACGCCACTGGCGATTGCGCAGGCTGACCCTTCGCTAGCGCAAGTTGCCGCTGCTGCTGCGCCGCTGATTGCCGCCTCGGTGATCACTACCGCGATCCTGACGCCGATCCTCACCTCGTGGGTAGCCAAAAAGCAGGCGCGTCAGGTTGCTCAGGAGAATAAAGCATGAAAATGATCGTTATCGCCGATGACTTTACGGGCTCTAACGATACCGGCGTACAGCTGGCGAAAAAAGGGGCGCGCACGGAGGTAATGCTCACCCCGACGCAGAAGCCTTCCCGTCGTGCTGATGTGCTGGTGATCAACACCGAAAGTCGGGCAATTCCTGCGGCAAACGCCGCGCAGGCCGTCCATCAGGCTTTGGCCTCCTGGTGCGAAGGGGCAAACACGCCGCTGGTATATAAAAAAATCGACTCGACCTTTCGTGGCAACGTGGGCGCCGAGGTGGCGGCGGCGATGCGCGCCGCTAACCGCAAGCTGGCAGTGATTGCTGCGGCAATCCCCGCCGCAGGGCGCACGACGCGTGACGGACTGTGCCTGGTCAATGGCATCCCACTTCTGGAGACCGAATTTGCCAGCGATCCCAAAACGCCGATTATCTCTTCGCGCATTGCGGAACTGGTCACGCTGCAAAGTGACATTCCGGTGCATGAAGTGTCGCTCGATGATGTCCGTCGCGGACAACTGAGCGCGCTGTTGAGCGCCCTGGCTAAACAGGGCGAATGCATGGTCGTGGTGGACGCGGTGGAAGATCGCGATCTGTCGCTGATTGCACAAGCCATCTGTGAACAGGAGACACTGCCGTTACTGGTGGGAGCCGCCGGGCTCGCCAATGCGTTGCCCGTCAGAATGTTCATGCAGGAAAAGCAGGAGCTCCCGGTGCTGGTGGTGGCGGGTTCGATGAGTGAAGCCACACGGCGTCAGGTAGACAAGGCGCTGTGTCAGGGGAGAGCAAAGGTTGTTGATATCGATGTCTCACGGTTGGTTTCTGCCCACTTCGCGCAGGAGATAGCATCGGTGGTGGAACAGGCCTGTGCGTTACTGAGCCACCAACAGCATACAATTTTACGTACCAGCCGGAGCGCAGAAGACCGACAGATGATCGACACGCTATGTGCCAGCGTGGGGATGAGCCGTCAGGCGCTTGGCGAACGGTTAAGCCAGCGTCTTGGCATAATCACATTACGCATTATTGAGCAGGCGCGTATTGGCGGCCTGTTCCTGACCGGAGGGGATATTGCGACCGCCGTTGCCAGTGCGCTGGGGGCGGAAGGGTATCGTATTCAACGCGAGGTGGCGCCGTGTATTCCGTGCGGCACGTTTGTGAACAGCGAAATTGACGATCTGCCGGTGATCACCAAAGCAGGAGGATTCGGCTCCGACAGCACCCTTTGTGATGCGCTTTATTTTATTGAGGAGATGTACAGTGGTAACTAAAACAGTCGCGATTACGATGGGCGATCCTGCGGGGATCGGTCCGGAAATTATTGTTAAAGCGCTCAGTGAAGATGAACTTAACGGCGCGCCGCTGGTGGTGGTGGGATGCCTGCATACGCTGAAGCGGTTACAGGCTGCGGGTCTGGCTGAAGGCGTGACGTTTCGCGCCATTACGCAGGTGGCGGACGCCCGATTCGCACCTGGCATCATTCATGTGATTGATGAACCGCTGGCACAGCCGGAAGCGCTGGAGCCGGGTAAAGTACAAGCACAGGCAGGCGATCTGGCCTATCGCTGCGTAAAACGGGCGACAGAACTGGCGATGAAAGGCGATGTTCATGCTATCGCCACTGCGCCGCTGAATAAAGAAGCGCTGCACCTGGGTGGACATCATTTCCCAGGGCATACCGAGCTGCTGGCGACGCTGACGGAAAGCCGCGACTATGCGATGGTGCTTTACACCGATAAGCTGAAAGTCATTCATGTTTCCACCCACATCGCCCTGCGTAAGTTCCTCGATACCCTGAACGGACAGCGCGTGGAAACGGTGATTGGTATCGCCGACACCTTTCTGAAGCGTGTGGGTTATACGCAGCCGCGTATAGCCGTGGCCGGAGTGAACCCCCATGCCGGGGAGAACGGGCTGTTTGGCGATGAGGAGATTCGCATCGTCGGTCCGGCGATTGAGAACATGAAGGCGAAGGGGATAGATGTTTACGGTCCGTGTCCGCCGGACACCGTGTTTTTACAGGCGTATGAAGGGCAATATGACATGGTGGTGGCGATGTATCACGACCAGGGTCATATCCCATTGAAACTGCTTGGTTTTTACGATGGCGTCAATATCACGGCGGGGTTGCCGTTTATCCGCACCTCTGCCGATCACGGGACGGCATTTGATATCGCCTGGACGGGAAAAGCAAAATCTGAGAGCATGGCCGTATCGATTAAACTGGCAATGCAACTGGCGTAATTTCCTGTTATGAAAGGACAACACCGTCTGGATAAGATAGTGGCGTATTTGAAAAATCATACGCTGGTGACCGTGGAACAACTCGTGGATGCCGTTGACGCATCCCCGGCGACGATCCGACGCGACCTGATCAAACTGGATGAACAAGGGGTGATCAGTCGCAGCCACGGCGGTGTTGCGTTACGGCGCTTTGAACCTGCTCAACCCACCACCAACGAGAAACAACTGCGATCGCCCGCCGAAAAACGGGCGATTGCACGTTATGCGGCATCTCTGGTCCAGGCTGGCGATGCCGTAGTGCTCGATGCCGGTACAACCATGCTGGAACTGGCGAAGTGTTTAACGCATCTTCCATTACGCATTATCACCGTTGATCTGCACATCGCCCTGTTTTTATCGGAGTTTCGCCAGATAGAAGTGACCATTGTCGGCGGCCGGATTGATGACAGCAGCCAGTCCTGCATCGGTGAGTTTGGTCGCAAAATGCTGCGCAGCGTCTACCCGGATATCGCCTTTATGAGCTGTAACACCTGGAGTATGGAAAAGGGTGTGACCACGCCGACCGAGGACAAAGCGGGGCTGAAGCAGGAAGTTATCGCTAACGCCCAGCGTAAGGTGTTGCTGGCTGACAGCAGTAAATATGGTGCCCATTCACTGTTTAATGTCGCCTCTCTCAGCCGCTTTACCGACGTCATCACCGATGTTAATTTACCGCAGGCCGTGCAGGCCGAACTGAAAGCGCAATCCGTCGCCCTGACGCTGGTACAACCTTAATAATCCGGTGACAGACGTTGGGATAACCCTGGAGATAAGTGATGGGTAATGAAATACCACTGAAATTTTATGACATCGTGGATGAGTATTCGACGGAATCCGCAGAGCCAGTTAACGCGTCGGAGCGTGATGCCCTTGCTCGCTATTTCCAGCTACTGATTACTCGCTTAACAAATAACGAAGAGATCGGCGAAGAGGCTCAGCAGGAGATGGCGGTCGAAGCTGGCATTGACGCGCAACGCATCGATGATATCGCAGAATTCCTGAATCGTTGGGGAAATGAATAGTCCCTCTGTAATTGTTTTTCGCCCATAAATTAACCTTCTTTTGATGCTGGATTGAATATGTCAAAACCAGGCAATTACACAAAATTTGGTACAGGCTCAAAGCCGAGGGTGTAGGAAATTTTTTACAGTGCCAGGTGCTGTAGGTGTTTAAGGGAGTAGGTATTGAATGAAAAATTATCATAAAGCAGTGTTATTAATCATAAGTGGGATCATGTCAGGTGCAGCCGTATCCGCCAAAGCGGGGATATTTGATAGTTCAATTGACCTTTCAAAGCCGTTTACGTGCAAGGATGTTTCCCCGTCTCCTATGCGTATCACAGAGAAGGGATTGATTATGGGCGGTGTGCTTTACCCGCTGTACAACCCTAATGCCGCCTCTACACCAGCGCTTACTAACACCATCTTTAGGAGCCGGGATAATTTGGAAGAAATTGACGTTGTGCAGTACGCAAGCGATGGAAAAGTGAGCGTTAGTTACATGAAATTCTATAACGATCCTGATCAATTCACGGATTATGAAGCAATCGACAATAACAAAATCTTTGAGAAAGCCAGCGGAGAAGCGGTGGATCCTAAGCCGTTTTATCATTCGAAAAATCAGGGGTGTGAACAATGAAAGCAGGACACGCCTTAGCCGCTTTGGTGTTGTCTCTTATCTCTCTAAATGCCTCTGCTACTATGTACGTAAATAGCGGTAGTGATAGCGATTACGTGTACTGCAAGGGTACTAACCCGGACGGCTCCAATAAGTTTGGCAACTGCCCCACAATGGGCAGACAGTTAGAGATTGAATCGGTTAGGGATGGTGTGATCCGTTTCCGTTTCTACGATATGGGCGGAGTTTTCCCGTGGTTTTACGCTAAGGTGATAGATAGTGATAACGGTGTGTATCGGGAACTAACCAGCCTTCCCGATAGCGTAGATGAAGCGCAAGATCTCCAGCTTACAGGCGACTATGTGATCATCAATCAGTACAGCAAGAAAAACCCCGCAGATAAGGAAGTATTCACGCGGGAAACGTTTTTCAAGATTAGCCAATGAATTAAATAGACATGCAAAACCGGGTAATTGCAGCGTAAATAAGTACAACCGCTTTAAGTATAACCAAATCATAAAGCAGTAGCCTTAGGCAACAATAAGACCCACCGGGCTGAAATGGCCTCGCTTTTCTCTTATATCTACCCTCGAAACGAAAGGAGTGCACTTCGTCATCGTGCATGGACACTTTCCTGAGATTGTCCTGTTTACGTGCGCTGGTTTTTGGCGAACAATCTTTACCGGACAGTGACCTGGAGTATGTCAGCGATAACGGCATACCTGTTGCCATCGTGCCAGACGCCGGGCATTCAATGTTCTGGGAAAATCCAGCGGCGCTGGCAACTGTACTGCATGACATATTGAGTCAATAAAGATCCTGGCTCAGGCGCGCCGACACGCGCCTGAGCATTTTTCTTACACGCCCGGGATATTGCGCCCGTAGTAAATCTCTCGCATCTCTTTCCACAGCGCAGCGGTGATCTCTTTGCGCTCCGCGTCGGTCAAGTCTTCTGGGCGGGTATGGAACATGTAGTGCTTAAGGTCGAACTCCTTAAGCAGCATTTTGGTATGGAAAATATTTTCCTGATACACGTTCACGTCCACCATGTCATACAGCGACTTCATATCCTCGGACATAAAGTTCTGGATGGAGTTAATCTCATGATCGATAAAGTGCTTCATCCCGTTGATATCTCGGGTAAATCCACGCACGCGATAATCAATGGTCACGATATCGGACTCTAACTGGTGGATCAGATAATTCAGCGCTTTGAGCGGGGAAATCACGCCGCAGGTTGAAACCTCAATATCGGCGCGGAAGGTGCACAAGCCGCCTTCCGGATGGCTCTCCGGATAGGTATGTACGCAAATATGGCTCTTATCGAGATGCGCCACCACCGTTTCCGGCAGCGGGCCGGGATGCTCTGTTTTATCAATCAGTTGCGGATCGACAGGTTCTTCACTCACCAGAATGGTGACGCTGGCCCCCTGGGGTTCATAATCCTGACGGGCGATATTCAGGATATTGGCGCCGATAATAGAGCAGGTTTCTGACAGGATTTCGGTCAGACGGTTGGCGTTATAGAGTTCGTCGATATAGGCGATGTACCCATCACGTTCTTCTGCAGTTTTGGCATAGCAGATATCGTAAATACAAAAACTCAGACTTTTGGTCAGATTGTTAAAACCATGCAGTTTCAGTTTTTTCAATTTCTTATCTTCTCCTTAGGACGATGCTGTCGCCAGCGCGTCTTGCAGATACTGAGGTAAGGCAAACGCTGCGGTGTGGATTGCCGGGTTGTAATAGCGACATTTCAGGCCGGAGGTACGAAAACGGGCCTGGATGATTTCAGTCGACAAGTGACGCAGCGCGTCATTATCCGTCGCCCAGGCGAAGGTCATAATGCCGCCGTAGTAGGTCGGAATAGCTGCCTGATAGAAACCGACATCACTGAAGTAGTGGCTGAGCTTGCGATAGCTGTCGAGCGCTTCGTCCTGCTGCAGGAAACAGACGCCGTTCTGCGCGACAAAAATGCCACCCGGATTCAGGCAGCGCTTGCAGCCTTCATAAAACGCCGAGGTGAACAGGCTCTCGCCGGGGCCGATCGGGTCGGTACAGTCGGAGATGATCACATCAAAGGTGTGTTGCGTCTGGTTGACGAAATTCACGCCGTCATCGATGACCAGCGTAAAGCGCGGATCGTCATAGCTGCCAGCGTTGTGGTTGGGTAAATACTGGCGGCAAAACGAGACTACGCCAGCGTCAATCTCCACCATGGTGATGGTTTCGACGTTTTTATGTCGGGTGACTTCACGCAGCATTGCGCCGTCGCCGCCGCCAATAATCAGCACATGCTTCGCATGACCGTGAGCCATTAACGGAACATGCGTCATCATTTCGTGATAAATAAATTCATCGCGCTCGGTGGTCTGGATCACGCCATCCAGCGCCATCACGCGGCCGAACGCGGCGTTTTCGAAAATGATGAGATCCTGATGATCGGTCTTCTCGTGATAGAGAACGTTATCGATGGCAAAGTACTGCCCAAACTGGTCGTGTAGCGTTTCATGCCACTGTGATTTTTCGGCCATGGGGTGATGCCTCCTTTGTTAACACCTGTGAAAAAAGGGCGCAACATCATAGCTAACAATGACCGTTGATGCACGGTCATTATTTCAGCAATACCGACGGGAATTTATTTTACGTAGGCCAGCAGGCTCAGGGAATCGCGGGCCAGCGCTTTGCATTTTTTGGCGACAGGAATACCGATACCACTTAAATCGCGATAGCTGTCTTCACCGAGAGATTTCATATCGAAGGTGTCGTAATTGCTGAGGTCCCACTGGTTTTGCTGTGCAAAGAAAACCAGCGCGCGACGAATCTGTCCATTGGGTAAATTCTGGTAGCCGCAGTCGTTTTTCAGAAAGACAAAAACGGCCGTCAAATCGGCCATATCTTCGGCTTCAGATTCACTGAGCGCATAGCTGTTTGCGCATACAGCCATCAGGCTGCCGAACAACACGGTTCTGAAAAACGTCTTCATTGCTTCTACCACTGCATCACGGAATATCAACGTTAGCATACTGGAGGCGAGGCGACGACTTTTATTGTGCATTAAGTGAGATCACTGACTTGACCTTGCCGTAAGGGGAGGGTCTATGCTCAAGAATTGGCTTTATTTCGCCTGCAGCAAAATAAGGAAATGATTATGCAACGCCGTGATTTCTTAAAATATTCTGTGGTTCTTGGGCTCTCATCCGCCTTACCGCTCTGGAGTCGCACTGTCTTTGCCGCCGAACGCCCCGCATTACCCATTCCTGAGCTTCTTACCGCCGATGCGCGTAACCATATCTCGCTGATGGTGAAAGCCGGTCAGTCGACTTTTGCCGGAAAAACGGCAACGACATGGGGTTATAACGGCTCCTTGCTCGGACCCGCGCTGAAGCTGCAAAAAGGTAAGGCGGTAACGGTGGATATCCATAACCAGCTTAACGAAGAGACCACGCTGCACTGGCACGGACTGGAAGTGCCGGGCGAGGTGGACGGCGGGCCGCAGGGGATAATCCCGGCAGGCGGAAAACGTGCCGTCACGTTTACGCCGGAACAGCGTGCGGCGACCTGCTGGTTTCACCCTCATCAGCACGGGAAAACCGGGCATCAGGTGGCGATGGGCTTAGCCGGTCTGGTTCTGATTGAAGATGAAGAGATTCATAAACTGCTGCTGCCAAAACAGTGGGGCATTGATGATATTCCGGTGATTGTCCAGGACAAACGCTTTAACACGGACGGGCAGATTGATTACCAACTGGATGTGATGACGGCGGCCGTAGGATGGTTTGGCGATACGCTGCTGACCAACGGGGCTATTTATCCTCAGCATGCGGCACCGCGCGGTTGGTTGCGTCTGCGGTTGCTTAACGGCTGTAACGCCCGTTCACTTAATTTTGCCGCCAGCGATAAGCGTCCGTTGTACGTCATTGCCAGCGATGGCGGGCTGTTGGCGGAACCGGTAAAAGTCAACGAACTGCCCATGCTGATGGGCGAGCGTTTTGAAGTGCTGGTGGACGTTAGTGACGGTAAACCGTTTGATTTGGTTACCCTGCCGGTCAGCCAGATGGGGATGGCGATTGCGCCGTTTGATAAGCCGCATCCGGTCATGCGTATTCAGCCGGTTGCCGTGAATGCCTCCGGTACGCTGCCGGACACCCTCAGCTCAATGCCTGCGCTACCTTCAGTTGACGGGCTGACGGTGCGTAATCTGCAACTGTCGATGGATCCGATGCTCGACATGATGGGGATGCAGATGCTGATGAAAAAGTACGGCGATCAGGCGATGGCGGGCATGCATCATAGGCAGATGCAGGGGCATATGGGTAACATGCAGCATGGCGACATGGGCCACATGAACCACGGCGGCCAATTTGATTTCCATAACGCTAATAAGATAAATGGCGTGGCGTTCGATATGAACAAGCCGATGTTCGCGGCCAGCAAAGGTCAGTATGAACGCTGGGTTATCTCCGGGGTGGGCGACATGATGCTGCACCCGTTCCATATTCACGGCACGCAGTTCCGCATTTTGTCAGAAAATGGCCAGACACCAGCAGCACATCGTACGGGCTGGAAAGATACCGTTCGGGTGGAAGGCGGCGTCAGCGAGGTGTTAGTGAAATTTGATCATGATGCGCCGAAAGAGCACGCATATATGGCGCACTGTCATCTGCTGGAACATGAAGATACCGGAATGATGTTAGGCTTTACGGTATAAAAATGCCGGGGCGCTTCGCTTATCAGGCCTGGGTTTATATATCTTTGTAGGCCGGATAAGGCGTAGCCGCCATCCGGCAATATGCCCGGTTTTTACCGGGCAATATGATTATTTCGCGTCGTCAGGCAATGCGTAAGCGACGATATAATCGCCCATCTTCGTACCAAATGAGCCGTGGCCCCCGGCTGAAATGACCACATACTGTTTACCGTTAACCTCATAGGTCATCGGCGTCGCTTGTCCGCCTGCCGGCAAACGGCCTTGCCACAGTTTCTCACCGTTACTCATGTTATAGGCACGCAGGTAGTTATCCGCCGTAGCGGCAATAAACAGCACGTTGCCTGCCGTTGAGATAGGACCACCCAGCATCGGCATCCCCATGTTGAACGGTACCGGAACTGGCATCGGGAACGGCATGCTGTCCTGCGGTGTACCAATGCGCTTTTTCCACACCACTTCGTTGGTTTTTAAATCCAGTGCAGAGATATAACCCCATGCCGGTTGCTTACACGGCAGACCAAACGGTGACAGGAACGGATTCAGGGTGACGCCAAACGGCACGCCGTACTGCGGCTGAATACCGGATTCGGTGCCCGTACCTTTTGCCTCTTTCGGCTGTTCCATCGGATTACCTGGCCCACGCGGGATCAGCTTAGAAACAAACGGCAGCGCCATCGGATTGGCAATCGCCACCTGACGGTTCGGATCGACTGAGATTCCGCCCCATTCGAACATTCCAAGATTGCCCGGGAACACCAGCGTGCCCTGCTCAGACGGCGGGGTGAAGATGCCTTCATAGCGCATCTGGTGGAACATCACGCGGCACACCAGTTGGTCGAACATGGTGGCACCCCACATATCCGCTCCGGTCAGATCTTTCTTCGGACGGAAGCTTAACTCGGAGAACGGCTGCGTTTTCGTGACGTAATCGCCTTTCGCCGCCCCTTGCGGAACCGGTTTTTCCGGCGCCGGAACCACCAGTTCACCGTTACGACGGTCGAGAACAAAGATATTGCCGGTTTTTGCCGGTGCATAGATGACCGGGACTTTCTCACCTTTGACGGTGATATCCGCCAGCGTCGGTTGAGAAGGCATATCCATATCCCACAGATCGTGGTGAACGGTCTGATAGCTCCAGGCCAGCTTACCGGTCGTCGCGTTCAGCGCCAGAATCGAGCTGGCATAGCGTTCCTGCTCTGGCGTACGGTTCCCCCCCCAGATATCCGGCGTGGTCACGCCCATTGGCAGATAGACCAGATCCAGCTTCGCATCGTAGGCAGCAGGAGCCCAGGAGTTCGGCGAGTTAAAGGTAAAAGAGTGCTCATCAGAAGGGATTGCATTCGGATCTTTCGCGCCCGGATCGAACGCCCACAGCAGTTTGCCGTTATTGACGTCAAAACCACGGATTACCCCTGACGTTTCGCGCGTCGAGAAGTTATCCGTTACCGAACCGGCAATCACGATAGTTTTATCACTGATGATCGGCGGTGACGTGGGTTCATACAGACCCGGCGTGGTGTCCGGCATGTTGGTCTGCAGATTCAGAATACCTTTGTTGGCAAAGGTTTCACACAGCTTGCCGGTTTCGGCGTTCACTGCAAACAGACGACCATCGTTCACCGGCAGGATGATGCGGCGTGGACAATCGGCAACCACTTCCGGGGAAGCGTTATCGGCTTTCGCTTCATGGTACGACACGCCGCGACAGGTCACGTGCTGGAAGCTGGTATTGGTATTGAGTTGCGGATCGAAATGCCACTTCTCTTTACCGGTAGCGGCATCCAGTGCGAACAGCCGCTGGTGGGCGGTACAGAGATACAGCGTATCGCCAACCTTAATCGGCGTCACTTCATTGGTGATTTCACCTGGATCGTTCGGCTGCTTCAGATCGCCGGTACGGAATACCCACGCTTCTTTCAGGTTGTGGACGTTATCGGCGTTGATCTGCTTGAGCGGCGAGAAGCGTTGGCCTTCCTGATTACGGCCATACGCAGGCCAGTCGTTATCCGAAACGGTGGAAATAGGTTCGGCCGGTGTGGCGTCTGCGCTCAGCGTACCGTTGATCTCCTGCGGATCATTAAAGCCCGCCCAGGTGAGGATCCCGCCGCTAATCAGCAGGGCGACAACCAGTGCAGCCACGGCGCCGCGGGAGGGGACAACCAGGCGATGCCAGACGAACGGTAAAATCAGCCAGATGCCGAAGAAGACCAGGATGTCACTGCGCGGCGTCAGCGCCCAGAAATCGAAGCCAACTTCCCAGACGCCCCAAATCAGTGTGGCGAGGAGCAGGGCGGCGTAGAGCCAGAGCGCGGAACGTTTGCTGCGCCAGAGCAATACGGCAACGCCCAGCATCACCAGTCCTGCAATCGGATAGTACCAGGAGCCGCCTATGGCGACCAGCCAGCCTCCGCCGATCAGAAGGTAAAGCCCGCATAGCGCTGCAAAGAGGGCCGTTAGCGTCACGAGTAACCGTGGCGAACGTGCGTTGTTATCTGCCATAAAAATACACCATCTCAATTTGTTAATTTTTTAGTAGCAATTAATTATAGGATTTAACATGTGTGATCGTCATCACAAAATGAGCTTTATTAAGAGATGCCGCGAATAAATGCTTTTACTGGTATACTGCGTGCCTTGCGCTTAGATGCTGACTTATCAAGAGCAGGCATTGAGTGATTTGTTTTTAAATCATATGGTTAGAGATATGAAACATACTGTAGAAGTCATGATCCCCGAAGCGGAGATCAAAGCGCGTATCGCTGAACTGGGTCGTCAGATTACTGAGCGTTATAAAGACAGCGGCAGTGATATGGTGCTGGTGGGTCTGCTACGTGGCTCATTCATGTTTATGGCGGACCTGTGCCGTGAAGTCCAGGTATCTCATGAAGTCGATTTTATGACCGCCTCCAGCTACGGTAGCGGCATGTCCACCACGCGTGATGTGAAAATCCTCAAAGATCTCGACGAAGACATTCGCGGTAAAGACGTGCTGATTGTGGAAGACATTATCGACTCCGGTAATACGCTGTCGAAAGTGCGTGAAATTCTGAGCCTGCGTGAGCCAAAATCACTGGCTATTTGTACGTTGCTGGATAAACCCTCTCGTCGTGAAGTGAATGTGCCGGTCGAATTTGTCGGCTTCTCTATTCCGGATGAGTTTGTGGTCGGCTACGGCATTGATTACGCCCAGCGCTATCGCCATCTGCCGTATGTCGGCAAAGTGGTCTTGCTCGACGAGTAAGCGTAAAAAAGCCGGGATAACCCGGCTTTGACTGGATACATCCCCGGTACATGACCGGGGATTTTTATTTATGGTTGATGTGTTTCTGGCTGAGGTTAGACACGCCCTGGCGATAACGCTGTTCAAGCGTGGCGCGACTGGTCGCGGTCACTTCCAGATCGCGCAGCAGGCCGTCGTGAATACCGTAGGCCCAGCCGTGGATAGTCACTTTCTGACCCCGTTTCCAGGCTGACTGCATGATGGTAGAGTGGCCCAGGTTGTATACCTGCTCCATCACGTTCAGTTCACACAGCGTATCCATACGGCGCTCTTGCGGCATTTCACCCAGCAATGAGCTATGTTTGAACCAGATATCACGGATATGCAGCAGCCAGTTGTCGATGAGCCCCAGTTCAGGATTATCGACCGCTGCCTGTACGCCGCCACACCCGTAGTGCCCACAGATAATAATGTGTTCAACTTCGAGGACATCAACGGCATACTGAACAACGGAGAGGCAGTTGAGATCGGTGTGGATAACCAGGTTGGCCACATTACGGTGGACAAACAATTCGCCCGGTTCAAGACCGGTTAAACGTTCTGCGGGAACGCGACTGTCGGAACATCCAATCCATAGAAAGCGCGGTTTCTGCGCTTGCGCCAGTTTCTCAAAAAATCCGGAATCCTCTTCCACCAGCATTTTTGACCATAGTGCATTGTTGCTGATGAGTGTATCTATGTCTTTCATGGAGGTTAACGACCTGTAACCAAATAAGTGCGTTGGGCTAATATAGGGCAACTCCGGGATTATTTAAACCACATATAAAGTGTAAGTACGTAAGGTAAGTAAAAATTTATGACCATTGCACTGGAACTTCAACAACTTAAAAAAACCTATCCCGGCGGCGTTCAGGCGCTTCGCGGGATAGATTTACAGGTCGAAGCGGGGGATTTTTACGCGCTTTTAGGGCCTAACGGGGCAGGCAAGTCGACCACCATCGGCATTATCAGCTCGCTGGTGAATAAATCGTCCGGGCGCGTCAGCGTCTTTGGCTACGATCTTGAGAAAGATGTCGTTAACGCCAAACGTCAGCTCGGGCTGGTGCCGCAGGAATTTAACTTCAACCCGTTTGAGACCGTACAACAGATTGTGGTGAATCAGGCGGGCTACTATGGCGTTGAGCGTAAAGAGGCAATTGAGCGCAGCGAAAAGTATTTAAAACAGCTCGATCTTTGGGAAAAGCGCAACGAACGTGCGCGGATGTTGTCCGGCGGGATGAAGCGCCGTCTGATGATTGCCCGCGCGCTGATGCACGAACCGAAATTGCTGATCCTTGATGAACCGACTGCGGGCGTGGATATTGAACTTCGCCGCTCGATGTGGGGTTTTTTGAAGGATTTAAATGATAAAGGCACCACGATCATCCTCACCACGCACTACCTGGAAGAGGCGGAAATGCTCTGCCGTAATATCGGGATTATTCAGCACGGCGAGCTGGTCGAAAATACTTCGATGAAAAACCTGCTTTCTAAACTCAAATCCGAAACCTTTATTCTCGATTTGGCGGCGAAAAGCCCGTTGCCGAAGCTGGAGGGTTATCAGTACCGGCTGGTGGACACCTCAACGCTGGAAGTGGAAGTGCTGCGCGAGCAAGGGATTAACAGTGTCTTTAGCCAGCTTAGCGAACAGGGGATTCAGGTGCTAAGTATGCGTAACAAAGCGAACCGCCTTGAGGAGCTGTTTGTGTCACTGGTTCATGAAAAACAAGGAGATCGCGCATGATGCAGCTTTACTGGGTCGCGTTAAAAAGCATCTGGGCGAAAGAGATCAACCGCTTTATGCGGATCTGGATCCAGACGCTGGTGCCGCCGGTCATTACCATGACGCTCTATTTTATTATCTTCGGTAATCTGATTGGTTCCCGCATTGGCGAGATGCACGGTTTTAGCTACATGCAGTTTATCGTGCCGGGGCTTATCATGATGGCGGTGATCACCAACGCATACGCGAATGTCGCCTCGTCTTTTTTTAGCGCCAAGTTCCAGCGCAACATTGAAGAGCTGCTGGTGGCCCCCGTACCGACGCACGTTATTATTGCCGGGTTTGTTGGCGGGGGGGTGGCGCGCGGGCTATGTGTCGGAGTTCTGGTCACGTCGATTTCGCTGTTCTTTGTCCCGTTCCAGGTGCATTCGTGGGTTTTTGTCGCGCTGACGCTGGTGTTGACCGCCATTCTGTTCTCCCTGGCGGGTCTGTTGAACGCGGTATTTGCGAAAACCTTTGACGACATCAGCCTGATCCCGACTTTTGTCCTGACACCGTTGACCTACCTCGGTGGGGTGTTTTACTCGCTGACGCTGCTGCCGCCGTTCTGGCAGGGCTTGTCGCAACTGAACCCCATCGTCTACATGATCAGCGGTTTTCGCTACGGCTTCCTCGGCATTCACGATGTGCCGCTGGTGACGACATTTGGCGTGCTGGTGGTCTTTATTGTGGCGTTCTATCTGCTGTGCTGGTCTTTAATCCAGCGTGGGCGTGGCTTACGTAGTTAACCGTTTTCACCCTCTTCTCTGTACGAGGAGAGGGTGATTGTTGACCATTGTCATCATTCTCAATTTGTCACTCTGATAAACTACTTGCCTGCTAATGAGGTGAGAAATGCTGGGTTGGGTCATTACCTGTCACGACGATAAGGCCGAGGAACTGCTAAGCCTGCTGGAAAAAAAACACGGCCCGCTGGCGCAATGCCGGGCGGTGAATTTCTGGCATGGGCTGAGCGCGAACATGTTGAGTCGGATGATGTGCGATGCATTACACGCCACAGATTCCGGAGATGGGGTCATCTTTCTCACGGATCTTCCCGGCGAGGCGCCGTATCGCGTGGCGTCACTGATGAGCCATAAGCATCCGCAGTGTGAAGTCATTTCTGGCATTTCTGTAACGTTGCTGGAGCAAATGCTCCCAGCGCGAGAATTCATGAGTAGTTCGGCGTTTCGTGACCAGATTGTTGCCCTCGGTGGACCAGACGTCACCAGCCTGTGGCATCAGCAGCAGAAAAATCCCCCCTTTGTTCTGTTACACGATTTGTATGAGTATTAATCATTCTTATTAATGAGGTGAATTGGTACAATCGTCGCGTTGTTTCTTTCCCCGGTTATTATTGATGATCAAATACCTCTGTTTGCTGTTGCTGACCTTTTCGACGGTTGTCAGTGCGGTTTTACCTGCCCGTTATATGCAAACCACAGAAGATGCGGCTATCTGGGCGCAAATTGGCGATAACATGATTACCGTGGGGAATATTCGCGCCGGGCAGATTATCTCAGTGACGCCGGTTGCCGCCGATTATTACGAGTTTAAATTTGGTTTCGGTACCGGGTTTATCGACAAGGGCCATCTGGAGCCGGTGCAGGGTAAACAACGCGTTGAGGACAGCCTCGGCGATCTCAATAAACCGCTCAGCAACCAGAATCTAATTACCTGGCAAGCCACGCCCATTTATAACGCGCCGAATGTCGGCAGCGCACCGTTTGGCTTACTGGTGGAAAATCTGCGTTATCCCATTATCAGCAAGCTCAAAGACCGGCTGAATCAAACCTGGTATCAGATCCGCATTGGTGACCGACTGGCCTGGATCAGCGCCCTTGACGCGCAGGAAGACCGTGGACTGCCGGTGCTGACCTACCACCATATTCTGCGCGATGAAGAGAATACGCGCTTTCGCCACACCTCCACCACGACATCCGTTCGCGCCTTCAGCAACCAGATGACCTGGCTGCGCGATCGCGGTTACAGCACGTTGACGATGGCTCAACTGGACGGTTATGTACGCAATAAACTGAATCTGCCTGCGCGGGCGGTAGTGATTACCTTTGATGATGGTCTGAAGTCGGTGAGCCGCTATGCATATCCGGTACTGAAGCAGTACGGCATGAAAGCGACGGCCTTTATTATCTCGTCGCGAATTAAAGTGCGGCCGCAAAAATGGGATCCCAAATCGCTGCAGTTCATGAGCATTTCAGAACTCAATGGCATCCGCGACGTGTTTGACTTTCAGTCTCATACGCACTTTTTACATCGGGTAGATGGCTATCGACGGCCAATCCTGCTCAGCCGCAGCCATCACAATATTCTGTTTGATTTTGCCCGCTCCCGGCGTGCGCTGGCCCCGTTTAATCCGCATGTGCTTTATCTTTCGTATCCCTTTGGCGGCTATAACGCGACGGCCGTGAAAGCTGCAGAAGAGGCTGGATTTCACCTGGCGGTGACAACGGTGAAAGGGAAGGTGAAGCCGGGGGATAATCCGTATTTACTGAAACGCCTGTATATCTTGAGAACGGATTCGCTGGAGACCATGTCGCGGCTGATCAGTAATCAGCCGCAGGGGTAGTTCGCTTACGCAACCTGAACCGGAATCGCTTTCGCGGTGCGTTTCATTTCGTTGTCGCCTTCGAAGTAAGCGACCTTTGGCTGCCAGCGGCGCGCTTCTTCATCGGACATGGTGACGAAGCTGGCGATAATCACAATGTCGCCCACGCTGGCGCAGTGTGCCGCCGCGCCGTTGACGGAGATGATTTTTGAACCGCGCTCGGCGGCAATCGCATAAGTAGAGAAGCGTTTGCCGTTGCTCACGTTCCAGATATCAATGGCTTCATTTTCCAGAATCCCGGCGGCATCCAGAAAATCCTGATCGATGGCGCAGGAACCTTCATAGTGCAGGTCCGCCTGAGTCACTTTCACGCGGTGGAGTTTGCCCTGCAGCATAGTGCGAATCATAACGTCTACCTTAAACTCGTATCGATAACGAAGCAGGCCGAAACCTGCTTTGAGAAATTTCTCAGGCAGTATTGCCCGATTTTTAACCCCTGTCTACTGGGTTAATGCTACCGTCTGATTGTCAATTAACCGTGCCTGGCCAAGCCATGCAGCAACCAGAATCACCGCGCGCTGGCTGTTTTCGGTCAGCTCAAGCAGCGTGTCAGCATCGCGGATCTGAATGTCATCGGGCCGGAAGCCTTTTTCCGTCAGCTCCTGTTCAGCGATGGCAATAATCTCTTCCAGTTCACGCTCGCCGGCCTGTAGTTTCTCAGCGATGCGGCTCATCACTTTATACAAACCCGGGGCGATTTTGCGTTGTTCGGCGGTGAGATACCCGTTACGTGAACTCAGGGCTAAGCCGTCTTTGGCACGAATAATCGGCACGCCGACGATCTCGATGTCGTAGCCCATATCAGCAACCATTTTGCGGATCAGCGCCAGTTGCTGGAAGTCTTTCTCGCCAAAGCAGGCGACGTCCGGTTGTACCAGATTGAACAGTTTGCTGACGATGGTAGAAACACCGCGAAAGTGGCCAGGACGGCTGGCGCCTTCCAGCATCGTCGAAAGGCCGGGTACGTCCACGTAGGTCTGCCCGTCGGTGCCCTGAGGATAGATTTGGTCCGGCGCGGGAGCAAAGACGAAATCCACCTTACGCTTGTTCAGTTTTTCGCAGTCTTCCTGCAGCGTGCGAGGGTAGCGCACCAGATCGTCCGGACGGTCAAACTGCATCGGGTTGACGAAAATACTCACTACCACGATGTCCGCACGGGCTTTGGCTTCATCAACCAGCTTCATGTGGCCGTCATGCAGGTTGCCCAT
This sequence comes from Citrobacter sp. ANG330, assembly GCF_047467925.1. Taxonomy (NCBI): domain Bacteria; kingdom Pseudomonadati; phylum Pseudomonadota; class Gammaproteobacteria; order Enterobacterales; family Enterobacteriaceae; genus Citrobacter; species Citrobacter sp. ANG330. Next base: position 65,371 of record NZ_JASJUI010000005.1, on the reverse strand, counting down.
CGTCGGCACCAGCGCAATGCGCTTACCTTCCTGACGGGCTCTGCGGATATGCTGACGCAGCAGCGGCAGGGTTTCAATAATCAGCACAACAAGACTCCTTAATGGAAACTGTGTTCTTCGCCCGGATAGACGCCGGACTCAACCTCGGCAATATACTGCCGTACCGCGGCGCGCATGTCGCCTGCTTGCGTAAGGAAATTTTTGGCAAATTTCGGAATATGGCCGCCGGTGATGCCAAAGGCGTCGTGCATCACCAGAATTTGTCCGTCGGTGACGTTGCCGGCGCCGATACCGATAACCGGAATGGCGAGCGCCTCCGTCACGCGTTTAGCCAGCTCAACCGGTACGCATTCCAGCACAATGAGCTGTGCGCCTGCCGCTTCCAGCGCCAGCGCATCGTCCAGCAAAACCTGTCCGGCATCGCCACGCCCCTGAATTTTATAGCCGCCGAAGATATTGACCGATTGAGGCGTCAGACCTAAATGTCCGCAGACGGGCACCGCACGCTCGGTGAGCATTTTCACGGTATCCACCAGCCAGGCGCCGCCTTCAATCTTGACCATATTCGCGCCCGCTCGCATGACGATGGCGGAATTTTCGCAGGCCTGTTCCGGCGTCGCGTAAGCCATAAACGGCAGATCGGCGAGCAGCAGGCAATTCGGCGCACCACGACGCACTGCACGTGTGTGGTAAGCGATGTCGTCTACGGTTACTGGCAGGGTAGAGTCATGCCCTTGTACCGTCATTCCCAGGGAATCTCCGACCAGCATCACAGTGATACCTTCGTCGGCAAACAGCTTCGCGAAGCTGTAGTCATAAGCAGTGATAGTAGCGAAGCGTTTTTTCTCTTGTTTGCACTTTTGCAACACTGAGATCGTGGTCGGTTTCATAACATTTCCTGATGGTGGACGTCATATTTACCGGCATTCTAGCAGTCACATTCAGGGGGGCAATTGTTTTGAGCAACTGTTTGCGCGAAAGCAATAATCAGGAATTTAGGTTAGGGCTATTACCAGCGTGCGGGTTTTTCTGCGCCAAGGTGAGTAAGTATGTGATGCAATGAGAGGCCGTCAGGGAAATGCAGGTCAGGGGCGATTTCAAACAGCGGCCAGAGCATAAAACCGCGATTTTTCATATCGTAGTGCGGCACGGTCAACCGTTCGCTGCGGATGATGCGATCGCCAAACAGCATGATATCCAGATCCAACGTGCGCGGTCCCCAGCGTTCAGCTTTGCGTACCCGGCCTTGCTGGAGTTCAATACGCTGAGTGTGATCGAGCAAAGCGTCTGGCTCGAGCGTCGTTTCCAGCGCCACGGCGGCGTTCAGGTAATCGGGCTGATCCTGCGGCCCCAGCGGCGGGGTTCGATAAAAAGAAGAGAGGGCGACAATCCGGCTTTCAGGGATCTCGCGTATCGCATTGATGGCAGCATTGACCTGCTCCAGAGGAGAGGCCAGATTGCTGCCCAGTGCGATGTAAGCGAGGGTCATGCCGTTCCTTCACGACGCGGCGCACGTTTACGCGGACGACGATGACGACGGCGCGGCGACGGATCTTCATCCAGCTCGTTCAGCATCCCTTTCTGCTCTGGCGGTGCGGAAACCTGGAACTCACCCCACCACTGCACCAGACGCTGCAGTTCGGCGTTATTTTCCACTTCGGCACGCAGCGCGAGTAAATCATACGCGGCGCGGAACTTCGGATGCTCCATCAGCTTCCAGGCACGTTTACCCTGACGACGGGACATGCGCAGCTGTAATTGCCAGATATCACGCGTCAGCGAGGTGAGACGTTTCGGGATCGCCAGCGAACGGCAGGCTTCATCCAGCACTTCATTCATCGCCAGCGCGAAGGCGTCGTAGTAGGCCAGACCGCTTTCCTGGGCGATTTTCTGCGCCATTTCCAGTAGCGGATACCAGAACATCGCGGCAAACAGGAACGCCGGATTAACACGCATATCGTTATGAATGCGGTTATCGGTATTCTTCAGCACTTGCGCAATGATGCGTTCCATCGGACTGTCGCCATTCTCGGTGAAATAGCGAGTAATGGTCGGGAACAGCGGCTGGAACAGGCTGTATTCGCGCAGCTTTTTATAGGTTTCGTAGCCGTAGCCCGCCTGCAGCAGCTTCAACGCCTCTTCAAACAAACGGGCAGGCGGCACGTCATTGATCAGGGTTGCCAGGCGCGGGATCGGCTCTGCCGTTTCCGGGCTTATCTGCATATCGAGTTTTGCCGCGAAACGTACGGCGCGCAGCATGCGCACCGGATCTTCGCGGTAGCGAGTTTCCGGATTGCCAATCAGGCGGATCACGCCATCTTCCAGATCCTGCATGCCGCCGACATAGTCGCGAACGGTGAAATCAGCGACGCTGTAATAGAGGCTGTTAATCGTGAAGTCACGTCGCTGGGCGTCTTCTTCGATGGAGCCGAAAATGTTGTCACGCAACAGCATGCCGTTTTGTCCGCGCTGGGACGTGGTGCGGTCACTTTCGCTGCCTTCGTGATGACCACGAAAAGTGGCGACTTCAATAATTTCCGGGCCAAACATGACGTGTGCCAGACGGAAACGGCGGCCGACAAGGCGGCAGTTGCGGAACAGTTTGCGCACCTGGTCTGGCGTCGCATTCGTCGTGACGTCGAAATCCTTCGGTTTTTTGCCGAGCAGAAGGTCACGGACGCCACCGCCAACCAGCCAGGCTTCGTATCCCGCTTTATTCAGCCTGTACATTACCTTCAGGGCATTTTCACTGATATCTTTGCGTGAAATAGCGTGCTGCTCGCGCGGGATGACCGTCATACGCGGACGGGCGACGGCAATTTCGGCCTCGCTCTCCTCGCGGCTTAGCACCTTGCGGCAAAAATTAGCGACTCGGGTAAAAATAGTGCACCTCGGTAGTGTCAAACAATATTCAAAATTCAGTTCAAATCGTTTGCTGTGTAAAAATAGCGGCTAATCATAGCTCAGCACGACGTATTTGAGAATGCCGGATTTACAATCGCCGAGTTCGGGACTGTCGAAAGCGTCCAGCTTGCCACCGCAGATGTCAGGATCTCGTCGACGCGCATCTCCTGCCATGGCAAATCACTGTGTTGCCCGAGAAAGCGCAGCGCCTCCATCAGAACGGGGCGCGGATCGCCGTGCGGCAAGGCAGGGGCATGATTCTGTTTGGAAAGTTTAGCGCCTAGTTCATTGAGCGCCAGCGGGAGATGAATATAGTCCGGGGGCGTCCAGCCGAACTGCTGGTACAGCGAAATCTGTCGTACCGTCGGCTCAATCAGATCGGCTCCGCGCACGATTTCGCTGATTCCCTGAAAATGATCGTCCACCACCACCGCCAGGTTATAGGCGAACAGTCCGTCACGGCGATGAATAATAAAATCTTCTCTGGCAAGGCGTTCGTCGGCCTGAATGTCGCCGCGTAGCCGATCGTGAAAATGGGTGACAGGATGCCGCTGTTTAATGCGCACTGCCGCCTGTTCCGGCCCGTTTTGCAACGCGCGGCAGTGGCCGTCATAAATCCCGCCAATACTCTGAATTCGCGCCCGGGTACAGGTGCAGTAGTAGCTCAACCCTCGGTCATATAACCAGGCGAGCGCTTCGCGGTAGGCATCATGGCGCTGTGACTGCCATAAAATGTCGCCGTCCCAGTGCAGGCCGTAATGTTCCAGTTGACGCAAAATAGTGTCAGCGGCACCGGGAACTTCACGAGGGGGATCAATATCTTCGATACGTACTCGCCATATTCCCTTATGGGCGCGAGCCTGTAAGTAGCTGCCGAGCGCTGCAATAAGGGAGCCAAAGTGCAGTTCACCGGAAGGTGACGGGGCGAATCGGCCAATATAGTGTGAGTCAGTCATCGTTGCAGAAAAATGAAAAGGCGGGGAAAACCCCGCCTGTTGTAAATGTGATCAAATGGGGAGGCTTAGCCTGCCATTTGTTTTTCGCGAATTTCAGCCAGCGTTTTGCAGTCGATGCACAGATCGGCTGTTGGACGCGCTTCCAGGCGACGAATACCAATTTCCACACCGCAGGATTCGCAGTAGCCGAAATCTTCGTCTTCAACCTTCTTCAGCGTTTTCTCGATCTTTTTGATCAGTTTGCGCTCACGGTCACGGTTACGCAGTTCGAGGCTGAACTCTTCTTCCTGCGCGGCACGGTCTACCGGATCCGGGAAGTTGGCAGCTTCATCCTGCATATGAGTAACGGTGCGATCGACTTCATCCCTAAGTTGATTACGCCATGCTTCAAGAATACGCCTGAAGTGCGACAGCTGGGCTTCGTTCATATACTCTTCGCCCGGTTTCTCCTGGTACGGCTCCACCCCAGCGATGGCGAGAATACTCAGGGACGATGTTTTACGGTTTTGCCCTTCTTGCATGTTGCTTCTCCTTAACACGCACTATCGATCCCCATGTTCGGGGGAAAAATCAGGTCGCTATAAATAGCAGATGCTTTTCAGGATAGCAATTAACTAAACGTAACACTTGACAACCCTGTGAGGAAAAGCGTATTTGCGCACGCGACCAGAATACTAAATAACCAATTGTTTACAACACTATAAAGTGACAGTTAATGGCTCTATCAGAGTCATACTATCGGCAGAAAGTTCCGCTTTATAAACCAGAATTTCTACCCCCTTACGCTGTGCTTCGAATAATAGTTGCGCATATTTCGCGTCAATATGGCGCGCGGGTGAAAACCGTGTAATGGCAGAGTGCAAAACGGCAAAGAAAATCACCGCGCGTTTGCCCTCAGCCGCTACGTTCATCAGTTCCCGAAGATGTTTCTGACCTCGTTCAGTAATGGCATCGGGAAAATAACCAAAGTCCTTTTCCGCTAACGTTACCGATTTCACTTCAATATAGCAGTCAGGCCGTGAATCTGCCTGTAACATAAAATCAATGCGGCTTCGTTCGGCGCCGTATTTTACTTCGCTTTTCAGCGTGGAATAGCCTGAAAGCTCTGAAATACGTCCCTGTTCAATGGCCTCTTTGGTCAGTCTGTTCGCCCATAACGTATTCACGCAAATTAACGCGCCCGTCTGGGTTTGGGTTAATTCCCAGGTGTGCGGATATTTGCGTTTGATATTCTCTGACGTCGAATACCAGACCGTATCACCGGGCGTGGCACAACCCGTCATCGCGCCGGTATTCGGGCAGTGTAGCGTGAGTTCCGTTCCGTCCGGTGTGATCACATCGGCTAAAAAGCGTTTATATCGTTGAACCAGCGTCGCGCGCTGGAGAGGGGGCGTAAAGTGCATCGCGCATTTCCTTAATTATTCGCTGAGCGACCAGCGCTGAAGTTCCGTATAACGCGTGCGACCGCGTGCAAAGGTCGAGGCATAGAGGGCAAATTCCGTGACCGGAAAGGACCAGCAAAAGCCCGGCGGCGGGATCGCCACCGCATGGCTGGCGTCGCGCAGCAGCGTGATGTGGGGATGAAACGGTTGTGGACTTTGATAGCAGCCGTTGCGTGCTGCCTGAGCCCGCAGCATATTGGCCAGTTGCAGCAGCCCGCGCGGAGACTGACGCGACCCGAGCCAGACCACCCGCGAACGTAACCATTGGCCGGCGTCATCCAGCCTGAGCGTAAATCCGGGCTGGCGAATGCGCCCGGCAAGCGTCGCCAGCGCTTTTTCCTTATCCGCGCTGACGTCGCCTAAAAAGGCCAACGTGAGATGCAGGTTTTCAGCCGCAACGGGGCGTCCCGCCTCAGGGAGGAAGTGCGCCGCCCGCCACTGTATTATCTCTTCGCGCACGGTGGAGGGGAGTTCGAGGGCAAAAAACAGCCGTTTCGGCTCAGACATCGTCGGTACTCGGTTATGAATTAACGCGATGCTACAATGCAGCGCGAAGAATGTTAACCCTCTGGAGCCATTTGTGACGTCATTGCCTGTTGCCGCTGTTTTGCCTGAACTGCTTACTGCCCTCGATTCTGCGCCGCAGGTATTGCTGAGCGCGCCGACGGGCGCCGGTAAGTCAACCTGGCTACCGCTGCAATTTCTGACGCATAAGGGGATCAGTGGGCGGATTATTCTGCTGGAACCGCGCCGTCTGGCAGCGCGCAATGTGGCGCAACGACTGGCGGAACTGCTCGGTGAAGCGCCTGGCGAGACCGTTGGCTACCGGATGCGGGCGCAATCCTGTGTGGGGCCAACGACGCGGCTTGAGGTCGTTACCGAAGGGGTTCTGACGCGTATGATCCAGCGTGATCCGGAACTCAGTGGCGTGGGGCTGGTGATCCTCGATGAATTTCACGAACGCAGTCTGCAGGCGGATCTCGCGCTGGCATTGCTGCTGGACGTGCAGCAAGGGCTGCGAGACGATCTTAAACTGCTGGTCATGTCCGCCACGCTGGATAACGATCGCCTGCAACAGTGCCTGCCGGATGCGCCAGCGATCGTTTCCGAAGGGCGCGCTTTTCCCGTTGAACGCCGCTATCAGCCGCTGGCGGCGCAATTGCGTTTTGACGAGGCCGTGGCGGTCGCCTGCGCCGAACTACTGCGCAAAGAGCCCGGCTCGCTGCTGCTGTTTTTACCCGGCGTCGGGGAAATTCTGCGCGTGCAGGAGCAATTAAGTACGCGAGTCGGCAGCGATACATTGCTGTGCCCGCTGTATGGCGCGCTGTCGCTGAATGAGCAACGTAAAGCGATTCTGCCTGCCCCGGACGGGATGCGCAAAGTCGTGCTGGCGACCAATATTGCGGAGACCAGTCTGACCATTGAGGGCATCCGGCTGGTGGTGGACTGCGCACAGGAGCGCGTCGCACGATTTGATGCACGCACCGGCTTGACCCGGTTGATCACTCAGCGCATCAGCCAGGCATCAATGACCCAACGCGCCGGTCGCGCCGGGCGTCTGGAACCGGGCATCTGCCTGCACCTGCTGGCGAAAGAGCAGGCGGAACGTGCGGCGACGCAGGGCGATGCTGAGATGTTGCACAGCGATCTCTCAGGATTGCTGATGGAGCTATTGCAGTGGGGATGTCGCGATCCCGCGCAACTGACCTGGCTGGATCTACCGCCCGCCGTCAACTTACAGGCGGCGAAACGGCTGCTACACATGCTGGGGGCGCTGGACGGCGAGCAGCTCAGTGCGATGGGGCAAAAAATGGCGGCTTTAGGTAATGACCCGCGCTTAGCGGCGATGTTAGCCAGCGCCTCCACGCCTGACGAAGCGGCTACGGCGGCAAAGCTGGCGGCCATTCTTGAGGAGCCGCCGCGAATGGGCAATACCGATCTGGGGGGGGCGTTTTCCCGACATCACCCCGCCTGGCAGCAGCGCAGCCAGCAACTTCTCAGACGTCTGCATGTCCGTAGCGGCGCAGAGGATGCCGTGCATACGGCATCGCTTCTCGCCCGGGCCTTTGCCGACCGGATTGCGCGTCGACGCAGCCAGGATGGGCGTTACCAACTTGCCAACGGTATGGGCGCGGCGCTGGACGCCGATGATGCGCTGGGACGGCATGAGTGGCTGATTGCGCCTCTGCTGTTGCAGGGCAGTACCTCGCCGGATGCGCGCATTCTGCTGGCGTTGCCGCTGGATATCGACGCGCTTGTTCAGCGTTGCCCTGAATTGCTCCAGCAGTCTGATACTATTGAGTGGGATGAAGCGCAGGGGACGTTGAAAGCGTGGCGCAGAATGCGGATAGGGCAACTGACAGTCAAAGTCCAGCCGCTGGCAAAACCGTCCGAAGAGGAGCTACACCTGGCGATGCTTAACGGCATCCGCGATAAAGGACTGAGTGTACTCAACTGGACACCGGCGGCGGAACAATTGCGGTTACGTCTGCACTGTGCGGCGAAATGGCTGCCGGAGTATAACTGGCCTGCGGTTGATGACGAGACGTTACTGGCGACGCTGGAAGAGTGGCTGTTGCCGCACATGGCCGGCGTGCATTCGCTGCGCGGCCTGAAATCGTTGGATGTTCACCAGGCATTAAGCGGATTACTGGATTATTCCCTACAGCAACGTCTGGTGAGTTCGCTACCCACACATTACACTGTGCCGACGGGAAGTCGGATTGCCATTCGCTATCACGAAGATAACCCGCCGGCGCTGGCGGTCAGAATGCAGGAAATGTTCGGCGAGGCCAGCACGCCGACGATTGCGGAGGGCCGTGTGCCCCTGGTGCTGGAGCTCTTATCCCCCGCGCAGCGGCCGTTGCAGATCACCCGCGATTTGGGCGCATTCTGGCAAGGGTCGTATCGCGAGGTGCAAAAAGAGATGAAAGGGCGCTATCCCAAACATGTCTGGCCGGACGATCCGGCGAATACCGCGCCGACGCGGCGCACTAAAAAGTATTCGTAGGCCGGATAAACGAAGCGTCATCCGGCAAATCAGCCAGATAATTGAGAGATTTCTTCTTCTGTCTTCTGACAGAAGAACAGAGAATCAGGCCTTTGCGCCTGAATGTTGCGGAGAAAAAGCATGGCCGGGAATGACCGCGAGCCAATTGGACGCAAGGGAAAACCCACGCGTCCGGTGAAACAAAAGGTGAGCCGTCGCCAACTCAGAGATGATGAGTATGACGACGATTATGATGATGACTATGAGGATGAAGAACCGATGCCGCGTAAAGGTAAGGGCAAAGGGCGTAAGCCTCGTGGTAAGCGTGGCTGGTTGTGGCTGCTGCTGAAAATTGCGATTGTTTTTGCGGTTCTGCTGGCTATTTACGGCGTCTATCTGGATCAAAAAATCCGTAGCCGTATTGATGGCAAAGTCTGGCAGTTGCCGGCGGCGGTGTATGGCCGGATGGTCAACCTTGAGCCGGAAATGTCGGTCAGCAAAAACGAAATGGTTAAACTGCTGGAAGCGACCCAGTATCGTCAGGTCAGCAAGATGACGCGTCCTGGCGAGTTTACCGTGCAGGCGAACAGCATTGAGATGATCCGCCGTCCGTTTGATTTCCCGGACAGCAAGGAGGGTCAGGTGCGCGCGCGTCTGACGTTCGATGGCGGTCATCTGGACACCATCGTCAACATGGACAACAACCGCCAGTTCGGTTTCTTCCGTCTCGATCCGCGTTTGATCACCATGCTGTCGTCGCCAAACGGCGAACAGCGTCTGTTCGTTCCGCGCAGCGGCTTCCCGGACCTGCTGGTGGATACTCTGCTGGCAACCGAAGACCGCCATTTCTACGAGCACGATGGGGTGAGTCTGTACTCCATCGGTCGCGCGGTACTGGCGAACCTGACCGCCGGACGCACGGTTCAGGGGGCAAGTACCCTGACCCAACAGCTGGTGAAAAACCTTTTCCTTTCCAGCGAGCGTTCGTACTGGCGTAAGGCCAACGAAGCCTACATGGCGCTGCTGATGGACGCTCGCTACAGCAAGGATCGTATTCTTGAGCTTTACATGAACGAGGTGTATCTCGGTCAGAGCGGCGACAACGAAATTCGTGGTTTCCCGCTGGCGAGCCTTTACTACTTTGGTCGCCCGGTGGAAGAGCTGAGTCTCGATCAGCAGGCGCTGCTGGTCGGCATGGTGAAAGGGGCCTCAATCTACAACCCGTGGCGTAACCCGAAACTGGCACTGGAACGTCGCAACCTGGTGCTGCGTCTGCTGCAACAACAGCAGGTGATCGATCAGGAACTGTACGACATGCTGAGCGCACGTCCGTTAGGCGTGCAGCCACGCGGTGGGGTGATCTCACCACAGCCCGCGTTCATGCAGATGGTGCGTCAGGAGTTACAGGCGAAGCTGGGTGATAAAGTCAAAGATCTCTCTGGCGTGAAGATCTTCACCACCTTTGACTCTGTCGCCCAGGATGCCGCAGAAAAAGCGGCAGTTGACGGAATTCCGGAGCTGAAGAAACAGCGCAAGCTGAGCGATCTGGAAACGGCGATTGTGGTGGTAGACCGCTTCAGTGGTGAAGTGCGTGCGATGGTCGGTGGGGCGGAGCCGCAGTTTGCCGGTTATAACCGTGCGATGCAGGCACGTCGTTCGATTGGTTCTCTGGCAAAACCGGCGACCTATTTGACTGCGCTAAGCCAGCCGAAAATCTATCGTCTGAACACCTGGATTGCCGATGCGCCGATTGCGCTGCGCCAGCCGAACGGCCAGGTGTGGTCGCCGCAGAATGACGATCGCCGTTATAGCGAAAGCGGAAAAGTGATGCTGGTGGATGCGCTGACGCGCTCCATGAACGTGCCGACGGTTAATCTGGGGATGGCGCTTGGTTTGCCAGCCGTTACCGATACCTGGCTGAAACTGGGCGTACCGAAAGAACAGCTGCATCCGGTTCCGGCTATGCTGCTGGGGGCGCTGAACCTGACGCCGATTGAAGTGGCACAGGCGTTCCAGACCATTGCCAGCGGCGGTAACCGCGCGCCGCTTTCCGCGCTGCGTTCGGTGATTGCTGAAGATGGTACCGTGCTGTACCAGAGCTTCCCGCAGGCGGAGCGCGCCGTTCCGGCTCAGGCGGCCTATATGACGTTGTGGACGATGCAGCAGGTGGTGCAGCGTGGTACGGGTCGTCAGCTGGGCGCGAAGTACCCGAATCTGCATCTGGCAGGTAAAACCGGGACCACCAACAACAACGTCGATACCTGGTTTGCCGGTATCGACGGTAGTCAGGTGACCATCACCTGGGTAGGGCGCGATAACAACCAGCCGACGAAGCTGTACGGTGCGAGCGGGGCGATGTCGATTTATCAGCGTTATCTGGCTAACCAGACGCCGACGCCGCTGACGTTAACTCCGCCGGAGGATATTGCGGAGATGGGCGTCGACTATGACGGTAATTTCGTCTGCAGCGGCGGTATGCGCACGTTGCCGGTCTGGACCTCAGACCCGGATTCACTCTGCCAGCAGGGTGAGATGATGCAACAGCCGACCGGAAATCCGTTCGATCAATCTTCTCAGCAGCAACCGCAGCAGCAACAGCAGCCGCCGAAGGAAGAGAAGAAAGACAGCGACGGGGTTGCCGGCTGGATTAAAGATATGTTTGGCGGTAATTAATCGCCGTGCCGGATGGCGCTTTCGCCGCCATCCGGCAATGACTTCGCAGAAACATTTCTGACTTCTTTTTTAACCCTTTCTTTTCATCTGGATATTTCTTAACCCCTCAGTTTTGGTAGGGACGCGTATCGCTTGCTATCGCAACCGCGTTTCGAATATTATTCTGCGGTCATAATAATAATTCTCGTTTACGTTATCATTCACTTTCCATCAGAGATATACCAATGGCGCGTCAAAAAACTGCTCAGCCAAAACACTCGCTGCGTAAAATTGCAGCTGTAGTTGCCACAGCGGTTAGCGGCATGTCTGTCTGTGCACAGGCGGCGGTTGAACCGAAAAAAGAAGACACGATCACCGTCACCGCAGCTCCTGCTCCGCAGGAAAGTGCATGGGGCCCGGCGGCAACCATCGCGGCACGTCAGTCTGCCACTGCGACCAAAACGGATACCCCGATTCAGAAAGTTCCCCAGTCTATTTCTGTGGTGACTGCCGAAGAGATGGCGCTGCACCAGCCGAAATCCGTAAAAGAAGCGCTCAGCTACACGCCTGGCGTCGCAGTAGGAACGCGTGGCGCGTCCAACACCTACGACTACCTGATCATTCGCGGTTTCGCTGCCGATGGCCAAAGTCAGAATAACTATCTGAACGGCCTGAAGATGCAGGGGAATTTCTACAACGATGCGGTGATTGACCCTTATATGCTGGAACGCGCGGAAGTGATGCGTGGGCCGGTTTCCGTTCTGTACGGAAAGAGCAACCCGGGTGGCTTACTGAATATGGTCAGCAAGCGTCCGACCACCGAGCCGCTGAAAGAAGTTCAGTTTAAAATGGGTACGGACAGCCTGTTCCAGACCGGTTTTGACTTCAGCGATGCGCTGGACGACGACGGCGTTTACTCTTACCGTTTAACGGGTCTGGCCCGCTCGGCGAATGCGCAGCAACAGGGGGCGGAAGAACAGCGTTATGCTATCGCGCCGTCCTTTAGCTGGCGTCCGGATGACAAAACCAACTTCACGTTCCTGTCCTACTTCCAGAACGAACCCGAGACCGGTTACTACGGTTGGCTGCCGAAAGAAGGGACCGTCAGCACGCTGCCGAACGGTAAGCGTCTGTCGACCGACTTCAATGAAGGCGCGAAAAACAATACCTACTCTCGTAATGAGAAGATGGTCGGGTATAGCTTCGACCACGAATTCAACGATACTTTTACCGTGCGTCAGAACCTGCGTTACGCGGAAAACAAAGTTTCGCAGAACAGTGTATACGGCTACGGCATGTGTTCCGATCCGTTGTACACCAAAGACGTAGCTGCACTCAAATTAAGCCCATGTAAAAGTATTCCGCAGTCACAGTGGGGTCATACGCTGACCCGTCAATACGTCGATGATAACGAAAAACTGCAGAACTTCTCTGTGGATACCCAACTGCAAAGCAAGTTTGCGACCGGCTCTCTGGATCATACACTGCTGACCGGTGTTGACTTCATGCGTATGCGTAACGACATCAATTCCTGGTTTGGCTGGGCGGGTTCGGTTGCGCCGTCTGACATCTATAACCTTGATCGCAGTGATTTCGACTTCGGATCCCATCCAGGCCCAGGCGCAGCCTATCGCGTGCTTAACAAGCAGAAGCAGACCGGGGCGTATGTGCAGGATCAGATGCAGTGGGACAAGGTGCTGGTTACGCTGGGCGGTCGTTACGACTGGGCGCAGCAGGACACTCTGGATCGTGAAGAGAATACTCAGCACTCGCGTAATGATAACGAGTTCACCTGGCGCGGCGGCGTAAACTACCTGTTCGACAACGGCGTGACTCCGTACTTCAGCTACAGCGAATCGTTCGAACCGGCGTCTACCGTGGGCGCGAATGGCAGCATCTTTGCTCCGTCTAAAGGCAAGCAGTACGAAGCGGGCGTGAAATATGTCCCGAACGATCGTCCGATCGTGCTCACCGGTGCGGTCTATCAGTTGACCAAAACCAACAACCTGATGGCCGATCCGAACGGTTCGTTCTTCTCGGTTGAAGGCGGCGAGATTCGCTCCCGCGGCGTTGAAGTGGAAGCAAAAGCGGCGCTGTCTGCCAGCGTTAACGTGGTCGGTTCCTATACCTATACAGATGCGGAATACACCACCGACACCAATTACAAAGGCAACACTCCGGCACAGGTGCCAAAACATATGGCGTCGCTGTGGGGCGATTACACGATGTTTGACGGCCCGCTCTCCGGTCTGACTCTGGGCACCGGCGTCCGCTATACCAGCTCCAGCTATGGCGATCCGGCTAACTCCTTTAAAGTCGGCAGCTACACCCTGGTGGATGCGCTGGTCCGCTATGATCTGGCACGTCTGGGCATGGCGGGTTCCAACGTCGCGCTGCACGTCAACAACCTGTTTGACCGCGAATACGTCGCCAGCTGCTTTAACACCTATGGCTGCTTCTGGGGCGCGGAACGTCAGGTCGTTGCGACGGCAACCTTCCGTTTCTAATTTTTCTTTGGGCACGCATTGCGTGCCCGCTTTACAAGTTGGCCGCTATGCAGGAACAGACCCATCATCCCGATACCACGTTTGCACTGCGTGATGTCTCCTTTCGCGTGCCCGGTCGCACGCTTCTGCACCCTCTGTCGTTAACTTTTCCCATCGGTAAAGTGACTGGCCTGATTGGTCACAATGGTTCAGGTAAATCCACGTTGTTAAAAATGTTGGGCCGCCACCAGCCGCCGTCGCAAGGGGATATCCTGCTCGATGCCCAGCCGCTGAACAGCTGGAACAGCAAAGCGTTTGCCCGCAAGGTGGCATATTTACCGCAGCAGTTGCCAGCGGCGGAAGGGATGACCGTACGTGAACTGGTGGCGATCGGTCGCTATCCGTGGCACGGGGCGCTGGGACGTTTTGGCGTGGCGGACAGAGAAAAAGTGGAAGAGGCGATCGCGCTGGTAGGGTTAAAACCGCTGGCGCATCGTCTGGTCGATAGCCTCTCCGGTGGTGAACGTCAGCGCGCATGGATAGCAATGCTGGTGGCACAAGACAGTCGCTGCCTGTTACTGGATGAACCCACCTCGGCACTGGATATTGCTCATCAGGTCGATGTCCTTGCGCTGGTGCATCGTCTCAGCCAACAACGGGGACTGACGGTGATCGCGGTGCTGCATGATATTAATATGGCTGCCCGCTACTGCGACTATCTGGTCGCGCTGCGCGGTGGCGAAATGATTGCTCAGGGTACGCCTGCCGAACTGATGCGCAGCGAAACTCTGGAGCTGATTTATGGTCTCCCGATGGGGATCCTGCCGCATCCGGCAGGGGCCGCGCCCGTGAGTTTTGTCTACTAATGCGCGGATTACCCCCCATCACTCGTCGTCGTTTATTAACGGCGATGGCACTCTCCCCACTGCTCTGGCAGATGAACACGGCGCGTGCGACCGCGGTTAACCCGCACCGGATCGTGGCGCTGGAGTGGCTGCCCGTCGAGTTGCTGCTGGCGCTTGGCGTGACGCCTTATGGCGTGGCGGATATTCCCAACTACCGCCTGTGGGTGAACGAGCCGCCGCTGCCTGCGTCGGTGATTGATGTTGGATTACGCACCGAGCCGAATCTTGAACTGCTGACCGAAATGAAGCCCTCCTACATGTTCTGGTCGACAGGGTACGGTCCTTCCCCCGAAACGCTGGCGCGAATTGCGCCCGGACGTGGCTTCAACTTCAGCGATGGCAAACAGCCCTTAGCCGTAGCGCGTCGATCGCTGATCGACATGGCGCAGATGCTGAATCTGGAATCTGCGGCTGAGCGACATCTGGCGGAATACGATCAGTTTATTGCCAGCCGGAAGCCGCGCTTTGTGCAGCGAGGCGATCGTCCGTTGCTGTTGATGACGCTGCTCGATCCGCGTCATATGCTGGTTTTCGGCCCGAACTGTCTGTTCCAGGGGGTGCTGGATGAGTACGGCATCCGTAACGCCTGGCAGGGCGAAACCAATTTCTGGGGCAGTACTGCGGTGGGTATCGATCGCCTGGCTGCCTATAAAGACGCCGACGTGCTCTGTTTTGACCATGGCAATAACAAAGAGATGGAAACGCTGATGGCGACGCCACTCTGGCAGGCGATGCCGTTCGTGCGTGAAGGTCGTTTTCAGCGCGTACCGGCAGTGTGGTTCTACGGCGCGACGTTATCGTCCATGCAGTTTGTGCGTATTCTGGATAAGGCGTTAGGGGGCAAATCGTGAGCAAACGGATTGCACTCTTCCCGGCCTCCCTCCTGCTGCTGCTGTTCATCGTCGCTGTGGGCTTGACCTGGACGAACTTCTCCATCGCGTTGCCGCGCGCTCAGTGGCAGCAGGCGCTGTGGTCGCCCAATATCGATATCATCGAACAGATGATTTTCCACTACAGTCTTCTCCCTCGTCTGGTTATCTCCCTGCTGGTCGGGGCTGGACTGGGCCTGGTTGGCGTGCTCTTTCAACAGGTGCTGCGTAACCCGCTTGCAGAACCGACCACACTCGGTGTGGCGACCGGCGCACAGTTGGGCATAACGGTCACTACGCTGTGGGCGATTCCAGGCGTACTGGCCGCGCAGTTCGCCGCACTGGCGGGGGCGTGTATCGTCGGGGCGCTGGTGTTTGGCGTCGCCTGGGGCAAACGTCTGTCTCCCGTCACGTTGATCCTCGCGGGCCTGGTCGTTAGTTTGTACTGCGGGGCAATCAATCAGTTACTGGTTATCTTCCACCACGATCAGTTGCAAAGTATGTTTCTGTGGAGCACCGGTACGCTGACGCAAACCGACTGGAGCGGGGTGCAGCGTCTGTGGCCGCAACTGCTGGGCGGGGTAATGCTCACTCTGTTACTGCTGCGCCCGCTGACCCTGATGGGGCTGGACGACGGCGTGGCGCGTAATTTAGGGCTGGCGCTGTCGCTGGCGCGTCTGGCGGCGCTATCGCTGGCGATCGTGCTCAGCGCGCTGCTGGTCAATGCGGTGGGGATTATCGGTTTTATTGGCCTGTTTGCGCCGTTGCTGGCGAAAATGCTCGGCGCGCGGCGTCTGCTGGCGCGCCTGATGCTGGCGCCGCTTATCGGCGCGCTGATTCTCTGGCTTTCCGATCAGGTCATTCTCTGGCTGACCCGCGTATGGATGGAAGTGTCCACCGGTTCTGTGACAGCGCTGATCGGCGCACCGCTGCTGCTGTGGCTGCTACCGCGACTGCGAAGTCAGAGCGCGCCGGACATGAACGTCAGCAACCAAGTGGCGACGGAACGTCAGCATGTGCTGGGTTATGCGTTGCTCGGCGGCGTGCTGTTGTTGATCGGGGCATATGTCGCGCTGTCGCTGGGGCGTAACGCGCTGGGCTGGAACTGGGCCAGCGGCGCACAGCTTGAAGAACTGATGCCCTGGCGCTGGCCGCGTATTCTGGCTGCAATGATTGCCGGTATCATGCTGGCGGTGGCAGGCTGCATTATCCAGCGCTTGACCGGGAACCCGATGGCGAGTCCTGAGGTGCTGGGGATCAGCTCCGGCGCGGCGTTTGGCGTGGTGCTGATGCTGTTTCTGGTGCCGGGCAATGCGTTTGGCTGGCTGTTGCCCGCCGGGAGTCTCGGTGCTGCCGCCACGCTGTTGATCATTATGATTGCTGCCGGACGGGGAGGATTCTCCCCCCACCGTATGCTGCTGGCCGGGATGGCGCTCAGCACGGCCTTCACTATGCTGTTGATGATGTTACAGGCAAGCGGCGATCCGCGTATGGCCGGCGTGTTAACCTGGATCTCCGGCTCGACTTATAACGCGACAAGCGAACAGGTGCTGCGCACCGGGATTGTGATGGTTGTCCTGTTAGCCATCACGCCGCTGTGCCGCCGTTGGCTAACCATTTTACCGCTGGGTGGCGATACCGCTCGTGCTGTTGGGATGGCGCTGACCCCGTCGCGTATCGCGCTGCTGTTACTGGCGGCCAGCCTGACGGCCTCGGCCACGATGACCATTGGTCCGCTGAGTTTTGTCGGGCTGATGGCACCGCATATCGCGCGGATGTTAGGTTTTCGTCGAACGATGCCACATATTGTGATGTCGGCGCTGGCGGGGGGCTTATTGCTCATCTTTGCCGACTGGTGCGGGCGGATGGTGCTGTTCCCGTATCAGATCCCGGCGGGGATACTTTCGACGTTTATCGGCGCGCCGTACTTTATCTATCTGTTACGTAAGCAGAGTCGTTGATTCGGATGTTTTTCGTGCAGGCCGGATAAGACGCTTCGCGTCGCCATCCGGCAATAAAAAAGCCGGGTGGTGGCTTTGCCTCACCCGGCCTACGGTTTAAAACGTACTCTGTTACAGCTTCGCGAACACCCGACGCGCGGCGTCGATAGTGTTATTGATGTCCTCCACACTGTGCGCCACGGACATAAAGCCCGCTTCAAACGCCGATGGTGCAAGGTATACACCCTCATCCAGCATCAGGTGGAAGAAACGTTTAAAGCGTTCCACATCGCAGGCCATCACGTCCTGATAACAGGTCACGGTTTTTGCGTTGGTGAAGAAAATCCCGAACATGCCGCCGACATGGTTAACGACCAGCGGAATCCCCGCGTCCTGCGCGGCTTTCAGTAAACCGTCGGCAAGGCGCGTGGTTAATTCATCCAGCGTTTCGTGAATGCCCGGCTGCGCGACTTCCGTCAGGCAGGCAAAACCGGCCGCCATCGCAATCGGGTTACCGGAAAGGGTTCCCGCCTGGTAAACCGGGCCGGTTGGCGCCAGCGCATCCATCACGTCACGGCGACCACCGAACGCGCCCACGGGCATACCGCCGCCGATGATTTTGCCCAGACAGGTCAGATCCGGCACCACGTTGTAGTAATCTTGTGCTCCGGCAAGCGCTACGCGAAAGCCAGTCATGACTTCGTCGATAATCAGCAGCGCGCCGAACTCATCGCACAGTGCGCGCAGACCCGGCAGAAATTCCGGCAGCGGCGGGATGCAGTTCATATTGCCTGCCACTGGCTCAACGATGATACAGGCGATCTCCTGCGGGAACTGCTCGAACGCGGCACGCACGGAATTGAGATCGTTATAGGTGCAGGTCAGGGTGTGCTTCGCGAAATCAGCCGGCACGCCCGGAGAGTTTGGCTGGCCCAGCGTCAGCGCGCCGGAACCGGCTTTTACCAGCAGGCAGTCGGCGTGGCCGTGATAGCAGCCTTCGAATTTGATGATTTTATCGCGTCCGGTGAAGCCGCGAGCCAGGCGAATGGCGCTCATCGTTGCTTCTGTTCCGGAATTCACCATTCGTACCATATCCATCGTCGGCACCAGTTCGGTGACCAGCGCGGCCATTTTGACTTCCATTTCGGTTGGCGCGCCGAAGCTCAGGCCGCGTTCGGCGGCTTCGATTACCGCGTTACGGATCGCCGGATGGTTGTGCCCCAGCACCATTGGTCCCCAGGATCCGACGTAATCGATATAGGCTTTGCCATCGACATCGTACAGATACGCGCCGTCCGCTTTTTCAATAAACAGCGGAGTACCACCCACGCCAGTAAAGGCGCGAACAGGGGAGTTAACGCCGCCGGGGATTAGCTCGCGTGCTGCGCTGTAGAGGTTTTCAGACTTACTCATGGATGGGTTCCTGGTTCGTAGAAAAAGTGAATGCCCGCTATTCTAGTTATTCAGAGAAGGTTATGAAAGTTTTGCGCATTTGAAACATTACGATTTGAAGGGGATTTTCGGGTAAGAGGCGAGTACAATGCCGCCTCTGCATTTGTATTACCAATTAATGATCATCTGATGAAGACAGAAACTCCCTCTTTTGAAGCACAGCAAATTGTGCGCTTACGGCGCAGAGACCAAATACGTCGGTTGCTGGAGCGGGATAAAACGCCGCTGGCGATCTTATTGATGGCGGCAGTGGTGGGGACGCTTACCGGTCTGGCGGGCGTGGCGTTCGAAAAAGCGGTGAGCTGGGTGCAAAATCTGCGTATCGGCGCGTTGGTGAATGTAGCTGACCATCCGCTTCTGCTCTGGCCGCTGGCGTTTATTCTCTCCGCATTACTGGCAATGGTCGGCTATTTTCTGGTGCGTAAATTTGCGCCGGAAGCGGGCGGTTCCGGGATCCCCGAGATCGAAGGTGCGCTGGAAGAGCTTCGCCCTGTGCGCTGGTGGCGTGTGTTGCCGGTCAAGTTTATTGGCGGGATGGGCACGCTGGGCGCGGGCATGGTGCTGGGGCGCGAAGGGCCGACGGTGCAGATTGGCGGGAATATTGGTCGTATGGTGCTGGATATTTTCCGTATGCGCAGCGCCGAGGCGCGCCATACCCTGCTGGCGACCGGTGCGGCAGCGGGCCTCTCGGCGGCGTTCAACGCGCCGCTGGCGGGCATTCTGTTTATCATTGAGGAGATGCGCCCGCAGTTTCGCTATAACCTCATCTCGATCAAAGCCGTTTTTACCGGCGTGATCATGTCGAGCATTGTTTTCCGCATTTTCAACGGCGAATCGCCGATCATTGAGGTGGGGAAATTGTCCAACGCGCCGGTCAATACGCTGTGGCTGTATCTGATCCTCGGGATGATTTTTGGCTGTGTGGGGCCGGTATTTAATAAGCTGGTGTTGCGCACTCAGGATATGTTCCAGCGCTTTCATCATGGAAACACCACCAAATGGGTGCTGATGGGCGGTGCGATTGGCGGCCTGTGCGGCATTCTGGGGCTGATTGAACCGGCGGCGTCTGGCGGCGGTTTTAACCTTATTCCAATCGCCGCAGCGGGCAATTTTAGCGTCGGACTGCTGCTGTTTATCTTTATTGCCCGTGTGATCACCACTTTACTTTGCTTCTCTTCGGGTGCGCCCGGCGGGATTTTTGCCCCGATGCTGGCGCTGGGTACACTGTTGGGCACCGCATTTGGGATGGCAGCGGCGGCTGGATTTCCACATTATCAGCTTGAGGCCGGAACGTTCGCCATTGCCGGAATGGGCGCGCTGCTGGCGGCCTCCGTGCGTGCGCCGCTGACCGGTATCGTGTTGGTGCTGGAAATGACCGATAACTATCAGCTCATTTTGCCAATGATTATTACCTGCCTTGGCGCAACACTATTGGCGCAATTCCTCGGCGGAAAACCGCTATACTCAACCATTCTTGCCCGCACGCTGGCAAAGCAGGAAGCGGAGCAGGCGGCAAAAAGTCAGACGACCACTGCTGGCGAGAATACTTGAATGAAATACCAGGGTATTAGATAATGACGCCAGTATTGGGTCAGAATTTGCCCAATTGCCGATGTCGTTTGGAGCAAAAATATGAGTGATGACGTAGCGCTGCCACTGCAATTTACTGAAGCAGCAGCCAATAAAGTAAAAAGCCTGATCGCGGACGAAGAAAACCCGAATCTGAAACTGCGTGTTTATATCACCGGTGGCGGTTGCAGCGGTTTTCAGTATGGTTTTACCTTTGATGACCAGGTCAACGAAGGCGATATGACCATCGAAAAGCAGGGCGTTGGCCTGGTGGTTGACCCAATGAGCCTGCAGTATCTGGTCGGTGGTTCTGTTGACTACACCGAAGGTCTGGAAGGTTCCCGCTTCGTAGTCACCAACCCGAATGCGAAAAGCACCTGCGGGTGTGGTTCTTCCTTCAGCATCTGAGTGCTGTCTGTCATGCCGGATGACGGCATAAATGCCTTATCCGGCCTACGGTGTTGTTCTGTTGTAGGCCCGATAAGCGCAGCGCCATCGGGCAAAATCAAGTCAACGGCTATTCTCATCTAACGCAAAAGTCGGCAGCTTCAGATGCCAGCGGATCGCCGCCAGGCGAATCACCAGCGTGACGACCATTCCCAACATACTGGCGGCTTCCAGCGGCATCGCGAAGGTGTAATGTGCGGTTGCATGAACGATCCCGCCGATAATACAGGCTGTTGCGTAGATTTCCGTACGCAGGATCATCGGGATTTCTCGTGCCAGCACATCGCGAATAATACCGCCGCCCACACCGGTGATGACGCCCATACAGATAGCTACCAGCGGCCCTGTCCCTGCAATAAACGCTTTGTTGACGCCGATCCCCACAAATACGGCCAGGCCGACGGCGTCCAGCACCGGCAGCATCCATTTGGGTAAGCGTCTGGGCTGGCGTACCAGCAGGATAGTCAACATGCTGGTAACCATTGCCACCACCAGATCGGTTGGATCTTTAACCCAGAAAACCGGTCCGTTATCTAATGCCATATCACGAATCGTCCCGCCGCCCACGGCGGTAACGACGCCCAATACCAGCACGCCAAACGGGTCCATACGCAGTTTCCCGGCCAACAATACGCCAGAGATAGCAAATACCGCTGTGCCGACAATATCCAGCCAATAGACGAGCATGATCAAATCCTCACAACACACCTGTTGGGGCAGGCGCTAATTCACCAGGGAAAGCGCATTACAGAGTTGTTTTGCGGCGAGGATAATACGCGGGCTTGCGCGTTCAAACCAGTCACTGTTGAGGGGAATGACAGGAATTTGTAGTTGATCACCCCAGTATTGCTTAATTTTGAGAATTTCACCTGCATCGCCGGCGACAACGATCGCTTGCGGAGAACGCGCCAGCACCTGTTCGCGACTGACCTGCGGCCAGGGAGCCCGACTACCGGCAAAGATATTTTCTCCACCGCAAAGCTCAATAACCTCGTTTTGAATCGATCCTTTTCCGCTGGTGAAGGGCGGATTGATGCCAAACTGCAAAAAAACGCGTTTTTTCGCTTTGCCTGCATACTGAGATTTTAGCTGCGAATAGTCGTCCAGCAAGGTTTGCGCGGCGTGCTTTGCCATTTCGGGGTGTGGGCTAAAGTCGGCCAGCTTTTGCAACGTGTCGGCAATTTGCTCAATGGTGACGGCGTCGATCCACATGACCTTGATACCCAGCGACGTGAGCTGATTGACTTGCCGTTCGGCATTGCCGCCGCGCCAGGCGAGAACCAAATCCGGCTTCAGCGCCACGATCCGTTCCAGATTCATCCCTTGCCAGGTGGCAACCTGTTCAATGTGTTGCGCCTGCGGCGGATAGTCAGAATAGCTACTGACGCCAACGGGGGTGATCCCGGCGGCAAAGGCGAGTTCCGTATTGGCAGGAGAGAGGGTAATCACGCGAGGTGCGGCATGTAGCCACACCGGAAGAGCTAACAGCAGGGCGACAAGCGCCCTGAAGAGTGCGTTAACCATGCGCCAGTTTCTGTACCAGCGTTTCGACCATCAGCGTGGACTGCTTCGCGGCAACGGCCAGGAACTCGTCAAAGCTCAGATGAGACTGCTGATCGGCAACGTCAGAGATTGCGCGGACCACCACAAACGGCACGCTGAAATTATGGCAAACATGCGCAATCGCAGTGGCTTCCATCTCAACGGCTATGGCCTGAGGGAAGTTATGACGGATTTTCGCAAGCCCCACGGAGCCGTTAATGAAGGCATCGCCGCTGACAATCAAGCCGCGTACTGCGTTCAGGTTCAGCTCAGAGATGCAGGACTCTGCCGCTGCAATCAGTTTTTCATCGGCTTTAAAACCGGCCGGGCAACCCGGAAGTTGGCCGAATTCATAGCCAAAAGCGGTGACGTCAGCGTCGTGATAACGCGCTTCATCAGAGACCACAATGTCGCCGACTTTCAGCGTCGGGGCGAGACCGCCAGCGGAACCGGTATTAATAATGACGTCCGGTTTGCAGCGTTCGAGCAGCAGCGTCGCGCCCAGCGCCGCCGCCACTTTACCAATACCGGATTTCAGTAGCGCAACGTCGGTTCCGTTAAGCTGACCGGTGTAAATTTCGCAACCGCCCAGAGTGAGAGTTTGACGATTTTCGATTTTGTCACGCAGCAGCGTAACCTCTTCTTCCATTGCACCAATGATGCCGATTTTCATAGATTTACTCGCGCCAGGTGAGATTTAAAGGCATAGTTTACCATGCGCTTAAGGTGAAGTGCATTCTCACGCGGGAGAGGACATGTCACAGATTGATTTCCGGAAAAAAATAAACTGGCACCGTCGTTATCGTTCACCGCAGGGTGTTAAAACCGAGCATGAGATCCTGCGCATTTTTGAAAGCGACCGCGGGCGGATTATTAACTCCCCGGCGATCCGTCGCCTGCAGCAAAAAACCCAGGTGTTTCCCCTCGAACGTAATGCGTCGGTTCGCACGCGCCTGACTCATTCCATGGAAGTTCAGCAGGTGGGGCGCTATATCGCCAAAGAGGTGTTAAGCCGTCTTAAAGAACTGAAGCTGCTGGAACAGTACGGACTGGACGAGCTGACCGGACCTTTTGAGAGCATTGTCGAGATGTCCTGCCTGATGCATGACATAGGCAACCCGCCGTTTGGGCACTTTGGCGAGGCGGCGATCAATGACTGGTTTCGCCAGCGATTGCATCCTGCTGATGCCGAAAGCCAACCCTTAACTGAAGATCGTTGCATTGTGGCGACGCTGCGTCTGCGCGAGGGTGAAGAAGTGCTAAACGATCTCCGCCGTAAGGTGCGCCAGGATCTGTGCCATTTCGAAGGGAATGCGCAAGGTATTCGTCTGGTACAAACGTTGATGCGCATGAACCTGACCTGGGCCCAGGTCGGCGGGATCTTAAAATATACCCGTCCGGCATGGTGGCGGGGAGAAACACCTGCGACGCACAACTATTTAATGAAAAAACCAGGTTATTACCTTTCTGAAGAACCGTATATTGCGAGGTTACGTAAAGAACTCGATCTCGCGGTTTACAGTCGCTTTCCGTTAACGTGGATAATGGAAGCCGCTGACGATATCTCTTATTGCGTCGCCGATCTGGAGGACGCGGTAGAGAAAAGAATCTTCAGCGTTGAGCAACTTTATCACCATTTACATGAGGCCTGGGGGGAGCACGAGAAAGGTTCGCTCTTTGCGCAGGTTGTTGAAAATGCCTGGGAGAAATCGCGCGCCAATTCTCTGAGTCGCAGCACTGAAGATCAATTCTTCATGTATTTGCGGGTCAATACGCTAAATAAACTGGTGCCTTACGCCGCGCAGCGCTTTATTGATAATTTAGCGCAGGTTTTCGACGGCACGTTCAATCAGGCATTGCTGGAAGATGGCAGTAATTACAGCCGCCTGCTGAAACTTTATAAAAATGTGGCGATTAAACATGTGTTTAGCCATCCAGATGTTGAGCAGCTTGAATTACAGGGCTATCGGGTGATCAGTGGTTTACTCGATATCTACCGTCCTTTATTAAGCCTGCCGCTGGCGGATTTTAGCGAGCTGGTGGAAAAAGAGCGCCTGCCGCGCTTCCCTATCGAATCCCGCTTATTTCAGAAACTGTCAACGCGCCATCGGCTGGCCTATATGGAGGCTGTGGGTAAATTAAGAACAGATTCAACTGAGTATCCCTTGTGGGAATATTATTACCGCTGTCGTCTTATTCAGGATTATATCAGCGGGATGACCGATCTCTATGCATGGGATGAATATCGGCGACTGATGGCAGTCGAACAATAAGCGGAGTTTTGTAAAGACGGACAATAAATTTTTACCTTTTCCATAAACTTCTGTCCGGAACTTAGCGCTATAAAATGAATCTGACGTACACAGCAATTTTGCGTTATCTGTTAATTGAGATTGAGACACATGAAAAAAACCACATTAGCAATGAGTGCACTGGCTCTGAGTTTAGGTTTGGCGTTATCCCCGCTTTCTGCCACGGCCGCTGAAACAGCATCAGCGACGACCGCGCAGCAGATGCCAAGTCTGGCACCGATGCTCGAAAAAGTGATGCCATCGGTGGTCAGCATTAACGTGGAAGGTAGCACGACCGTGAATACGCCGCGTATGCCGCGTAATTTCCAGCAGTTCTTTGGTGATGATTCCCCGTTCTGCCAGGACGGTTCCCCGTTCCAGAGTTCACCTTTCTGCCAGGGTGGCCCACAGGGCGGTAATGGCGGCGGCCAGCAGCAGAAATTTATGGCGCTGGGTTCCGGTGTCATCATTGACGCCGCGAAAGGCTATGTCGTGACCAACAACCACGTGGTGGATAACGCCACGGTGATTAAAGTTCAGTTAAGCGATGGTCGTAAATTCGACGCGAAGATCGTCGGCAAAGACCCGCGTTCCGATATCGCGCTGATCCAGATTCAGGATCCGAAAAACCTGACGGCGATTAAGCTGGCTGACTCCGACACGCTGCGCGTGGGGGATTACACTGTCGCCATCGGTAACCCGTTTGGTCTGGGCGAGACGGTTACCTCCGGTATCGTCTCTGCGCTGGGTCGTAGCGGCCTGAATGCGCAGAACTATGAAAACTTCATCCAGACCGATGCGGCGATCAACCGCGGTAACTCCGGTGGCGCGTTGGTTAACCTGAATGGCGAGTTGATCGGTATTAACACAGCGATTCTCGCGCCGGACGGCGGCAACATCGGTATCGGTTTTGCGATCCCGAGCAACATGGTGAAAAACCTGACGTCTCAAATGGTTGAGTTCGGCCAGGTGAAACGCGGTGAGCTGGGCATTATGGGGACCGAACTGAGCTCCGAACTGGCGAAAGCGATGAAAGTTGACGCGCAGCGCGGCGCGTTTGTCAGCCAGGTTATGCCGAATTCGTCTGCCTCGAAGGCCGGGATTAAAGCCGGGGATGTGATCACCTCCCTGAACGGCAAGCCGATCAGCAGCTTCGCCGCACTGCGTGCGCAGGTCGGCACCATGCCGGTAGGCAGCAAAATTACCCTCGGTCTGCTGCGCGACGGCAAGCCGGTCACGGTGAATCTGGAACTTCAGCAAAGCAGCCAGACTCAGGTTGACTCCAGCTCTATCTTCAGCGGTATTGAAGGGGCTGAAATGAGCAATAAAGGTCAGGACAAAGGCGTGGTGGTGAATAACGTGAAAGCGAACACCCCGGCAGCGCAGATTGGCCTGAAAAAAGGTGATGTGATTATCGGTGCTAACCAGCAGCCGGTGAAAAACATCGCTGAGCTGCGGAAAATCCTCGACAGCAAACCGTCTGTTCTGGCGCTGAACATTCAGCGTGGCGACAGCACTATCTATTTGCTGATGCAGTAATCCCTTCCAGAGCCCCCTCCTGTGACAGGAGGGGGTTTCTTTTTGTGATACTACCCACAACTCCATACTTCTCTCCTTTGCTTTGTGCATCTGCACAATGCCGCCGTTTGTGATCTTCCTTATGCTGGAGCTCTGCTCACAGGAGGGATTTATGGCTGGCTGGCATCTTGATACCAAAATGGCGCAGGATATCGTGGCGCGCACAATGCGCATCATTGATACCAATATCAACGTAATGGATGCCCGTGGGCGGATCATCGGTAGCGGCGATCGCGAACGTATTGGTGAATTGCACGAAGGGGCGCTGTTAGTCCTCTCGCAAGGGCGCGTGGTGGATATTGATGATGCAGTCGCGCGTCATCTGCATGGGGTCCGTCAGGGGATTAACCTGCCGCTGCGTCTGGAAGGCGAAATTGTCGGCGTGATTGGCCTGACCGGTGAACCTGAGCATTTACGCAAATATGGCGAACTGGTGTGCATGACGGCGGAGATGATGCTGGAGCAGTCGCGTCTGATGCACCTGCTGGCGCAGGACAGCCGTCTGCGCGAAGAACTGGTGATGAACCTGATCCAGGCAGAAGAGAACACCCCGTCGTTGACCGAATGGGCGCAACGCCTGGGGATCGATCTTAATCAGCCGCGCGTGGTGGCGGTGGTGGAAGTCGACAGCGGCCAGCTTGGTGTGGACAGTGCGATGGCTGAGCTACAACAGCTCCAGAACGCGCTAACCACCCCGGAACGTAATAACCTGATCGCGATTGTTTCGCTGACCGAGATGGTGGTGTTAAAACCGGCGCTGAATGCGTTTGGCCGCTGGGATGCCGAAGATCATCGCAAGCGCGTTGAGCAACTTATTGCGCGTATGAAAGAGAACGGGCAGTTGCGTTTTCGCGTTGCGCTGGGCAACTATTTTACCGGACCAGGCAGCATTGCGCGTTCGTACCGTACTGCGCGCACGACAATGATGGTCGGCAAACAACGAATGCCGGAAAGCCGCAGCTACTTTTATCAGGATTTGATGCTGCCGGTACTGCTCGACAGTCTGCGTGGCGGCTGGCAGGCCAATGAGCTGGCACGACCGCTGGTACGGCTGAAAGCGATGGACAATAACGGTTTATTGCGCCGCACCCTGGCGGCCTGGTTTCGCCATAACGTGCAGCCGTTGGCGACCTCTAAGGCACTGTTTATTCACCGGAATACGCTGGAGTATCGACTGAATCGCATCTCGGAATTGACCGGGCTGGATTTGGGAAATTTCGACGATCGACTGCTGCTGTACGTGGCGTTGCAGCTGGATGATCAGCAGTGATTAATTGCCTGATGGCGCTACGCTTATCAGGCCTACGAGGATGTACCAGTAGGCCGGATAAGGCGTATGACGCCGCCATCCGGCAACAAACGAATTATTTACGCGTCAGTTTTTCCAGATCGGCTTCGATTTCGGTGATCTTATTCGCCACCACGCTTTCCAGATGGCGTAAATCGTCAAGGATCTTACGTTTTAGATCAACTTCAGTGCGATCGCGCTGGCAGATCTGATCGAGTTCGTCGATCACGTAGCGCAGATTAGGGCTGATTTCCTGCACTTCTTTGTAGCCCTGACCAATTCCATCGGCGACCACGGTCTTGCGCTGGCGAGGATATTTAAACTTCACGCTTTTGGCAAAGAATTCACCTTTATCCTTCTGGAAATAGATTTTCAGGATATCGTTGTTGGCTTCTTGCCGCAGGCTGTAACGATCGATTTCTTCAGGATTAGTAATGCCCAGACTTTTCAGATTGTCATACATAGCGGTACCCTTAAGCTCACTATAACTATTGAATAATTAACGAAAAGCCCTGTTTGCGCCACTCGCAGAGTGAAAAAAAGCGGGCTAAGCCCGCTTTTTCAAATCATCCTTAGTCGATGGTTCGCAATAACTCGTTGATACCGACCTTGCCACGCGTTTTGGCGTCGACTTTTTTCACAATCACCGCACAGTACAGGCTGTACTTACCGTCTTTCGACGGCAGGTTGCCGGAAACGACAACGGAGCCTGCTGGCACGCGACCATAATGGACTTCGCCGGTTTCACGGTCGTAAATACGGGTGCTCTGACCAATATAGACGCCCATGGAAATCACGGAACCTTCTTCGACGATTACGCCTTCGACGACTTCCGAACGCGCGCCGATGAAGCAGTTGTCTTCAATGATGGTCGGGTTCGCCTGTAGCGGCTCCAGTACGCCACCGATGCCGACACCGCCGGACAGGTGAACGTTCTTACCGATCTGCGCACAGGAACCGACGGTTGCCCAGGTATCGACCATCGTGCCTTCATCAACATAAGCGCCGATGTTGACATAAGACGGCATCAACACGGTGTTACGGGCGATAAACGCACCCTGACGTACCGCCGCCGGCGGAACCACACGAAAACCTTCTTTCTGGAAGCGCGCTTCGTCGTAGTCGGCGAATTTCATCGGCACTTTATCGAAGTAGCGGCTTTCCGCGCCATCAATCACCTGGTTATCGTTGATACGGAAAGAGAGCAGCACCGCTTTCTTCAACCACTGGTGAGTCACCCACTGACCGTCCACCTTTTCTGCCACACGCAGTGCGCCGGAATCCAGCAGAGAAATCACCTGATTCACCGCTTCACGGGTCACGGTATCCACATTGGCCGGAGTAATGTCGGCACGGCGCTCAAAAGCGGTCTCAATAACGTTCTGTAACTGCTGCATTGTTAAACTCTTTCCCTATAAATAAACACACTACCCTTTATCGTTTGGATTGAGGGCCTCTGTCAACCGTTGATGCACTTCCTGCTGCAGCGCATTATTAAGCGCACGCCGGTCCGCTGTGGCGATTATGAATAAATCTTCTACTCGCTCGCCAATGGTTGTAATTCGGGCGCCATGAAGCGAAATTCCCAGATCGGCAAAAATTTGCCCGACCCGCGCCAGCAGTCCAGGCTGGTCGAGCGCAATCAGCTCGAGGAACGATTTGCGGTCGGTGTGCGTGGGCAGGAATGTGACCTCGGTATCGACGGTAAAGTGACGCAATTTGGCCGGCTGTCGACGTGGTTGCGGCGGTTGCCAGGTGCGCTGGGTGATCGCCTGTTCCAGTCCAAAGCGGATCGCTTCGTGCCTGTCTGATGAGAGCGGGCTGCCGTCCGGTTCCAGTACGATAAAGGTGTCCATCGCCATGCCATCTCGGGTCGTGAAAATCTGCGCATCGTGGACGCTTAGGTTACGCCGGTCCAGCTCGGCGCAGACGGCGGCAAAAAGATACGGGCGATCCGGACTCCAGATGAATATTTCCGTCCCGCCGCGCGTGGCCTGCGGGCTAAGCAGAATGAGCGGCTCGCTGAGATCGTGCTGTAACAGATGACGCGCATGCCAGGCCAGCTGGTTTGGGCTGTGTCGCACGAAGTAGTTGGCGCGACAGCGCGACCAGATATGGTGCAGCGCTTCTTCATCAATATTGTCCATGCGCAGAAGCGCCAGCGCCTGCAATTGATGGTGGCGCACGCGTTCACGCATATCCGGCGTGTTTTGCATTCCCCGACGCAGCTGTTTTTCCGTGGCGAAGTACAGTTCACGTAGCAGACTTTGCTTCCAGCTGTTCCACAGCGTTTCGTTGGTGGCGCAAATATCCGCGACTGTCAGGCAGACCAGAAAGCGCAGGCGGTGCTCCGTTTGTACCTCTTCGGCGAACTGTTTAATGACTTCGGGATCCTGAATATCCCGGCGCTGAGCGGTCACCGACATCAGCAGGTGCTGGCGAACCAGCCAGGCAATCAGCTGCGTTTCGCGCGAGTTCAGTCCGTGCAGTTCCGCAAACTTGAGCACGTCCTGTGCGCCCAGCACCGAGTGGTCGCCGCCGCGTCCTTTGGCAATATCGTGAAACAGCGCAGCGATAAATATCAGTTCCGGCTGTCGCAGACGCGGCCAGAGATCCACGCACAACGGGTGGCGCTGACGGGTCTCTTCTTTGGCAAAACTTTCCAGCTTCAGCATCACGCGAATCGTGTGTTCGTCAACGGTGTAGGCATGGAACAGGTCAAACTGCATCTGCCCGACAATCCGTGACCATTGCGGCATATAGGCCCACAGCACGCTATGGCGGTGCATCGGCAGCAGACCGCGGCTGACTGCGCCAGGATGGCGCAGCATACTGAGAAACAGCGACCGCGCCTCCGGGATATAACACAGCGGCTGGTTCAGGTGGCGGCGTGCATGGCGCAGATGGCGCAGGGTAGTGGAGTAGATCCCGGTGATCGCGCTGTTGCGCACCATGGTATAGAACATCCGCAGGATCGCTTCCGGTTCGCGGATGAACAGATCGTCCTGACGCAGATCGATCAGCGTGCCGCGCAGTTGAAAATCGTCATCAATAGGACGCGGCTTTTCGTCGGCGGACAGCGCGAGGATCGCTTCGTCAAACAGCTGCAGCAGCATCTGGTTGAGTTCAGTGACGCGGCGGGTGACGCGGAAGTAATCCTTCATCATCTGCTCAACCGGTTCGTTGCCTTCGCCGCTGTAGTTCAGGCGCTGAGCGACGCTCAACTGGCGATCGAACAGCAGGCGGTTATCGTAACGACTGACCACTAAGTGCAGGGCAAAACGAATGCGCCACAGAATGTGCAGGCATTCGTTGAGCTCAGCGCGTTCCGCCTGGGTTAAGAAGCCGAAGCCGACCATTTCGTCGAGTGAGGTGGCGCCAAAATGACGGCGAGCGACCCACTGCAGCGTGTGGATATCGCGCAGACCGCCGGGGCTACTTTTGATATCCGGCTCAAGGTTATAGCTGGTGCCGTGATAGCGCTGGTGGCGCTGATTTTGCTCTTCTACTTTGGCGGCGTAAAACTTATCAGACGGCCAGAACCCTTCACTGAAAATATGCTTTTGCAGTTCCAGGAACAACGCGACGTCGCCAATCAACAGACGGGTTTCAATCAGGTTAGTGGCGACGGTCAGATCGGATAACCCTTCCAGCAGACACTCTTCCAGCGTGCGCACGCTGTGTCCCACTTCCAGTTTGACGTCCCACAGCAATGTCAGCAGCTCGCCGACCTTTTGCGCCTGATCGTCCGGTAATTTTTTGCGGCTGAGGATCAGCAGGTCAATATCGGAAAGTGGGTGCAGTTCACCGCGCCCGTAGCCGCCGACGGCGACCAGAGCCAGATCGGCAATCTGCCCAAAACCGGCGTCAATCCACAGGCGTTGCAGTAGTTGATCGATAAATTCCGTACGCGCTTCAATAAGCTGTTCAGCGGAAATCCCACTGTCGAAGGCATCGCCTAACCATTGCTGGAAGGTGTCTATATGCGTTTTGATCCCGGCGACGGTGAGTTCGTCGCGTGACCAGGCTCCCGGGTTTTGCGGCTGGCCGGGTAGGGTGGGGAGTGCGGTGTTCGCGTGCTGTTCAGGAAGAGTATTCATTGTCGCCACCCATTAAAAAAGCCGGATATGGCGAAAGCGCCTTACCCGGCCTACGGATTTACTCTTCATCCTTCAGGCTGCTTCTGCGTTGGCTGCGCTCGTTCACTCCAGTCACGTACTTTTGTACGCTCCTGGAGATTCACTCTCTTGCCGTCTTGAAGCAACTCGAATGATTTTGAGTAAAGGTGCCATTTGTAGGCCTGATAAGCGATAG
Source organism: Citrobacter sp. ANG330 (assembly GCF_047467925.1). Taxonomy (NCBI): domain Bacteria; kingdom Pseudomonadati; phylum Pseudomonadota; class Gammaproteobacteria; order Enterobacterales; family Enterobacteriaceae; genus Citrobacter; species Citrobacter sp. ANG330. Next base: position 33,747 of record NZ_JASJUI010000005.1, on the reverse strand, counting down.
CGCCATCAGGCAAAAAAGTTATGCGTCGTGCGTAATGACCGCCGGGATGGTGTCATCCTTGCGTAATGTCAGAATTTCGCAGCCGTTTTCGGTCACCACAATAGTATGCTCGTATTGCGCAGACAAGCTCCGGTCTTTGGTTTTGACCGTCCAGCCGTCTTTCATCGTACGGATACGATAATCACCGGCGTTCAGCATCGGCTCAATGGTAAAGGTCATGCCCGGCTGCAGCACCACGCCGCCGTCGTCCGCATCATAGTGCAGCACCTGCGGCTCTTCATGGAAGCCGCGACCAATGCCGTGTCCGCAGTATTCACGCACCACGGAGAAGCCTTCACCTTCGGCATACTTCTGGATTGCCGCGCCGAGCGTACGCAGACGAATGCCTGGCTTCACCATACGCAGCGCCAGATACAGGCTCTCCTGAGTGACGCGGCACAGGCGCTCGCCCAGAATGGTCGGTTTGCCGACAATAAACATTTTGGACGTATCGCCGTGATAGTCATCTTTAATGACCGTCACGTCGATGTTGACGATATCGCCATCTTTCAGATGCTTGGCGTCATCCGGAATCCCGTGACACACCACTTCATTAATGGAGATGCAGACGGATTTAGGATAACCGTGATAGCCGAGACAAGCCGAGATCGCGTGTTGCTCGTTAACGATGTAGTCATTACAGATGCGATCCAGTTCACCCGTGCTGACGCCCGGTTTGATATACGGTTCGATCATCTCCAGCACTTCCGCGGCCAGACGGCCCGCGACGCGCATTTTTTCGATTTCTTCAGGGGTCTTGATTGAGATAGCCATGAATTCTGTCCATCAGTGTCGATTATTCCGACAATAATTGTGTAAGTGCTGTCAATGGTATCAGTCCAGCATACATGCTGCCAAATTGAGAATCATTAACAGCACAGCAAGCCAACAATTATTGGTGTCCACGGCGTATTTGTGGTATAAAGCGCGCCGGACTTCCGATCTCATTTCATATACACAGAATGGACGGAAGCGACAAATCTCACTTTGTGTAACAACACACACGTATCGGCACATATTCCGGGGTGCCCTTTGGGGTCGGTAATATGGGATACGTGGAGGCATAACCCCAACTTTATCTATAGAGGTTTTAAACATGGCAACTGTTTCCATGCGCGACATGCTCAAGGCTGGTGTTCACTTTGGTCACCAGACCCGTTACTGGAACCCGAAAATGAAGCCGTTCATCTTCGGTGCGCGTAACAAAGTTCACATCATCAACCTTGAGAAAACTGTACCGATGTTCAACGAAGCGCTGGCTGAACTGAACAAGATCGCTTCTCGCAAAGGTAAAATCCTTTTCGTTGGTACTAAACGCGCTGCAAGCGAAGCGGTGAAAGACGCTGCTAACAGCTGCGATCAGTTCTTCGTGAACCATCGCTGGCTGGGCGGTATGCTGACTAACTGGAAAACCGTTCGTCAGTCCATCAAACGTCTGAAAGACCTGGAAACTCAGTCTCAGGACGGTACTTTCGAAAAGCTGACCAAGAAAGAAGCGCTGATGCGCACTCGTGAGCTTGAGAAACTGGAAAACAGCCTGGGCGGTATCAAAGACATGGGCGGTCTGCCGGACGCTCTGTTCGTTATCGATGCTGACCACGAGCACATTGCTATCAAAGAAGCAAACAACCTGGGTATTCCGGTATTTGCTATCGTTGATACCAACTCTGATCCGGACGGTGTTGACTTCGTTATCCCGGGTAACGACGACGCAATCCGTGCTGTTAGCCTGTACCTGGGCGCTGTCGCTGCAACCGTTCGTGAAGGCCGTTCTCAGGATCTGGCTTCCCAGGCGGAAGAAAGCTTCGTAGAAGCTGAATAATAAGGCTTGATAACTTCCCCGAGATAGTTCGAGTTGCAGAAAGGCGGCAAGCTCGAGAACTCCCGGGAGCTTACATCAGTAAGTGACCGGGATGAGCGAGCGAAGATAACGCATCTGCGACTCGGAATATGAAGGGGAAGAGCCCTTATAAACCAGGTAGTATCATGTTTGGTTAGGGGGCCTGTATATGGCCCCCTTTTTCACTTTTAAATCTGTACGGTTTGACGCCGGGCAGATCACATCTTCCGAGGATTTTAGAATGGCTGAAATTACCGCATCCCTGGTAAAAGAGCTGCGTGAACGTACTGGCGCAGGCATGATGGATTGCAAAAAAGCACTGACTGAAGCGAATGGCGACATCGAGCTGGCAATCGAAAACATGCGTAAGTCCGGTGCTATCAAAGCAGCGAAAAAAGCAGGCAACGTTGCTGCTGACGGCGTAATCAAAACCAAAATCGACGGCAACATCGCCTTCATTCTGGAAGTTAACTGCCAGACTGACTTCGTTGCTAAAGACGGCGGTTTCCAGGCATTTGCTGACAAAGTTCTGGACGCAGCGGTTGCTGGCAAAATCACTGACGTTGAAGTGCTGAAAGCGCAGTTCGAAGAAGAGCGTGTTGCGCTGGTTGCAAAAATCGGTGAGAACATCAACATCCGTCGTATCGCTTCCCTGGAAGGCGACGTTCTGGGCAGCTACCAGCACGGTGCGCGCATCGGTGTTCTGGTTGCTGCTAAAGGCGCTGACGAAGAGCTGGTTAAACAGCTGGCTATGCACGTTGCTGCAAGCAAGCCTGAATTCGTTAAGCCGGAAGACGTGTCTGCTGAAGTGGTAGAAAAAGAGTACCAGGTTCAGCTGGACATCGCGATGCAGTCTGGTAAGCCGAAAGAAATCGCAGAGAAAATGGTTGAAGGCCGCATGAAGAAATTCACCGGCGAAGTTTCTCTGACTGGCCAGCCTTTCGTTATGGAGCCGAGCAAGTCTGTTGGTCAGCTGCTGAAAGAGCACAACGCTGACGTAACTGGCTTCATCCGCTTCGAAGTGGGCGAAGGCATCGAGAAAGTTGAGACTGACTTTGCAGCAGAAGTTGCTGCGATGTCCAAGCAGTCTTAATTGTCGAAAAGGAGCCGCCTGAGGGCGGCTTCTTTTTGTCACCCGTCACGCAAAATCAGTATGGCTCTTATTTCGTTGTACTGAGAAGCGACATATCATTGTCGCCAGAATTTACCCCTCATTTTAAATCGTTGACAGTCTCAGGAAAGAAACATGGCTACCAATGCAAAACCCGTCTATAAACGCATTCTGCTTAAGTTAAGTGGCGAAGCTCTGCAGGGTTCGGAAGGCTTCGGTATTGACGCAAGCATCTTGGATCGTATGGCTCAGGAAATCAAAGAACTGGTTGAACTGGGTATTCAGGTTGGTGTGGTGATTGGTGGCGGTAACTTGTTCCGTGGTGCTGGTCTGGCGAAAGCGGGTATGAACCGCGTTGTGGGCGACCACATGGGCATGCTGGCCACCGTGATGAACGGCCTGGCAATGCGCGATGCGCTTCACCGCGCCTATGTGAACGCCCGCCTGATGTCCGCTATTCCGCTCAATGGCGTGTGCGATAACTACAGCTGGGCAGAGGCAATCAGCCTGCTGCGTAATAACCGCGTGGTGATCCTCTCTGCGGGGACCGGTAATCCTTTCTTCACCACTGACTCTGCAGCGTGCCTGCGCGGTATTGAAATCGAAGCTGACGTGGTGCTGAAAGCGACGAAAGTCGATGGCGTCTTTACCGCCGATCCGGCGAAAGATCCTGCTGCTACGATGTACGAGCAGTTGACCTACAATGAGGTTCTGGATAAAGAACTGAAAGTGATGGATTTGGCTGCGTTTACGCTGGCGCGTGACCACAAATTGCCGATTCGTGTCTTTAACATGAACAAACCTGGCGCACTGCGTCGCGTGGTCATGGGTGAAAAAGAAGGCACATTGATTACGGAATAATTCCCGTAATGTCGAAATCGGGGTAAGATTCCGCGTTAATATCGCGGGCTTACCCGTAATATTTTAATCAGGGCTATACTAAGCACACCTCTACAGGTGTACTGTCTGGTCTGACTGAGACAAGTTTTCAAGGATTCGTAACGTGATTAGCGATATCAGAAAAGATGCTGAAGTACGCATGGAAAAATGCGTAGAAGCGTTCAAAAACCAAATCAGCAAAATACGCACGGGTCGTGCTTCTCCCAGCCTGCTGGATGGCATTGTCGTGGAATATTACGGCACGCCTACGCCGCTGCGTCAGCTGGCAAGCGTTACGGTAGAAGATTCCCGTACCCTGAAGATCAACGTGTTTGACCGCTCAATGAGCCCGGCCGTTGAGAAAGCGATTATGGCCTCTGACCTCGGTCTGAACCCGAGCTCTGCGGGCAGCGATATTCGCGTTCCGCTGCCTCCGCTGACGGAAGAACGTCGTAAAGATCTGACGAAAATCGTTCGTGGCGAAGCTGAACAGGCGCGTGTTGCGGTACGTAACGTCCGCCGTGATGCGAACGACAAAGTGAAGGCACTGCTGAAAGACAAAGAGATCAGCGAAGATGACGATCGCCGTTCTCAGGACGACGTACAGAAAATGACGGACGCTGCTATCAAGAAAGTGGATGCGGCGCTGGCAGATAAAGAAGCGGAACTGATGCAGTTCTGATTCTCCTGTACGCTCAAAACGCCGCTCAGAAGATCATACGATCGGCTGGCGGCGTTTTGCTTTTTTATCTGTTTCATTTTTCGGACATTTCATGAAGCAACTAACCATTCTGGGCTCGACCGGCTCTATCGGTTGCAGCACGCTGGACGTGGTGCGCCATAACCCTGAGCGCTTTCGCGTTATCGCGCTGGTGGCCGGTAAAAATGTCAGCCGTATGGTTGAGCAGTGCCTGGAATTTTCCCCGCGTTATGCCGTGATGGATGATGACGCCAGCGCTCGCCTTCTCAACGCCACGCTGAAACAGCAGGGTAGCCGGACGGAAGTCCTGAGCGGGCAACAGGCAGCTTGTGAGATGGCGGCGCTTGATGAGGTCGATCAGGTGATGGCCGCTATCGTGGGCGCCGCCGGCCTTCTGCCGACGCTTGCTGCGATTCGTGCGGGAAAAACCATTCTGTTGGCTAACAAAGAGTCACTGGTGACCTGTGGACGCCTGTTTATGGACGCGGTGAAGCAGAGCAAAGCCCAACTTTTACCGGTAGACAGCGAACACAACGCGATTTTTCAGAGTATGCCCCAACCCATTCAACACAATCTGGGATACGCTGACCTGGAGCAAAATGGCGTGATGTCGGTTTTGCTTACCGGGTCTGGTGGCCCGTTCCGGGAAACGCCGCTGCATGAACTGGTGTCGATGACGCCCGATCAGGCATGTCGTCATCCGAACTGGTCGATGGGACGTAAAATTTCCGTCGACTCCGCCACCATGATGAATAAAGGTCTGGAATACATTGAAGCGCGTTGGTTGTTTAATGCCAGTGCCCGCCAGATGGAAGTGCTGATTCACCCGCAGTCGGTCATTCACTCAATGGTGCGTTATCAGGACGGCAGCGTTCTGGCACAACTGGGTGAACCGGACATGCGTACGCCTATCGCCCATACGATGGCCTGGCCGAATCGCGTAACCTCTGGCGTGAAGCCGCTCGATTTTTGCAAACTCAGTGCGTTAACCTTCAGCGCGCCGGATTACCAGCGCTATCCTTGCCTGAAACTGGCAATGGAGGCGTTCGAGCAGGGGCAGGCAGCCACAACTGCGCTGAATGCAGCCAATGAAGTAGTCGTTGCTGCATTTCTTGCTGAAGAAATACGCTTTACCGATATTGCCGATCTCAATTTAGCCGTGCTGGAGCAGATGGACCTGCAGGAACCGCAGAGCGTGGATGACGTGTTGCAGGTGGATGCCATTGCGCGAGAAGTCGCCAGAAAACAAGTGATGCGACTCGCAAGCTGAGGATAATCCTTCCTCAGGAGATTGTGCTATTTGTTAGCGTTGTGCTTCAGTGATATAGTCTGCGCCACCTGATCGCAGGTAGTTGGCTTTTTTGGGTCAGGTAAGCCGTGGTTTGACACGGCTTTTTTGTGGATGCACAAAATCATTCAGGTTGCATCAAGGCGGCATGTGAATGAGTTCCCTGGAGCATACAAAGAGTATGTGACTGGGGCGAGTGATCACCGCCAGCGAAGAGGCAGCCTGAAGGATGAAGAGCAAAAGGCTTCAGTATTCCTGAGTACCGCTAAATCCTTTCAGGGACTAAAACGCGTTATGTTGTCTGCAACTCAACCAGAAAGCGAAAATTTGCCTGCACATGGCTGCCGTCATGTCGCGATCATTATGGATGGCAATGGTCGCTGGGCGAAAAAGCAAGGGAAGATTCGTGCATTTGGGCATAAGGCCGGAGCGAAATCCGTCCGCCGTGCCGTCTCTTTTGCTGCCAATAATGGTATTGATGCGTTAACGCTGTATGCCTTTAGTAGTGAAAACTGGAATCGTCCGGCGCAGGAAGTGAGCGCGTTAATGGAGTTATTTGTGTGGGCGCTGGACAGTGAAGTGAAAAGCCTGCATCGCCATAACGTTCGCCTGCGCATTATTGGCGATACCAGCCGATTTAACGCGCGTTTGCAAGAACGTATTCGTAAGTCTGAAGCGCTTACCGCCCAGAATACCGGGCTGACGCTGAATATTGCGGCGAATTACGGCGGACGTTGGGATATTGTCCAGGGAGTCAGACAACTGGCAGAACAGGTGCAGGAAGGATTACTGCGTCCTGATCAGATTGATGAAGACATGCTTAACCAACAAATCTGTATGCATGAGCTGGCTCCGGTAGATTTAGTAATTAGGACTGGGGGAGAGCATCGAATAAGTAACTTTTTGCTTTGGCAAATTGCCTATGCCGAACTTTACTTTACAGATGTTCTCTGGCCCGATTTCGATGAACAAGACTTTGAAGGTGCGCTGCATGCCTTTGCTAATCGAGAGCGTCGTTTCGGCGGCACCGAGCCCGGTGATGATAAAGCCTGATGGGGGTCGCTTTTGCTGAAGTATCGCCTGATTTCTGCTTTTGTTTTAATACCCGTGGTCATCGCGGCGCTGTTTTTGCTGCCGCCGGTGGGGTTCGCCATCGTAACGCTGGTTGTTTGTATGCTTGCCGCGTGGGAATGGGGACAGTTAAGCGGTTTTGCCACGCGCACGCAACGCGTCTGGCTGGCGGTGCTGTGTGGGCTGTTGCTCGCACTGATGCTGTTTCTGCTGCCGGAATATCACCATAATATTCATCAGCCGCTGGTCGAGGTCTCTCTGTGGGCATCGTTGGGTTGGTGGGTCGCTGCGCTAGCGCTGGTGTTTTTCTACCCCGGCTCGGCGACGATCTGGCGTCATTCGAAGACATTACGCCTAATTTTTGGCGTGCTTACGATCGTTCCCTTCTTCTGGGGAATGTTGGCGCTGCGAGCCTGGCATTACGACGAGAATCATTACAGTGGCGCAATATGGCTGCTCTATGTCATGATCCTGGTCTGGGGAGCCGACTCCGGGGCGTACATGTTTGGTAAACTGTTTGGCAAACATAAACTGGCACCAAAAGTGTCGCCGGGGAAAACCTGGCAAGGCTTTTTTGGTGGCCTTGCCACGGCAGCCGTTATCTCCTGGGGTTACGGCATGTGGGCGAATCTGGAAGTTGCGCCTGTCACCTTATTAATCTGTTCTATTGTCGCTGCGCTGGCCTCTGTGCTGGGCGATCTGACCGAGAGCATGTTTAAGCGTGAAGCAGGAATTAAAGACAGCGGTCATTTGATTCCAGGGCACGGTGGTATTCTGGACCGTATTGACAGCCTGACGGCGGCAGTACCGGTCTTTGCTTGCCTGTTGTTACTGGTATTCAAGACGCTTTAACGGAAGGTTTTATGCTGAGTATTCTCTGGAATCTGGCTGCATTCATTGTCGCACTGGGTGTGTTGATCACCGTACATGAATTTGGTCATTTCTGGGTTGCCCGGCGCTGCGGTGTCCGTGTCGAGCGCTTTTCTATTGGATTTGGTAAAGCGCTCTGGCGCCGTACCGATCGGTCTGGGACCGAATATGTCATCGCCCTGATCCCGCTGGGCGGCTATGTCAAAATGCTGGATGAGCGCGCGGAACCGGTGATCCCGGAACTGCGTCACCACGCTTTCAACAATAAAACCGTCGGCCAGCGCGCAGCGATCATTGCCGCCGGTCCGGTTGCTAATTTCCTCTTCGCTATCTTCGCTTACTGGCTGGTGTTTATCATCGGTGTTCCTGGCGTTCGTCCGGTTGTTGGTGAAATAACGCCCAACTCGATTGCCGCTCAGGCGCAAATTATTCCTGGCACGGAACTTAAAGCCGTTGATGGTATCGAAACCCCTGATTGGGACGCAGTGCGTTTACAACTGATCGCGAAAATTGGCGATCAACAGACGACAATCAGCGTAGCGCCTTTCGGCAGCAACCAGCGGCAGGAAAAAACACTGAATTTACGGCATTGGGCATTTGAGCCTGATAAGGAAGATCCTGTATCTTCTTTAGGGATTCGACCACGCGGGCCACAGATTGAACCGGTGCTGTCAGAAGTCCAGGCACAGTCCGCCGCAAGTAAGGCGGGTTTGCAAGCCGGCGACAGGATCGTTAAAGTCGATGGTCAGCCGTTAACGCAGTGGATGACGTTCGTGAACCTGGTGCGCGATAATCCGGGTCAGCCGTTAGCGCTGGAAATTGAAAGGCAGGGCAGTGCCTTGTCTTTAACATTAATTCCGGATTCGAAAACGGGTAATGGGAAGGCAGAAGGGTTTGCCGGCGTTGTGCCGAAAATCATTCCTCTGCCGGATGAGTACAAGACAGTACGCCAGTATGGGCCGTTCAGCGCCATTGCACAGGCCACGGATAAAACGTGGCAGTTGATGAAGCTGACGGTCAGTATGCTGGGAAAATTGATAACCGGTGATGTGAAACTGAACAACCTCAGTGGGCCGATTTCTATCGCTCAGGGGGCTGGGATGTCAGCGGAGTTCGGGGTGATTTATTATCTGATGTTCCTTGCGCTAATCAGCGTGAACTTAGGGATAATCAACCTGTTTCCGTTGCCCGTACTTGACGGGGGGCATCTGCTGTTCCTGGCGATTGAAAAGCTTAAGGGCGGGCCGGTATCCGAGCGGGTTCAAGACTTTAGTTATCGCATTGGCTCGATATTGCTGGTGCTGTTAATGGGGCTTGCACTTTTCAATGATTTCTCTCGGTTGTAAGAGAGTTAGTTAGGAAGAACGCATAATAACGATGGCGATGAAAAAGTTGCTCATAGCGTCGCTGCTGTTTAGCAGCGCGACCGTATACGGTGCTGAAGGGTTCGTAGTGAAGGACATTCATTTCGAAGGCCTGCAGCGTGTCGCCGTTGGTGCGGCCCTCCTCAGTATGCCGGTGCGCACAGGCGACACGGTTAATGATGAAGATATCAGTAATACCATTCGCGCACTGTTTGCCACTGGCAACTTTGAGGATGTTCGTGTCCTACGCGATGGCGATACGCTTCTGGTTCAGGTAAAAGAACGTCCGACCATTGCCAGCATCACCTTCTCCGGTAACAAATCGGTGAAAGATGACATGCTGAAGCAAAACCTCGAGGCTTCTGGCGTGCGTGTTGGCGAATCTTTGGATCGCACCACCATTGCCGATATCGAGAAAGGTCTTGAAGACTTCTACTACAGCGTCGGTAAATACAGTGCCAGCGTGAAAGCCGTTGTCACGCCGCTGCCGCGCAACCGTGTTGACCTTAAACTGGTGTTCCAGGAAGGGGTATCGGCGAAGATCCAGCAGATCAATATCGTCGGTAATCATGCCTTCAGCACGGATGAACTGATCTCTCACTTCCAGTTGCGTGATGAGGTTCCGTGGTGGAACGTTGTTGGCGATCGCAAGTACCAGAAGCAGAAACTGGCGGGTGACCTTGAAACCCTGCGCAGTTACTATCTGGATCGCGGTTACGCGCGTTTCAACATCGACTCAACGCAGGTCAGCCTGACCCCGGATAAGAAAGGGATCTACATTACCGTGAACATCACGGAAGGCGAGCAGTATAAGCTTTCTGGCGTTCAGGTAACGGGGAACCTGGCGGGGCACTCTGCGGAGATCGAAAGCCTGACCAAAATTGAGCCGGGCGAACTCTACAACGGCACCAAAGTGACCAAAATGGAAGATGATATTAAGAAGCTTCTGGGTCGCTATGGTTACGCCTATCCGCGTGTTCAGTCACAGCCGGAAATCAACGATACTGACAAAACCGTTATGCTGCGCGTAAACGTTGATGCGGGTAACCGTTTCTACGTGCGTAAGATCCGTTTTGAAGGTAACGACACGTCCAAAGATGCCGTTCTGCGTCGCGAAATGCGCCAGATGGAAGGGGCATGGCTGGGCAGTGATATGGTTGATCAGGGTAAAGAGCGTCTGAACCGTCTGGGTTACTTTGAAACGGTCGACACCGACACGCAGCGTGTTCCGGGCAGCCCGGACCAGGTTGATGTGGTCTATAAGGTGAAAGAGCGTAACACCGGTAGCTTCAACTTCGGTGTTGGTTACGGTACGGAAAGCGGTGTAAGCTTCCAGGCCGGTGTTCAGCAGGATAACTGGCTGGGTACGGGTTACGCGGTAGGGATTAACGGTACTAAGAACGATTACCAGACCTACAGCGAACTGTCCGTTACTAACCCATACTTCACCGTTGATGGCGTGAGTCTGGGCGGTCGTGTCTTCTATAACGACTTTGATGCGAACGATGCGGATCTGTCTGACTATACCAACAAAAGTTATGGTACAGACGTCACGCTGGGCTTCCCTGTCAACGAATACAACACATTGCGTGCTGGCTTAGGGTATGTGCATAACTCCCTGTCCAACATGCAGCCGCAGGTCGCGATGTGGCGTTATTTGAACTCCGTGGGCGAATACCCGGATAACTCGAATGACCGCAACTCTTACAGCGCAAACGACTTCACCTTCAACTACGGTTGGACCTATAACAAGCTTGACCGTGGCTTCTTCCCGACGGAAGGGACGCGTATCAATCTGAACGGTAAAGTGACGATCCCTGGCTCTGATAACGAGTTCTACAAAGCGACACTGGATACCGCAACCTACGTACCGATCGATGACGATCACAAGTGGGTGGTTCTCGGTCGTACCCGTTGGGGCTATGGGGATGGATTCGGCGGCAAAGAGATGCCGTTCTATGAGAACTTCTATGCCGGTGGTTCCAGCACCGTGCGTGGCTTCCAGTCCAACACCATCGGTCCTAAGGCGGTCTATTTCCCGTCCAGCAGTCGTCATGATGGCGATAACGACTACGATAACGAATGTGAAAGCACGCAGTCAGCGCCGTGTAAATCGGATGACGCAGTGGGTGGTAACGCCATGGCTGTCGCCAGCCTTGAGTTCATTACCCCAACGCCGTTCATCAGTGATAAATACGCCAACTCGGTTCGTACTTCGTTCTTCTGGGATATGGGTACCGTCTGGGATACTAACTGGGATTCAAGTGCATATTCCGGTTATCCAGACTACAGTGATCCAAGCAATATCCGTATGTCTGCTGGTATCGCATTACAATGGATGTCCCCATTGGGGCCGTTGGTCTTCTCCTACGCCCAGCCGTTTAAGGATTACGATGGAGACAAAAAAGAGCAGTTCCAGTTTAACATTGGTAAAACCTGGTAATTGTTCTTCGCAAAGGAATGTAATGGTAGTGTAGCGATGACTTTAGGCGATCTTGCATGGGATCGCCTGGCCACGCAAAGAACTGTACCTTCGGGTGCAAATGGGATGGTAAGGAGTTTATTGTGAAAAAGTGGTTATTAGCGGCAGGTCTCGGTTTAGCAATGGTTACGTCTGCACAGGCTGCTGACAAAATTGCTATCGTCAACATGGGTAGCCTGTTCCAGCAGGTTGCACAGAAGACCGGTGTTTCCAACACGTTGGAAAATGAGTTTAAAGGCCGCGCGAGCGAACTGCAGCGTATGGAATCTGATCTGCAATCTAAAATGCAGCGTCTGCAGTCCATGAAAGCAGGTAGCGATCGTACTAAGCTGGAAAAAGACGTAATGGCTCAGCGCCAGACCTTCTCTCAAAAAGCGCAGGCTTTTGAGCAGGATCGTGCACGTCGTTCCAACGAAGAACGCGGCAAACTGGTTACTCGTATCCAGACTGCGGTGAAATCTGTTGCCAGCAGCCAGAGCATCGATCTGGTCGTTGACGCGAACACCGTTGCTTACAACAGCAGCGATGTAAAAGACATCACCGCCGACGTACTGAAACAGGTTAAATAAGTAATGCCTTCAATTCGACTGGCTGATTTAGCAGAGCAGTTGGATGCAGAATTACACGGTGATGGCGATATCGTCATCACCGGCGTTGCGTCCATGCAATCTGCGCAAACGGGTCACATTACGTTCATGGTGAATCCGAAATACCGTGAGCACTTAGGCTTATGCCAGGCGTCTGCTGTTGTCATGACGCAGGACTCCCTCCCTTTTGCTAAGAGTGCTGCGCTGGTAGTGAAGAATCCCTACCTGACGTACGCGCGTATGGCACAAATTTTAGATACCACGCCGCAGCCGGCGCAGAACATTGCACCGAGTGCAGTGATTGATGCGACGGCAACGCTGGGTAGCAATGTCTCAATTGGCGCAAATGCGGTGATTGAATCTGGCGTGGAGCTTGGCGATAACGTGATTATCGGCGCGGGTTGCTTCGTCGGGAAAAATACGAAAATTGGGGCCGGTTCGCGCTTATGGGCGAATGTAACGGTTTACCACGACATTCAGATCGGTCAGAATTGCCTGATCCAGTCCAGCACAGTCATTGGTGCTGACGGATTTGGTTACGCTAACGATCGTGGCAATTGGGTGAAGATCCCGCAGTTAGGTCGCGTCATTATTGGCGATCGTGTGGAGATCGGTGCTTGTACCACTATTGATCGTGGCGCACTGGATGACACTGTGATCGGCAATGGGGTTATCATTGATAACCAGTGTCAGATTGCACATAACGTTGTGATTGGCGACAATACGGCGGTTGCCGGTGGCGTCATTATGGCGGGCAGTCTGAAGATTGGCCGTTACTGCATGATTGGCGGTGCCAGCGTGATCAACGGGCATATGGAAATATGCGATAAGGTGACCGTGACGGGCATGGGGATGGTGATGCGTCCCATCACTGAACCGGGCGTCTATTCCTCAGGCATTCCGCTGCAACCTAACAAAGTATGGCGTAAGACAGCCGCACTGGTGATGAACATTGATGATATGAGCAAGCGCCTCAAAGCCATTGAGCGCAAGGTTAATCAACAAGACTAAACTCTCACCCGGTCACACATACTTTACGGCCTGTCGGCATTCATACGATTGCGGCAGGCCGTGTTATTATTGGCTTTTAGCATATTTGGACAGGAAGAGTATTTTGACTACTAACACTCATACTCTGCACATTGAAGAGATTTTAGAACTTCTGCCGCACCGTTTTCCGTTTTTACTGGTAGACCGTGTGCTGGACTTTGAAGAAGGTCGTTTTCTGCGCGCAGTGAAAAATGTCTCCGTAAACGAGCCGTTTTTCCAGGGCCATTTCCCGGGTAAACCGATTTTCCCTGGCGTGCTGATTCTGGAAGCAATGGCACAGGCGACCGGTATTCTGGCGTTTAAAAGCGTCGGTAAACTGGAGCCGGGAGAACTCTATTATTTCGCTGGTATCGATGAAGCGCGCTTCAAGCGTCCTGTCGTGCCAGGCGATCAGATGATCATGGAAGTCACTTTCGAGAAAACGCGCCGTGGCCTGACCCGCTTCAAAGGGGTTGCTCTGGTCGACGGTAAAGTAGTTTGCGAAGCAACGATGATGTGTGCTCGTAGCCGGGAGGCCTGATACGTGATTGATAAATCCGCCTTTGTTCATCCGACCGCCATTGTGGAAGAGGGCGCTTCACTTGGCGCTAATGTTCACATTGGCCCTTTTTGCCTTGTTGGACCCCATGTTGAAATTGGTGAGGGTACCGTACTGAAGTCTCACGTTGTCGTTAACGGTCATACTAAAATTGGCCGTGATAACGAGATTTATCAGTTCGCCTCCATTGGTGAAGTGAACCAGGATCTGAAATATGCTGGTGAACCGACCCGCGTGGAAATTGGCGATCGTAACCGCATTCGCGAAAGCGTTACCATTCATCGTGGCACAGTGCAGGGCGGTGGACTGACGAAGGTGGGCAGCGATAACTTACTGATGATCAATGCCCACGTGGCACATGATTGCACTATCGGTGATCGCTGTATTCTGGCCAATAACGCTACGCTTGCTGGTCACGTCTCGCTGGATGATTACGTCATCATCGGTGGCATGACCGCGGTGCACCAGTTCTGCATTATTGGCGCACACGTGATGGTCGGCGGCTGTTCTGGCGTTGCTCAGGACGTTCCGCCGTACGTTATTGCTCAGGGCAACCACGCGACGCCGTATGGCGTCAACATTGAAGGGCTGAAGCGTCGCGGTTTTACCCGCGAGGCGATCACCGCGATTCGCAATGCTTACAAAGCGCTGTACCGTAGCGGCAAAACCCTGGACGAAGTAAAACCGGAAATCGCCGAACTGGCGAAGCAGTACCCGGAAGTGCAGCCGTTCAGCGATTTCTTTGTCCGCTCAACACGCGGCCTGATTCGTTAATGGCTGAGCAGCGCCCCTTAACGATTGCCCTGGTCGCCGGAGAAACCTCCGGCGATATTCTTGGTGCCGGCTTGATCCGGGCGCTAAAAGCGCGCGTACCTGACGCGCGTTTTGTTGGCGTCGCCGGCCCGCGAATGCAGGCTGAAGGCTGTGAAGCCTGGTATGAAATGGAAGAACTGGCGGTAATGGGCATTGTGGAAGTGCTCGGACGTCTGCGTCGTCTGTTGCATATCCGTGCCGACCTGACCCGTCGATTCACTGAGCTGCGGCCCGATGTCTTCGTCGGTATTGATGCACCTGATTTCAATATCACTCTTGAAGGGAATCTGAAAAAGCAGGGTATCAAGACGATTCATTACGTCAGTCCGTCCGTCTGGGCGTGGCGACAGAAACGCGTTTTCAAAATAGGCAGATCCACCGACATGGTTCTGGCTTTTCTGCCTTTCGAAAAAGCGTTTTACGATAAGTATCATGTGCCGTGCCGTTTTATCGGCCACACGATGGCGGATGCGATGCCGCTTGACCCGGATAAAAACGCGGCGCGGGATGTGCTGGGGATCCCTCATGATGCGCACTGTCTGGCGTTATTACCCGGCAGTCGCGGCGCGGAAGTGGAAATGCTCAGCGCAGATTTCCTGAAAACGGCTCAACGGTTGCGTCAGACTTACCCTGATCTTGAAGTGGTGGTGCCGCTGGTGAATACCAAACGGCGTGAGCAGTTCGAGAAAATAAAAGCGGAAGTCGCTCCGGAACTGTCTGTTCACCTGCTCGACGGCATGGGGCGTGAAGCGATGGTGGCCAGTGACGCGGCGTTGCTGGCGTCGGGGACGGCCGCCCTTGAGTGCATGTTAGCGAAATGCCCGATGGTGGTGGGATACCGTATGAAGCCCTTCACGTTCTGGCTGGCGAAGCGTCTGGTAAAAACCGACTATGTCTCGCTACCCAACTTGCTGGCGGGCAGAGAACTGGTGAAAGAGTTGTTGCAGGAAGAGTGCGAGCCGCAGAAGCTGGCTGAGGCGCTACTGCCCCTGTTAGCCAACGGGAAGACCAGCCACGCCATGCATGATACTTTCCGCGAACTGCATCAGCAGATCCGCTGTAACGCCGATGAGCAGGCGGCGGATGCGGTCCTGGAGTTAGCACGATGATCGAATTTGTTTATCCGCACACGCATTTAGTGGCGGGTGTGGATGAAGTCGGGCGCGGTCCGTTGGTCGGTGCGGTCGTTACCGCTGCCGTGATCCTCGACCCTGCTCGCCCGATTGTGGGTCTTAACGATTCCAAAAAATTATCTGAAAAGCGCCGTCTGGCGCTGTATGACGAAATCAAAGAAAAAGCGTTGAGCTGGAGCCTCGGTCGTGCGGAACCGCACGAAATTGATGAGCTGAATATTCTCCACGCTACGATGCTGGCCATGCAGCGAGCGGTGGCGGGGTTACATATTGCGCCGGAATACGTGCTGATCGACGGCAATCGTTGCCCGGTCTTGCCTGTGCCATCAATGGCGGTCGTCAAAGGCGATAGCCGTGTAGCGGAAATCAGCGCCGCATCTATTCTTGCAAAAGTCACGCGTGACGCTGAAATGGCTGCGCTGGATATCGTTTTCCCGCAATATGGTTTTGCCCAACACAAAGGGTATCCAACCGCTTTCCATCTGGAAAAACTGGCTAAACATGGCGCAACGGAGCATCACCGACGTAGCTTTGCTCCCGTTAAACGCGCACTGGGACTCGTGTCCTGATTCTTGTGTTGAAGGAATCTCAAGATGTCTGAACCTCGTTTCGTTCACCTGCGGGTGCACAGCGACTACTCCATGATCGATGGGCTGGCGAAAACCGGGCCGCTGGTGAAAAAGGCGGCCGCGTTAGGCATGCCTGCGCTGGCGATCACCGATTTTACCAATCTCTGTGGTCTGGTGAAGTTCTACGGAGCGGGTCATGGCGCAGGGATTAAACCTATTGTTGGCGCCGATTTCCATGTTCAGAGCGAGCTGATGGGGGATGAACTGACGCATCTGACAGTGCTCGCCGCCAATAACACCGGCTATCAAAATCTGACGCTGTTGATTTCAAAAGCCTATCAACGTGGCTATGGCGCGGCGGGGCCGATCATCGATCGTGACTGGTTGATTGAACTGAAAGAAGGTTTGATCCTGCTTTCCGGCGGGCGCATGGGCGATGTCGGGCGCAGCCTGCTGCGCGGCAACAGCGCGCTGGTCGATGAGTGCGTCGCGTTCTATGAAGAACACTTCCCGGATTGTTACTTCCTGGAGCTTATCCGTACCGGTCGTCCCGATGAAGAGAACTATCTTCATGCTGCCGTTGCGCTGGCGGAAGCGCGTGGTTTGCCGGTGGTCGCCACCAACGATGTGCGCTTTATCAACAGTGATGACTTTGACGCACATGAAATTCGCGTCGCTATTCACGATGGCTTCACCCTCGACGATCCCAAACGTCCGCGTAACTACTCGCCGCAGCAATATATGCGCTCGGAAGAGGAGATGTGCGAACTCTTTTCTGATATTCCGGAAGCGCTGGAAAACACCGTTGAAATCGCCAAACGTTGTAACGTAACGGTGCGTCTGGGCGAGTATTTCCTGCCGCAGTTCCCGACCGGCGATATGACCACGGAAGATTTTCTGGTGGTGAAATCGAAAGAGGGGCTGGAAGAGCGTCTGGAATTCCTGTTCCCGGATGAAGCTGAGCGGAAAGAGAAACGCCCGCCTTACGATGAACGCCTGGATATTGAACTGCAGGTGATCAACCAGATGGGGTTCCCGGGCTACTTCCTCATCGTGATGGAGTTTATCCAGTGGTCAAAAGACAACGGTGTACCGGTAGGTCCGGGTCGTGGTTCCGGTGCGGGATCGCTGGTGGCCTACGCGCTGAAAATCACCGATCTCGATCCGCTGGAATTTGACCTGCTGTTCGAACGTTTCCTTAACCCGGAACGTGTCTCCATGCCTGACTTCGACGTTGACTTCTGTATGGAGAAACGCGATCAGGTGATCGAACATGTGGCGGACATGTATGGTCGTGATGCGGTATCGCAGATTATCACCTTCGGTACAATGGCCGCGAAAGCGGTTATTCGCGACGTGGGGCGTGTACTGGGCCACCCGTACGGTTTTGTCGACAGGATTTCAAAACTGGTGCCGCCCGATCCGGGGATGACGCTGGCGAAAGCCTTCGAGGCTGAACCACAACTGCCAGAAATCTACGAGGCAGATGAAGAGGTTAAAGCGCTGATCGACATGGCGCGTAAGCTGGAAGGCGTCACCCGTAATGCCGGTAAACACGCCGGTGGCGTGGTGATCGCCCCAACGAAAATCACCGACTTCGCGCCGCTGTACTGTGATGAACAGGGGCTGCACCCGGTTACCCAGTTTGATAAAAACGATGTGGAATATGCCGGCCTGGTGAAGTTCGACTTCCTCGGCCTG
Source organism: Citrobacter sp. ANG330 (assembly GCF_047467925.1). NCBI lineage: Bacteria > Pseudomonadati > Pseudomonadota > Gammaproteobacteria > Enterobacterales > Enterobacteriaceae > Citrobacter > Citrobacter sp. ANG330. The sequence continues at coordinate 15,712 of NZ_JASJUI010000005.1, read as the reverse complement.
CGTACGCTCACCATCATCAACTGGGCGCTGGAGATGATCAACGCCCGCCGCGAGAAGAACGGCGAGCCGCCGCTGGATATTGCGGCTATCCCGCTGGATGACAAAAAAAGCTTCGACATGCTGCAGCGCTCGGAAACCACCGCGGTCTTCCAGCTTGAATCCCGCGGCATGAAAGACCTGATTAAGCGTCTGCAACCTGACTGCTTTGAAGATATGATCGCACTGGTGGCGCTGTTCCGTCCGGGGCCGTTGCAGTCCGGGATGGTTGATAACTTCATCGACCGTAAGCACGGGCGCGAAGAGATCTCCTATCCCGATGTGCAGTGGCAGCACGAAAGCCTGAAACCGGTACTGGAGCCGACCTATGGCATCATCCTGTATCAGGAACAGGTGATGCAGATTGCCCAGGTGCTCTCTGGCTATACTCTTGGCGGTGCGGATATGCTGCGTCGTGCGATGGGTAAGAAAAAGCCGGAAGAGATGGCCAAGCAGCGCTCCATCTTTGAAGACGGCGCGAAGAAAAACGGTATTGACGGCGAACTGGCGATGAAAATCTTCGATCTGGTGGAGAAATTCGCCGGGTACGGATTTAACAAATCCCACTCCGCCGCCTATGCTTTGGTGTCGTATCAAACGCTGTGGTTGAAAGCTCACTATCCTGCTGAGTTTATGGCGGCGGTGATGACCGCGGATATGGACAACACCGAGAAGGTGGTGGGGCTGGTGGATGAATGCTGGCGCATGGGGCTGAAAATCCTGCCGCCGGATATCAACTCCGGGCTGTATCACTTCCACGTTAATGACGACGGCGAGATTGTCTACGGCATCGGCGCGATCAAGGGCGTTGGCGAAGGTCCGATCGAGGCGATCATCGAGGCGCGTAACAACGGCGGTTACTTCCGCGAGCTGTTCGATCTTTGCGCCCGTACCGATACCAAAAAGCTCAACCGGCGCGTGCTGGAAAAATTGATCATGTCCGGGGCTTTTGACAGGCTCGGTCCACATCGCGCTGCGCTGATGAACTCGCTGGGCGATGCGCTGAAGGCCGCTGACCAGCACGCGAAAGCGGAAGCGATTGGTCAGGCGGATATGTTCGGCGTACTGGCGGAAGAGCCGGAGCAAATCGAACAGTCCTACGCCAGCTGCCAGCCGTGGCCAGAGCAGGTGGTGTTAGATGGGGAACGCGAAACGTTGGGGTTATACCTGACGGGACACCCGATCAATCAGTATTTAAAAGAAATTGAGCGCTATGTCGGAGGCTACAGGCTGAAAGACATGCATCCGACAGAACGTGGTAAAGTGACCACGGCTGCGGGGCTCGTCATTGCCGCAAGGGTTATGGTCACCAAGCGCGGCAATCGTATCGGCATCTGTACGCTGGATGACCGTTCCGGACGTCTGGAGGTGATGTTATTTACCGACGCCCTGGATAAATACCAGCAATTGCTGGAAAAAGACCGCATACTTATCGTCAGCGGACAGGTCAGCTTTGATGACTTCAGCGGGGGGCTTAAAATGACCGCCCGCGAAGTGATGGATATTGACGAAGCCCGGGAAAAATATGCTCGCGGGCTTGCTATCTCGCTGACGGACAGGCAAATTGATGATCAGCTTTTAAACCGACTCCGTCAGTCTCTGGAACCCCACCGCTCGGGGACAATTCCAGTACATCTCTACTATCAGAGGGCGGATGCACGTGCGCGGTTGCGTTTTGGCGCGACCTGGCGTGTCTCTCCGAGCGATCGTTTGCTAAACGATCTCCGTGGCCTCATTGGTTCGGAGCAGGTGGAACTGGAGTTTGACTAATACAGGAATACTATGAGTCTGAATTTCCTTGATTTTGAACAGCCGATTGCAGAGCTGGAAGCAAAAATCGATTCTCTGACTGCGGTGAGCCGTCAGGACGAGAAACTGGATATTAACATCGATGAAGAAGTGCATCGCCTGCGTGAAAAGAGCGTAGAGTTGACGCGCAAAATCTTCGCCGATCTTGGCGCATGGCAGGTTGCCCAACTGGCACGCCATCCGCAGCGTCCTTACACCCTGGATTATGTTCGCCTGGCGTTTGATGAATTTGACGAACTGGCGGGCGATCGCGCTTATGCCGACGATAAAGCGATCGTCGGCGGCATCGCGCGTCTGGACGGTCGTCCGGTGATGATCATTGGTCATCAGAAGGGCCGTGAGACCAAAGAAAAAATCCGTCGTAACTTCGGTATGCCGGCGCCGGAAGGCTATCGTAAAGCGCTGCGTCTGATGGAGATGGCTGAGCGTTTCAACATGCCGATCATTACCTTTATCGATACCCCGGGTGCTTACCCAGGCGTCGGTGCGGAAGAACGCGGACAGTCTGAAGCAATCGCGCGTAACCTGCGTGAAATGTCACGCCTGAGCGTGCCGGTTATCTGTACCGTGATCGGCGAGGGCGGTTCCGGTGGCGCGCTGGCGATCGGCGTGGGCGATAAAGTGAATATGCTGCAATACAGCACCTATTCCGTTATCTCCCCGGAAGGCTGTGCTTCCATTCTGTGGAAAAGTGCGGACAAAGCGCCACTGGCTGCAGAAGCGATGGGTATCGTTGCGCCGCGTCTGAAAGAGCTGAAGCTTATCGACTCGATCATTCCGGAACCGTTGGGTGGTGCGCATCGTAATCCGGAAGCGATGGCGGCTTCACTGAAAGCGCAACTGCTGGCTGACCTCGCGGATCTCGAGGTATTGAGCACTGAAGATTTGAAAAACCGTCGCTATCAGCGTCTGATGAGCTACGGTTACGCGTAAGCGTTGACGATTCCGAAAAGGGCCACAACAAATTGTGGCCCTTTTTTTTACCTGCGGTTTGAACAGGCTATGATTAGCTAAGGTTTTTCCAGGAGGAACGCATGAATATCATCGCTATTATGGGACCGCACGGGGTTTTTTATAAAGACGAGCCCATTAAAGAGCTTGAGCGTGCACTGCAATCACAGGGATTTCAGATTATCTGGCCGCAAAACAGCGTCGACCTGCTGAAATTTATTGAACACAACCCGCGTATCTGCGGCGTCATTTTTGACTGGGATGAGTACAGTCTTGATCTGTGCAGCGAGATTAACCAGCTTAATGAGTATTTACCGCTGTTCGCGTTTATCAACACGCATTCGACGATGGACGTCAGCGTTCACGACATGCGCATGGCGCTATGGTTTTTTGAGTATGCGCTGGGTCAGGCGGAAGACATCGCGACGCGTATTCGCCAGTACACCGGCGAGTATCTCGACAATATCACGCCACCTTTTACCCAGGCCTTGTTCACCTATGTAAAAGAGGGGAAATATACCTTCTGTACGCCGGGTCATATGGCCGGAACGGCCTATCAAAAAAGCCCGGTGGGCTGCCTGTTTTATGACTTTTTCGGCGGCAACACGCTCAAAGCGGATGTGTCGATTTCGGTAACAGAACTGGGGTCGTTGCTCGACCACACCGGGCCGCACCTGGAAGCGGAAGAGTACATCGCCCGTACCTTTGGCGCGGAGCAGAGCTACATGGTGACCAACGGCACGTCAACCTCCAACAAAATTGTGGGGATGTACGCCGCGCCGAGTGGAAGCACGCTGTTGATTGACCGTAACTGCCATAAATCACTGGCGCATTTGTTGATGATGAGCGACGTAGTACCTGTCTGGCTGAAGCCGACGCGTAACGCTCTTGGTATTCTGGGTGGCATTCCACGGCGCGAATTTACACGTGAAAGTATTGCGAGCAAGGTGGCCGCGACCGCGCAGGCGCAATGGCCGGTTCACGCCGTCATCACCAACTCGACCTACGATGGTTTGCTGTATAACACCAACTGGATCAAACAGACGCTGGATGTCCCTTCGATCCACTTCGATTCCGCCTGGGTGCCGTATACCCATTTTCACCCCATTTATCAGGGGAAAAGTGGGATGAGCGGTGAACGGGTGCCGGGTAAGGTGATTTTCGAAACGCAGTCCACCCACAAAATGCTGGCGGCGCTATCGCAGGCGTCGCTGATCCATATAAAAGGGGACTATGACGAAGAGACCTTCAACGAAGCGTTTATGATGCACACCTCGACCTCGCCGAGTTATCCGATTGTCGCCTCCATCGAGACGGCGGCAGCGATGCTGCGGGGCAATCCCGGTAAGCGATTAATCAATCGCTCTGTGGAGCGCGCGTTGCATTTTCGCAAAGAAGTACAGCGGTTGCGCGAGGAGTCTGACGGCTGGTTCTTTGATATCTGGCAGCCGGAAGAGGTGGACGAAGCGGAATGTTGGCCGGTTGCCCCTGGTGAAAACTGGCACGGGTTTACCGATGCCGACGATGACCATATGTTCCTCGATCCGGTAAAAGTGACCATTCTGACGCCCGGTATGGATGAGCAGGGGAACATGAGTGAAGACGGGATCCCCGCTGCGCTGGTGGCGAAATTCCTTGATGAGCGCGGCGTAGTGGTCGAGAAAACCGGGCCTTACAATTTGCTGTTTCTCTTCAGCATCGGTATTGATAAAACCCGGGCGATGGGGCTGTTGCGTGGCCTGACCGAATTTAAGCGTGCTTACGATCTCAATCTGCGCGTAAAAAATATGCTTCCGGATCTGTATGCGGAAGATCCCGATTTTTATCGCAATATGCGTATTCAGGATCTGGCTCAGGGGATCCATTCGCTTATCCGCCAGCACGATCTGCCCGGACTGATGCTGCGCGCATTTGACACGTTGCCGGAAATGATCATGACACCACATCAGGCCTGGCAGAGACAGATCAAAGGCGAAGTCGAAACGGTAACGCTTGATCAACTGGTCGGACGCGTGTCGGCGAATATGATCCTGCCGTATCCGCCAGGAGTGCCGCTATTGATGCCGGGAGAAATGATTACTGAACAAAGTCGCGCCGTACTCGATTTCCTGCTGATGCTCTGTTCTGTCGGCCATCATTATCCGGGCTTTGAAACAGATATCCATGGCGCGAAACAGGATGACGACGGCGTATACCTCGTCCGAGTCTTAAAAACGGCATAACGACTTGCTCTGAGCGCTCCCGGGCGGGTAACGTGCTGATGATAAATTACGGAGATGAAGACACTATGCTGGGATTAAAACAGGTTCACCATATTGCGATTATTGCGACAGACTATGCCGCGAGTAAGTCCTTCTATTGCGATATTCTGGGGTTTACGCTGCTGAGCGAGGCCTATCGTGCAGAACGAGACTCGTGGAAGGGCGATCTGGCGCTGAACGGACAATATGTGATTGAGCTTTTTTCATTTCCTTTCCCGCCAGCGCGTCCTGGTCATCCGGAAGCCTGCGGTTTGCGCCATCTGGCGTTCAGCGTGGATGACCTCGATAAATCGGTGGCACATCTTGAGGCAAATCATGTCAATTGCGAAGCCATCCGCATTGATCCTTTCACCAACAAACGCTTCACCTTTTTTAAAGACCCGGATGGTCTGCCGCTCGAACTGTATGAACAGTAAGACTTGTTATTGCGATGATTGCCCGGTAACGTGCCGGGCAACGTCACTGTAAATAATCGCTATGACAACACTTACGCTGAATACATCGCTTTTTTCCTCGCAACAGATTCTGGTCGCATATAGCGGCGGTCTGGATTCAACCGTACTCCTGCACCAACTGGTGCAATGGCGGGCGCAGCAGCCTGCACTTTCTCTGCGTGCGATTCATATCCACCACGGATTAAGCACGCATGCTGATGCGTGGGTGGCGCATTGCGAAGCCGTTTGTGCCCAATGGCAAGTGCCGCTGGTGGTGGAGCGCGTAACGTTGGCAGAGGCGGGACTGGGAATTGAAGCGCATGCCAGACAGGCCCGGTATCAGGCTTTTGCGCAGACGCTACTTCCCGGCGAGGAGCTGGCGACGGCGCAGCATCTGGACGATCAGTGTGAAACCTTTTTACTGGCGCTTAAGCGCGGTAGCGGACCGGCGGGGCTGTCTGCCATGGCGGCGGTAACGTCATTTGCCGGAACCCGGCTTATTCGTCCGCTGTTAACGCAAAGCCGCAATGCGCTGGAACAGTGGGCGAGAGAACATCAGCTTCGCTGGATTGAAGACGAAAGCAACCAGGATGATGCCTACGATCGTAACTTCCTGCGGCTGCATATTCTTCCGCGCTTGCAACAGCGCTGGCCGCATTTTGCTGATGCCACGGCGCGCAGCGCAGCGCTGTGCGCTGAACAGGAAAGCCTGCTGGATGAACTGTTGGCCGAAGAGTTGTCGGCCTGTATCACCGTAAACGGCACGCTGGCGCTAACGCCGTTGATGGGGATGAGCGAGGTTCGTCGCGCCGCGCTGCTCAGACGCTGGCTGGCGAAGCAGAATGCGCCGATGCCTTCGCGCGATGGGCTGGAGCGTCTCTGGCTGGAGGTGGCGATGGCGCGTGAAGACGCATCGCCTTGTCTGCGTTTCGGCGAGTTCGAAGTACGGCGCTATCAGGATCAACTGTGGTGGATTAAAACCGTTGCCGGACAACGTGATGCCGTACTGCACTGGCCTCGCGGGCAATCATCGCTGGTATTACCTGCCGAACTGGGTATTGTCCGGCTACAGCCGGGGGGCGAATTGCGTATGCCGCGTGAGGATGAACGGGTCAGCATTCGCTTTACCGCTTCCGGGTTGCTGCACATTGTTGGACGCAACGGCGGGCGTAAGCTCAAGAAAATCTGGCAGGAGCGGAACGTGCCGCCCTGGCGACGCGAGACCACGCCCTTGCTGTTTTATGGCGAAACGCTGATTGCGGCAGCGGGCGTATTTGTCACGCGTGACGGAGCGGCGGGTGAGGAACCGGGTGTGGAACTGGTGTGGGATAATATCGGCTGAAATGCCGGATGGCGCTGTGCTTATCCGGCCTACTATCGCATGGCGAGTAGGCCGGATAAGGTGCTTGCACCGTCATCCGGCAACATCTGTTCAGGATTCGCTAACCACCACGGTACCAATTTCCGGGTGGCTGAAGCTGGCAATTTTATCGAGACGAAGCTCGCGTGTTTCACCCGCCGCCTCGGTGATCAGATATTCCACGTTCTTACGTGAAACCAGATCGTTGGCCTTTGCCTGCAGAACTTCGCCGTCTTTCATTTCCAGCGTCAGTAATAAATGATGCTGGCAGGCGAGCTCGAGGTTGTCGTAGTCATCACAATTGATGGGTTGGTATGTATCATTCATTGACATAATCGCTCACCAGTAAGTTCGCCGCAGCATAGGCCGCCTTTTCCCTGACCGACTCTGAAAGGGCGCTGTCAGCCGCTATTTCATTAAGCACTTTCAATACGCAACCCAGCGCATCCGGGACATACCCTAAGTCTCCGCTGGCGATTTCCGCATACCGCTTGCGTATTAACTCACAATATTTTTCCACATGCCCTCCTGTCAGCATTCTGACTTCACCGTGGATGCAAGTCTAAGCCTACGAAGATAAACTCTGTTTAGCAAGGTGACTATACCACAGCCATTCAGGCAATATCAGCGCCTTGATTGACTATCCTTTGACAGCCTTTTGGCGTGGTTTTCGCTACAATGGCCGCCTGATTCGAAAGGAGTTTTTCATGGCGCTTAAAGCGACAATTTATAAAGCCGTCGTCAACGTGGCGGATCTTGACCGCAACCAGTTTCTGGATGCGGCGTTGACGTTAGCGCGTCATCCCTCGGAAACCCAGGAACGTATGATGCTGCGCCTGCTGGCGTGGATTAAGTACGCCAATGAGCGTCTGCAATTTACCCGCGGCTTGAGCGCGGAAGACGAGCCGGAAGCGTGGCTGCGTAACGATCATCTGGGGATCGATTTATGGATAGAGCTGGGCCTGCCGGATGAACGGCGTATCAAAAAAGCCTGTACTCAGGCCGCGGAGGTTGCCCTGTTTACCTACAATAATCGGGCAGCGCACATCTGGTGGCAGCAAAACCAGAGCAAATGCGCGACGTTTTCTAATCTGACCGTCTGGTATCTGGATGATGAACAACTGGCTCAACTCAGCGCCTTTGCTGATCGCACCATGACGCTACAGGCGACGATTCAGGACGGGGCCATCTGGCTGTCTGATTCTCAGAATAATCTGGAAATCCATCTGGCGGCGTGGCAGCAACCGGCATGATTGTGATTTCGCGAACCGTCTCGATCCCCGACGATGAGCTGGAGATCACCGCTATTCGCGCACAGGGAGCTGGCGGACAGCACGTGAATAAAACCTCAACGGCGATACATTTGCGTTTTGACATTCGGGCCTCCAGCCTGCCAGAGTATTATAAGGAACGTCTGTTGGCCGCCAGCCATCATCTGATTACGGCCGATGGCGTGGTGATTATCAAAGCGCAGGAGTACCGCAACCAGGAGTTGAATCGGGAAGCGGCGCTTGCCAGATTGGTGGCGGTGATAAAAGAACTCACTGTAGAACAAAAAAGCCGACGCGCAACCCGACCGACGCGGGCATCGAAAGAGAGAAGATTAAATTCGAAGGCGCAGAAATCTTCAGTAAAAGCCCTTCGCGGTAAAGTCCGTCGCGATGAATGACGGGCAGGAATAAAATTTGATAGGGAGTCAGGGTGAAAAAAACACTACTTTCAGCGATGGCGGCGTTTACGCTCTTCGCATTGATTGGCTGTAACCACCGTTCTGAGGTTGACGTTATCCAGCCGACGCAGGTTGCGGAATTAAAACCGATGCAGCAAAGCTGGCGGGGCATTTTGCCATGTGCCGACTGCGAAGGGATTGAGACCTCACTGTTTCTGGAGAAAGATGGCACATGGGTAATGAACGAACGCTATCAGGGCGTACGTGAAGAACCCTCTTCTTTTGCTTCCTATGGCACCTGGGCGCGCACAGCCGATAAACTGGTACTGACCGACAGTCAGGGTGAGAAGTCTTACTACCGCGCGAAAGGCGAAGCGCTGGAGATGCTCGATCGGGAAGGTAATCCGGTAGAGTCTCAGTTCAACTATACGCTTGAACCGGTGAAATCCAGTTTGCCGGTCACGCCGATGGCGATGCGAGGCATGTACTTCTATATGGCGGACGCCGCAACCTTTACCGACTGTGCGACCGGTAAGCGCGTTGCCGTTGCCAGCAATGCAGAACTGGAGCGTGGTTATCTTGCCGCACGTGGTGCCAGTGAAAAACCCGTGCTGTTGTCTGTAGAAGGGCACTTCACGCTGGAAGCGAATCCGGATACTCAGGAACCGGTGAAGACGTTGATGGCGGATAAAGAGATTAAATTTATCCCCGGTCAGGACTGCAGTAGTAAATAATCCTGCGCCAGGACCAGAAACCCCGCCGGAGCGGGGTTTTTTTATGGTTTAACCTTTGATGGCTTTGACCAGATAGTCAACGATGTCGCCGGTTTTGATCAGTTGTTTCTCACCATTACGACGATATTTATATTCGATATCATCGTTATCGAGGTTACGATCGCCCAGCACGATAGTGTGCGGAATACCGATCAGTTCCATATCTGCGAACATTACGCCCGGGCGCTCTTTACGATCGTCCATCAGCACTTCGATGCCCTGCGCACGCAGTTCGGCATACAGTTTTTCGGCCAGTTCCTGCACGCGATAGGATTTATGCATATTCATTGGCAGAATCGCTACCTGGAACGGGGCGATAGCGTCAGGCCAGACAATCCCGCGCTCGTCGTAGTTTTGCTCAATGGCGGCGGCTACCACACGCGTTACCCCGATGCCGTAGCAGCCCATCGTCAGGATCTGGTTGCGACCGTCTTCACCCTGAACGGCGGCTTTCATTGCTTCAGAGTACTTGGTGCCCAACTGGAAGATATGACCGACTTCGATACCGCGTTTGATAAGCAGCGTGCCTTTACCATCCGGGCTTGGATCGCCGGCGACGACGTTACGGATGTCAGCGACTTCCGGGGTTGCGACATCGCGATCCCAGTTAATGCCAAAGTAATGCTTACCATCCACGTTAGCACCTGCCGCGAAATCACTCATTGCGGCAACGGTACGGTCAATAATCACCGGCACTGGCATGTTCACCGGGCCCAAAGAACCCGGACCGGCATTCACCAGCGCGCGGATCTCTTCTTCGGTTGCGAACGTCAGCGGGCTGGCAACCTGCGGCAGTTTTTCCGCTTTGACTTCGTTCAGTTCGTGATCGCCGCGAACCAGCAGTGCGACCAGCGGAGACTTGCTGTCTTCCACGGCTTTCACCAGCAGGGTTTTCACGGTTTTCTCGATTGGCAGATTGAACTGTTCAACCAGCTCGGCGATGGTTTTTGCGTTCGGCGTATCAACCAGCGTCATCTCTTGCGTTGCAGCGGCGCGCGGCTCTTTCGGCGCAACGGCTTCCGCAAATTCAATGTTTGCTGCGTAATCAGAGGAATCAGAGAAGATCACATCGTCTTCGCCGCTTTGTGCCAGTACCTGGAATTCGTGCGAAGCGCTGCCGCCGATAGAACCGGTGTCAGCCTGTACCGCGCGGAAATCCAGCCCCATGCGGCTGAAGATTTTGCTGTACGCGGCGTACATCGCGTCGTAGGTTTCCTGCAGCGATTCCTGAGAGGTATGGAAAGAGTACGCATCTTTCATCAGGAATTCACGGGAGCGCATCACGCCGAAACGCGGACGCACTTCGTCACGGAATTTAGTCTGAATCTGGTAGAAGTTCAGCGGCAACTGTTTGTAAGAGCTGAGCTCGTTACGAATCAGGTCGGTGATCACTTCTTCGTGCGTTGGGCCAAGTACGAACGGACGATCGCCACGGTCAGCAATACGCAGCAGTTCCGGACCATATTGTTCCCAACGGCCGCTCTCTTGCCATAGTTCAGAAGGCTGAACCACCGGCATTAACACCTCGATCGCACCGGCGTTGTTCATCTCTTCACGCACGATGTTCTCAACTTTTTTCAGGACGCGCACGCCGGTCGGCAGCCAGGTGTATAACCCGGAGGCCAGCTTGCGGATCATCCCGGCGCGCAGCATCAGCTGGTGGCTGATCACCTCGGCGTCGGCAGGTGTCTCCTTCAGAGTGGAGAGCAGGTATTGGCTAGTACGCATGTTGTTACGGTTCCAGTTGAACGATCGAACAGGCTCAATGCGAGCCTGACACAAAAAAAGTGATTTAGTTTACCAGCGAGAAAGGGATGTCAAAAGAGAAGGGCGTGAAATTAGCGGGGTTCCAACGCAAAGACTTCAAAACCCGTCTCGGTTACACGCCAACGCACGTTGAAATCATGCAGCCAGACGGCGTAGGTTTTGCCCGTCTCTTCCCCTTTTCGATAGGCAGGACGCGGGTCCTGCGCCAGTACTTCACGAATAAACGTCTTCAATTGCGGGTAGTATTTTTCCAGCGCAAGAAACTGGCGCTCAATCTCGTCGGTAAAACTCACCTGCATGTCAGCCAGCGGCGCCTGTTGCGCATAGCTGGCTGTGGCATCCGGCAGAGATTCCGCAAACGGCAGATAGGGCTTGATGTCGATGACCGGCGTACCGTCAACAAGGTCCAGACTGCCCAGTTGCAGAATGACCTGATCTTTCTGACAGACAACGCCTTTCAGTTCGACCAGCGACATGCCGACAGGGTTGGGGCGAAACGTTGAGCGTGTGGCGAACACGCCCATACGCGCGTTACCGCCAAGACGAGGCGGGCGTACGGTTGGACGCCATCCCCCTTCCATCGTCTGATGGAAAACAAAGATCACCCATAAGTGGCTGAATGCCTCCAGGCCGCGTACCGCATCGGCCTGGTTATAAGGCGGCAATAAATGCAGTTCGCCGTTGGCGCTTTTTACCAGCCCCGGCTGGCGGGGAACGGCGAACTTTTCTTTGTAAGGTGAGCGGATAACGCCGATTTGCCCGAATTGAAAATGACTCATTTAGCCGAGATGTTAAGGGCAGACCCAATGCAGACAGCCTGACGATAGCAGCCTGGCGTCCCGCTGGTGACTTCACAGCTATGCAGCAAAACGGCATTGGCTTTCATTTTCGACGCGTTAATCTGCATGCGTTTACGTGCCGTCGGGATGTTCGGTGGAGAGTCCTGATTAGAGGCCTGACAGGATTCACCGGTCACTTCACCGAGATCGCGGAACGGTTTGCCGACCAGATCTTCAGCATTGGTGTAAATTCTGACGGGAACAGCGCGCGGCGCTTTCGGTTTTTCCGGCTCCGCTTTTGGCGGGGTTGCGGTGCTTTGAACGGGTTCAACAGGGGATCTGCTTAGCATGGAACAGCCGCTCAGCATGAGTGCCAATAAACAGATCGGTAAAGCACGCATAATATTTCCTCAATGAATGATCTAACTGTCACATATTGAATCAGGAGCTTGCATAAATGACAAGACGGGCAAATGCCCGTCCTGAATGATATTACAGTTTGTGAAAAGCGCCTAAAAATTACCAGCCCTTAACAGCACCACCGTTGAAGACTTTATTTGCCGCTTCGTAAACTTCGTCGGACTGATAAGCCTGGACGAATTTCTTCACGTTCTCCGCGTCTTTGTTATCTTCACGGGTCACGATCAGGTTAACGTACGGGGAATCTTTATCTTCAACGAAGATACCGTCTTTTGCCGGCGTCAGGTTGATCTGGCTGGCGTAAGTGGTGTTGATCACCGCCAGAGCAATCTGCGCATCGTCAAGAGAACGCGGCAACTGAGGTGCTTCCAGTTCGACAATTTTCAGATTTTTCGGGTTTTCGACGATATCCAAAGAGGTCGGCAGCAGGCCCACGCCCTCTTTCAGTTTGATCAGACCGACTTTCTCCAGCAGCAGCAGGGAACGTCCCAGGTTGGTCGGATCGTTCGGAACCGCTACCTGCGCGCCATCCTGAAGTTCATCCAGAGATTTGATTTTTTTGGAATAACCTGCAATCGGATATACAAAGGTGTTGCCTGCGGCAACCAGCTTGTATCCGCGATCTTTGATTTGTTGATCCAGGTACGGCTTGTGCTGGAAGGCGTTGGCATCGATATCGCCTTTGCTCAGCGCTTCGTTCGGCAGAACGTAGTCATTGAAGGTCACCAGTTCGACATCCAGGCCGTATTTTTCTTTCGCGACTTTCTGTGCAACTTCAGCAACCTGCTGCTCTGCACCCACAATCACGCCGACTTTGATGTGGTTTGGATCTTTTTCATCCTGACCGCAACCCACAAGTGCCAGAGAACCAATCAGGGCCCCAACTGCCGCAAAGGTTTTGAATTTGAACGCCATGCTTATTTCCTTAATGTGATGTTATGTTTTGTCGAACGTTACTTGTGCGTCACCGTACGGACGATACGATCGCCCGCGAACTGAATTAAATAAACCAGAACAACGAGTAATACCAGCACTGTGTTCATCACGGTTGCATTGTATCCAATGTAACCGTACTGATAGCCGATCTGTCCAAGACCGCCGGCGCCCACGGCACCGCCCATCGCGGAATAACCGACCAGGGTAATCAGTGTAATGGTCGCCGCGTTCACCAGACCTGGCAGCGCTTCTGGCAGAAGCACCTTACGTACGATTTGCAGCGGCGTCGCGCCCATCGCACGCGAGGCTTCAATCAGGCCGGTCGGGATTTCCAGCAGCGCGTTTTCCACCATGCGGGCGATAAACGGCGCCGCGCCGACGGTGAGCGGGACAATTGCAGCCTGCAAACCAATAGAAGTGCCCACAATCACGCGGGTGAACGGGATCATCCATACCAGTAAGATAATGAAAGGAATCGAACGGAAGATATTCACGACCGCAGAAAGCGTACGGTAGAGCTTAGCATTCTCGATAATTTGCCCGGGACGCGTCACATACAGCAGAACGCCCACCGGCAGACCAATCACAAAACCAAAGAACCCGGATACGAAGGTCATTGCCAGCGTTTCCCAGACGCCGCGTACCAGCAGCCACATCATCGGCTCAGACATAACCCAGTACCTCTACTTTTACATGGTGTTCCTGCAGCCAGGCGATCGCGGCTTGCGTTTCTTCTTGTGTGCCGTGCATTTCGGTCAGCATGATGCCGAACTTGACGCCGCCGGCGTAATCCATCTGCGCGCTGATAATGTTGTTATTCACGTTAAAGCGACGCGCCGTCTCGGAAAGCAGCGGCGCATCCACCGACTGACCGGTGAATTCCATGCGCAACATCGGGACGCTGTCGGTCGTCGATTCTGTCTTCAGGCGCGCCAGATAATCCTCCGGAATATCCAGATGCAGCGTGGACTGAATAAACTTTTGCGCCAACGGGGTTTTCGGGTGGGAAAACACTTCGCTGACAGTATCTTGCTCAATCAGCTCACCGTTGCTGATGACGGCTACGCAGTCGCAGATGCGTTTCACCACATCCATTTCGTGCGTGATCAACAGTATGGTCAGACCAAGACGACGGTTGATGTCTTTCAGCAGTTCGAGAATGGAGCGAGTAGTGGCTGGGTCCAGCGCGCTGGTGGCTTCATCGCACAGCAATACTTTCGGCTGGCTTGCCAGTGCACGGGCGATAGCGACACGCTGTTTCTGACCACCAGAAAGGTTTGCCGGATAGCTGTCGTGCTTATCACCCAGCCCCACAAGGTCAAGCAGTTCTGTCACGCGGCGTTTGATCTCATCTTTCGGCGTGTTGTCGAGTTCCAGCGGCAGCGCGACATTACCAAAAACGGTTCGGGAGGCCAGCAGGTTGAAGTGCTGGAAAATCATGCCAATCTGACGACGCGCTTTAGTCAGTTCAGATTCAGATAGTGTCGTCAGTTCCTGTCCGCCAACCTGAACGCTTCCTTCTGTCGGGCGCTCCAGCAGGTTTACACAGCGGATCAGCGTACTTTTACCGGCACCGGAAGCACCGATGACGCCATAAATTTGTCCGGCAGGGACATGCAGGCTAACGTTGTTCAGCGCCTGAATGGTGCGAGTCCCCTGATGGAACACTTTTGTGATATTCGAAAGTTTAATCATTGATTATTTATTATCGTAATGTAGTTAGCCGTGGCATTTTCGTCTGCCTGATACGGTCAAAAACCGTCAACAAAATGGATGTTAAGGCATCCAGACGTCTAAATCAATCAGGGTTTCTACGATGAGCACTTTCTTGCCTGCCGAAAAATGCGATACTAGCGGCACATGCCTTATTCAGGAGCTATAAAAGGTGGCAAAGTCCGTACCCGCAATTTTTCTCGACCGTGACGGCACTATTAATGTGGATCACGGCTACGTACATGAAATCGACGAGTTCGAATTTATCGACGGTGTTATTGATGCCATGCGTGAGCTCAAGACGATGGGCTATGCGCTGGTGGTTGTCACCAACCAGTCAGGGATCGCGCGCGGCAAGTTCACCGAAGCGCAGTTTGAGACATTAACAGAATGGATGGACTGGTCGCTGGCGGATCGCGATGTCGACCTTGATGGTATCTATTACTGCCCGCATCACCCGCAGGGAAGTGTGGAAGAGTATCGCCAGGTTTGCGATTGTCGCAAACCGCATCCAGGAATGCTGATCTCGGCTCGCGACTTTTTGCACATTGATATGGCCGCCTCGTATATGGTGGGTGACAAATTAGAAGATATGCAGGCGGCTACGGCAGCAGGCGTCGGGACAAAAGTGCTGGTGCGTACCGGCAAGCCGATAAACCCGGAAGCAGAAAGTGCGGCGGATTGGGTATTAAACAGCCTTGCTGATCTCCCTTCGGCGATAAAAAAGCAGCAAAAATAGGCGTTATGGTTAAAAGGTGAGCGGTTGAAACAAATCTGTATTTTTCCGCTTGTCTTCCTGAATCG
>NZ_JASJUI010000004.1:0-428822 GCF_047467925.1 Citrobacter sp. ANG330 | reverse complement strand
TAAAAAAGGAGCCTCGCAGCTCCTTTTTGCATGCGGCTTATCAACTCAGGCGTTTTTCAACACTTCGCTAACAATTTCGACCGCTTCTTTCTCGATCTGCTTACGATGCTCTTCACCGAGAAAGCTCTCGCAGTAGATTTTGTACGCATCTTCCGTACCCGACGGACGTGCCGCGAACCAGCCGTTGTCAGTCATGACTTTCAGACCGCCAATCGACGCACCGTTACCCGGCGCTGCCGTGAGACGCGCAGTGATCGGATCACCTGCCAGCGTACTGGCGCTGACCATCTCCGGAGACAGTTTCGACAGCGCCGCTTTCTGTGCCGACGTTGCACCAGCCTGCAGACGGTTGTAGCTCGGCGCACCAAAACGGGCAGCCAGCTCGTTGTAGTGCTCCTGTGGGTTCTTCCCGGTGACGGCAGTAATTTCCGCTGCCAGCAGGCACATGATGATCCCGTCTTTATCAGTAGACCACGGCGTACCGTCGAAACGCAGGAAGGATGCCCCCGCGCTCTCTTCGCCGCCAAAGCCGAAGCTGCCGTCAAACAGACCATCAACAAACCATTTAAAGCCCACCGGAACTTCGACCAGTTTACGCCCCAGATCGTTAACCACGCGGTCAATCATTGCCGACGAAACCAGCGTTTTACCGACAGCGACCTCTTTGCCCCATTGCGGACGATGCTGGAACAGGTAGTTGATTGCTACCGCCAGATAATGGTTCGGATTCATCAGCCCCGCCGGAGTGACGATACCGTGGCGGTCATAGTCAGGATCGTTAGCGAACGCCAGATCGAACTTATCGCGCAGCGCCAACAAACCGGCCATAGCACATTCAGATGAGCAGTCCATACGGATCGCGCCATCTTTATCGAGATGCATAAAGCGGAAGGTCTGATCCACCTGATCGTTTACAATAGTCAGGTTCAGTTTGTAATGCTCAGCGATACGCTTCCAGTATTCAATACCGGAACCGCCCAGCGGATCCACGCCCAATGTCAGGCCCGCTTTCTGGATCGCCGCCATATCGACAATGTCCGCCAGCCCTTCAACGAACGGCTGCACCAGGTCCTGCTCTTTGACATGACCGGACGCCAGCGCGGCATCCAGAGAAATACGCTTCACACCTTTCAGGTCATCAGCCAACAGCGCATTGGCGCGGTCTTCCACCACTTTCGTGACGTTGGTATCTGCCGGGCCACCGTTAGGCGGGTTGTATTTAATGCCACCATCTTCCGGCGGGTTGTGGGACGGGGTAATCACAATACCGTCAGCCAGCGGACCGCCTTTTTTGTTGTGGACCAGAATGGCATTAGATACGGCAGGCGTCGGGGTAAAACCGTTGTTCTCCTGAACAATCACGTCGACGCCGTTCGCGGCAAGCACTTCCAGCACGGAGATAAACGCCGGTTCAGACAGTGCATGGGTGTCTTTACCTACATAGCACGGACCGGTGACGCCGTTTTTTGCTCGTTCTTCCGCGATAGCCTGCGCAATCGCCAGAATATGGGGTTCGTTGAAGCTATGACGGCCTGCACTGCCGCGGTGTCCGGAGGTACCGAACTTTACCGCGTGTTCCGCATTTCCTTTTGCGGGTTTCAGTACATAGTATTGTGACGTCAGTTGCGCGACGTTAATCAAATCACTCTGTTGTGCAGGCTTGCCTGCACGGTCGTGGATTGCCATTGCCTGGTCCTTTTCTGCATGGATTAAATTGTTCCGCAAACCTTTTCAATCAATTCCGCCGGGAATTGCATTGACTGCATGATGTGTTCGATCATGCTGCATTTACGGCCAGTGTTAGTGTTGGTAATCACCCAATACGGCGTGCCTGGCACGTGTTTTGGTTTGGTCTGATTACCGTTTTTCAGCAGCGTCTGTTCATCAGGCGCGAAATAGACACGCGTACGGCCATGCAACGATTCCGTCGCCTCAGCAAACGCGTGTTGATCCAGTGTATAAAGTGTAGTCAGCACCAGCATAAAGCGGTTAACGGCTTTCTTCTGCTCCGCATATTCATCGGACAGAAGCAGTTCACGTACTGCGCGCACTTTATCTTTGACAAGATTGACGGGTTTCGCCTCGGCAACGACCGGCTGTGCGGCGCGAACCTCTTTTGTCACTGGCGTGACGGGCTGTGATGTGGCGGAAAACTTCAACATCCGCCGTAAAATCTCGGATGCGCTCTCGCCGATATGCTTCGTGTGGCTGGCAATATAGCTATAGAGTTCATCATCAACTTCAATCGTTTTCATCTTAATCCAGTGCGGTGTCTTATCTGATCTGAAATACAAATCGTTGGGAGTATAGGAGCAAATCCCAACGGCGAATAGCGTCAAACCTGGCTGAACAAAAAACTCGGAGAAAACCGAAGTGGTTGCAGCCCAGTGGCAGAATGGTCAACATAATACCCTAACCCGACAGAGCGAAAAAAAGAACTTTGCCATGAAATTGAATATCCGAGCGCAATCCGCACAAAACCTGCACAATAATTCTCCCATCGTACTGGTTCATGGTCTGTTTGGCAGCCTGGACAATCTGGGCGTACTGGCACGCGATCTGGTGAGCGACCATGACATCATTCAGGTCGATATGCGTAACCACGGTCTCTCTCCTCGCGACCCGGTGATGAACTACCCGGCAATGGCGCAGGATCTGCTGGACACGCTGGATGCGCAACAAATAGAAAAAGCCACCTTTATTGGTCACTCGATGGGGGGGAAAGCGGTGATGGCGCTCAGCGCGCTGGCCCCGGAACGCATCGATCGTTTAGTGGCCATTGATATCGCCCCGGTGGATTACCACGTCCGCCGCCACGACGAAATTTTCGCCGCCATCAACGCGGTGACGGCATCAGAGGCAAAAACCCGCCAGCAGGCGGCCGCGGTCATGCGCGAACATCTTAATGAAGAAGGCGTGATTCAATTTTTGCTGAAATCGTATGTTGACGGCGAGTGGCGCTTCAACGTACCGGTATTGTGGGAGCAATATCCGCATATTGTCGGTTGGGAGACGATTCCCGCCTGGGATCACCCGGCGCTGTTTATCCCCGGCGGCAACTCCCCTTACGTCACCGAGGCGTACCGCAATGAATTACTGGCACAGTTCCCACAAGCACGCGCGCATGTGATTGCCGGGGCTGGTCACTGGGTGCATGCCGAAAAACCGGAGGCGGTGCTGCGCGCCATCCGTCGTTATCTTAATGAAACGGCTAACTGATTAAAAACTCAGCGTCCGTGCGCGATTACGCGTGTGAACGTTGGCGCGCCTCATTCGCTGATGTATGATGGCGCGCTATCCAGCCGGGCAGAGGCCTGGCTGATTGTTTCCCCGAAGTCACCAAAATCATGGCCAAAGAACAAACGGACCGTACGACACTAGATCTGTTCGCGCACGAGCGTCGCCCGGGACGACCGAAAACCAATCCGCTTTCGCGCGATGAACAGCTGCGCATTAACAAGCGTAATCAACTCAAACGCGACAAAGTTCGCGGCCTTAAGCGTGTCGAACTCAAACTCAACGCGGAAGCTGTCGACGCGCTGAATGAGTTGGCGGAATCCCGTGAGATGAGCCGTAGTGAACTGATAGAAGAGATATTGATGGCCCAACTGGCAGCGCTGCGCGGTCAGGATCTCGCCTGAAATCCCCCCTTCTCCCACTTTCGTGTAGCACGGAGTGCACTTGTATGCGTTTGCTATTTCCGCATACCTGACTGTTCTGCTATGATTGCCCTTATCTGCGGGCAATTCGCCCCCACCATTTCAATAAGTTTCAAGAGGTTACTTTACTCATGGCAATCACTGGCATCTTTTTCGGCAGCGACACCGGGAATACCGAAAATATCGCAAAAATGATTCAAAAACAGCTTGGTAAAGACGTTGCCGATGTGCATGACATTGCAAAAAGCAGCAAGGAAGATCTCGAAGGTTATGACATTCTGCTGCTCGGCATCCCAACCTGGTACTACGGTGAAGCGCAGTGTGACTGGGATGACTTCTTCCCGACTCTCGAAGACATTGATTTTAACGGCAAACTGGTTGCGCTGTTTGGCTGTGGCGATCAGGAAGATTACGCAGAATACTTCTGCGACGCGTTAGGCACGATCCGCGATATCATTGAACCACGCGGTGCCACCATCGTGGGCCACTGGCCGACCGCCGGCTATCATTTTGAAGCCTCCAAAGGCCTGGCAGATGACGATCATTTTGTCGGTCTGGCGATTGACGAAGACCGTCAGCCGGAACTGACCGCTGAGCGCGTAGAAAAATGGGTGAAGCAGATTTCCGAAGAACTGCACCTCGACGACATCATTAACGCCTGATGTTTTGCGGCGCAGACAATGTTTGCGCCGCATCAATAGTCAGAACCAATCAAAATAATTGCTACAAATTTGTAACTTTCTTGCCCATCCCTGTACAATGTGCGGGAGTTTTTCGGTGGCGCTCTCATTTCCAGGCAATACCGACTATTTATTAACATTTGCCAGAGGCTTGCAGTTTTCATTTAGACACGGCAGTCCTATAATGAAACGCATTATCCCGAGTGCAATTTCTGTCACTTCTTGTATGAAGTGAATCGTTTAGCAACAGGACAGATTCCGCATGACTGACAACAATACCGCATTAAAGAAGGCTGGCCTGAAAGTAACGCTTCCTCGTTTAAAGATTCTGGAAGTTCTTCAGGGACCGGATAACCATCACGTCAGTGCGGAAGATTTATACAAACGACTGATCGACATGGGTGAAGAAATTGGTCTGGCGACCGTATATCGCGTGCTGAACCAGTTTGATGACGCCGGTATCGTAACCCGCCACAATTTTGAAGGCGGCAAATCCGTTTTTGAGCTGACCCAGCAGCATCATCACGATCACCTGATTTGCCTTGATTGCGGCAAAGTGATCGAATTCAGTGATGAGTCTATTGAAGCGCGCCAGCGTGAGATTGCGTCAAAGCATGGCATTCGTCTGACGAACCATAGCCTCTACCTTTACGGTCACTGCGCTGAAGGCGATTGCCGCGAAAACGAACACGCGCATGACGCGAAATAATCTGCATTATTCTGAAAAGCCAACCTGCCGGTTGGCTTTTTTTATGCCTGCTATTCCCCATTCAGCACTTTCCTCCGCCAGCATGTTGCTTTAATGTAAAATATCACCCTGCCTCACCCGGAGAATCGAAATGGAACTTCGCCAGCTACGTTATTTTGTCCGCATTGTGGAAACCGGCAGTATGGGCAGCGCGGCGCTCGATCTCGACATCGGCGTCTCTGCGCTCAGTCAGCAGATGACGCGGCTGGAAAACGAGCTTGCGATCCGCCTGTTGCAGCGAACCTCACGTGGTGTGACCCCCACTAACGCCGGTCTGGCCTTTTATTCACAGGCGCAACTGGCGCTGCGTCACGCCGATGATGCGATCCTGGCGGCTCGCGAAGCGCGGTTATCCGGACACGTCAGCGTTGGCATGGCGCCCAGCACCGCTTCCATCCTCGGAATGCCGTTTATTGACGCGATGCGGAAACACTATGCCGACGTGCGTTTGCACGTGGTGGAAAGCCTCTCCGGCAATCTGGAAAGAATGATCAACACCCGTCAGATTGATCTGGCGGTCGTGTTTCAGGAAAAGAAGATCCTGCGCTGGAGCGCCAGACCGATCCTCGAAGAGCGGCTGTTTCTGATTGGCACGTACGACCTGCTGGCGGATATTACGGATGACACCATAACCCCTGCTCAACTGGCGAATATTCCCCTGATCATGCCAAGCCAGGGCCACGGACTGCGTGGCAGACTGGAAGGCATCTGTCAGGAACACGGACTGAAGGTGAATATCGCCACGGAAATTGACGGTCTGACGTTACTGATGCGCGCCGTTCGCAGCGGACTCGGCGCCACGCTGCAACCCGGAGCGGCCATTTCACATCTTGAGAGGGAAGCGCTAAGAGTGATCGGCGTTCACAATCCTATACTCAGCCGCCCTAATTTTCTGGTCAGCCTGTCTGACGATGAACTCACCCCCGCCGGTCTTGCAGCCCGCGTGATCCTCACAAAAGTGATGCGTGAACTGGTGGAAACCGGTAGTTGGCCGGGCGCAACCCTTTACACTCACTAAACAGCTCTTTAGCTTCCCGCCATAGCGGCCGTACAACCTGTGCGTATACATTTTAATTACAAATTTAACAAATAGTTAAATGGTAATGGAGTCTACGATGGTTGATGTACTGGTGATCGGCGGCGGTAATGCCGCGTTATGTGCCGCCTTAACCGCCCGCGAGGCAGGAGCCTCGGTGTTGTTGCTAGAAGCTGCGCCCAGAGAATGGCGCGGTGGAAATTCTCAACACACGCGCAATTTACGCTGCATGCACGATGCGCCTCAGGATGTGCTGGTCGAGAGTTATCCCGAAGAGGAGTTCTGGCAGGATCTC
Source organism: Citrobacter sp. ANG330 (assembly GCF_047467925.1). Classification (NCBI taxonomy): domain Bacteria; kingdom Pseudomonadati; phylum Pseudomonadota; class Gammaproteobacteria; order Enterobacterales; family Enterobacteriaceae; genus Citrobacter; species Citrobacter sp. ANG330. The sequence continues at coordinate 422,404 of NZ_JASJUI010000004.1, read as the reverse complement.
TGGCGTGTCACCGAAGGTAATACTAATGAAGCGCTGGCGCGTCTGGTGATCCGTACCTCTTCGCAATGTCGCGACTGGATGCGTCAGCACGGTGTTAATTTTCAGCCTCCGCTTTCGGGCGCGCTGCACGTGGCGCGAACCAACGCCTTTTTCATGGGCGGCGGGAAAGCGCTGGTGAACGCCTATTATCGTAGCGCAGAAAAGCTGGGGGTACAGATTCGCTACAACACGCCGGTTCAGGCCCTCGAACTGCGCAACGGTGAGTTTGTCGCTGCCCTCGCCGGGAACGAACGCATTGAAGCCCGCGCCTGCGTCCTGGCCGCCGGCGGATTTGAATCTAATCGCGAATGGCTGCGCGAGGCCTGGGGAGAAAATGCCCGCGGCGAATGGCCGGCCGATAACTTCCTTATTCGCGGCACCCGCTTTAATCAGGGCGTTCTGCTCAAATTTATGATCGAGGCCGGAGCCGACGTCATTGGCGATCCCTCTCAGTCACATTGTGTCGCCATTGATGCCCGCGCCCCGCTGTATGACGGTGGCATTTGCACCCGCGTGGACTGTGTGTCACTTGGCGTGGTGGTCAATCGGGATGCGGAACGCTTTTACGATGAGGGCGAAGATTTCTGGCCCAAGCGCTATGCCATCTGGGGCCGACTGGTTGCCCACCAGCCCGGTCAGATTGGCTACTCCATTATCGACAGCAAAGCAATCGGTCACTTTATGCCACCAGTATTCCCCGGTGCGCAAGCCAACACATTGGGGGAACTGGCTTGCCAGCTAGGGCTGGATCCTGAGCGCTTTACCCATACCGTGGAGCGCTACAACCAGGCCTGTCAGCCAGGCCAGTTTGATCACACCACGCTGGACAACTGCGCCACACAGGGACTAACGCCACCGAAAACCCACTGGGCGCGACCTGTCGACACGCCCCCCTACTACGGTTACGCCCTGCGCCCAGGGATCACCTTTACCTATCTGGGGCTGAAAGTGAATGAACACGCCGCGGTCCACTTCGCTGGCGTCCCCAGCCGGAACCTGTTCGTTGCCGGCGAAATGATGGCGGGTAATGTGCTGGGCAAGGGCTATACCGCCGGTGTCGGCATGTCCATCGGCACCACCTTTGGTCGCATCGCAGGAAAAGAAGCCGCGCAGGCAGCACGTAAGGAGGCGCGTCATGAAGCAGCTTGAAAAACTGATTATCGAGGCCAAAATTCTCACCGAGCCAGAGGCTGAAGTCGAGCGGGTGATGCAGGTATGTAACGCCTGCCGCTACTGCGAAGGATTTTGCGCCGTGTTTCCGGCGATGACGCAACGGCTGGAATTCGGCAAAGCGGACATTAATTATCTGGCCAACCTGTGTCACAACTGTGGCGCTTGTCTGCATGCCTGCCAGTATGCGCCGCCGCATGAATTTGCCATCAACGTGCCAAAAGCGATGGCGCAAGTGCGTCTGGAAACCTACCAACACTATGCGCTGCCTGCAGCTTTCGGCGCGTTGTATCGCCGGGCGGGCATCACCGTGACGCTGGCGCTGGTCTTTAGTCTGATCCTCTTTTTACTTCTCGCGATGGGGCTAAAGGGATCGCTGCTCCACCCGCCGCTGGCCGGTGATTTCTACCAGATTTTCCCGCACAACCTGCTGGCCTGGATGTTTGGCTCGGTTTTCATACTGGCTATCGGGTTACTGATGGCAGGGGTTATCCGCTTCTGGCGCGAGATTTCTCCCGTCGGGCCGCGTCCGGCGGAAATTGCCGAAGCGTCGCACAATGCGCTAACGCTGAAATACCTCGATGGCGGACATGGCAAAGGCTGCAACGACGCTGACGATGCTTTCACATTGATGCGTCGTCGTTTCCACCACCTCACTTTTTACGGATTTATGCTCTGTTTCGCCGCCACCGTTGTGGCGACGGGCTATCACTATCTTGCCGGATGGGAAGCGCCCTATCCGTTCTTTAGCGTTCCGGTGATGCTCGGCACCCTGGGCGGGATTGGGCTGACGATCGGCCCGGCTGGGTTGCTGTGGCTAAACCTGAAGCGCTCGCCGCTGCATGGCGATGCGCGACAAAAACCCATGGATCGCGGTTTTATTTTGCTGTTGCTGCTGACGAGTCTGACCGGTTTAGGCTTGCTGGCGGGAAGAGATACCTCATGGATGGGGATCCTGCTTGCCATCCATCTTGGCGTGGTCATGGCACTTTTTTTGACCATTCCGTACGGAAAATTTGCCCACGGATTCTACCGCTGCGCCTCCTTACTCAAGTGGGCAATTGAGAAGCGTCGCGGAAAACAGGCGGGGGTCGCAGGCGACTGACCGCAAACTCTTACCTCTATAAATATTATGATAAGACAGTGGAGCAAACCTCAATGACCCAAACAACATCGCGCGCCGGTACGTTCGGCGCAATACTGCGTGTGACCAGCGGAAATTTTCTTGAGCAGTTCGACTTTTTTCTGTTTGGTTTTTACGCTACCTATATTGCAAAAACATTTTTCCCGGCAGAAAGCGAGTTCGCTGCGTTAATGCTCACCTTCGCCGTGTTTGGCTCCGGCTTTTTAATGCGCCCTATCGGGGCCGTGGTGTTGGGCGCGTATATCGACAGGATTGGACGACGAAAAGGGCTGATGGTTACCCTGGCCATTATGGGTTGCGGCACCTTGCTTATCGCCCTCGTCCCCGGTTACCAGACTATCGGTTTGCTTGCCCCGGTGCTGGTTCTGCTGGGGCGCTTGCTGCAGGGTTTTTCTGCTGGCGTCGAACTGGGCGGCGTTTCGGTCTATCTTTCTGAAATCGCCACACCCGGCAATAAAGGCTTTTACACCAGTTGGCAATCGGCCAGTCAGCAGGTGGCTATCGTGGTCGCCGCACTGATCGGCTACGGTCTGAATGCGACGCTGGGTCACGATGAAATCTCCGAATGGGGCTGGCGGATCCCGTTTTTTATTGGCTGTATGATTATTCCGTTGATCTTTGTTCTTCGCCGTTCATTGCAGGAAACCGACGCTTTTTTACAACGTAAGCATCGCCCCGACACGCGGGAAATTTTTGCCACCATTGCAAAAAACTGGCGCATTATCACCGCGGGTACTCTGCTGGTGGCGATGACGACTACGACCTTTTATTTTATTACCGTCTATACCCCCACCTATGGGAGAGCGGTGCTGAACCTGAGTGCGCGTGACAGCCTGGTAGTCACCATGCTGGTAGGGATTTCTAACTTCATCTGGCTGCCGATTGGCGGCGCTATCTCTGACCGGATCGGGCGTCGTCCGGTGCTGATGGGCATCACCGTGCTGGCGCTCATCACCACCTGGCCGGTGATGAACTGGCTCACCGCCGCGCCGGACTTTACCCGCATGACGCTGGTACTGCTCTGGTTCTCGTTCTTTTTCGGGATGTATAACGGTGCGATGGTGGCGGCCCTGACAGAGGTGATGCCGGTTTATGTCCGAACCGTGGGTTTTTCACTGGCCTTTAGTCTTGCAACAGCCATTTTCGGCGGCCTGACGCCTGCCATTTCCACGGCGCTGGTCCAGTTGACCGGTGATAAAAGTTCGCCAGGATGGTGGCTGATGTGCGCCGCGCTGTGCGGGCTCGCCGCGACGGCAATGCTGTTTGCGCGTCTTAGCCGCAGTTATCAGACTGCAGAGAATAAGCTCTGAAACGCAAACGGGCGGAGAACACTCTCCGCCCGCCTTATGTTGTCTCTGACGCTTACTTCGCCGTATTGTTGCTGCGAATTTCCTGCCAGATCTTGTCACAATCGGCTTTCACAGCCTGGTCGTTACCGGTGCGGGTCGCCTGAATGCATTGCTGATAATCCAGCACGCGGACACTTTCCTGATTCGCAAACTGCTGATGCTGTTTTTCTTTTTTCAGCACATCCAGCACGCTCTGGCAGGCTTCGATTTTCTCTGGCGATCCCTGAGCCGTATTGATACAGGCGCTGTACGCCTCTTTCAACCGGCTGTCTTCTTTCGGGGCCGTTGACGGCGCACAGGCCACCAGTCCCGAGGCCATTACGGCAATGAGTAACAGTTTTTTCATAGCACAGTCCTCAACGAGACGGCAGGCCCAAGGCCTGCCGCTGGTGGCATTAGAAGATGGTGAATGGCGCGATCACGATGAACTTCACGTCACGCTCATCCTGGAAGATGTTGCCGTAACCACCGCCCCAGCTCGGGATGTTGGAGTGGTTGTCATACTCGGTGAAGTGCAGTTTAAACATGGTGCCTTTCGCACGACCGTCCTGCAGGGTGTAGACCGCATCCAGGCTGTACGAAGATTCTTCGATGGTACGGTTTTTGTCATAGTAGGCGTCCGGGCTGCTCTGCCAGGTAGACGGTTTCGCGTCCCAGGCATACACATAAGAAGCCCCGACAGCCCAGCCAGGCAGGTTCCAGTTCTTCAGGTCATACATCGCACCAAAGAAGACTGCTTTTTCGCCGTTGGCGTTGAAGTCTGAACGGTTATCCCACCAGATATCCAGACGACCATTGGATGACGCATAGGTCGGCGTCATACGTTGCAGGAAGAACCCCTGTTGACCTTCAGCCTTCACCCAGGTTCCTTCCAGACGCAGGTCAACCACTTCCGCCACTTTGTAGCCGAAGGTTAACGCCTGCAGCCAGGCGGTTCCGTCATAGATATCGCTGGCGCTACGGTCATCAACTTTGTCACGCGCACCGTAGAACTGATAGCTGGTGGAGAATGGGTTCCCGCCTAAATCAAACTTGTAGCTGGCTTTCGCAAAGTACTGATCGACATAACCTTCAGACTGACCAAATGCGGCTTCCAGCACCAGGTCATTTTTGAAATCATATTTTGCGCCGACAGAGTGGAGATAATCGACTTTGGTTTTCTTATCGCCCTGGTAGAATTTATCGACTTCAGTGTGCCACGGCGCTTTATATTCATTGGCCCACATATAGGAGAAGCTCAGCGCGCCCGCATCGCCGTAGTCAAAGTTAGCACCCGCTTCAGCCCCCTGATAGGTCCCTGGCATAAAACTCCAGTGCGGTGCTAACAGCGTCTGACCGGTAGGCTGAATATAACCGGCACGTGCCCAGGCTGGACCATATTTGAATTTCGCGGCGGCCTTATACAGACTGATTCCGCTCTTATCGCCGGAATAGTCTTCATCATAGCCTTTGTTCTTTTTCGAAAAAGCGATTTCGTTTGGATGGCCGCTGTCGCCGTTTTCCGCCATTTCAATTGCGGTAAATGCCGCCACATCGAGACCGAACATATCTGCTGCATAGCCAGACTGGAAATCCAGGTTGGCGTTCCAGGTCGCGTGAGAAAGGTTGGTTTTATATTTATCTCCGTCGGTGACATCTTTACGGTCGCGCTCACGCTGCCAGTAATAAATGCCGCCCGTCAGGGTGGAATCATCGATAAAGCCTTCGGCCTGTGCCTGCGGAACAACGACCAGACCCGACAGTGCTGTGATACTGGCGATAGCCAACGCCAGCGCACTACGTTTGCCACTAAACGTACGCATATGTTAATCCTCTTTGACGTATAAATTGCTGTTGCCAAAGGCAAAACAGCGAAAAAATAAAAATGTAAAAGTAGTACCGAGAAAAACCTCACTGACTACAGTGATAGACTATTTTTCGCGACGCGAATTATCAATACCTTTCTGTAACGAGAATGTAAGAGTATGAGCAACCGCACATATTTCATTGCTTCCTGTTACATTTCATTCATTAATCAAAAAAATGGCACAGGGGCTAGAAATTCCTTTGTTTTCCAGAAGGATGAAAGCGGTTTCATATTATTGTCAGTTTATTACGTAAGTTAGCCGAAACTCGCGTTTGTTAATGACTTTATTTCTGAATGGGAATTAATTCGCTTCGCAAAGTGAGAATACTCGTCGAAAAAAAACGCCGCAGAGTGCGGCGTTTGAAGGGAGTGCAGCAACAGATTATTCGCCGACCTTCGCCCAGGTGTCACGCAGGCCGACGGTGCGGTTAAACACCGGTTTTTCTGCGGTGGCATAACGGCTGTCCAGACAGAAATAACCTTCGCGCTCGAACTGGAATGCTTTACCGGCGACCGCATCTTTCAGCGACGGCTCAGCAAAACCCTGTTTGATCACCAGTGATTCCGGGTTCATGACGGACAGGAAATCTTCCGCCGCGCCTGGGTTTGGTACGCTGAACAGACGATCGTAGAGACGAATTTCAACCGGCAGCGCGTGCGCAGCGCTCACCCAGTGGATCACGCCTTTTACTTTGCGACCATCCGCCGGATCTTTGCTCAGGGTATCCGCATCATAGGTACAGAAGATGGTGGTAATAGTGCCTTCGGCATCTTTTTCCACACGTTCTGCTTTCACCACATAGGCGTTACGCAGACGCACTTCCTTACCCATCACCAGACGCTTGTACTGCTTGTTGGCTTCTTCGCGAAAGTCAGCGCGATCGATCCAGATCTCACCGCTGAAAGGCACTTCACGCGTCCCCATTTCCGGTTTGTTCGGATGGTTAGGCATGGTGACCATTTCACTTTCACCTTGCGGGTAGTTTTCGATAACCAGTTTAACCGGATCGATAACCGCCATCGCACGCGGCGCGTTTTCGTTCAGATCTTCACGAATGCAGGATTCCAGTGATGCCATCTCAATAGTGTTGTCCTGCTTTGTCACGCCAATGCGTTTGCAGAACTCACGGATCGCTGCGGCGGTATAGCCACGACGACGTAAACCGGAGATGGTCGGCATGCGCGGATCGTCCCAGCCTTCAACGTGTTTGTCCATCACCAGCAGGTTCAGCTTACGCTTGGACATAACGGTGTATTCCAGGTTCAGACGCGAGAATTCATACTGGCGCGGATGAACCGGAATGGAGATGTTATCCAGCACCCAGTCGTACAGACGACGGTTGTCCTGGAACTCCAGCGTACACAGAGAGTGGGTGATGCCTTCCAGCGCATCGCTGATGCAGTGGGTGAAGTCGTACATCGGGTAGATGCACCACTTGTTGCCGGTCTGATGGTGCTCGGCAAACTTAATACGGTACAGAACCGGATCGCGCATCACGATAAATGGCGACGCCATGTCGATCTTCGCACGCAGGCAGGCTTTACCTTCTTCGAAGCCACCGGTACGCATTTTTTCAAACAGTGCGAGGTTTTCCTCAACGCTGCGATCGCGGAATGGACTGTTTTTGCCTGGCTGCGTCAGCGTACCACGGTATTCGCGGATCTGTTCCGGCGTCAGTTCATCGACATACGCCAGACCTTTGTTGATCAGTTCAACCGCATAGGCGTGCAGTTGATCAAAGTAATCTGAGGAGTAGCGAACGTCGCCAGCCCAGTGAAAACCTAACCACTCAACGTCGTTTTTGATCGAATCAACGTACTCGATATCTTCTTTTACCGGGTTGGTGTCATCGAAACGCAGGTTGCACTGGCCCTGGTAGTCTTGCGCAATACCAAAGTTCAGGCAGATGGATTTCGCGTGGCCAATGTGCAGATAGCCATTTGGCTCCGGCGGAAAACGGGTATGGACTGTGGTGTGCTTACCACTGGCCAGATCTTCATCGATGATCTGACGAATAAAATTACTCGGGCGGGCTTCAGCCTCACTCATCGTGGATTCCTCAAAGCGTAAACAACGTATAACGGCATATGATCTTATAAGCCGGACTGACTGACAACCTTTAGTTACTGAAAAAGTGGCGTTGAAGAAAAATAGGAGGGAATTTGCTGCAAAAAAAAGCGGCGGAGGTTTTCCCCCGCCGCTTCAGGTTGCCGGATGGCGTCTTATGCCTTATCCAAACTACCCTTTGATCTCATACAGAGGCGTTTGACCGGCAACCACGTGCCCGTCGGCTTTAATCTCCAGGCCGCTGAAATCGTCGATATTACTGCACACCACTGGACTTATCATGGAGCGCGCATTCGCGTTCAGGTAATCCAGATCCATTTCCAGAATCGGCTGACCGGCTACCACTTCTGCGCCCTCTTCCACCAGACGCGTGAAGCCCTGGCCGTTCAGCGCAACGGTATCGATACCCATATGGACTACGATCTCCGCGCCCTTCTCAGTTTCCAGGCAGAACGCATGATTAGTGTTGAAGATTTTCACGATGGTGCCCGCAGCCGGAGAAACCACAGTTTTATCCGTTGGTTTTACCGCAACGCCATCACCCACCGCTTTGCTGGCAAACGCTTCGTCAGGCACCTGCTCCAGCGCAACGACATCACCCGTTACCGGAGAAACCAGTTCGGCAATGGTCACCGCATTCGGTACAGCCTGCGGTTTTGCCGTCGCCTGGGCAACAGGCGCTGCAGAGGCTTCAGCCGCCGCAACCGGACCGGTTGTTTTCATCGCGTTGGCGATTTTCTCAGCCACGAAACCGACGATAATCTGCACGCTTGTTTTGTTCAGACGAATGACACCAGAGGCACCCAGACGTTTCGCCAGGCCTTCATTCACCAGCGACGAGTCTTTTACGCTCAGACGCAGACGGGTGATGCAGGCGTCAATACCGGTGAGGTTATCAGAACCACCGATGGCGGCGATGTACTGACGCGCCAGGGCAGAAACGTCCTGCTCTTTATCGCTGCTTACATTGAGGTCCTGACCATCCGCTTCGCTGCCAGCCACAGCCAGTTCGCGACCCGGCGTCATCAGGTTGAATTTGGTGATAACGAAACGGAACACCACATAGTAGATGGCAAAGAACACCAGACCCTGTGGGATCAGCATCCACCACTGGGTCGCCAGCGGGTTACGGGAAGAAAGCACCATATCCACCAGACCTGCGCTGAAGCCGAAGCCAGCAATCCAATGCATGCTCGCCGCGATGAAAACGGAGATACCGGTCAGGACGGCGTGAATCACATACAGCACCGGCGCAACGAACATGAAGGAGAATTCCAGCGGTTCAGTGATGCCGGTAAAGAATGCCGCAAACGCACCGGCCATCATAATACCCAGCACTTTCGCTTTATTCTCAGGGCGCGCGCAGTGGTAAATAGCCAGCGCCGCACCCGGCAGACCAAACATCATGATCGGGAAGAAGCCCGCCTGATAACGACCGGTAATCCCGACAACCGCTTTACCCGCTTCAATAGACTGGGCGCCGCCGAGGAAGTTAGGAATGTCGTTGATACCCGCCACGTCAAACCAGAATACGGAGTTCAGCGCGTGGTGCAGCCCCACCGGAATCAGCAAGCGGTTGAAGAAGGCGTAGATCCCCGCACCTGCGGAGCCCAGCTTCTGGATGTGTTCACCGAAGTTAACCAGACCATCAAAAATCATTGGCCAGATATACATCATGATGAACGCCACGATGATCATCACAAATGAGGTGAGGATCGGCACCAGACGGCGCCCGCTGAAGAAGGACAGCGCTTTTGGCAGTTCGACGCTGCTAAAACGGTTGTACAGCTCAGCAGAGATAATACCGACAAGAATACCCACGAACTGGTTACTGATCTTACCGAAAGCGGCAGGAACCTGATCGGCAGGGATCTTCTGAATCATGGAGACCGCCGCCGGAGAACAGAGCGTGGTCAACACCAGGAAACCCACAAAACCGGTCAGCGCCGCAGCACCGTCTTTATCTTTGGACATACCGTAAGCCACACCGATAGCAAACAGCACGGACATGTTATCGATAATGGCGGAACCGGACTTAATGAAGAATGCCGCAAGCGCGTTATCTCCACCCCAACCTACCGGGTCGATCCAATAGCCGACCCCCATCAATATTGCCGCCGCAGGCAGCGTGGCGACCGGCACCATTAGCGCACGGCCGACCTTTTGCAGATAACCTAGAATACTCACTTTCTTCCCCCTTTGAGACCCCGTTAAGGCTCGCTTTAAGCTGTGTTTTTATTTTGTCACTAACTTATTGAAATACTTTTGTTGCTTTACTGGCATTCTGAGTGTGTAAAAATTTAATTCGTATCGCAAATTAAAAGCGTGTTTTTTGTGAGTTTAGTCACCAAATATCGTTATATTCACTCCCTTTTACTGGCTATGTGAGAAAACTTATTTTATCATTCAAAAAATCAAGACAGATTGACCCAACTGATGCATGCCAGGTTACGCTTTACCATGCACCGACGCGCAATCCGTCAACGGCTTACATTTACTTTCTGAGGTGAAGAATGAGACTGATTCCCCTGACTTCCGCTGAACAGGTCGGCAAATGGGCGGCACGCCATATCGTTAATCGCATTAATGCGTTCAAACCGACAGCCGATCGTCCGTTTGTGCTGGGTCTGCCGACAGGCGGCACTCCGCTGACAGCGTATAAAGCCTTAGTCGAAATGCACAAAGCGGGCCAGGTTAGCTTCAAACACGTCGTGACGTTCAACATGGACGAATATGTCGGTCTGCCAAAAGAACATCCGGAAAGCTACTACAGCTTTATGCATCGTAATTTCTTTGACCACGTTGATATTCCAGCAGAAAACATCAACCTGCTCAACGGCAACGCGCCGGATATCGACGCTGAATGCCGCCAGTATGAAGAAAAAATTCGTTCCTACGGTAAAATCCATCTGTTTATGGGCGGCGTCGGTAATGACGGTCATATCGCGTTTAACGAACCCGCTTCCTCTCTGGCGTCTCGTACCCGTATCAAAACCCTGACGCATGACACCCGTGTGGCAAACTCCCGTTTCTTTGACGGTGATGTCGATCAGGTTCCAAAGTACGCGCTGACCGTTGGTGTGGGCACCCTGCTGGATGCCGAAGAAGTGATGATTCTGGTGCTGGGTTCGCAGAAAGCGCAGGCATTGCAGGCCGCGGTTGAAGGCAACGTGAACCACATGTGGACCATCAGCTGTCTGCAACTGCATCCAAAAGCGGTTGTGGTGTGCGATGAGCCATCCACGATGGAGCTGAAGGTTAAGACGCTGAAGTATTTCAACGAATTAGAAGCTGAAAATATCAAAGGTCTGTAATGTAGTCTCCGCCCTGCCATCGCGTTCAGGGCGGCATTTTTTTGAAATCGGGGGTCGGAATGTATGCTTTAACCCAGGGCCGGATCTTTACCGGCCACGAAATTCTTGATGACCATGCGATTGTTGTCGCCAATGGCCTGATTGACCGCGTTTGCCCTGTGGCAGCACTGCCGCCAGAGATCGAACAACGTTCAGTAAGCGGGGCCATTCTTTCCCCCGGCTTTATCGATGTCCAGCTTAACGGCTGTGGCGGCGTACAGTTTAACGATACGGCAGAAGCCGTCACCGTTGAAACGCTGGAGATCATGCAGAAGGCCAACGAGAAATCGGGCTGCACCAACTACCTGCCTACGTTGATTACCACCAGCGACGATCTCATGAAGCAAGGTGTTCGCGTGATGCGTGAATATCTGGCGAAACATCCGAATCAGGCGCTGGGTCTGCACCTGGAAGGTCCCTGGCTGAACCTGGTGAAAAAAGGGACGCACAATCCGAGTTTTGTCCGTCAACCTGACGCTGCGCTGGTCGATTTCCTGTGCGATAATGCCGATGTTATCACTAAAGTTACGCTGGCACCGGAAATGGTCCCTGCCGAAGTCATCAGCAAGCTGGCAAATGCCGGGATTGTGGTCTCTGCGGGTCACTCAAACGCCACGCTGAAAGAAGCGAAAGCCGGGTTCCGTGCTGGCATCACTTTTGCCACGCACCTGTTCAATGCTATGCCCTATATTACCGGGCGCGAACCGGGTCTGGCAGGCGCAATCCTGGATGAAGCCGACATTTATTGCGGCGTGATAGCCGATGGCCTGCACGTTGATTTTGCCAACATCCGCAACGCCAAACGACTGAAAGGCGACAAACTGTGCCTGGTGACGGATGCAACTGCACCAGCAGGGGCAAATATTGAACAGTTCATTTTTGCTGGTAAAACAATATACTACCGCAATGGACTCTGTGTGGATGAGAATGGGACGCTAAGCGGTTCATCATTAACCATGATCGAAGGCGTGCGTAACCTGGTTGAACATTGCGGCATTGCGCTCGACGAAGTGCTGCGCATGGCGACCCTCTACCCTGCGCGCGCCATCGGTGTTGAGAAACACCTCGGCAGCATCGCAGCGGGTAAAGTGGCGAACCTGACCGCTTTCACACACGACTTTAAAATCATCAAGACCATCGTTAATGGTAACGAGGTCGTTACTGAGTAAGAGAAAGTATGACACCAGGCGGACAAGCTCAAATAGGTAATGTTGATCTCGTAAAACAGCTTAACAGCGCGGCCGTTTATCGCCTGATTGACCAGCATGGGCCAATCTCGCGCATCCAGATTGCCGAGCAAAGCCAGCTTGCCCCCGCCAGCGTAACCAAAATTACGCGTCAACTGATTGAACGCGGACTGATCAAAGAAGTTGATCAGCAGGCCTCCACCGGGGGCCGCCGCGCCATCTCTATCGTCACCGAAACCCGCAGTTTTCATGCCATTGGCGTGCGCCTTGGTCGCCATGACGCGACCATCACCCTGTTTGATCTCAGCAGCAAAGTGGTAGCAGAAGAACACTATCCACTGCCCGAGCGCACCCAGGAAACGCTGGAACATGCGTTACTCAAGGCCATTACCTCTTTTATTGACGGTAACCAACGCAAAATCCGCGAGTTGATTGCCATTTCGGTGATCCTGCCGGGTCTGGTCGATCCGGAAAGCGGCATGATTCACTACATGCCACACATCCAGGTAGAAAACTGGGGACTGGTCGACGCGCTGGAAAAACAGTTTCGCGTCACCTGCTTCGTCGGTCACGATATTCGTAGTCTGGCGCTGGCGGAGCACTACTTCGGTGCAAGCCAGGATTGCGAAGACTCCATTCTGGTGCGCGTCCACCGCGGTACGGGCGCCGGGATTATCTCTAACGGGCGAATTTTTATCGGTCGTAACGGTAACGTTGGCGAGATTGGACACATTCAGGTGGAACCGCTGGGCGAGCGCTGCCACTGCGGCAACTTCGGTTGTCTGGAAACCATAGCCGCCAACGCCGCCATCGAGCACCGCGTGCAGAATCTGCTTAAGCAAGGCTACCAGAGCCGCGTACCGCTGGATGACTGCACGATCAAAACTATCTGTAAGGCGGCCAATAAGGGCGACAGCCTGGCGTCAGAGGTCATTGAGCACGTCGGACGTCATCTGGGCAAAACCATTGCGATCGCTATCAACCTGTTTAATCCGCAAAAAATCGTAATTGCGGGCGAGATCACCGAAGCCGATAAAGTGCTATTACCCGCCATTGAAAGCTGCATTAACACGCAGGCGCTGAAGGCGTTTCGCACGAATTTGCCTGTGGTGCGTTCCACACTGGATCACCGCTCAGCCATCGGCGCCTTTGCGCTGGTAAAACGCGCCATGCTCAACGGTATTTTGCTCCAGCATTTGCTGGAAAACTGATGCGCTCTTATAGTATCGGATTATTAACACATCTCCTGGGTAGTTCATGACCATCAAGAATGTCATTTGTGATATCGACGGCGTGCTGATGCACGACAACGTCGCCGTACCAGGTGCGGCGGAATTTTTGACTGGCGTAATGGAAAAAGGCCTGCCGCTGGTGCTGCTGACCAATTACCCGTCGCAGACCGGCCAGGATCTGGCGAACCGTTTCGCGACCGCTGGCGTTAATGTGCCGGACAGCGTGTTTTATACCTCGGCAATGGCGACCGCCGATTTCCTGCGTCGTCAGGAAGGGAAAAAGGCATATGTGGTCGGCGAAGGCGCCTTGATCCACGAACTGTATAAAGCGGGTTTCACCATTACTGACGTGAACCCGGACTTCGTTATCGTCGGCGAAACCCGTTCCTACAACTGGGACATGATGCATAAGGCCGCTTACTTTGTGGCAAACGGTGCACGTTTTATTGCCACCAACCCGGACACCCATGGGCGCGGGTTTTATCCGGCCTGCGGCGCGCTCTGTGCCGGTATCGAAAAAATTTCCGGTCGTAAACCGTTTTACGTGGGTAAACCGAGTCCGTGGATTATCCGCGCGGCGCTCAACAAAATGCAGGCCCACTCAGAAGAGACCGTTATTGTGGGCGATAACCTGCGTACTGATATTCTTGCCGGCTTCCAGGCGGGGCTCGAAACCATCCTCGTGCTCTCCGGTGTTTCCACGCTGGATGATATCGACAGTATGCCGTTCCGCCCGAGCTGGATTTATCCCTCAGTCGCCGAAATCGACGTTATTTAAAACGAACCACGTCCCAGGACGTGGTTTTTCATTTTTGCCGCATGTAAAAATCAATCCATTCAACAAAAGCGGCAAAAAATTGATAATCCATCAATGAATACGCTCAATACGTAATCTTTTTTCACTAATCAACAATCACCATTGCGTTTTTTCTTTTTCAGACCGCAAACCCCTTGCGCCTCTTGTTCCTTTGCGGCATTTTCTTTAGCAAGCAAACACAAAAAGCATTACGCAACAGGTTAACGGAGAAGGTTATGTGTTCAATTTTCGGCGTATTCGATATTAAATCCGATGCAGGTGAACTGCGTAAAAAAGCACTTGAGCTGTCACGCCTGATGCGCCATCGCGGCCCGGACTGGTCCGGTATTTATGCCTGCGATAAAGCGATTCTGGCCCACGAACGTCTGTCAATTGTCGACGTCAACGCTGGCGCGCAGCCGCTTTATAACGAAAAGAAAACCCACGTACTGGCCGTCAACGGTGAAATCTACAACCACCAGGCGCTGCGTGCAGAATATGGCGATCGCTATGCGTTCCAGACCGGTTCTGACTGCGAAGTGATCCTCGCGCTGTATCAGGAAAAAGGCGTGGAATTTCTCGACGACCTGCAAGGGATGTTTGCCTTCGCACTGTACGACAGCGAACAGGATGCATATCTGATTGGACGCGACCATATCGGCATTATCCCGCTGTATATGGGTTACGACGAGTTCGGCAACCTCTACGTCGCCTCAGAAATGAAAGCGCTGGTGCCGGTTTGCCGGACCATTAAAGAGTTCCCGGCGGGAAGCTATCTATGGAGCAAAGATGGTGAAATCCGTCAGTACTATCAGCGTGACTGGTTCGATTATGACGCGGTAAAAGATAACGTTACCGACAAAAACGAACTGCGCCAGGCGCTGGAAGACTCTGTCAAAAGCCACCTGATGTCAGACGTGCCATACGGCGTGCTGCTCTCCGGCGGCCTGGACTCTTCCGTCATCTCGGCGATCACCAAAAAATTCGCCGCTCGTCGAGTGGAAGATGACGAACGTTCTGAAGCCTGGTGGCCGCAACTCCACTCCTTCGCCGTCGGACTGGAAGGATCCCCGGATCTGAAAGCCGCGCAGGAAGTGGCGAACCATCTGGGGACCGTACACCACGAAATTCACTTTACGGTACAGGAAGGACTGGACGCGATCCGCGACGTGATTTATCACATCGAAACCTATGACGTGACGACCATTCGCGCCTCGACGCCAATGTATTTAATGTCGCGTAAGATCAAAGCGATGGGCATTAAAATGGTCCTGTCCGGTGAAGGTTCTGACGAAGTGTTCGGCGGCTACCTCTATTTCCATAAGGCGCCAGACGCCAAAGAACTGCACGAAGAGACCGTACGTAAGCTACAGGCGTTGCATATGTTCGACTGTGCGCGTGCTAACAAAGCGATGTCGGCCTGGGGTGTGGAAGCGCGCGTCCCGTTCCTCGATAAAAAGTTCCTCGACGTGGCGATGCGTATCAACCCGGAAGATAAAATGTGCGGCAACGGTAAGATGGAAAAACATATCCTGCGTGAATGCTTTGAATCCTATCTGCCGGCAAGCGTCGCATGGCGTCAGAAAGAGCAGTTCTCCGACGGTGTGGGCTACAGCTGGATCGATACGTTAAAAGAGGTGGCCGCAGAGCAGGTTTCCGATCAGCAACTGGAAACTGCCCGCTTCCGCTTCCCGTACAACACGCCGTCTTCAAAAGAAGCCTATCTGTACCGCGAGATCTTTGAAGAACTGTTCCCGATACCAAGCGCGGCGGAATGCGTGCCGGGCGGTCCGTCCGTCGCCTGTTCTTCTGCTAAAGCAATCGAATGGGACGAAGCGTTCAAAACCATGAACGATCCATCCGGTCGCGCGGTGGGTGTTCACCAGTCCGCTTATCAATAAGCAAAGCGGATGAGAAAGGGCCTTTCGGGGCCCTTTTTTAATCCTGAAAAACGGTGCAGAAAGCGATTAATAACCAATAATTGCCGAATATTGCGCCACGCTGTTCGCAACCTAACCAAACAGTCACATTCCGGGCGTTTTCGATGAAAAAGGGGTTGACGCTTCAAGGCTCAATACGCATAATGCGCCCCGCAACGCCGATAAGGTAACGCGCGAAAAAAGAGGCTACGTAGCTCAGTTGGTTAGAGCACATCACTCATAATGATGGGGTCACAGGTTCGAATCCCGTCGTAGCCACCATCTTTTTTGCGGGAGTGGCGAAATTGGTAGACGCACCAGATTTAGGTTCTGGCGCCGCAAGGTGTGCGAGTTCAAGTCTCGCCTCCCGCACCATTCCCATAAAAGCGTTGCATGAATGGGGTGTATCCAGGCTGTAAGATAGCCACTAAGGCTAACAACAATGTAGTCTGAAGTCCTCTGTTCAGAAAATTTGTTGGGGTATCGCCAAGCGGTAAGGCACCGGTTTTTGATACCGGCATTCCCTGGTTCGAATCCAGGTACCCCAGCCATCTTTCTTCGAGTTTGCGGATCACCGCGACGGTTATTGGGGTATCGCCAAGCGGTAAGGCACCGGTTTTTGATACCGGCATTCCCTGGTTCGAATCCAGGTACCCCAGCCATCGAAGAAATACACTGGCTACGTAGCTCAGTTGGTTAGAGCACATCACTCATAATGATGGGGTCACAGGTTCGAATCCCGTCGTAGCCACCATATTCAGAACACGTTAGCTAAACGGGTTCAAAAGCAATTTGTTGGGGTATCGCCAAGCGGTAAGGCACCGGATTCTGATTCCGGCATTCCGAGGTTCGAATCCTCGTACCCCAGCCAAATTCATAGACGTTCGGTCCGTGAACACAAAAAGCACCACTACTGGGGTATCGCCAAGCGGTAAGGCACCGGATTCTGATTCCGGCATTCCGAGGTTCGAATCCTCGTACCCCAGCCACATCAGAAAAGCTCGCTTCGGCGAGCTTTTTGCTTTTCTACTCGCCCCCAGTGAACAGGCCTGACGAGCGTAGCGCCATCAGGCCTCCATCAACGCTACAGCCCTAACGCGTACTTCAACGCCTGACGCTTTAACACGCCTGCACGTTCTGCCGCCATCAGCCCAAGATTACGGATAATCCGCAGCGGCTGCAGGTCATTACTGAATCCGGCGTAGAACAAGTCCATCCCGCTTTGCATGATGAAGTTATCCGCCATACGTCGGGTCTGATAACGTTTCAGTACCGGCTGGCTCGCCCAGGACTCGCCATAACTACGGGCATTCACCAGCACATCGATGAGGGCATCCACATCGCGATACCCCAGGTTTACCCCCTGCCCGGCCAGCGGATGAATGGTGTGCGCCGCATCACCAACCAACGCCAGCCCCGGCTGCACGTATTGCAGGGCATGGCGTCGCGTCAGCGGAAACGCCCCTGCCGCGACGGGCATCACCTGGCCCAGACGCGTCGGGAAGTGTTTTGCGATCTCCACCTGCAGTTGCGCCATACTCAGCCCCTGCAACTGACGGATCCGCGCCGGTGAGTCATACCACACCAGCGACGCCCAGTTATCGAACAGTGGCAGAAAAGCGCGCGGGCCATCCGGGGTAAACTGCTGCCAGGTGCTGTCGCCAGGGTCGTTCTCACACTGTACGGTAATCAGCATGCAGGATTGCGCATACTGCCAGGCGTGAATGCCAATGCCGGCCATCTGGCGTACCTGTGAATTTGCCCCATCTGCGCCAATCACCAGTTTTGCGATGATTCGTTCGCCACCGGCCAGTTCCAGCTCATGACGTTCGTGATGGCGATGCAGCGCAATCAGCGAAGCCGGAACCCGCAGCGTCACTTTCGGATGCGCTTCCAGCGCCTGCCAGAGCGCCTGTTGCAGAACGTTGTTTTCAACCATATACCCGAGCAGCGGCAGCTTCAGTTCGCTGGCGTCAAACACCACGTGCGCGTTTTCCCACTCCCAGGTTTCCAGCCGCCGATAGGGATGACTGCGCATCCCTTGTACGACATCCCAGACGCCAAGCCCCTTCAGCAATGAAACCGAGGCGGCGCTGATCGCCGAAATACGCACGTCCGGCTGGCTGTGTGCTACAAACGGCGCAGGCGCAGCATGTTCAATCACCGTTACCGTGAAGCCGTGTTGTGCCAGCCCCAGCGCCAGTGCGCCACCGACCATTCCCCCGCCGACAATGGCAATTTCCGTTGGTTGATTTGTCATGGTCAATCATCCTGTTGCATGAATAAGACAAGTTTACAGGATTTTTTACCCCTTGAGGCTGATAACGGTCATACTGGTCACCAGGGCAGCAAAGCATTACACTATGCGCCCTGCAATTCAGCCACTATTTCGCAAGAGCAAGTCGATGACCAAAAAACTCCATATTAAAACCTGGGGCTGTCAGATGAACGAATACGATTCATCGAAGATGGCCGATCTGCTGGATGCCACTCACGGGTATCAACTGACCGATGTGGCGGAAGAAGCGGATGTGCTGCTGCTGAATACCTGCTCAATCCGCGAGAAGGCCCAGGAAAAGGTCTTCCACCAGTTAGGCCGCTGGAAGCTGTTAAAAGAGAAGAATCCCGATCTGATTATCGGCGTTGGCGGGTGTGTGGCATCTCAGGAAGGTGACCATATTCGGCAGCGCGCGCACTATGTCGACATTATCTTCGGGCCGCAAACGCTGCATCGCCTGCCGGAAATGATTAACTCCGTTCGCGGCAACCGTAGCCCGGTTGTCGACATCAGCTTCCCGGAGATCGAGAAGTTTGACCGCCTGCCGGAACCGCGTGCCGAAGGCCCGACCGCTTTCGTCTCCATTATGGAAGGCTGCAACAAGTATTGTACTTACTGCGTGGTGCCTTACACCCGCGGTGAAGAAGTCAGCCGTCCGTCTGATGACATTCTGTTTGAAATCGCCCAGCTTGCCGCTCAGGGCGTGCGTGAAGTCAACCTGCTTGGTCAGAACGTCAACGCCTGGCGTGGGCAAAACTACGACGGCACCACCGGTTCGTTCGCCGACCTGCTGCGTCTGGTTGCCGCCATTGACGGGATTGACCGCATCCGCTTCACCACCAGCCATCCTATCGAGTTCACCGACGACATCATTGATGTCTATCGTGACACGCCGGAGCTGGTGAGCTTCCTGCACCTGCCGGTACAGAGCGGTTCAGATCGTGTGCTAAACCTGATGGGGCGTACCCACACGGCGCTGGAATATAAAGCGATCATCCGTAAACTGCGTGCGGCGCGCCCGGACATTCAGATAAGCTCTGACTTTATTGTCGGATTCCCGGGTGAAACCACCCAGGACTTCGAGCAGACCATGAAGCTGATTGCTGACGTTAATTTCGACATGAGCTACAGTTTCATCTTCTCTGCGCGTCCAGGAACACCGGCCGCCGATATGGTCGATGACGTGCCGGAAGAAGAGAAAAAGCAGCGTCTGTATATTCTTCAGGATCGCATTAACCAGCAGGCGATGGCCTGGAGCCGTCGTATGCTCGGCACCGTCCAGCGTATTCTGGTAGAAGGTACGTCGCGTAAGAGCATCATGGAACTGTCTGGACGTACCGAAAATAACCGCGTGGTGAACTTCGAAGGCACGCCGGAGATGATCGGTAAATTTGTCGATGTGGAAATCACCGACGTCTGGACCAACTCCCTGCGCGGGAAAGTGGTGCGCACCGAAGACGAAATGGGTCTGCGCATTGCAGAAACCCCGGAATCGGTGATTGCGCGAACCCGTAAAGAGAACGAGACTGGCGTCGGATTCTGGCAGCCTTAATCCTACTCAAAAACGGACGACTTGCCCGATGGCGCTGCGCTTATCGGGCCTACAAAGACTCCCGGCCCGCTGTACAGGCGGGCCTTGTTATTCCCTTCTTTGCCCCCATCTTTATCGCAATGCTTGCGCCTTTACCCTGTGGCGTGAATAATTTCCTGACAGGCCGGTGAATGTTCATCTTCCGGCTCCCTATGCATAAGAGGAACAGTTTGAACACAGACACTCGCGAAATTACCCTTGAGCCCGCAGACAACGCCCGCCTGCTGAGCCTTTGCGGCCCGTTTGATGACAACATTAAACAGCTGGAACGCCGTCTCGGCATCGAGATTAACCGCCGTGACAACCACTTTAAACTGACCGGCCGCCCGATTTGCGTCACCGCCGCAGCGGATATCTTACGCAGTCTGTACGTCGATACCGCGCCGATGCGCGGACAGACGCAGGATATCGAACCGGAACAAATCCACCTCGCCATTAAAGAGGCACGCGTGCTTGAGCAAAGCGCCGAGAGTGTTCCCGAGTACGGCAAAGCGGTCAATATTAAAACCAAGCGTGGCGTGATTAAACCGCGTACGCCTAACCAGGCGCAGTACATCGCCAACATTCTCGACCATGACATCACCTTTGGCGTCGGTCCTGCGGGTACCGGGAAAACTTACCTCGCCGTTGCCGCCGCTGTGGATGCGCTTGAGCGCCAGGAAATCCGCCGTATTCTGCTGACCCGTCCGGCGGTCGAAGCCGGGGAAAAACTGGGCTTCCTGCCAGGCGATCTCAGCCAGAAAGTTGACCCGTATCTGCGCCCGCTGTATGACGCGCTGTTCGAAATGCTCGGCTTCGAGAAAGTTGAAAAGTTGATTGAGCGCAACGTGATTGAGGTAGCGCCGCTGGCTTATATGCGCGGACGTACGCTGAACGACGCCTTTATCATTCTTGATGAGAGCCAGAACACCACCATCGAACAGATGAAAATGTTCCTGACCCGTATCGGCTTTAACTCGAAGGCAGTGATTACCGGCGACGTTACGCAGATTGACCTGCCACGCAACATCAAATCTGGCCTGCGTCATGCTGTTGAGGTGCTGGCGGAAGTCGATGAAATCAGCTTTAACTTCTTCCACAGCGAAGACGTCGTGCGCCACCCGGTGGTTGCCCGCATCGTTAACGCCTATGAAGCCTGGGAAGAAGCGGAACAAAAACGTAAAGCCGAGCAGGCAGCTGAGCGCAAGCGTGAAGCTCAGGAACAACAGGAACAGAAATGAGTCAGGTGATCCTTGATTTGCAACTGGCGTGTGAGAACAACAGCGGTTTGCCAGAAGAAAGCCAGTTTCAGACCTGGTTGAATGCGGTTATTCCGCAATTTCAGGAAGAATCAGAAGTAACGATTCGCCTGGTGGACGAGGCCGAAAGCCACGACCTTAATCTGAACTATCGTGGGAAAGATAAGCCGACCAACGTGCTCTCTTTTCCCTTTGAAGCCCCGCCGGGGATTGAGTTGCCGCTGCTCGGTGATTTGATCATTTGCCGTCAGGTGGTTGAACAGGAAGCCCAGGAGCAAGGTAAGCCGCTGGATGCCCACTGGGCGCATATGGTCGTCCACGGCAGCCTGCATTTGCTGGGCTACGATCATATTGAAGACGACGAGGCAGAAGAGATGGAAGCCCTCGAGACAGAGATTATGCTTGCTCTGGGCTATGAGGATCCGTACATTGCCGAGAAGGAATAAGTGACCGGGCGAATGCCCGGTGGTTTCCGCTGACGCCATGCGCTGTGTTTGCGCGCATTGAGCTAGAGATTAACTAACAAGAGAACCCATACGACGCCATGAGCGACGACAATTCACACAGTAGTGACACGTTAAGCAGCAAGAAGGGATTTTTCTCCCTGTTACTGAGCCAACTTTTCCACGGTGAACCCAAAAACCGTGATGAATTGCTGGCGCTGATCCGTGATTCCGGGCAGAACGACCTTATCGATGAAGATACGCGTGACATGCTCGAAGGGGTGATGGACATTGCGGACCAGCGCGTTCGCGACATCATGATTCCCCGCTCTCAAATGATTACCCTGAAACGCAACCAGACGCTGGACGAATGCCTCGATGTAATTATCGAGTCCGCCCACTCGCGTTTTCCGGTGATCAGTGAGGATAAAGATCACATTGAAGGGATTCTGATGGCCAAGGATTTGCTGCCGTTTATGCGCAGCGATGCCGATGCCTTCAGCATGGAGAAAGTGTTACGCCAGGCCGTTGTCGTCCCGGAGAGCAAACGCGTTGACCGTATGCTCAAAGAGTTTCGCTCGCAGCGTTACCATATGGCTATCGTCATCGACGAATTTGGCGGTGTCTCCGGTCTGGTGACCATTGAAGACATCCTCGAACTGATCGTCGGTGAAATCGAAGATGAGTACGATGAAGAAGATGATATCGACTTCCGTCAACTCAGTCGCCACACCTGGACCATTCGTGCACTTGCGCCGATCGAAGACTTCAATGAAGCCTTCGGTACGAGTTTTAGCGACGAAGAAGTCGATACCATTGGGGGTCTGGTGATGCAGGCGTTTGGTCACCTGCCCGCACGTGGGGAAACCATTGATATCGATGGTTACCAGTTTAAAGTGGCAATGGCCGACAGCCGTCGTATTATTCAGGTTCACGTCAGAATTCCGGATGACTCCCCCCAGCCAAAACTGGACGAATAACACCGAACGGGAAGAAGAACTCAATGGCTTTTGCCTCATTAATTGAACGCCAGCGCATTCGCCTGCTGCTGGCGTTATTATTCGGTGCCTGCGGTACGCTGGCTTTTTCTCCTTATGACATCTGGCCCGCTGCAATTGTGTCGCTGATGGGCTTGCAGGCATTAACTCTGAATCGTCGCCCGCACCAGTCAGCCGCTATCGGCTACTTCTGGGGACTGGGACTTTTCGGTACGGGAATCAACTGGGTTTACGTCAGCATCGCGCAGTTTGGCGGGATGCCTGGCCCGGTGAACGTCTTCCTTGTCGTACTACTCGCTGCGTATCTTTCTCTGTATACCGGGCTGTTTGCCGGCGTGCTGTCACGTCTGTGGCCGAAAACTAACTGGCTGCGGGTTGCCGTTGCCGCGCCGGTGGTCTGGCAGATAACTGAATTTCTGCGCGGCTGGGTGCTGACCGGATTTCCGTGGCTGCAGTTTGGCTACAGTCAGATCGATGGCCCGCTGAAAGGACTGGCGCCGGTGATGGGCGTCGAAGCCATTAATTTCCTGCTGATGATGGTCAGCGGATTGCTGGTCCTCTCGCTGGTCAGCCGTAACTGGCGTCCGCTGGTGGTCGCCATCGTCCTGTTCGCACTCCCTTTCCCGCTGCGCTATATCCAGTGGTTCACCCTGGAGCCGGAAAGAACGACCCGGGTGTCGATGGTTCAGGGCGATATCCCTCAGTCGTTGAAATGGGACGAAGGCCAGCTGATGAATACGCTCAAGATCTATCTGGATGCAACGCAGCCCGAAATGGGAAAATCGCAGCTGATCATCTGGCCGGAATCCGCTATTCCGGATCTGGAAATCAACCAGCAGCGCTTTCTGAGCATGATGGACGATCTGTTGCGTTCGAAGAACAGCTCGCTGATTACCGGTATTGTCGATGCCCGACTGAACAAACAGAACCGCTACGATACCTACAACACCATCATTACACTGGGGAAAGATAATCCCTATCGCTATGACTCTACCAACCGCTACAACAAGAACCATCTGGTGCCGTTTGGTGAGTTTGTGCCGCTGGAATCCATTCTGCGCCCGTTAGCGCCGTTCTTTGACCTGCCGATGTCCTCGTTCAGCCGGGGTCCGTATATTCAACCGCAGTTGCATGCGCATGGTTTAGCGCTGACCGCCGCGATTTGCTACGAGATAATCCTGGGCGAACAGGTACGCGATAACTTCCGCCCGGATACAGACTTTCTGCTAACCATCTCCAACGATGCGTGGTTTGGTAAGTCGATTGGCCCGTGGCAGCATTTCCAGATGGCGCGGATGCGATCGCTGGAGCTGGCGCGCCCGCTGCTGCGCAGTACCAACAACGGTATTACGGCGGTGATTGGTCCGCAGGGTGAGATTCAGGCGATGATCCCGCAGTTTACGCGCCAGGTGTTGACCGCCGATGTGACGCCAGCGACAGGATTAACGCCCTACGCTCGCACCGGTAACTGGCCGCTGTGGCTCATTACCGCGCTGTTCGGTTTTGCCGCCGTGTTAATGAGTTTGCGTCAACGGCGCAGATAAAACAGTCCACCATCAAATACAGGCCGGATAAGGCGGTACGCCGCCATCCGGCGGTTGTGCCACATCGTGCCTGATGGCGCTACGCTTATCAGGCCAGCAAACCTCCCTCCCAAAAACCATTCTGGCACGTCTATTGCTTTGTAATTCAAGGTAAAGCTGTTTTACGTACCCGGTGCAACCTTGTCGCCCCAAAGCGGAACATCGCTAGCACCGAAACGGTGCAACGAGGGATTTTTGCCTCTAAACGGTGCGGCGCACTTCGCAAAAATAAACAATAACGCAGCAATATCTTTACATTAAGCCAGACTAAATGTTAACAAACAGGTAAAACACTGCACGCTTAAGTTGCAGGTGATAACAACACAGACACTCACAATAGGTATCACTGCGTCGACGGCGCAGACGATAAGGAGTTGGATATGCAATTACGTAAGCTAGCCACAGCAATGCTGGTTATGGGAATGTCAGCCGGTCTGGTACATGCTGAAGATGCGGCCCCTGCCGCAGGCAGCACGCTGGACAAGATCGCCAAAAACGGCGTCATCGTCGTTGGTCACCGTGAATCCTCCGTGCCGTTCTCCTATTACGACAATCAGCAGAAAGTGGTGGGTTATTCTCAGGATTACTCCAACGCCATCGTTGAAGCCGTGAAGAAAAAACTCAACAAGCCCGATCTGCAGGTGAAGCTGATCCCGATTACGTCGCAGAACCGTATTCCGCTGCTGCAAAACGGGACGTTCGACTTTGAGTGTGGTTCCACCACCAACAACCTTGAGCGCCAGAAGCAGGCCGCTTTCTCTGACACCATCTTTGTCGTCGGCACCCGTCTGCTGGCGAAAAAAGGCGGCGACATTAAAGACTTCCCGGACCTGAAAGGCAAAGCGGTTGTTGTGACCTCTGGTACCACCTCTGAAATTCTGCTGCATAAGCTGAATGACGAGCAAAAAATGGATATGCGTATCATCAGCGCTAAAGACCACGGTGACTCTTTCCGTACTCTGGAAAGCGGTCGCGCCGTTGCCTTTATGATGGATGACGCCCTGCTGGCCGGTGAGCGCGCGAAGGCGAAGAAACCGGATAACTGGGAAATCGTCGGCAAACCACAGTCTCAGGAAGCTTACGGTTGCATGCTGCGTAAGAACGATCCTGAATTCAAAAAGCTGATGGATGACACCATCGCCCAGGCGCAGACCTCAGGCGAAGCCACGAAATGGTTTGATAAGTGGTTCAAAAATCCGATCCCACCGAAAAACCTGAACATGAACTTCGAACTGTCAGACGAGATGAAAGCGCTGTTCAAAGAACCGAATGATAAAGCACTCAACTAACAAAAATGAAATGGGGCGGGGACTCCTTGCCCTCACGATTGCTATGCAGCACGGACAGACTATATGCCTGATGGTCGTTCCCCATCAGGCCTGAAAACCGAAGTACGCTGGATAACAATCTTCGAGGGTAGCGCTGCTACCCTTATTTTTTCGGAGTAGATGTATGTCAATAGACTGGAACTGGGGCATTTTTTTACAACAGGCCCCATTCGGCAACACCACCTATCTCGGCTGGCTCTGGAGTGGTTTCCAGGTTACCGTCGCACTATCCATCACCGCCTGGATCATTGCCTTCCTGGTCGGTTCTTTGTTCGGCATTTTACGCACCGTCCCAAACCGCTTTCTTTCCGGGATCGGTACGCTTTATGTTGAGCTGTTTCGCAACGTTCCGCTGATCGTCCAGTTCTTTACCTGGTATCTGGTTATACCTGAACTGTTGCCAGAAAATCTTGGCATGTGGTTTAAGGCGGAGCTGGATCCGAACATTCAGTTCTTCCTCTCATCCATGCTTTGCCTTGGACTGTTCACCGCCGCCCGCGTCTGCGAACAGGTTCGAGCCGCCATTCAGTCACTGCCGCGTGGGCAAAAAAACGCGGCGCTGGCAATGGGGTTGACCCTGCCGCAGGCGTACCGCTACGTGCTGTTGCCTAACGCCTATCGTGTGATCGTCCCGCCGATGACCTCTGAGATGATGAACCTGGTGAAAAACTCCGCCATCGCCTCCACCATCGGTCTGGTCGATATGGCCGCACAGGCCGGGAAGCTGCTGGATTACTCGGCGCATGCCTGGGAATCGTTTACCGCCATTACCCTGGCGTACGTGTTGATTAATGCCTTCATCATGCTGGTGATGAGTCTGGTGGAACGTAAAATCCGCCTGCCTGGCAATCTGGGAGGCAAATAATGTACGAATTCGACTGGAGTTCTATTGTCCCTTCCCTGCCGTATCTGCTGGATGGGCTACTCATTACGCTGAAAATTACTGTCACCGCGGTGGTTATCGGTATTGTCTGGGGCACGATTCTTGCCGTTATGCGCCTTTCCAGCTTCGCGCCTGTCGCCTGGTTTGCAAAAGCGTATGTTAACGTCTTCCGTTCCATCCCACTGGTGATGGTATTGCTGTGGTTCTACCTGATTGTGCCTGGCTTCTTGCAGGATGTACTGGGGCTGTCGCCGAAAGCCGATATTCGCCTGATTTCAGCGATGGTCGCGTTTTCGATGTTTGAAGCAGCCTATTACTCCGAGATTATCCGTGCGGGTATCCAGAGCATTTCCCGCGGACAGTCAAGCGCGGCGCTGGCATTGGGGATGACCCACTGGCAGTCCATGAAGCTCATCATTTTGCCGCAGGCGTTTCGCGCGATGGTGCCGCTGCTGCTGACGCAGGGCATCGTCCTGTTCCAGGATACGTCTCTGGTGTACGTCTTAAGCCTCGCGGATTTCTTCCGCACCGCGTCTACGATTGGCGAGCGTGATGGTACACAGGTCGAAATGATCCTGTTTGCCGGTGCCGTTTACTTTGTTATCAGCCTGAGCGCGTCGTTGTTGGTCAGCTATTTGAAGAAAAGGACAGTTTAATGATTACCCTGAAAAATGTTTCTAAATGGTATGGTCACTTTCAGGTGCTGACCGACTGCTCCACGGAAGTGAAAAAAGGTGAAGTGGTGGTCGTCTGCGGCCCATCAGGTTCCGGAAAGTCGACGCTGATCAAAACCGTTAACGGCCTGGAGCCGGTGCAAAAAGGTGAAATCACCGTGAACGGCATTATGGTCAACGACAAAAAAACCGACCTGGCGAAGTTACGTTCACGCGTCGGGATGGTGTTCCAGCACTTTGAGCTGTTCCCGCATCTGTCGATTATCGAAAACCTGACCCTGGCGCAGGTGAAAGTGCTTAAACGAGATAAAGCCCCGGCACGCGAAAAAGCGCAGAAGTTGCTGGAGCGCGTAGGCCTTGCCGCACATGCCAATAAATATCCGGCACAGCTTTCCGGCGGCCAGCAGCAGCGTGTGGCGATCGCCCGCGCGCTGTGTATGGACCCTATCGCCATGCTGTTCGATGAACCTACTTCGGCGCTTGATCCGGAAATGATCAACGAAGTGCTGGACGTTATGGTTGAACTGGCCAACGAAGGCATGACCATGATGGTGGTGACCCATGAAATGGGCTTTGCCCGCAAAGTGGCGAATCGGGTGATCTTTATGGATGAAGGGAAAATCGTTGAGGACTCACCGAAAGAAGAGTTCTTTGCCAACCCGAAATCCGAACGCGCAAAAGACTTCCTCGCCAAAATCCTGCATTAATCTTTTCGGCGCGCATGTCAGAGTGCGCGCCATCTCACGCTTTCTTGCCTCGCTCCTCGAATCATTTTCACCCCAGCGTTACCCTTGCCACAAAGTAGCATTCATAAGGAGCAACAATGGCACTGCCAATAATCATAGATTGCGACCCGGGTCATGATGACGCTATCGCACTGGTTCTCGCCCTCGCCTCACCGGAACTTGACGTTAAAGCCATCACCTCCTCCGCCGGCAACCAGACACCCAATAAAACGCTGCGCAACGTATTGCGAATGTTAACGCTGCTGAACCGTACGGACATTCCAGTGGCGGGCGGCGCGCCCAGGCCCTTGATGCGTGAGCTGATCATTGCCGATAACGTCCACGGCGAAAGCGGACTGGATGGCCCGGCGCTACCGGAACCCGCCTTTGCGCCACAGCCATGTACTGCCGTTGAGCTGATGGCAAAGACGCTGCGCGAAAGCGCACAACCGGTCACCCTTGTCTCAACCGGACCGCAAACCAACGTCGCGCTGTTGCTGAACAGCCATCCTGAACTGCATGACAACATCGCCCGCATCGTGATCATGGGCGGCGCAATGGGACTGGGGAACTGGACGCCTGTCGCCGAATTCAATATCTATGTCGACCCTGAAGCCGCAGAAATCGTCTTCCAGTCAGGGATTCCGGTGGTGATGGCCGGTCTGGACGTCACGCATAAAGCGCAAATTCATGTCGAAGATACCGAACGCTTCCGCGCCATTGGTAACCCGATTTCCACGATCGTTGCCGAGCTACTCGATTTCTTCCTTGAGTATCACAAAGACGAAAAATGGGGATTTACCGGCGCACCACTGCACGATCCGTGCACCATCGCCTGGCTGTTGAAACCTGAACTGTTTACCACTGTTGAACGCTGGGTCGGTGTGGAAACGCAGGGGAAATACACCCAGGGAATGACCGTGGTGGACTATTACTTCCTGACGGGCAATAAACCTAATGCCACCGTGATGGTGGATGTCGATCGTCAGGGATTTGTCGATCTGCTGGCAGAACGGCTGAAGTTTTACGCGTGATCAATGCCGGATGATGCTGACGCTTATCCGACCTACATAATCAGTCACCGTAGGCCTGATAAGATGCGTCAGCATCGTCATCAGGCTATATTACGGCTCAAATGGTCGGCGCTGGAACTGGTCGTGTCCGCATTTTGGGCAGAGTGGCAACACATCCGGCGTATACACCGCTAAGTGGAAATGGCACTTCTCGCAGACCAGATTGCCCAACCCCACCACTTCCCCGCTGTGATATACCCCGTGATGACTTAGATCCTGAAACACCTCACGCCATTCGAGCTGCGTTTTGTCCGTGATATCCGCCAGCTCCTGCCACAGGCTCTCTTTAATTACCCGCATAAAGACGCTGTCGGACTCCTCCTCCAGGCTCTCTTCGTAGCTGAGGGCAAATTCCTCCAGGTCACGTCGGACCGCGCGGATCAGTTCGTCCACTTCGGTTCGCGTTAACTCCCCGGCCTGCAAAACCCGCTGCCGCGCCTGTTCCACTAGCGCATCGATATCACGCTCGCCATTTCGCAGACGTTCACTTAATGACGCCACCAGTTCACGGTAATATTGAGCAACCTTGTTCATCGTTTCGCCTCCTGGGTCGTTAACTGTCTATAATAATAGACGTTATTTGGGTTGCGCTTTGCAAGACTGTCCACAGAGTATGTAAATTCGTGCAAGGATTACCGTTGCGTGAATTCGAACCTGAATGCGCGAAAGGCTGTTTTGACGCAGGCGTTTGGGCTATGCTATGCGGATCTGAAACACCACATCGAAAGCTACGTTTGTAGCTGTATTGAAAACAGGACCACTGGCTGCCATGCAAGAGCAATACCGCCCGGAAGAGATAGAATCCAAAGTACAGCTTCACTGGGATGAGAAGCGCACATTTGAAGTTACCGAAGACGAGAGCAAAGAGAAGTATTACTGCCTGTCTATGCTTCCCTATCCTTCTGGTCGACTACACATGGGCCACGTACGTAACTACACCATCGGTGACGTGATTGCGCGTTATCAGCGCATGCTGGGTAAAAACGTGCTGCAGCCTATCGGCTGGGACGCCTTCGGCCTGCCTGCGGAAGGCGCGGCGGTGAAAAACAATACCGCGCCGGCACCGTGGACCTACGATAATATCGCCTACATGAAGAACCAGCTCAAAATGCTGGGCTTTGGTTATGACTGGAGCCGCGAGCTGGCGACCTGTACCCCGGAATACTATCGCTGGGAGCAGAAATTCTTCACCGAACTGTACAAAAAAGGTCTGGTCTACAAGAAGACCTCCGCGGTCAACTGGTGCCCAAACGATCAGACCGTACTGGCGAACGAACAGGTTATCGACGGCTGCTGCTGGCGCTGCGACACCAAAGTTGAGCGTAAAGAGATCCCGCAGTGGTTTATTAAAATCACTGCCTATGCTGATGAGCTTCTCAATGATCTGGATAAGCTGGATCACTGGCCTGACACCGTGAAAACGATGCAGCGCAACTGGATTGGCCGTTCTGAGGGCGTGGAAATCACCTTCAACGTGAACGGTTATGACAACACGCTGACCGTCTACACCACCCGCCCGGACACCTTTATGGGCGCCACCTACCTGGCGGTTGCCGCCGGTCACCCGCTGGCGCAGAAAGCGGCTGAAAATAACCCTGCACTGGCAGCCTTTATCGACGAATGCCGCAACACCAAAGTGGCCGAAGCCGACATGGCGACCATGGAGAAAAAAGGCGTCGATACCGGCTTTAAAGCGGTTCACCCGCTGACCGGCGAAACGATCCCGGTCTGGGCGGCTAACTTTGTGCTGATGGAATACGGCACCGGCGCGGTCATGGCCGTACCGGGTCACGATCAGCGCGACTACGAATTTGCCACCAAATATGGCTTAACCATTAAGCCGGTTATCCTGGCAGCCGATGGTTCAGAGCCGGATCTTTCCGAACAGGCGATGACCGATAAAGGCGTGCTGTTTAACTCCGGCGAATTTGACGGTCTGGCCTTCGACGCGGCCTTCAACGCCATTGCCGATAAGCTTGCCGCCAAAGGCGTGGGCGAGCGTAAGATCAACTACCGTCTGCGCGACTGGGGCGTTTCCCGTCAGCGTTACTGGGGCGCGCCGATCCCGATGGTCACCCTGGAAGATGGCACCGTACTGCCAACGCCGGAAGATCAACTGCCGGTGATCCTGCCGGAAGATGTCGTGATGGACGGCATTACCAGCCCGATCAAAGCCGATCCTGAGTGGGCGAAAACCACGGTTAACAGTCAGCCTGCGCTGCGCGAAACTGACACTTTCGACACCTTTATGGAGTCATCCTGGTACTACGCGCGTTACACCTGCCCGCAGTATCAGGAAGGGATGCTGGATTCCAAAGCTGCTAACTACTGGCTGCCAGTCGATATTTACATTGGCGGTATCGAACATGCCATCATGCACCTGCTCTACTTCCGCTTCTTCCACAAACTGATGCGCGATGCCGGGATGGTGAACTCTGACGAGCCGGCAAAACAGCTGCTGTGTCAGGGGATGGTACTGGCCGATGCGTTCTACTATGTGGGCGAAAACGGCGAGCGTAACTGGGTTTCCCCGGTGGATGCAATCGTTGAGCGCGACGAGAAAGGCCGTATCGTGAAGGCGAAGGACGCGGCAGGCCATGAGCTGGTGTATACCGGCATGAGCAAAATGTCCAAGTCGAAAAACAACGGTATTGACCCGCAGGTGATGGTTGAGCGTTACGGCGCGGATACCGTGCGTCTGTTTATGATGTTCGCCTCTCCGGCGGATATGACGCTGGAATGGCAGGAGTCCGGCGTAGAAGGCGCTAACCGCTTCCTGAAACGCGTCTGGAAACTGGTCTACGAACACACTTCCCGTGGTGATGTTGCGCCGCTGAACGTTGACGCGCTGACAGAAGATCAGAAAGCGCTGCGCCGTGATGTGCACAAGACTATCGCCAAAGTGACCGATGATATCGGCCGCCGTCAGACCTTCAACACCGCGATCGCGGCGGTTATGGAGCTGATGAACAAGCTGGCGAAAGCCCCGCAGAATGACGAGCAGGATCGCGCGCTGATGCAGGAAGCGCTGCTGGCGGTAGTGCGAATGCTTAACCCGTTCACCCCACACGTCTGCTTTACGCTGTGGCAGGCGCTGAAAGGCGAAGGCGACATCGACAACGCGCCATGGCCGGTCGCGGACGACGCCGCAATGGTCGAAGACTCCACGCTGGTCGTGGTGCAGGTTAACGGCAAAGTGCGTGGCAAAATCACCGTTCCGGTGAATGCGACAGAAGAACAGGTGCGCGAACGTGCGGGTCAGGAACATCTGGTCGCAAAATATCTTGATGGCGTTACCGTGCGTAAAGTGATTTACGTACCGGGTAAACTCCTCAATCTGGTCGTTGGCTAAGCGCGGGAGGAAGCGTGCGATATCTGGCAACATTGTTGTTATCTCTGGCGGTGTTAACCACCGCCGGATGTGGCTGGCACCTGCGCAATACCACGCAGGTTCCGGACACCATGAAAACCATGATCCTCGACACGGGGGATCCGAATGGTCCGTTAAGCCGTGCGGTGCGTAACCAACTGCGTCTGAATGACATTGAGCTACTGGATAAGAGTACGCTGCGTAAAGACGTGCCGTCTCTGCGTCTGGGCCGGGTCAGCATTTCGAAAGATACCGCGTCTGTCTTCCAGAATGGTCAGACAGCGGAATATCAGATGATTATGACGGTCAGTGCCTCTGTGTTGATTCCTGGTCACGATATTTATCCTATCAGCGTCCGGGTGTTCCGTTCGTTCTTCGACAACCCGCAGATGGCGCTGGCGAAGGATAACGAGCAGGATATGATCATCAAAGAAATGTACGACAGAGCGGCGGAGCAACTCATTCGTAAGCTGCCAAGCGTCCATGCTGCGGAGCGTCGCTCATCGCAAGAAGAGGTTGCCGTTGACGATAAAGAAGCGGCTCCCGCTTCCTCTTCAACGCGTGTCTCCAGCACGCTGGGTAACTGATGATTCGGTTGTACCCTGAACAACTTCGCGCGCAACTCTCTGAAGGGTTGCGCGCGGCGTATCTGCTCCTCGGAAACGACCCGCTGTTGTTGCAGGAAGGCCAGGATGCCATCCGTCAGGTTGCGGCAACTCAGGGGTTCGACGAACACCACGCGTTTACTCTCGACAACAATACCGACTGGAACGCATTGTTCTCACAATGCCAGGCGATGAGCCTGTTCGCCAGCCGTCAGACGCTGTTGTTGCTACTGCCCGAAAATGGCCCGAATGCCGCGATAAATGAACAACTGGCAACGCTGGTTCAGTTGCTGCATGACGATCTGCTGCTGATCGTGCGTGGTAACAAGCTCAGCAAAGCCCAGGAAAATGCCGCGTGGTTTAAAGCGCTGACCGATCGAAGCGTACAGGTCAGTTGCCAGACGCCGGAGCAGGCGCAACTCCCCCGTTGGGTGGCGGCGCGCGCAAAGCAAAATAATTTGCAACTGGATGACGCAGCAAATCAACTGTTGTGCTATTGCTATGAAGGTAACCTGCTGGCGCTGGCGCAGGCGCTGGAGCGTTTATCGTTACTTTGGCCCGACGGTAAGCTCACGCTGCCTCGCGTTGAGCAGGCGGTTAACGACGCCGCTCACTTTACCCCTTTTCATTGGGTTGATGCGCTGGTGATGGGCAAAAGTAAGCGCGCACTGCACATTCTTCAACAATTACGCCTGGAAGGCAGCGAACCGGTGATTCTGCTGCGTACCCTGCAACGCGAGTTGTTGCTGCTGGTTACGCTGAAACGCCAGTCGGCCCACGCCCCGCTGCGCACGCTTTTTGATAAGCATCGCGTCTGGCAAAACCGGCGAGGCATGATCGGCGACGCGCTGAACCGGCTCACTCCGGCGCAGTTACGTCAGGCGGTAAAATTACTGACACGTACAGAATTAACGCTGAAGCAGGACTATGGTCAGTCGGTCTGGGCGGAGCTTGAAGGGCTCTCACTGCTGATTTGCCACAAAGCGCTGGCTGAAGTTTTTATTGATGGCTGATATGAAATCGTTACAGGCTCTCTTTGGCGGCACCTTTGATCCGGTGCACTATGGTCACCTCAAGCCCGTGGAAACACTGGCCAATCTGATTGGTCTGTCGCGGGTCATCGTCATGCCCAATAACGTCCCCCCGCATCGACCGCAGCCAGAGGCGACCAGCGAGCAACGCAAAACCATGCTGGAACTGGCGATCGCTGACAAGCCGCTCTTTATCCTTGATGAACGCGAACTGAAGCACGACACCCCTTCCTATACGGCGCAAACGCTGAAGGCCTGGCGTGAAGAGCAAGGCCCGGATGTCCCGCTGGCGTTTATCATAGGCCAGGACTCATTGCTGACCTTCCCGACCTGGCATGACTATGAAACGATTCTCGACAATACTCATTTGATTGTCTGCCGCCGCCCGGGCTATCCGCTTGAAATGGCGCAGGAACAGCATCAGCAGTGGCTGGATCAGCATCTGACGAATACGCCTGACGATCTGCACCAGCTTCCGGCCGGGAAAATTTATCTCGCCGAGACGCCGTGGTTCAATATTTCCGCCACGATCATCCGGGAACGTCTGGAAAACGGCGAACCCTGTGATGATCTGATGCCGCACGCGGTACTGGACTACATCAATCAGCACGGTTTGTATCGCTAAGCACCCCAGTTAACGCCGCCAGCAGGCGATCGTTCTCTTCCTGACTGCGTATTGCCACACGGAAATAGCGTTCATCAAGGCCGGGGTAATTGGCGCAACTGCGGATCAGAATATGCTGTGCCAGCAAAGCGCGCTGAAGATTGGTCTCGCAACACAGCAGAAGATAATTCGCCTGGCCGGGATAGACCGTCAGTCCCGGCAGCGCACACAGTTGCTGATAAAAGCGTCCGCCCTCTTCCCGCAGCCACTGCCATGTCGCCTGTTGATACGCGGTATCCTCCAG
Organism: Citrobacter sp. ANG330; assembly: GCF_047467925.1. Classification (NCBI taxonomy): domain Bacteria; kingdom Pseudomonadati; phylum Pseudomonadota; class Gammaproteobacteria; order Enterobacterales; family Enterobacteriaceae; genus Citrobacter; species Citrobacter sp. ANG330. The sequence goes on along the minus strand of NZ_JASJUI010000004.1, from coordinate 387,573 downwards.
CACCTGTTCCCCTGCCAGTGCGGCAAAGGCGTTGATCGACCACGGCATCTGGCGCGCCCTCATCGTCGCGACCGCCTGCACATCGCTGTTGACGAGATACCCCAGCCGCAGTCCCGGGATGGCATAGAATTTTGTCAGCGAACGCAGGACCCAGATATGCGGGTTATCCTTTAACAGTGGAATGAATCCCGCCTCGTCAGCAATAAAATCGATAAACGCTTCATCAAGAATCAGCGCGATATCCAGCGTTTTACAGCGTTCAGCGATCGCCTGCAACAAGATGCGATCCGGCAACAAGCCAGTTGGATTGTTTGGCGTACACAAAAACAGGCAGTCCAGCTCTGCCGTCAATGCATCGAGAATCGCCCCGGTCAACTGCCAGCCATCCTCTTCACGGAGCATGAACGTATCAATGACGCATTCGCTACACTGCAACGCGCGGCGGTATTCGGCAAATCCCGGCGCGACGATCATCGCCCGTCTCGGTTTCAGGCCGTTGGCCAGAGTAAAGATCGACTCGGTCTCACCGTTGCCGGCGAGGATCCATTCGGCTGGCACCTGATGATGCCGGGCAAGCGCCTCGTGCAGATGGGTGTAATCGACGTCAGGATAACGTTCGGCAAGGTGTAAATTGTCGACAAGGGCGCGTTTTACCCTTTCAGGCATACCCAGCGGATTAATATTCGCGCTAAAATCCAGCAACTTCCCGGGTGAGATCCCGAGCAGTTCGGCAGCCTCACGGGTGTTACCGCCGTGGGCGCTGTTGAATAGAGACATCGTGCCGCTCCTGGCAAAAGAGGCTATTTTAGAGAAAACAGCGCGCGCATTCAGGGCGAATATCATGTTTTGCGCGAATACGTATCATGAGGGAAAAATGCGACTCTGGTTAGTTCGTCACGGTGAAACCGAAGCCAATGTAGCGGGATTGTACAGCGGTCATGCTCCCACGCCGTTGACCAGGCGCGGCGTGGCGCAGGCGCAAACGCTGAATACGCTGCTCAGCCAGGTTCCCTTTGAGCAGGTGCTGTGTAGCGAACTGGAGCGCGCGCAGCACACGGCGCGTTTAGTGCTTCAGGGACGTGAACTGCCATTGCAGGTGAAGCCTGAACTCAATGAGATGTTCTTTGGCGACTGGGAAATGCGCCATCATCAGGATCTGGCTCGTGAGGATGCCGAGAACTATGCGGCCTGGTGCAACGACTGGCAAAATGCCGTTCCCACCAATGGGGAAGGATTTCAGGCGTTTGCACAACGTGTGGAGCAGGTAATCCATCTGCTTGCCGATTATCAGCATCATTCTCATGTGCTGATAGTCAGCCATCAGGGTGTTCTCAGCCTGCTGATCGCCCGGTTGCTTGCCCTGCCCGCCGCTGCAATGTGGCATTTTCGCGTTGAGCAAGGTTGCTGGAGCGCCATTGATTTCACTGGCGATTTTGCCACGCTTCGGGTGCTCAATAGCAGAGCGGTATGGACGCCCGTCGAGTAAAATATCTGTTTTTTATCGCCAGAAACGCTCCGCCCATTGACACCCCCGGAGAGGCTGCTATTCTCCGCTGCCAGACTTTTCCCGCCCTTCAGCCTGTTGCAGAAATTGTTTTACAAAAATGGCGATGCATTCTGTTGCATGGGGTGGGATGATAGCCCACTTTCAAAAGCCGCCCGGTAACATTTGTCCCGAAAGGGCGGTGGGTTCAGGTATACTGACAGGCTTATTAATACTCATTCATGCACCCAGGGGGAAAACTTGCAGGGTAAAGCACTCCAGGATTTTGTAATCGACAAAATTGATGACCTTAAAGGTCAGGACATCATCGCCTTAGACGTTCAGGGCAAATCCAGTATCACCGACTGCATGATCATCTGTACCGGTACTTCCAGCCGTCACGTGATGTCTATTGCTGACCACGTCGTCCAGGAATCTCGCGCCGCGGGAATGCTGCCGCTGGGTGTGGAAGGCGAAAGCGTCGCCGACTGGATCGTCGTTGACCTGGGTGAAGTGATTGTCCACGTTATGCAGGAAGAGAGCCGTCGCCTGTATGAGCTGGAAAAACTCTGGAGTTAATGCGTGAAGCTTCAACTTGTCGCGGTAGGCACGAAAATGCCCGACTGGGTACAAACCGGTTTTACCGAGTACCTGCGGCGTTTTCCTAAAGACATGCCTTTTGAGCTGATCGAAATTCCGGCCGGCAAACGCGGCAAGAACGCGGATATCAAGCGTATTCTCGACAAAGAGGGTGAGCAGATGCTGGCTACCGCGGGCAAAAACCGCATCGTCACCCTGGATATTCCCGGTAAACCCTGGGACACGCCGCAACTGGCGACCGAACTGGAGCGCTGGAAACTTGACGGTCGTGATGTCAGCCTGTTAATCGGCGGGCCGGAGGGGTTATCCCCTGCCTGTAAAGCGGCGGCAGAACAAAGCTGGTCGCTCTCTGCACTCACACTTCCCCATCCGCTTGTCCGGGTGCTGGTGGCAGAGAGCCTGTATCGGGCGTGGAGCATTACCACTAATCACCCTTATCACCGTGAGTGATCATTGAGCTTGAGTAGACTAAGCAGCGGATGAAATTACAGAATTCTTTTCGCGACTATACGGCTGAGTCCGCGCTATTTGTGCGCCGGGCGCTGGTCGCTTTTTTGGGTATTTTACTGCTCACCGGCGTGCTTATCGCCAACCTGTATAATCTGCAGATCGTCCGTTTTACCGATTACCAGACTCGCTCGAATGAGAACCGGATTAAGCTGGTGCCCATCGCCCCCAGCCGCGGCATCATCTATGACCGTAATGGCATTCCTCTCGCCCTGAACCGCACCATTTACCAGGTCGAAATGATGCCCGAGAAGGTCGATAACGTGCAGCAAACGCTGGATGCCCTGCGCAATATCGTCGACCTGACCGATGACGATATTGCGGCGTTCAAGAAAGAGCGCGCGCGTTCGCACCGTTTTACCTCTATTCCCGTTAAAACTAACCTGACCGAAGTGCAGGTGGCGCGTTTTGCCGTTAACCAGTATCGATTCCCCGGCGTCGAAGTGAAAGGCTATAAACGCCGCTTCTACCCGTACGGTTCTGCGCTCACCCACGTCATTGGCTACGTGTCGAAGATTAACGATAAAGACGTTGAGCGACTGGATAAAGACGGCAAACTGGCTAACTACGCTGCCACCCATGACATCGGGAAACTGGGGATTGAGCGCTACTACGAAGACGTGCTGCACGGTCAGACCGGCTACGAAGAAGTCGAAGTCAACAACCGGGGCCGCGTTATTCGCCAGCTCAAAGAAGTTCCGCCGCAGGCCGGGCACGACATCTATCTGACGCTGGATCTCAAACTACAGCAGTATATCGAAACGCTCCTCGCCGGTAGCCGGGCTGCGGTCGTGGTCACGGATCCGCGCACCGGCGGCGTGCTGGCACTGGTTTCGATGCCCAGCTATGACCCGAACCTGTTTGTCGACGGCATCTCAAGCAAAGATTACTCCGGCCTGCTAAACGATCCGAACACGCCGCTGGTTAACCGCGCAACGCAGGGGGTTTATCCACCAGCATCAACGGTGAAACCGTATGTCGCTGTTTCTGCGTTAAGTGCAGGCGTTATCACCCGCAATACCAGCCTGTTTGACCCTGGCTGGTGGCAGTTGCCTGGTTCAGAAAAACGCTACCGCGACTGGAAGAAATGGGGTCACGGACACCTGAACATCACCAAATCGCTGGAAGAATCTGCCGATACCTTCTTCTATCAGGTCGCCTATGACATGGGGATCGATCGCCTTTCCGAGTGGATGGGCAAATTCGGTTATGGTCACTATACCGGTATCGATCTGGCGGAAGAGCGTTCCGGCAACATGCCTACCCGCGAATGGAAGCTCAAACGCTTTAAAAAACCCTGGTATCAGGGCGACACCATTCCGGTCGGCATCGGTCAGGGTTACTGGACGGCAACGCCGATTCAGATGAGTAAGGCGCTGATGATCCTGATTAATGACGGCGTGGTGAAGGTACCTCATCTGCTGATGAGTACCGCAGAAAACGGCAAGAAGGTTCCCTGGGTACAACCGCAGGAACCTCCGGTCGGCGATATTCACTCTGGCTACTGGGAACTGGCGAAAGACGGCATGTATGGCGTCGCCAACCGTGGCAACGGGACCGCGCATAAATATTTTGCCAGCGCGCCGTATAAAATTGCCGCTAAATCCGGTACCGCCCAGGTCTTTGGCCTGAAGGCCAACGAAACCTATAACGCACATAAAATTGCCGAGCGTCTGCGTGACCATAAACTGATGACCGCATTTGCCCCCTATAACAATCCGCAGGTGGCCGTCGCCATCATCCTGGAAAACGGGGGGGCGGGCCCGGCGGTGGGGACTATTATGCGCCAGATTCTTGACCACATCATGTTGGGCGATAACAACACCGACCTGCCTGCGGAAAACCCGGCGGTTGCAGCGGCGGAGGATCAATAATCATGACGGATAATCCGAACAAAAAAACATTCTGGGATAAAATCCATATTGATCCCACCATGTTGTTGATTTTACTGGCTCTGCTGGTTTATAGCTCATTGGTTATCTGGAGCGCCAGCGGTCAGGACATTGGCATGATGGAGCGTAAAGTCGGTCAAATTGCGATGGGCCTGGTGATCATGGTGGTCATGGCGCAGATCCCACCCCGCGTATATGAAGGTTGGGCGCCGTATCTCTATATTTTTTGTATTATTTTGTTGGTGGCGGTCGATGCCTTCGGGGCAATCTCTAAAGGCGCGCAGCGCTGGCTCGACCTCGGTATCGTCCGTTTTCAGCCTTCTGAAATCGCCAAAATCGCGGTTCCTTTGATGGTCGCCCGGTTTATCAACCGCGACGTCTGTCCGCCGTCCCTGAAGAACACGGCCATCGCGCTGGTGCTGATTTTTATGCCGACGCTGTTGGTGGCGGCACAGCCTGACCTCGGAACTTCGATTCTGGTCGCGCTTTCCGGGCTGTTCGTGCTGTTCCTCTCGGGTCTGAGCTGGCGTTTAATTGGCGTCGCTGTGCTGCTGGTCGCGGCATTCATCCCGATCCTGTGGTTCTTCCTGATGCATGACTATCAGCGCCAGCGTGTAATGATGTTACTTGACCCGGAAACCGACCCGTTGGGCGCCGGTTATCACATCATTCAGTCTAAAATTGCGATTGGTTCCGGCGGTTTGAGCGGTAAGGGATGGCTACACGGTACCCAGTCGCAACTGGAATTTTTACCCGAACGCCACACCGACTTTATCTTCGCCGTGCTGGCGGAAGAGCTTGGTCTGATTGGGATACTGATCCTGCTGGCGCTGTATATACTGCTGATTATGCGTGGCCTGTGGATTGCCGCCCACGCGCAAACCACTTTTGGTCGCGTGATGGCCGGTGGTTTAATGCTGATTTTATTCGTTTATGTCTTCGTTAATATTGGTATGGTAAGTGGAATTCTGCCTGTTGTAGGCGTTCCGCTTCCGTTAGTCAGTTACGGAGGCTCAGCACTGATTGTGTTGATGGCCGGGTTTGGGATTGTCATGTCGATCCACACCCACAGAAAAATGTTATCGAAAAGCGTGTAAGGGGTGTGCAATGCGTAAGCAGTTGCCTGGTGTCTGCGTCGCGGCAGGAATTATGCTGCTCGCGGCATGTACAAGTGATGATGGTCAGCAACAGAATACCGTCGCGCCGCAGCCGGCGGTATGTAATGGACCCGTCGTTGAAATCAGCGGGGCCGATCCGCGTTTTGAACCGCTCAACCCGACCGCTAATCAGGATTACCAGCGAGACGGTAAGAGCTACAAAATTGTGCAGGATGCCTCACGCTTTAGTCAGGCTGGGTTCGCGGCGATCTACGATGCCGAACCCGGTAGCAATCTGACCGCCTCAGGGGAAGCGTTTGATCCGATGCAGCTCACCGCTGCGCATCCGACGTTACCGATCCCGAGCTATGCGCGAATCACTAACCTCGCCAATGGGCGAATGATCGTGGTGCGCATTAACGATCGCGGTCCCTATGGCAACGATCGCGTGATTTCGCTGTCGCGTGCCGCTGCCGACCGTCTGAATACCTCCAATAACACCAAAGTGCGTATCGATCCGATTATTGTGGCACAAGATGGTTCACTCTCTGGTCCGGGTATGGCCTGTACCACAGTGGCAAAACAGACATACGCCCTTCCCGCTCGCCCGGACCTGAGCGGCGGTATGGGCAGCGCCTCCTCTGCGCCGGAAGCGATGCAGCCTCAGGGTGACGTTCGCGCCATCAGTAATTCCACGTTGCAAAGTGAAGATAATGCCGGCGCGCCGGTTCAAAGCAGCGGGTTCCTGGGCGCACCAACGACCCTGGCCGCAGGCGTACTGGAAGGCAGTGAACCGACACCAGCACCACAGCCCACGGCTGCGGCGCCCGTTAGCGCGCCAGTCAGTGCACCGGCAGCAACACCCGCTGCGACGGCTGCGCCTGCCGCCGCTTCCGCCAGCGGCAGTTACGTAGTACAGGTCGGCGCGGTGAGCGATCAGGGGCGTGCCCAACAATATCAACAGCGCTTAAGCCAGCAGTTTGGCGTTCCGGGACGCGTCACGCAGAACGGCGCGGTGTGGCGCATTCAGCTCGGGCCGTTCGCCAGCAAAGCGCAGGCCAGCGCACTGCAGCAGCGCTTACAATCTGAAGCCCAATTACAGTCCTTCATTACCGGCGCACAATAATGTAACACAGGCATCTGAAGTGTCAGTTTCTGTAAATGACGTTAACTACGTTAACAAAGTCATGCGGAAAGTCAGATGCCTGCCGGTATTGCATTTGCTATAGTAGGGCACTTTTTTAATTCCATCACGGACGTCGTAGTTCAGACCATGAAGACCACTTTTTCCGCTCGTTTCCTGCAGCGCATGGCGCTCACCACGGCTCTTTGCACAGCCGCTATTTCAGGCGCGCATGCCGATGACCTGAATATCAAAACCATGATCCCGGGTGTTCCGCAGATCGACGCGGAGTCTTACATCCTCATTGACTATAACTCCGGTAAAGTGCTGGCGGAACAAAACGCCGATACGCGTCGCGACCCGGCCAGTCTGACCAAAATGATGACCAGCTATGTTATCGGTCAGGCAATGAAAGCGGGCAAATTTAAAGAAACGGATTTGGTCACTATCGGTAATGACGCCTGGGCTACAGGTAATCCGGTCTTTAAAGGCTCATCGCTGATGTTCCTGAAGCCGGGCATGCAGGTGCCGGTATCTCAACTGATTCGCGGGATTAACCTTCAGTCTGGTAATGACGCCTGCGTTGCGATGGCTGACTTTGCAGCTGGCAGCCAGGATGCGTTTGTCGGGCTGATGAACAGCTACGTGAACGTGCTGGGTCTGAAAAACACTCACTTCCAGACGGTTCACGGTCTGGATGCCGACGGTCAGTACAGCTCTGCCCGTGATATGGCGCTGATTGGTCAGGCACTGATCCGCGATGTGCCGAACGAATATTCTATCTACAAAGAGAAAGAATTCACCTTTAACGGTATTCGTCAGATGAACCGTAACGGGCTTTTATGGGATAACAGCCTGAAGGTGGACGGCATCAAAACAGGCCATACGGACAAAGCGGGTTACAACCTGGTTGCCTCCGCGACGGAAGGTCAGATGCGTTTGATCTCAGCGGTCATGGGTGGGCGTACCTATAAAGGGCGTGAAACCGAAAGTAAGAAACTGCTGACCTGGGGCTTCCGTTTCTTCGAAACGGTTAATCCGCTGAAAGCAGGCAAAGAGTTCGCGTCTGAACCCTCCTGGTTTGGTGATACCGATCGCGCCTCCTTAGGGGTTGATAAAGATGTCTATCTGACCATTCCGCGTGGCCGCATGAAGGACCTGAAAGCCAGCTATGTACTGAACAGCACAGAGCTGCATGCGCCGCTACAGAAGAATCAGGTTGTCGGAACCATCAACTTCCAGCTTGACGGTAAAACCATTGAGCAGCGCCCGCTGGTCGTGCTGCAGGAAATCCCGGAAGGGAACTTCTTCAGCAAAATCATTGATTACATTAAATTAATGTTCCATCACTGGTTTGGTTAAAAATCGAACACTTGAAAGTGTGATTTCCATCCCCATATACTAAGCATCAGTAAAACTCCCGCCCTCTGGCGGGAGTTGTTATTTATTTACGTTACGCCGGAGCTGACATGAAAACCAAACTTAACGAACTGCTTGAATTCCCTACTCCTTTTACTTACAAAGTTATGGGGCAGGCGTTACCTGAGCTGGTTGAACAGGTGGTTGAAGTGGTACAGCGCCATGCGCCAGGTGATTACTCTCCGACGGTAAAACCCAGCAGCAAAGGCAATTACCACTCGGTCTCGATTACCATCAACGCGACCCATATTGAGCAGGTTGAAACGCTGTACGAAGAACTCGGTAACATCGAAATCGTGCGTATGGTGTTGTAATCCAGGTTCGGGCCCCGACCGTGTTCGGGTGCCCACCTCGCCTCCTTTTCACTGTGATATACTTCTCTCCCCTATTGGTTATTTCTCTACGGAGATGCTGTTTTGTCTCAGGATAAAATACTGGTCCGCCAGCTCGGTCTTCAACCCTACGAACCCGTCTCCCAGGCCATGCACGACTTTACCAACACTCGCGATGAACAGACTCCCGATGAAATCTGGCTGGTTGAGCACTATCCGGTTTTCACTCAGGGTCAGGCAGGGAAGGCAGAACATGTTTTAATGCCCGGTGATATTCCGGTCATTCAAAGCGATCGCGGTGGGCAGGTGACTTATCACGGACCGGGCCAGCAGGTCATGTATGTCCTGTTCAACCTTAAACGTCGCAAACTGGGCGTGCGGGAATTAGTCACGCTGCTGGAACAGACCGTCGTGAATACTCTGGCGGAGCTGGATATTGAGGCCCACCCACGTGCGGATGCGCCTGGCGTTTATGTCGGCGAAAAGAAAATATGTTCCCTTGGTTTGCGTATTCGTCGCGGCTGTTCATTTCACGGACTCGCATTAAACGTTAATATGGATCTTTCGCCTTTCTTAAGAATTAATCCATGCGGCTATGCCGGTATGGAAATGGCGAAAATATCTCAATGGAATACTCAGGCGACAACAGATAATATCCAACCACGATTATTAGCCAATATTTTAGCGCTGCTAAATAATCCAACTTGCGAATATATTACTGCTTAACTTATTGAATGCAATGGCCCAAAAATTCACGAGCCATTGCTCCCCTTCCCGTTCAAATGCTTTACAATGTCCCCTGGTTTCTATATTTTCTGTTTGTCTTAGCTTGAATTTTTAACGAGTTTACTTCGTCATAAAAAAACGAAGTAGGATTTTTCTTTATACGAACGTTAAACCTTCAATCAATTGCCATAAATGGTTATCGATACCGCGAGATGAACAATAGTGGTGTAAAACGCATGCTTACAACAAATACAAGCATCACTATTATTTATGATGTGAATTAAATTGGAGTAAGAACGTGAGTGAAAATAGTAAGCCGAAAGGACAATTCTACGAACATCGAGCCGAAGATAAGCCGCAAATTTTCAGAACGCTAAGAAATATTGACCTGAACCTGCTGACTATTTTCGAAGCTGTTTATGTCCATAAAGGGATCGTCAACGCCGCGAAAATTCTCAATCTGACGCCTTCCGCGATCAGCCAGTCCATTCAGAAACTGCGAACGATATTTCCCGACCCTCTGTTTATTCGAAAAGGCCAGGGCGTGACACCCACCACCTATGCCACTCATCTGCACGAGTATATTAGCCAGGGGCTGGAGTCCATTCTCGGCGCATTGGATCTCACCGGCAGTTACGATAAACAACGCACGATTACGATTGGAACGACACCATCTATTGGCGCACTGGTGATGCCGACGATTTATCACGCCGTTAAAACGCGCCATCCGCAACTGCATCTGCGTAATATCCCCGTCCATGACGCCGAAACACAACTCAGTCAGTTTCAGAGTGACTTCATTATTGATAACCACATCTACAGCAACCGCGCAGTAGAGAACCATGTTCTGTTTTCAGATAAAATCGAACTGGTCTGTCGCCAGAACCACCCTTCCCTGACGCGCTCCCTGACCCCTGAAGCCCTCGATGACGCAGAACATAGTTTGTTAATGATCGAAGGACAAAGCTTCACACTCCTGCGCCAGCGTATCCAGGAGCTGTTCCCCGATCGGCAAATCAGCTTTAGCAGCTACAACATTTTCACGCTGGCATCGATCATTGCCCATAGCGATTTGGTGGGTGTTATGCCCGCGCGTTTCTTCACATTGTTCAGCCACTGCTGGCCGCTTCAGCGGGTCCCCCACCCCTCCCTGAATCATGAAAAAATCGATTTCTCGCTGCACTACAATAAGCTGAGCTTACGCGATCCCATACTGGAGAGCGTTATCAAGGTGATCCGCGACGCTTTCTGAAAATGAATTGTTGCTACCTGGTCAAAACTGATGCTGGTCAAATGGCACAAAACAACAACTATTTTACATTTTGCCGGCCACTCTGGCTGCTTTAAGACCCGTTTCAATGATATACTGCATGCAGTGAATTCAAAAATAGTTGATAAATACAACATTTCCTTGAATTAAAACGCTTTCCCTCGTTATTCGCAACTGGAACACGCACGCTATGAGTAAACCCATTGTGATGGAACGCGGTGTTAAATACCGCGATGCCGATAAGATGGCCCTTATCCCGGTCAAAAATGTGGCAACAGAGCGCGAAGCCCTGCTGCGCAAACCGGAATGGATGAAAATTAAGCTTCCAGCGGACTCCACTCGTATCCAGGGCATCAAAGCAGCAATGCGTAAGAATGGCCTGCATTCTGTTTGTGAAGAAGCCTCTTGCCCAAACCTGGCTGAGTGTTTCAACCACGGTACCGCCACGTTTATGATCCTCGGCGCCATTTGTACCCGTCGTTGCCCATTCTGTGACGTCGCCCACGGTCGCCCTGTGGCACCTGACGCCAACGAACCGGTTAAGCTGGCACAAACGATTGCTGACATGGCTCTGCGCTATGTAGTGATCACTTCCGTTGACCGTGATGACCTGCGTGACGGTGGCGCTCAGCACTTTGCCGATTGCATTACCGCTATTCGTGAGAAAAGCCCTACGATTAAGATTGAAACGCTGGTGCCCGACTTCCGTGGCCGTATGGATCGCGCGCTGGAGATTCTGACGGCGACGCCGCCGGACGTTTTTAACCATAACCTTGAAAACGTACCTCGCATTTATCGTCAGGTTCGCCCGGGCGCAGACTACAACTGGTCACTCAAATTGCTGGAACGCTTTAAAGAAGCGCATCCGGAAATCCCGACCAAATCGGGTCTGATGGTCGGTCTTGGCGAGACAAATGATGAAATTATTGAAGTGATGCGTGATTTGCGTCGTCACGGTGTAACCATGCTCACGCTGGGGCAGTATCTGCAACCTAGCCGCCATCACCTGCCGGTGCAGCGTTATGTGAGCCCTGATGAGTTTGAAGAGATGAAAGCGGAAGCGATGGCGATGGGCTTTACCCATGCAGCCTGTGGACCCTTCGTCCGTTCATCTTATCATGCCGATTTGCAGGCAAAAGGAATGGAAGTGAAGTAATTCCGTAATGAATACTTACATTTCGCCGATAAAAAAACCCGCTAAATTCGCGGGTTTTTTTATCGTCAGAGTCAACGGATGAGCATCCTGCTCCGGGCATTACTCTTTATGAGGGAGTTTTTCAGCCTGAATGGTGCTGTCTGCGTCTTTTTTCGCGGCCGCATCGTCATCATTCATCGCTTTCTTAAAACCCTTAATTGCCGTGCCAAGGTCTCCGCCCAGCGTACGTAACTTCTTGGTCCCAAACAGCAGAACGACCAGTGCGGCAACCACCAGCAGTTTGGTAATACTAATCTCACCCATAGATACCTTCTTGACTTAAAACAGGCTGCATAGAACGCCTTATTAACCTGAGAATATTAACGGTCATTTGACGCGCGCACACAATAGCAATCTGTAACAAGGTGAATCAAGCAGTGTTTAAAAAAACGTCATAATAATTGCGGTGGCGCAAATCTACGGTTACGCAGGACCGGCAATTGCGCCCGGACCTGACGGATCCGTTCAGCGCAGAATTCCGCCATAATGAGCGTCGGCAACTCTGCAGCTGCGGCAATGGTCACGCCAAACGGATCGACAATACGGCTCTGACCAATATTTTTGTTTCCACATTCCCCTGCGCCAACTATATAGCAGGTTGTGTCCAGCGCGCGAGCCGCCAGCAATGTCGACCAGTGATGTTCCTTTAGCGATCCTTTCACCCATGCTGCCGGCAGAACCAATATCTCTGCCCCCTGGAGCGCGAGAGCTATCGACAGTTCGGGAAAGCGCAAATCGTAGCAGGTCATCAGGCCCACCTTGACGCCCTCAACGTCCAGCAACGGCGCGGTGGCGTTGCCGGCATCAACATTGCGGGACTCCTGAATGGAGAATGCGTCATAAAGGTGTAGCTTGGCATAGCTTGCCACAATTTTGCCCTCGCGCAGCGCCACCAGCGTATTCACTGCGCGACCGGGTAGCGATGGAACATGAACAGTGAGGATAGTGGTCATCGTATTCGATGCACTTTCCCGCAGCAGTATTTTCAGGAAATCGCCCTCTAAATGCTGGGCGGATTTCACCGACAACTCGGGATCCGAGTCGTCTCGCGCCAGCAACGCCTCTGGCAAAACCAGTAATGACGCACCGTTTTTCGCCGCCTGCGACATGAGCGTGACACAGGTCTTTGCATTCTTTTCCCACACAGGACTGACGGCAAATTGCCCCGCAGCAACCAGCATAATTCCTCCGTTCAGGTTTATCAGGCTCGCCAACGATGATTATTCAGCGTTACACTTATCTTATATATCAAACCAAATAGCAGGATTATGCGGTGTTACAACTTCTTTTAGCGGTTTTTATCGGTGGTGGCACAGGAAGTGTAGCGAGATGGATGCTCAGTATGAGGTTTAATCCCCTGCATCAGGCGATTCCAATGGGAACCCTGACTGCAAATTTATTGGGTGCATTTATCATTGGGATGGGGCTGGCATGGTTTAGTCGCATGACTAACATCGACCCAATGTGGAAAGTGCTGATTACTACCGGCTTTTGCGGCGGACTGACGACCTTCTCCACCTTTTCAGCGGAAGTGGTCTTCCTGCTTCAGGAAGGGCGACTGGGCTGGGCGTTGCTGAATGTGTTAATCAACCTGCTGGGATCGTTCGCGATGACGGCGTTAGCATTCTGGCTGTTTTCCGCCTCAAGCGCTCACTAGAGACAAAAAAACCCGCTTATTAGCGGGTTTTGAAATCTTGCTGACGAAAGCTTACAGAGCAGTTACGTTTGCAGCAGAAGGGCCTTTGGCACCGTTAGTGATTTCGAACTCTACACGCTGACCTTCAGCCAGAGTTTTAAAACCATTGGTCTGGATTGCAGAGAAGTGTACGAACACGTCTTTGCTGCCATCTTCCGGAGTAATGAAACCGAATCCTTTGGACTCATTAAACCACTTAACGTTACCTTTAATCTTAGACATCAAAATTACCTTTACATGAAAAATAGACACAAATGCTGTGTCGGGTATCAGTACACCAATTGTGGTACGCTTTGTCCAGTCCAACTTTGGTAAAAAGTGATAAATGTCGCGTTATTTTTTCCGAGCAACCTTATAACTATTTGTTTTATATTCATTTTTACCCATTTTCCAGGTCAAAACTGAAATCGCATCCATGCAAAGTAAACGTTACCGTTGTTATAAGTACCCGGGATATAGGTCATCTGAAACGTTGCCGGACCGTAGCCGATGGAGGCCAGCGGCAGCAGGACAGGAATAGGGATATAGTTCCAGTTATCGCGCGCCGTCACACCGGCGGTAAACCCGAGACCCAGACGGAAATTGTCATCCGGCAGAGGTCGCCAGGTACTTTCCCAGCCATAACCGCCAATCGGCTCCCATTTATTCCATGAGTCTTTAAAGGCCATTATGTAAAGGCCGTGCCAGTTCCCCTTTTCATCCCAGCGCGACTGACCAAAGCCACCGCCCCACGGACGCTCGTTATAGCGATCGGTTTTTTCCTTATCATAGGCAAAACGCGCATGCCAGGTTATGGCGGGAATATACAAATCGTAATGTTCAGGCTGCTGCCAGGTCTCGGCAACATTGTCTGTAAAGGTCGTAAACCACCCTTTTTCTTCTGCTACTGCACGCGGCAGTATCGCTAACTGAATAAAAAGAAATGAAAAAAGAAGAAAATATTTTTTAACTGTACTCACAACGTTTATTACCATTCTTAAGTTCAGTCTGTATTGTATCAATAATAACTTGAATGAAACCTTAACAGCGGCTGCGCTGAGATAAATCAGATTGTTCCAAGATTCGAAATACCGTAATTAAGCCTCGTTCTTAGCAAGGTTATTTATCACTAGATTATCAGTGAGATGTTGTATGATTTTCATCCATTTACGCTACAAACACTCTTTCGATGCCATTCATTAACAATAAAGCATCTCGAATAAAACAAATAAGAAACAATTAAGAATTTTCCAAAATATAAAAAATAAAATAATTTCGTTTTCATCACGCCACCGTAAAAATAATTGCTTACGATTGACTAATCGTTCTGTTTATTGATTTTAATCAGCAAGTAGCAGGCACTTATTCGGCACATTTTTACACCAGCTTATTAGCATTTTCTTAATTTTACTTCTGGGTGTCTACGCGACAGGGGAAACAATGTTGACATTTATCGAACTCCTAATTGGAGTTGTCGTTATTGTGGGTGTAGCGCGCTACATCATTAAAGGGTATTCAGCAACCGGCGTGCTCTTTGTTGGCGGCCTGGCGCTACTGATTATCAGCGCATTAATGGGCCATAAAGTGCTACCCTCCAGCGAGGCTACGACGGGCTATTCTGCGACGGATATTGTTGAATACATCAAGATCCTGCTGATGAGTCGCGGCGGCGATCTCGGCATGATGATCATGATGCTCTGCGGTTTTGCCGCCTACATGACCCACATCGGCGCGAATGATATGGTCGTGAAATTGGCCTCAAAACCGTTGCAGTACATCAACTCACCTTATCTGCTGATGATTGCCGCCTATTTTGTCGCCTGTCTGATGTCCCTTGCGGTTTCTTCCGCCACCGGACTTGGCGTGTTGTTGATGGCAACACTTTTCCCCATCATGGTCAACGTGGGAATTAGCCGTGGTGCTGCGGCGGCTATTTGTGCCTCACCTGCCGCGATTATCCTTTCCCCCACCTCCGGCGACGTGGTGCTGGCCGCCAAAGCAGCCGAAATGCCGCTGATCGATTTTGCCTTTAAAACCACGCTGCCCATCTCTATTGCGGCAATTATCGGGATGGCAATTGCGCACTATTTTTGGCAGCGCTATCTGGATAAAAAAGAGAATGCAGCCCACGAAATGCTGGACGTGAATGAAATCACCACCACAGCACCGGCATTCTATGCCATTCTGCCGTTTACGCCGATTATCGGGGTGCTGATTTTTGATGGTAAGTGGGGACCGCAGTTACATATCATCACGATTCTGGTGCTTTGTATGCTTATCGCGGCGGTGCTGGAATTTGTCCGGGGTTTCAATACCCAGAAAGTGTATTCAGGTCTGGAAGTGGCGTATCGCGGTATGGCCGATGCGTTTGCGAATGTGGTGATGCTGTTAGTCGCAGCAGGTGTTTTCGCGCAGGGTCTGAGTACAATTGGCTTCATCCAGAGCCTGATCTCCATCGCCACCTCGTTTGGGTCGGCAAGCATCATTCTGATGCTGGTGCTGGTGATTCTGACTATGCTGGCAGCAATGACCACCGGCTCTGGTAACGCCCCGTTCTATGCTTTCGTCGAAATGATCCCTAAGCTGGCGCAGTCATCGGGCATCAACCCGGCGTATCTGTCGATTCCAATGCTGCAGGCATCCAACCTGGGCCGGACGATCTCCCCGGTCTCCGGTGTGGTCGTGGCGGTGGCGGGGATGGCAAAAATCTCGCCGTTCGAAGTTGTTAAACGCACATCCGTGCCGGTCATGGTCGGGCTGTTGATCGTTATCATAGCGACTGAAGTCATGGTGCCGGGTTCATCTTCAGCGGTGACGGGGGGCTGATTCAGAGCCAATGCCGGATGGTGGCGCTGTGCGTCTCATCCGGCTATACACGTCATTAACCGTGGTAAATACGCTGCGGTCTCCCCACCTTGCCATGCACAATTTCCGCAATAATCAAATGCCGGCTGGCACAATATTCGAGATAGCGTCTGGCGGTCGTACGACTGATGGTCAGTGCTTGCGCGACCGTTTCGGCGGTATGCTGCACCTGAGGATCCGCAAACAATTTTTTAACCGCATTAAGCGTTAATGCATCAATGCCGGTGGGCAGCTCATCTTTCGGCTCGCCTCGCGCGTAGGCATTAAACATCTCATCAATTTGACGCTGGCTGGCGCTATTGTTTTCTGCCAGCATCCGTCTGCGCTGTTGGTAACGGGTCAACGTCTGCCCAAGCCGCTCATAGGCGATAGGTTTGATCAGATAATCGAACGCTCCGCTGCGCACCGCATCCGCCACCGTTTCCATATCGCTGGCGGCGGTCGTAAAGACCACCCCGCCGGGATAATGCGACGCCGTCAACTCATGCAGCAGCGTGATCCCCTTCCCATCCGGAAGGTAGTTATCCAGCAAAATGAGTCCCGGCTTGAAACGCTCAATCATCATTCTCGCCTGCGTCAGATTACCGGCTAACCAGATCTGATTAAAACCAGGAATATGGCGGATGTATTCTGCATGCATCTCAGCAAGCAACATTTCATCTTCAACGATTAGTAGGGTTAATGGTTCCGTCATTGTTCTTTTTCACTTTCGGAATAAAAAGAGAGAATAAGGTGCCGCAGGGATCGTTATCTTCCAGAGTAATCGTTCCACCACAGCGCCCCACATAACTTGCAATCAGGTACAGTCCGATGCCGTGCTCACCTGGCTCATCGGAACGCGTACTCACACCTTGTTCGAATATTTTCTCGCGCAATGCTTCCGGGACTCCGCATCCCTGATCGGCAACGTCTATCACCACATCGTCACCTTCATCGCTGAGGTACAGTTCCACGACCTTATTACCTTCCCCGGTACGCAAGCTGGCTTCAAAGGCGTTATCGAGAAGATTCCCGACGATCGCCGCAAACTCGGTACTGTCGAGCCCTTCCGGTAGTTGATGAAGCTGACTGCCGGGCACGATCGTCATTTTGAGTCCCAGTTCCCGCGCCCGCTGAACCTTGCCAAATAACAGCCCTGCCACCTGGCGATCGGCAAACGCCTCGCGCAGACTGTCGATCAACTGCTGCTGCGCCTGCGATTCCCCCTGCACCATCTCCCTGACCCGATCGTATTCTTTCATCTGTAGCAGGCCGTTGAGCGTTGACATCCAGTTCAGGTGTTCGTGGCGTAACGTTCTCAGACTCTCCACATATTGCTTAATCTGTGTCAGTTGCGCGTTCAGGGTCGCGATTTCGTCTTTGCTGCGAAAGCTGATAATCGCCCCCAGCAGTTCATCTCCTGAACGGATCGCCTCACGGTTGGCAATGACGCTCAGACCATTAAAGTTCACCATCGCATCAACACGCTTTTCGGCAATCTGCTCGGTAAAAAAATCAGACGGATTCACAACCTCATGAATGGGTTTGCCCAACCATTGTCGGCCAGGCGAACGCAGGCCGAGCATCTTTCTCGCACTGCGGTTAATGGCCGTAATATAGCCGTCCGGATCCACGGCAATCAGCCCTTCATAAACCGAGCTGAATAGTGCTTCCTGCTGACGCACGACCCTCGCAATTTGCTTCGGCTCCATCCCCATCATCTGGCGACGAATGTGGGCGGCAAAAAGCCAGGAGAGCAACATCAGTACCACCAGCAACAAAACAAACACACCGGCCATCGGCAGAATAAAGTCCAGCCGCCAACTGTCAATTTTGCTGACCAGATAGCCAATAGAGACGACGCCAATAACGTTACCGTCATCGTCAAAGATTGGCGTTTTAGCACGCATCGCCAGACCAATTGACCCTGTTCCGGTAATGAAATAACTCTCCCCCCTCTCCAGCGCTCCCGGCTTAGTGAACTGCATCGGGTAGCCGATCTTTTCCGGATTAGGGTGATAAAGTCGGATAGAGTGACTGTCGCCGATCACCACATAGTCAAAATCAGTATCGCTCTGCAGCTTGCCGGCAATGGTTGCCAGTCGTTTGTAATCGCGATCCTTCACCGCCGCAATGACGCTATCGTTGGCGGCAATAATCTTCGCCTGGTTCATCGCCATATCGCGAACGTGCGTACTCAAGTAATCTTCAAAGCTGGCAGAAAAATACTGTGCCAGCGCGGCAATAATGAACACCGAAAAAACGAGAATAAGCAGAAAAATGCGCAACGGAAATGCCAGTCGGCGAAAAAAAGAAAACGGCTTTTTATTTTTTTGAACCAACATGGCGGTTCCTTAAAGGCATTATTCGGTAAAAGCTGCCAGCATATGTAATAAAATTGTTTTATCCTGACAGGCAGCAAATAAAGTCAATCGTTACAGATTCACCACATTAAATCAATTAAGTCATTTAACTCCACGTCACAATCTGCAATAAGAATAATTAAAAAACTTAAAACCATTAAACCCATAAAAACCATCTAACTCTTTGTGAAATAAATCAAAATTTACCTCAAAGATACTCCTTACGATGTACGTATTCGGGAAATAAAGAAATATACCGTTGCAAAATCGTCCTTTTCCCGAAATGAAAACAAAACGTTATCAAATCGTATTTTCATACAACATACGAATAAAACTGGCAACAACAATATATCTTCAGGACTCTTCCACTATGTTTGGTAATAATGTGTTCACGCGCGTCAAACGCTCAGAAAATATAAAGATAGCGGCGATCACGCAATTCCTGAAAGAAAATGATCTGAGCATCGATACCACCGTTGACGTTTTTATTACCGTGACCCGTAACGAAAAGCTCATAGCCTGCGGTGGTATCGCCGGAAATATCATTAAGTGCGTTGCCATTAGCGAATCGGTACGCGGCGAAGGTTTAGCACTCACGCTGGCAACGGAACTGATCAATCTCGCCTACGAAAGACATTGCACGCATCTCTTCATTTATACCAAAACCGAGTATGAGACGTTGTTCAGGCAATGCGGATTTTCAACGCTGACTCGCGTTCCTGGCATCATGGTGCTGATGGAAAACAGCACCACACGTCTCAAACGCTACGCAGAATCATTAAGCAAACTACGTCATGATGGCCAGAAAATCGGCTGCATCGTGATGAATGCCAACCCATTCACCAATGGCCACCGCTATTTGATCCAACAGGCGGCGGCACAGTGTGACTGGCTTCATCTGTTTCTGGTGAAAGAAGACACTTCACGTTTCCCGTATGAGGACCGACTCGATCTGGTGCTTAAAGGCACGGCGGATATCGCGCGCCTCACCGTCCATCGCGGGTCGGAATACATCATTTCTCGGGCGACGTTCCCGTGCTATTTCATCAAAGAGCAGAGCGTCATCAACCATTGCTATACCGAAATCGATTTAAAGATTTTCCGTCAGTATCTGGCCCCCGCGCTGGGGATCACCCATCGCTTTGTCGGTACAGAACCGTTTTGCGACGTAACCGCTCAGTATAACCACGATATGCGTTTCTGGCTGGAAACGCCGACCCTCCCCGCCCCACCCATTGAATTGGTGGAAATAGAGCGGCTGTGTTTCCAGGGGACGCCGATCTCCGCTTCTCTGGTGCGCAAACTGCTCGTGAAAAAAGATCTCACGGCTATCGCGTCGCTGGTGCCTTCAGCCACTTTGCAGTACCTGCAAAGCATGCCTGAACGTGCGCCCGCTCGCGCGATAGTCCGCCAAAAGACCCCCGCATTAGTAACAGGTGAAAAATGAAAATAAACCAGGCTGCCGTCGCCGGCACACTTGAGTCCGGAGATGTGATGATACGCATCGCCCCTCTCGATACGCAGGATATTGACCTGCAGATCAACAGCAGCGTTGAGAAACAGTTTGGCGAGGCCATTCGCGCCACCATTCTGGATGTTCTCGCGCAGTATAACGTGCGCGGCGTGCAATTGAATGTCGATGATAAAGGCGCGCTGGACTGTATTTTACGTGCCCGACTGGAAGCATTACTGGCACGCGCCAGCGGTATCCCGGCCCTGCCCTGGGAGGATCGCCAATGATTTCCGCTTCTCTGCAACAGCGCAAAACGCGCACTCGCCGCAGCATGCTGTTTGTCCCCGGCGCCAATGCCGCGATGGTCAGCAACTCGTTTATCTATCCGGCAGATGCCCTGATGTTTGACCTGGAAGACTCCGTCGCGCTGCGTGAAAAAGACACCGCTCGTCGCCTGGTCTACCACGCGCTGCAGCATCCGCTGTATCACGACGTCGAAACCATCGTGCGCGTTAACGCACTGGATTCCGAATGGGGGATCAACGATCTGGAAGCGGTCGTTCGCGGCGGCGCTGACGTGGTTCGTCTGCCGAAGACCGATACCGCTCAGGATGTTATCGATATCGAAAGCGAAATTCTGCGCATTGAAAAAGCCTGCGGTCGCGAGCCTGGTAGCACGGGTCTGCTGGCTGCCATCGAGTCACCGTTAGGCATCACGCGTGCCGTGGAAATCGCCCACGCCTCCGAACGTCTGATCGGGATCGCACTGGGCGCGGAAGATTACGTACGCAACCTGCGCACGGAGCGTTCGCCAGAGGGTACAGAATTACTGTTTGCCCGTTGCTCCATTTTGCAGGCCGCACGCTCCGCCGGGATTCAGGCCTTCGATACCGTCTATTCCGATGCCAACAACGAAGCGGGCTTCCTGCATGAGGCGGCCCACATCAAACAATTGGGTTTTGACGGCAAATCGCTGATCAACCCGCGTCAGATTGACCTGCTGCACAACCTGTATGCCCCAACGCAAAAAGAAGTGACGCACGCGCGTCTGGTCGTTGAAGCCGCAGAAGCCGCCGCCCGTGAAGGCCTTGGGGTCGTCTCCCTGAACGGCAAGATGGTCGACAGCCCGGTGATCGAGCGCGCACGTCTGGTGCTCTCCCGTGCAGAACTTTCCGGCATCCGCGAAGAATAAGGCAAAAACAATGACCCAGAAAAACGAACAGTCTCAACGACAGGAACGGGTAACGGCCTGGAGCCGTCAGGCTGAAAGCGACCTTTCCACCTATACCAGCGCCGCAAAACAGGCCCTGCAGGAACAAAAACCGCGCGACCAGAAACTGTGCGCCAGCCTGGAAGAGGCCATCCGCCGTTCCGGTTTGCAGGATGGCATGACCATCTCCTTCCACCATGCGTTTCGCGGCGGCGACCTGACCATTAACCTCGTGATGGCAACCCTCGCCAACATGGGGTTTAAAAACCTGACGCTGGCCTCCAGTTCGCTGAGCGACTGCCACGCACCGCTGGTCGACCATATCCGTAATGGCGTCGTCAGCCGCATTTATACTTCCGGTTTGCGCGGACCGCTGGCAGAAGAGATCTCTCGCGGCCTGCTCGCCGAACCCGTTCAGGTTCACTCCCACGGCGGCCGCGTACATCTGGTTCAGAGCGGCGAACTGAACATTGATGTCGCCTTCCTCGGCGTCCCGTCCTGCGACCCGTTTGGTAACGCTAACGGCTATACCGGTAAAGCCTGCTGCGGCTCCCTCGGCTATGCCCGCGTTGACGCTGAAAGCGCTAACCAGGTGGTGCTACTGACAGAACAACTGCTGCCTTATCCGCACAACCCGGCCAGCATTCCCCAGGATCAGGTTGATCTGATTGTGCAGATAGACCAGGTCGGCGATGCCGATAAAATCGGGGCTGATGCCACCCGAATGACCACCAACCCACGCGAACTGCTGATTGCCCGCAGTGCGGCAGAGGTCATCGCCCACTCCGGCTATTTCAAAGAAGGTTTTTCACTGCAAACCGGTACCGGCGGCGCCTCACTGGCGGTCACGCGTTTCCTGGAAGACAAAATGCGTAGCCGCGATATCCGCGCAGACTTCGCGCTGGGCGGCATTACGGCCACCATCGTCGATCTGCATGAAAAAGGGTTGATTCGCAAACTGCTGGACGTACAGAGCTTCGACCGCAATGCCGCAGAGTCACTGGCGCGCAACCCGAATCACATCGAAATCAGCGCGAACCAGTATGCCAACTGGGGTTCAAAAGGGGCTTCCGTTGACCGTCTGGACGTCGTTGTGCTGAGTGCGCTGGAAGTCGACACCCAGTTTAATGTCAACGTGCTGACCGGTTCTGACGGCGTCATTCGCGGCGCGTCCGGCGGCCACTGCGATACCGCCGTCGCCGCTGCGTTGTCAATCATCGTCGCACCGCTGGTACGCGGCCGCATTCCGACGCTGGTGGATAACGTGCTGACCTGCGTCACGCCGGGTTCCAGCGTCGATATTCTGGTTACCGATCATGGTATTGCGGTTAACCCGGCACGTCCGGAACTGGCGGAACGCCTGAAAGAAGCCGGAATGAAGGTGGTCTCCATCGAGTGGCTGCGTGAACGTGCGCAACAGCTTACTGGCGAACCACGTCCCATCGAATTCACCGACCGTGTTATCGCCGTGGTGCGCTATCGCGACGGTTCCGTGATCGATGTTGTTCATCAGGTGAAGGAATAAGCCATGCACCTGCTCCCTGAACTTGCCACCCGCCACGCCGTTTCCATTCCCGAGCTGCTCGTCAGCCGGGATGAAAGACAAGCACGGCAACACGTCTGGCTGGCGCGCCATCCCATTCCACTGGTCTCCTTTACCGTGGTAGCGCCTGGCCCGATGAAAGACAGCGAGCTCACCCGTCGCCTCTTTAATCATGGCGTCGCTGCCCTGCGTACGTTGGCGGCACAGGCGGACTGGCGCATCAGGGAACAGGCTGCGCTGGCCTCAGCCAGCGGGCCGGAAGGCATGCTCTCAATCGAGGCACCGGCCCGTGACATCAAGCTCGCGACCATTGAGCTCGAACATACCCATCCTCTGGGACGTTTGTGGGACATCGATGTACTCACTCCCGGAGGCGAAATCCTCTCCCGCCGTCATTTCGCGCTTCCCGCTCGTCGCTGTCTGCTGTGCGAGCAGAGCGCAGCGGAATGCGCGCGTGGAAAAACCCATACGCTCTCCGATCTAATCGCCCACATGGAGGCGCTGCTGAATGCTGCCGATTCCCGATATGCGCGTTGAAACCACCGCCCTGCCCAGCTCGTTGTTTGATGCGTACGGCTATCTGGCGTGGCGCGCAATGCTGACGGAAGTCAACCTGTCGCCGAAACCCGGACTGGTCGATCGTCTGAACTGCGGCGCGCATAAAGACATGTCGCTAACGGATTTTCATCGCAGCGCGCTGGCGATTCAGGCCTGGCTGCCGCGTTTTATTGAATACGGCGCATGCTGCGCCCACCTGCCAGCTGACGCCGTATTAAACGGCTTACGCCCGTTAGGCATGGCCTGTGAAGCGGACATGTTTCGCGCCACAGCAGGCGTGAACACCCATAAAGGCAGCATTTTTTCTCTTGGTCTGCTCTGTGCCGCTATTGGTCGACTGCATCAGCAGCAGCAACCTGTTACCCCGGAAACGATCTGTACTACCGCCGCCCGCTTTTGCCGCGGTCTGACCGAGCGCGAATTGCGCAATAACAATCAACAACTCACGGCAGGCCAGCGACTTTATCAACAACTGGGATTAACCGGTGCCCGTGGTGAAGCCGAAGCAGGATATCCGTTGGTTATCCGCCATGCGCTTCCGCACTATCGCGCCCTGTTAGCCGAGGGACGCGATCCCGAGCTGGCGCTGCTGGACACCTTACTTCTGCTGATTGCACGCAATGGCGACACCAACGTGGCCTCGCGCGGCGGTGCGGCAGGACTGCACTGGATACAGCAGCAGGCAAACGCATTGTTACAACAAGGGGGCATCCGAACCCCCGCCGATCTCGATCATCTGCATCAGTTCGACAGCCACTGTATTGAACGCAATCTCAGCCCAGGCGGCAGCGCCGACCTGCTGATCGTCACGTGGTTTTTAGCCCAGATTTCTCAAGTTAAACATTTACACAATTATTGAAAAGATCCTTTCCGGAGAATCACTTATGTCTTTATCGAAAGATAGTATATGGAAGTTGTTGGCTCCCCTGGTCGTCATGGGCGTCATGTTTCTTATCCCTGTCCCGGACGGCATGCCCCCTCAGGCATGGCATTACTTCGCCGTTTTCGTGGCGATGATCGTCGGGATGATCCTGGAGCCGATCCCGGCTACCGCGATCAGCTTTATCGCCGTGACCATCTGCGTCATCGGCAGCAACTATCTGCTGTTTGATGCCAAAGAGCTGGCAGATCCGGCATTCGATGCCGGTAAGCAGGCGCTGAAATGGGGTCTGGCGGGTTTCTCCAGTACTACCGTCTGGCTGGTGTTCGGTGCGTTTATCTTCGCGCTGGGTTACGAAGTCACCGGTCTTGGCCGTCGTATCGCGCTGTTCCTGGTGAAATTCATGGGCAAACGCACCCTGACGCTGGGCTATGCGATTGTCATCATCGATATTCTGCTGGCACCGTTTACGCCATCCAATACCGCCCGTACCGGGGGCACCGTGTTCCCGGTAATCAAAAACCTGCCGCCGCTGTTTAAATCGTTCCCCAACGATCCGTCCGCGCGTCGTATTGGCGGTTACCTGATGTGGATGATGGTCATCAGTACCAGCCTGAGTTCTTCGATGTTTGTTACGGGCGCTGCGCCAAACGTGCTGGGTCTGGAATTTGTCAGCAAAATCGCCGGTGTGCAGATTAGCTGGCTGCAGTGGTTCCTGAGCTTCCTGCCGGTCGGTATCATTTTGCTGATCGTTGCACCGTGGCTCTCTTATGTTCTCTACAAGCCTGAAGTGACGCACAGTGCGGAAGTGGCGGCCTGGGCGGGCGACGAACTCAAAACCATGGGCTCCCTGTCGCGCAAAGAGTGGACGCTAATTGGTCTGGTTCTGCTGAGCTTAGGACTGTGGGTTTTTGGTGGTGAAATGATTGACGCCACCGCCGTCGGTTTGTTAGCCGTTTCTTTGATGCTGGCGCTGCACGTGGTGCCGTGGAAAGACATCACTAAATACAACAGCGCCTGGAACACGCTGGTGAACCTTGCCACCCTTGTGGTCATGGCAAACGGCTTAACCCGCTCCGGTTTTATTGACTGGTTCGCCGGTACTATGAGCACCCATCTGGAAGGGTTCTCGCCTAACGCGACGGTGATTGTGCTGGTGCTGGTGTTTTACTTTGCTCACTACCTGTTTGCCAGCCTGTCGGCGCACACGGCAACCATGCTGCCGGTTATTCTGGCGGTCGGTAAAGGTATCCCGGGCGTGCCGATGGAACATCTGTGTATCCTGCTGGTGCTGTCCATCGGGATCATGGGCTGTCTGACGCCGTACGCAACAGGCCCTGGGGTCATCATCTACGGCTGCGGCTATGTGAAATCCAAAGATTACTGGCGTCTTGGCGCCATCTTCGGGGTGATTTACATTGCGATGCTGTTGCTGGTTGGCTGGCCGATTCTGGCGATGTGGAGCTAGCCCTGAGATAAAACGCTGAATGGATCAAGGCCCGCGGGGTAAAGACACCTCGCGGGCTTTTTTTATGGTTAAATAGATACTATTCAGATTTTATATAAGTTCAGAATCATCATGAAACCGACCAGGCAAAAATGGGGATGGCTCGTCGCCGCACTTCTTCCCTTTTCTACGGCAACCGCAAACGAATTACAGGCAACGCAGTACGGTGATTTCGACCGTTACGTGCTGGCTCTCTCCTGGCAAACGGGATTTTGCCAAAGTCAGCATGATCGCGATCGTCGTGAACCGGACGAATGTCGCCTGCAAAAAGAGACCGCCAACAAAGTCGATTATCTGACCGTTCACGGTTTGTGGCCGGGGTTGCCGAAGTCGATCGCTTCGCGTGGGGTCGATGAACGTCGGTGGATGCGTTTTGGCTGCGCCACGCGCCCTGTCCCCAATCAGCCAGAAGCGCGCGCCAGCCGTAAATGTGCGGCTCCAGAAACAGGGCTTTCGCTGGAAACTGCCGCTAAACTCAGTGACGTCATGCCTGGAGCGGGTGGACGTTCTTGCCTCGAACGCTATGAATACGCGAAACACGGCGCCTGCTTTGGCTTCGACCCGGATGCGTACTTCGGCACCATGGTACGGTTGAACAAAGAGATCAAGGCCAGCGAATTAGGGGCATTTCTGGGCGAGAATTACGGTAAGAGCGTCAGTCGCCGCGCCTTCGATACCGCGGTGGCCCGACGTTGGGGAAAAGAAGCCGTCAAAGCGGTTAAGCTGAGCTGTCACGGCAATCCGGCTTATCTGACGGAGATTCAGTTCTCGCTGAAGGCCAGCGCCATCAACGCACCGCTCTCCGCCGACTCGTTTTCCCCGCAACCCCATCCGGGAAACTGTGGTAAACAGTTTATCATCGATAAGGCGGGTTACTGATCTTTTGACCCGACGTGAAATCCGCGCCGGGTCAAAATCAACGTTTCGTACGCGCATCCGGGCGCACCAGATCAAAACGGTGCGACTCGCTGATCGCATAGTAGGCCGTTGGGCCGCCAGCGCGCAGCACGGGCTGTGCTTTTGCGGTCTGGTAAATCCCCTCTTCCAGCAGCGTTTCGGCAATATGAATCCCGACTACCTCACCGAGGATCAGCCAGGTTTCGATGGCTTCACCCTGCGCGGTCGTCAGTTGAATACTTTGCGACAGACGACATTCAAAATTCACCGGGCTTTGCGCAACGCGTGGCACTTTCACCAACCGACTTTCCGCCTTCGTCAACCCGGCGGCAAAAAATTCATCTTCGCCATGTGGCAGACTGGCAGAGGTTTCATTCATCGCGCTGGCTAACTCTCGTGTGGTCAGGTTCCAGACAAACTCGCCGGTTTCCATGATGTTGCGCACGCTGTCTTTCCAGCCGGTGCTGGCAAAACCGATAATGGGCGGATGATAATTGAAACAGTTGAAGAAGCTGTAAGGTGCCAGGTTATCCCGGCCAGCGGTGTCCTGAGAGGCAATCCAGCCAATCGGCCGGGGGCCAACAATGGCATTCAACGGGTCGTGCGGCAAGCCGTGTCCCTGCGAAGGTTGATAGAAATACATAGTATTCTCTGATGAATTTAACGTCGGCGAAGCACGAAATGCGCTCCGCTCATCCCCCTGATGGAAGAGGATCAGCGTAGAGCAATCCGTTAAAGATTACGACTGAATAAAGTTGAGCAGATCCTGATTTATCTGCTGCTTATGGGTGGTACAGATACCGTGGGAACCACCTGCATAAACTTTTAGTTGTGCATCAGGCAGGATTTCCGCCGCCACTTTGCCGCAGGTTTCAAACGGGACAATCTGATCGTCATCACCATGAATGACCAGTGTTGGAATGGTCATATTGCGCAAGTCTTCGCGCAGATCCGTTTCCGAGAACGCTTTGATGCAGTCGTACAGTGCTTTTATTGAGCCCTGTAATCCCTGCTCTACAAAACTTTCCCGCACCGCTTTCGACTCTTTCGCTCCCGGACGGTTATAGCCGTAGAAGGCGGCAGTGAGTTCATAGAAGAAGGCGGCGCGGTCATTGACAACGCCTTCACGGATACCATCAAACACTTCTTTTGGCACGCCGTTCGGGTTGAACTCGGTTTTTATCATGATGGGCGTCACCGCGCCAATCAAGACTGCTTTTGCCACCCGCTGCGTACCGTGTCGTCCGATATAACGCGCCACTTCGCCACCCCCCGTCGAGTGACCGACGTGTACCGCATTTTGCAGGTTCAGGTGTGCGGTCAGTTCAGCCAGATCGTCAGCATACTGATCCATCGTGTGCCCCTCCCACGGTTGCGCGGAGCGCCCATGCCCGCGACGGTCGTGGGCGATCACCCGAAATCCTTTCGAGCCAAGAAAAAGCATCTGATCTTCAAAGGCATCAGACGTTAATGGCCAGCCATGGCTGAAGACAATGGGTTGCCCATTGCGGTCACCCCAGTCTTTGAAATACAGATAGCTGCCATCTTTGAGAGTAATTTTGTCGTACTGGCTCATGAGATCTCCTGTAATGGAACACTGAGAGTGTGGCGCACTCGCGGCACGCGCTTAAAAAGCATAATGCAAATTGGAGAACGATCACGTTTATCGAATAAAATTCATACTGGCGATGCTTTTTTAGCTATTTGCCCGAATGTGAACTAAATCACTTCAAACCCAGGGTAAGTCTCAGTATCATCGGGAGAGTTAAACCCTTGCCGCCTGACGGTGAGGGTTTTCTTTTGGGAATATTACCTGCGGCAAAACGCAGTACTGACGACATGGAGTAAAAATGTCCAGACCAACTATCATCATTAACGACCTTGATGCAGAACGCATCGATCGCTTACTGGAACAACCCGCGTATGCAGATTTACCCATTGCCGACGCGTTGAATGACGAGCTGGATCGTGCCCAAATGTGTTCGCCGGAAACCATGCCGCATGACGTCGTGACCATGAACAGCCGCGTTAAATTCCGCAATCTCAGCGATGGCGAAATTCGCGTGCGTACGTTGGTGTATCCTGCGGCGATGACCGACAGCAATACACAACTGTCTGTGATGGCGCCCGTCGGTGCGGCGCTGCTGGGTCTGCGGGTGGGCGACACCATTCACTGGGAGCTTCCGGGCGGCGTATCCACCCACCTCGAAGTGCTGGAGCTGGAATACCAGCCCGAAGCGGCAGGCGACTTCCTGCGCTAATCCCATCTGTATAAGCGATTTCCGCTTTACCCAGAGGATGCGCTCGCATCCTCTTTCCGGCATTCTTCCGTAAAATCACCCATTCTTCCTGGTTATCCTTTCGCCTGACTCGTCCACACTGAATCGGTTTCATTGGCAGGTGCGGTCATGAACGAAACAGTCAGCATATTACTGGGATTCTTCATCATGGCGGCGATCATCGTCGGAGCCGTGCTTTACCTGGAGAATCACTGGTAACGAATGAGTGAGGAATCGACGCCTGTGCGAAAAATCCCCTGCAGAAAGCAGACAGAAATATTATTATATGCTTGAATGATTTAAGTATTCATTAACAGGGAGAAACGGGTATGTATAAGACAATCATTATGCCGGTTGATGTTTTTGAAATGGAACTCAGCGATAAGGCGATTCGCCACGCTGAATTTCTGGCGCAGCAGGATGGCGTCATTCATCTTTTGCATGTGCTGCCAGGTTCTGCCAGCCTGAGCCTGCATCGCTTCGCCGCCGACGTTCGTCGTTTTGAAGAACATTTACAGCATGAAGCCGAAACCCGACTGCAAACGATGGTCGGTCACTTCAGTATCGATCCTTCCCGTATTAAGCAGCATGTCCGCTTTGGCAGCGTCCGTGACGTCGTCAATGAGCTGGGTGAAGAGCTGAATGCTGACGTCGTGGTCATTGGTTCGCGTAATCCGTCAATATCCACACATCTGCTGGGTTCTAATGCCTCAAGCGTGGTACGTCATGCCACGCTGCCGGTACTGGTTGTGCGTTAATCATCTTATGACTAACAAAAAAGAGGTGCCCATCGGCACCTCTTTCATTTTGCAGGTATAGTCTTACTTTCTTTTTATGCCGTCTTCGTACGAATCAGGTAATCAAAGGAACTCAGAGAAGCTTTCGCCCCTTCGCCGGTCGCTATGATTATCTGTTTGTATGGTACGGTGGTGCAGTCGCCCGCCGCGAATACGCCCTTCACGCTGGTTTCGCATTTCGCGTCGATGATGATTTCACCCATCCGGTTGCGTTCAATCGCCCCGTCCAGCCAGGTGGTGTTCGGCAACAGGCCAATCTGGACGAAGATCCCCGCCAGTTCAATGTTGTGAACGTCGCCGCTCACACGGTCGCGGTACTCCAGACCAACGACTTTCGTGCCATCGCCTTTCACTTCTGTCGTCTGCGCGTTCAGAATGATATCGACGTTTTTCAGGCTGCGAACTTTATCCTGCAGTACCTGGTCCGCCTTCATTTCCGGGGCAAATTCCAACAGAGTCACGTGTTCAACGATGCCCGCGAGGTCAATCGCCGCTTCCACGCCGGAGTTCCCGCCGCCGATCACCGCCACACGCTTACCTTTAAACAACGGACCGTCGCAGTGCGGGCAGTAGGTGACGCCTTTGGTACGATACTGATCTTCGCCCGGTACGTTCATGTTGCGCCATTTGGCGCCGGTCGCAATGATAATGCTGCGTGCTTTCAGCACCGCGCCGGACGCGGTTTCAATCTGGTGTAAACCGCCTTCGCTGGCAGCCGGAACCAGTTTGCTGGCGCTCTGGCTGTCGATGACATCCACGTCATAATCATCGACGTGGGCCTTCAGTGCGCCGGCCAGTTTCTGCCCTTCTGTTTTCGGTACAGAGATATAGTTTTCGATATCTACGGTATCGAGCACCTGACCGCCAAAGCGCTCGCCCATCAGACCGGTACGGATGCCTTTACGCGCAGAGTACACCGCCGCCGCCGCGCCCGCCGGGCCGGAACCGACAATCAGAACATCATAAGCATCGCGCTGGCTCAGTTCTTCGGCGGCGCGTTTTTCTGCGCCGGTGTCCACTTTCGCCACGATTTCCGTCAGTGTCATGCGACCCTGACCAAACTCTTTTCCGTTCATATAAACGGCCGGAACGCCCATCACATTACGCTCGGTGATCTCGTTCTGGAACGTGCCGCCATCAATCGCCGTATGCTTGATACGCGGGTTCAGCACCGCCATCAGGTTCAGCGCCTGCACCACGTCAGGGCAGTTATGGCAGGAGAGTGAGTAATAAGTTTCAAACTCAAAATCGCCGTCAATATCGCGGATCTGCTCAAGCAGAGACTGCGCTTCTTTTGACGGGTGTCCGCCGGTCCACAGCAGCGCAAGAACCAGCGAGGTAAATTCGTGTCCCAGCGGAGAACCGGCAAAACGCGGCCCCTGAGTAGAACCTGGATTGGTTATCTGGAAAGAGGGCTTGCGCACCGGCAGGCTGTTATCTTCTTTGAAGGTCACTTTCTCTGACAGATCGGCGATTTCAGCCAGCAGTTCCTTGATTTCAGCCGATTTAGCACTGTCGTCCAGCGTCGCAATCAACTCAACAGGTTTGGTCAGTTTCTCAAGATAGGCCTTGAGCTGGGTTTTCATATTTGTGTCGAGCATTGTTCTTCCCTCTCTGAAAACATCATCATGCAAGCTGATTTGGCTGAGTCTGCATCAATACAACTTGCGTCATGGTGCTGGAATGAAATGGGCGCGGGTGCGCCCATTGATTGCCGGGTGGCACTTCGTTTACCCGGCCTACGATACTGTAGGCCTGTGCAAGCGCAGTGCCGCCAGGCTTTACAGACTTAGATCTTGCCGACCAGATCAAGGGATGGAGCCAGCGTCGCTTCGCCTTCTTTCCACTTAGCCGGGCACACTTCGCCTGGGTGAGAAGCAACGTACTGAGCGGCTTTGATTTTACGCAGCAGGTCAGACGCATCACGGCCGATACCTTCAGCGGTAACTTCGATCGCCTGGATGATACCCTGCGGGTCAACAACGAACGTTGCACGGTCAGCCAGACCTTCGTCTTCACGCATGTTGTCGAAGTTACGGGTCAGGGCGCCAGTCGGGTCGCCGATCATCGCATATTTGATTTTGGCGATGGTGTCGGAGCTGCTGTGCCATGCTTTGTGGGTAAAGTGGGTGTCGGTAGAGACAGAGTAAACGTCTACGCCCAGCTTCTGCAGCTCTTCGTAATGATCTGCAACGTCGCCCAGCTCGGTCGGGCATACGAAAGTAAAGTCAGCCGGATAGAAGAAGAAGACGCTCCAGCGGCCTTCGGTATCTTTCTCGGTCACTTCGATGAATTCACCGTTTTTGAACGCCTGGTTTTTAAAAGGTTTAATTTTGGTATTAATCAAAGACATCTGTACTTCCTCCGTGTTTTCGTTGAGGGATAAGTTACCGAAGATTGACTGACAGGGCTAATGCGTTTCCTTTATCAAATCAATAAGCGTTAGCTAACAAACCTCTCAATTCAACGTTGTGAACGTGCTACGACGCAAAGTAAAAAGGGCCACCTTTGCAGGCAGCCCCGTTACCTGAACTACCCGTGGGTAACTTCAGCGCCAGTGAAACTGGCTATGTGTTGCGCTCTACATTACCTTAACAAAGGCTGTAACAGCGAGATGGATTACACCACCCCACACTTCAAAGGGCAACGTTCCAGTCTGAGGTCTTATCTATGGCTGTGATAGGTTTCCCCACCGTTCTCGCAATCGCTCTGATTTATAAGGATAAAAGATGTTAAAACGTACGCTTTTGCTCTCCCTCTTTCCTCTTATTGCCTGGGCCGAAGACCTGCCTGCGCCCGTTAAAGCGATAGAAAAACAAGGGATTACCATTATAAAGTCGTTCGATGCACCCGGCGGGATGAAAGGCTATCTTGGGAAATATCAGGATATGGGGGTCACTATCTACCTGACGCCTGATGGCAAACAGGCCATTTCAGGCTACATGTACAATGAAAAAGGCGAAAACCTGAGCAATCAGTTGATAGAGAAAGAGATCTATACGCCTGCCGGACGGGAAATGTGGCAGCGCATGGAGAAAGCCGACTGGCTTCTCGATGGCAAGAAAGACGCTCCGGTGGTGCTCTATGTTTTTGCTGATCCTTTCTGTCCGTACTGCAAACAGTTCTGGCAACAGGCTCGGCCATGGGTGGAGTCCGGCAAAGTACAGTTACGTACGCTACTCGTCGGCGTCATCAAACCAGAAAGTCCTGCCACCGCCGCTGCCATTCTGGCATCGAACGATCCGGCAAAAACCTGGCATGATTATGAAGCCTCTGGCGGAAAAATGGCGCTTACTGTACCTGGCGCGATTTCTCCGGACCACATGAAAATCCTCAATGTAAACCAGAAAATCATGGATGATTTAGGCGCAAACGTCACGCCTGCAATTTATTATATGAATAAAGATAACGTTCTCCAGCAGGTCGTTGGCTTACCTGAAAAAGCGCAACTGGATGCTATGATGGCTCATCCATAATTAATACGGGTAATTATATGTAATTAAAATATAATTACCCTAAATATTTTTATGACAACCATTATAAATACTTTATAGGTAAGCCACTCCAAAATAAATTACAGAGAAACATTTCTTTGCAAATTATGTTGTTTTTAGCCACAACTCCTTGCATAGCGTGTATATAATATTTATGAGATATATTCAAATTTTATATATTAAATATGCGTTAATTTATTCACCGAAACGACTTAAGCATTGCACGCTTGAAAAAAATTCTTATATTATAGAGAGATATCTGTTTCATACAGCTCGACTTTAAGGATGAGCGAGATATGTCAATTTATAAAGTACCATTAAACCAAAATGTTCTTGAAGCCGCTGAAGAACGCATTACCTGGACTCTCGAAAATCTTCCCCGCGTGTGTATTTCTTTTTCTGGTGGTAAAGATTCCGGCTTGATGTTACATCTGACGGCAAATATTGCGCGTAAGCTACACAAAAAAATCAATGTGTTATTCATTGACTGGGAAGCGCAATTTTCCTGTACCATTAGTTATATTACCGCGTTGCGCGAAATGTATGCCGATGTCATCGACCATTTCTATTGGGTTGCCCTTCCGCTCACCACCCAAAACTCACTGTCGCAGTTTCAACCTGAATGGCAATGCTGGGAACCCAATGCCCAGTGGGTTCGTCAACCGCCGCCAGACGCCATTACCGATCCCGGCTATTTTCCGTTCTATCAATCCGGCATGACCTTCGAACAGTTTGTGCGTGAATTTGCCGACTGGTTTTCGAATAAACGCCCGGCAGCCATGATGATCGGGATTCGGGCCGATGAGTCCTATAACCGTTTTGTGGCAATCGCCAGTCTACGTAAACAGCGTTTTGCCGATGACAAACCCTGGACGACCGCCGCGCCAGGCGGACATACCTGGTATATCTATCCGCTGTATGACTGGAAAACAGCCGATATCTGGACCTGGTTTGGTCGCACAAATTTACCCTGTAATCCGCTCTATAACCTGATGTATCAGGCCGGTGTCCCGTCCCGTTACATGCGTATTTGTGAACCATTTGGCCCTGAACAGCGCCAGGGATTATGGCTCTATCATGTTGTTGAGCCAGAAAGATGGGCAGCGATGTGCGAGCGCGTGAATGGCGTCAGAAGCGGCGGGATCTACGCCGGGCAGGATAATCACTTCTACGGCCATCGAAAAATTCTCAAGCCCGATCACTTGAGCTGGCAGGACTACGCCATGCTGTTACTGCTCAGCATGCCAGTCACCACGGCAGAGCATTACCGCAACAAAATCGCCGTCTATTTACAGTGGTACAAGAAAAACGGCCTCGGTGAGATCCCGCAAACGCAGACTGGTGATATTGGTTCGAAAGATATCCCCTCCTGGCGACGCATCTGCAAAGTGTTATTGAACAATGATTACTGGTGTCGGGCGCTCTCTTTCAGCCCAACTAAACCGAAAAGTTACCAGCGTTATAGCGAACGCATGAAAGCAAAACGCAAGGAATGGGGAATTTTATGCAACAACGATTAACTCAGGATCTCCTTAGCTATCTCTCTGGCTTGTCTGATGACGAACGAATTAAGGCCATCAATGAGTTCAGAAAAGCGATTCACAGCGTCAGTCCGTTTCGTGACGAGCCAGTTGACTGTGTATTATGGATAAAAAACGAACATATTTCGCCTAACGATTACAATCCCAATAACGTCGCCCCCCCGGAGAAAAAGCTGCTGCTGAAATCCATTGAGGCGGATGGCTTCACCCAGCCCATTGTTGCCACCCAATCCAGTCCGGAAGAGTATGAGATCGTCGATGGTTTTCACCGCCATGAACTGGGGAAAAGTAAAACCACGCTCAAATCCCGCCTCAAAGGCTATTTACCCATTACTTGTCTGGAGGGAGAGCGCCATGACCGCATGGCGGCGACCATTCGCCACAACCGAGCCCGTGGCCGTCATCAGATCCACGCGATGTCTGAGATCGTCCGTGAACTGGCATTACTGGGATGGGAAGACGAAAGAATCGGTAAGGAACTTGGGATGGACGAAGACGAAGTCCTGCGCCTGAAACAGATCAACGGTCTTCAGGAACTGTTTGCTGGCCGTCGGTTTTCAAAAGCCTGGACGGTGAAATAACCTGAGTGTGCCGGATGGCGCGCTATCCGGCCCGAATCCTCTCACCTTCAACAGCAGCGCGCTCCGCCTTTACCGCCATAGCGTGCATCCTGGCGCTCACGGAAAAACTCCTCATAGGTCATTGGAGTCTGATCCGGATGGGTGATCCGCATATGCTCGACGTAGTTGTCATAATCTGGCACGCCAATCATTAGTTTTGCGGCCTGGCCCAGATATTTCCCGGCTTTCGAAAGCGTATCAAACATCATTACCACCTGTCAGAAAATCCCCTCTCCCGATCGGGAGAGGGGCATAATTACACGTTAGTGCGCGCCTTTGGCCTGCGCAACAATCTCTTCCACATTTTCTGGCATTGGCTCATACGGTGTCTCTTTCGCCGTCGGCTTGTCCTCTTTGAGAGCGGCGAGCGCCGTCTTGATGGAGAACAGCGCCAGTACCACGACCACCACCATGAAGAAGATGGTCAGGCCCGCATCCAGACGGTTGTTAAACACCAGTTGCGCCAGCTGCGATTCAGTGTACTGCGGCGGGATATTGCCGCTGTCGATCATCGCCTGGAACTTATTGGCGATAGCCAGGAAGCCCACTTTCGTATCCGGGCTGAAAGATTTCTGCCAGCCTGCCGTCAGGGTACAAATCAGCAACCATGCGGTCGGGACCAGCGCCACCCACGCATAACGCTGACGTTTCATCTTAAACAGAACAACTGCACAGAGCATCAGCGCCATACCTGCCAACATCTGGTTGGCAATGCCGAACAGCGGCCACAGGGTGTTAATGCCACCTAACGGATCCACCACGCCCTGATGCAGGAAATAGCCCCACGCCAGTACGCACAACGCAGTCGCCAGCAGGTTGGCTGGCAGTGAGTCCGTACGTTTAAGGCCTGGCGAAACCACGCCCAGCAGATCCTGCAGCATAAAACGTGCTGCACGCGTACCGGCGTCAACCGCGGTCAGAATAAACAGCGCTTCGAACAGAATGGCGAAGTGATACCAGAAGGCCACATCCATCATGCCGCCCAGCGCGCCGTGCAGAATATAGGCCATCCCCACTGCGAGCGTCGGCGCACCACCTGCACGGGAGATGATCGACTGCTCACCCACCTCGTTGGCAATCTGATGCAACGTATCCGGCGTAATCGCAAAGCCCCAGCTACTGACCACCTGAGCGGCAGACGCCACCACATCCGTAGTACCGGCAGGTGCCAGCACGGCCATCGGGCTGTTCATGGCAAAGTAGACGCCCGGATCGATGATACAGGCAGAAACCAGCGCCATGATGGCCACAAACGATTCCATCAGCATACCGCCGTAGCCAATGAAGCAGGCCTGACCTTCGTTCGCCAGCATCTTCGGCGTGGTGCCGGAGGAGATCAGCGCGTGGAAACCGGATACCGCACCACAGGCAATAGTGATAAACAGGAACGGGAACAGGTTACCCGTCCACACCGGACCGGTGCCGTCGACGAATTTAGTCAGTGCAGGCATCGTCAAAGTCGGGCGCATGATCAGAATGCCAACCGCCAGACCGACAATCGTCCCGATTTTCAGGAAGGTTGAGAGGTAGTCGCGCGGCGCCAGCAGCAGCCACACCGGCAGTACCGCCGCCACGAAGCCGTAGCCCACCAGCATCCAGGTTAACTGCACGCCGGTGAAGTCAAAATACGGCGCCCAGGTTGGGCTTTCCGCGACCCAGCCGCCGGAAATAATGGCGAACACGAGGAACACCAGACCGATAACCGACACTTCGCCGATACGACCCGGACGCAGATAGCGCAAATAGATCCCCATAAAGATCGCCAGTGGGATGGTGAACGCGACAGTGTAAGTTCCCCACGGACTGTGGGTCAGCGCTTTCACCACAATCATCGCCAGCACAGCGAGGATAATCACCATGATCATGAAACAGGCCACCAGCGCAATGACGCCGGCGGTGGGACCCATCTCTTCTTTGACCAGTTCACCCAGCGAGCGACCATCGCGACGCGTAGACACAAAAAGCACCATAAAATCCTGAACGGCCCCGGCCAGAACCACGCCAGCCAGCAGCCAGATCATGCCCGGCAGATAGCCCATTTGCGCCGCCAGTACCGGTCCGACTAACGGACCCGCGCCGGCAATCGCCGCAAAATGGTGACCAAACAAGACTTTTTTATCGGTGGGGACGTAGTCGAGCCCGTCGTTATGGCGTACTGCAGGCGTCATACGTGTCGGGTCAACCGCCAGCACATTTTTCGCGATGTACAGACCGTAGAAACGATAGGCAATGAGATAGACACAGACCGACGCCACGACTATCCACAGTGCGTTGATCTGTTCCCCACGGTTTAGCGCAATATAACCCAGAGCAAATGCACCCATTACCGAGAGCACTGTCCAGATGAGGTATTTCCCTGATTTATTCATGGTTGTTATCCGTTTGCATTTTCCAGAGAAGAGAGATGTTACATTTTGTTTCTATAACATCTTTTCTGGTTTTAACAACCTGACAACCCAATAAACCCGAAGTATCACCGACTATTTACATTGCATTGTTAACTGGATCACTTCATTCACCCGTTAACACTGCAAGCTCATAACATTATGTGTGCTCAACCCAACACAGTCGTTCCCAGCCGACAGGTACAGCACCGCCGCCCTTGCTCATCAAACACCACGATTTCCCAGCTCTGGCTTTGCCGTCCCAGATGCAGCGGCTGACAGACACCGCGCACCTTGCCCTGCGACACCGCCCGATGATGCGTGGCGTTCAGTTCTGTCCCGACGACGCATTGCCCGTCGCGGGTCATCAGATAACCCGCCATGGATCCTAACGTTTCAGCCAGCGCCGCCGATGCGCCGCCGTGTAATAAACCAAACGGTTGATGCGTGCGGGTATCTACTGGCATTTCCGCTTCGAGTACATCGTCCCCAAGCCGGGTATAGACAATGCCCAGGTGCGCCACCAGCGTGTTCTGACTGGTGGCATTCAGTTCGTCGAGCGTTAAGTGACGTTTCCAGATCATCGTTATGCTCCCAGCGTGGAGCCACCGTCCACGACGATATCCTGCAACGTAATGTGGCTGGCCAGATCGGAGGCGAGGAACAGAATCGTGCTGGAGATCTCATGCGGTTGGGCTATTTTGCCTAAAGGAATACCGAGCTTAAACTGCTCGCCAAAGCCGCGAATGCGCTGCTGTTCCGCGTCATCGCTGAACCACAGTGTGCGCTGCATGTCAGTATCCGTGGATCCTGGCGACACCAGGTTACAGCGCACTCCACTGCCCGCCAGTTCCAGCCCAACGGTCAGCGCCAGACTTTTCAACGCCGCTTTCGACGCGCCATACGCACTCATACCGATGCGCGGCGTATGTGCGGCGTCTGAAGCCACGGTTACGATCGCCCCGCCCTGCTGACGGCGAAACTGCGCCATTGTCTGCTGGAACAGGTTAAAGGCACCACCAACGTTAACTGCAAACGTCTGCTGCCAGTCGTGCGGACTCAGCGCATCAGTTGCGCCCATGCGCAAAATCCCGGCCGCATTCACCAGCACGTCCAGCCGGTCGGTTTGCACCAGCAGGCGCTGACAAACCTCAGCCACCTGCCCGGCATCCGCCACATCAATCACCTCAGTGGCAAACGGATAATCCTGTAAAGCGAACTCGCGATCGAAGCCCGTAACCTGTGCTCCGGCCTCAACAAACGCCATCGCCGTGGCGTGACCAATGCCTTTACCCGCCCCGGTGACCCACACCGTTTTGCCGTGAAAATCAAATCCGGCCATTAGTGTACCTCGCGAGAGAGCAGTGCCCACCAGGCATCAATGGTCGGGTTTTTCGCCAGCATCACAAAGTCGATATCGCCATGCACTTTACGCCAGCGCGCAGCCAGCGCCATCATCCGTACCGAGTCCAGACCGTAATCGATCAGATTCTCATCATCCATCGGCTCATCAGACTCATCCAGAAGCGGTAAAATCAGCGCCCGCAATTCCTCTTTGCTGGCTGGAACCGGCGTGGGCAGAAGCTCCTGGGTCATCACCACACGGCCTGAGCGTCCTGCAACGTATTTCAGCGACATCAGGTGTTCTTCCCGGCTGAAATCGGCCAGCGCATCCGCCACCATAAACGGTTTGATATCGCGCATGAAAGCGTCCGTCGCGGTAGTCATGCAGCCGATGTGCGCATACACGCCGGTGATAATCAGCTGATCGCGGCCCGTTTCTTTCAGCATCTGTTCCAGCGGCGAGCGATGGAACGCGCTGTAGCGCCATTTCACCAGTACATTATCGGCTTCGTCGGGCGCCAGCGCCGCGACCACCTTTTGCTGTTCCGGCGAGCGCGTCAATCCCGGCCCCCACATGTCGTTAAGGAGGGCGCGATCTTCATCGCTTTGTTCCTTCGGTTGCGCGGTGTAATAGACCGGAATGTTATGCGCTTTGCAGTAGCTACGCAGGGCGGCGATATTGGCGATCACCTGCGCCATCATCGGACAGTTTTCACCCCAGAAGCTGACGAAGTAGTCCTGCATATCGTGGATCAGCAGCGCTGCACGATCCGGGTCAAACGCCCAGTTAACCTTATTGACCGGAACATCGAGCGCGGTTGGCAGTGCATAAGCCTGCAGTTTAGGAATTGCCATTTCGTGTTCTCCTTCAGGCCGAACGTGTTGCCAGCCACTGACGTAATTGTTTTTTATCGACTTTACCGACCGGGGTCAGAGGCAGCGCCTCAACAATCTCCACCTTGTCCGGTAACTTGAATTCAGCAACGCCCTGCTCACGCAGGAAGCGGCGCACCTGAACCGCACGCAGCGATTCTTTCACCACCAGAAACGCACAGCTTTTCTCACCCATCAGCTCATCTTCCATACTGACCAGAGCCGCATGAATCACCGCCGGATGACGCAGTAACAGGTTTTCGATCTCTTCTGCTGCAATTTTCTCGCCGCCACGGTTGATCTGATCTTTCTCTCGTCCCTGAACGGTGATGTAACCATCCGGGTCGATGGAAATCAGATCGC
Source organism: Citrobacter sp. ANG330 (assembly GCF_047467925.1). Lineage (NCBI taxonomy): Bacteria > Pseudomonadati > Pseudomonadota > Gammaproteobacteria > Enterobacterales > Enterobacteriaceae > Citrobacter > Citrobacter sp. ANG330. The sequence continues at coordinate 347,304 of NZ_JASJUI010000004.1, read as the reverse complement.
CTGAGCAGTAGAAACCGTTGGCATCAAAAGCGCTGGCGTTATGTTGCGGACTCTTGTAGTAGCCGCGGAAGGTGTACGGACCGCGCGTCATCAGGCGTCCCGTTTCGCCCTGTGGCAGCGGGTTGCCGTCTTCATCCGCCACCCATACTTCATCATCCGGGCACATCGGACGCCCCTGGGTATTGATTACCCGCTCCGGGCTGTCGTCGAGCCGGGTATAGTTCACTAAGCCTTCCGCCATGCCGAAGACCTGCTGCAACTGGCAGCCGATCTCCGCCGGGATCCGTGCAGCCAGCGAAGCGGACAAACGCGCACCGCCGACCTGCAACAGCTTCAGCGAAGCCAGTTGCGCATTGCTGCCCCATTCATTAATCGCCTGCAGCCACAGGCTGACCGCTGGCGGAACCAGCGCCGTCGCGTTGATCTGATGTTTTTCAATCAGCGGGAAGCACAGCGTGGCGCTCGGGTCCGCCGCCAGTACCACGGTTCCGCCGGCGAGAAACACCCCCAGCGAACCTGGCGAGCTCATGGCATAGTTATGGGCGGCGGGGATTGCGCATAAAAAACGCGTGTCCGCCGTGAAGTGACAAATTTCATTGCTGCGGCGGACGCTGTAGTAATAATCATTGTGGGTCCGCGGGATCAGCTTCGGTGTCCCGGTCGTGCCGCCGGAGAGCTGGAAGTAAGCTACTTCATCCGCAGGCGACGGCGTGGCGATAAAATTCTCCGCAGGCTGATTGATTGCTGCCTGCAAATTATGTTCACCCGCGTCATTGAGCAGATGCACGACGCGAATGGCGCTATGCTGAGCGATAAAGGTATTCAGGAAATCGTCACTGGCAAACAGCGCGTGCTCGCGATCGGCAATCAGCAGCGCGGGTTCGATTTGCTTCGCATACGCAGTCAGTTCAGTACGCTGATGGCTGAACAGGGCCAACACCGGCGCGACGCCAAGCTTCAGCAGCGCAAAGAACGTAATGTACAACTCAGCAACATTGCCCAATTGCACCAGCGCGGTTTCGCCGGATTTGATCCCCTGGCGGCGCAGCGTACAGGCAAGGTTATCCGCCGCCTGGTTCAACTGGCGATAACTCAAACAACGTTCACCGTCGATCACCGCCGGATGATCGTTTTCGGCGTGACGGGTTAAAATATCCGTGAGTGGCAGATCCTGCCAGTAGCCTTTTTCACGGTAACGACGGGCAAATTCGTCAGGCCACCGGGTGAAAGGAATGCTCATCATCGCTCCTTAATGCAATCCAAAAACGTTCAACATAGTGGAGAGTTTGACGCCCGTTTCGCGCCACTCCCCGACCGGCGAAGAGGCCGGGACAATCCCTGCCCCCGCAAACAGACGCACCTGGTTTTTACGTAACGTCGCACAGCGGATCGTGACTACCCATTCACCATTACCTTCGGCGTCGCACCAGCCGACAATGCCGCCAAACAGTTCGCGGTCGAACGGCTCCAGTTCAGCAATCCACTGTTTCGCCACATGATGCGGGAAGCCGCTCAGCGCTGGCGTTGGGTGCAGCAGGCAGGCCAGCGTCAGGGCGTTTTCACCGACATTGGCCTTTCCTTCAAACGGCGTACCGAGGTGCCAGAGTGTTGGCGTGGTAATAAGCTGTGGAGAAGACGGAAACCGTAAGTTCTGGCTGCGATCGCGCAGCACGGCTTTCATTGCCTGCGTAACCAGATCGTGTTCATGGCGATCTTTTTCAGAGGCCAGCAGACGGTTGCCGGCTTCCCGATCCAGCACGTCATCCGGCTGGCGACGCGCGGAACCCGCCAGCGGCAATGAGCTAAAGCGATCGCCCTCTTTGCGCAGCAGCAGTTCCGGGCTCGCGCCGAGCAGAACGCCGCCGTCCGCCAGCGGCACATGGAAGTTGTAACTAACCGGGTTTTGCGCGACCAGACGCTCCAGCAGCGCGCCGCTGTTGATCTCAGCGTCGGTTGTGATATCAATCAGTCGCGAGAGCACCACTTTGTCGACGTCCGGCGTCGCCGTTAGCGCGGCAGCGCGCGCGACCATCTCTTCGAACGTATCCTGTTCTGGAATCGCTTTACGCGCCGTAACGCTCAGCGCCTGATGAGCAGTAAAGTAGCGAGATGACTGTTGTTTTTCCTGGCGAGAAAAGGTCTGCCAGCTCTCGGGAATAAATAGCGATGAGGGCTGGCGAGTATCGAACGGAATCGCCCCCACCATAACCGGGTTTGCGATACCCTGCGCTTTGGCATCGGTGAACAGGGCGTGTAATTTTTGTTGGAAGGGGCTGTCTGGCGAATCGCCGTGAATGGCGGGTTCATCGAACCGGGCGAAGCATCCCGACGACGTGAAACTCCGATACGGCGACATAAAGAAAAAGCGATGGGGCGCAAGTGTTTCCATGGTCTGCTGAACTTCCTCGGCCAAAGACGTATCCATATCATCCTCCAAAAATGATAAAGGTTTTAATAATGATTATCATTTATATTTTCGGGCGCTAACCTAAAAGCAAACAGGCGACATGTCAACTCTTGAGGTCGCACAAAGTGCGACTAACGCTTGCATCCCTTTCGCTTAATAATGAAAATGAGAAGCATTAATAACTCTGCACAGGAACTGATTTGTGAGATTGCCTTCCCTGCTCGTTACGCTCTTTGTTTTCGGATTCTCCTCAGCGCACGCGGCGGACTGGCCGCGTCAGGTGACCGACGTCCGCGGCAGCCATACGCTGGAACACAAACCTGAACGCATCGTCTCTACCAGCGTCACACTCACTGGTTCATTGCTGGCGATTGATGCGCCGGTGATCGCCAGCGGGGCGACGACGCCAAACAACCGCGTAGCCGACGATCAGGGGTTCTTACGTCAGTGGGGCGACGTGGCGAAAGCACGCAAGCTGACGCGCCTTTATATTGGTGAACCGAATGCAGAAGCCGTGGCGGCGCAAATGCCCGATCTTATTTTGATTAGCGCGACCGGTGGCGACTCCGCACTGGCGCTGTACGATCAGCTCTCCCCTATTGCGCCGACGCTTATCATTAATTACGACGATAAAAGCTGGCAGTCGCTATTGACGCAGTTAGGCGAGATCACCGGTCAGGAGAAACAGGCCGCCGAACGTATTGCTGAATTTGATGAAAAACTGACTGTTGTTAAACAGCAATTAAAATTGCCTCCGCAGCCGGTAAGCGCGCTGGTTTATACCGCTGCAGCCCATAAAGCCAACCTGTGGACGCCTGAGTCCGCACAGGGGAAAATGCTGGAGCAGCTTGGCTTTACCCTCGCCGCGCTGCCTGCTGGACTCAATGCCAGTCAAAGCCAGGGGAAACGTCACGATATCATTCAGCTTGGCGGTGAGAATCTGGCGGCCGGGCTGAACGGTGAAGCGTTGTTCCTGTTTGCCGGTGACGAGAAAGATGAGCTGGCGATTTACGCCAATCCTCTGCTGGCGCATCTGCCGGCGGTACAGAACAAGCGCGTTTACGCCCTGGGCACTGAATCTTTCCGCCTGGATTATTACAGTGCGATGCGAGTTCTCGACCGTCTCTCCACGCTGTTTTAATAATGTGGCCGGGTCGCACCGGCCTGCCTGTCGCTATGCCGGTTCCGGCGGCGTTTGCCGGAATCGACGCAACTCACTGAGCAACAGCAACAAAAGCAGTCCCACAATCACCAGGCCAAACCCGCTGACGCTCGCCGAAGCCACTGGCGTCATGACGGCTCCCAGTCCGCCTAACAATGCTGCCCCAATGGCGTCTCCGGTGACGTTCTGCGCCGTCCACAGGCCATTGATACGCCCTAACATATTCTCTGGCGTCTGCGTTTGCAGCATCGTGTACTGCAACAGCGAGCTAATAGCACTCAGCCAACCGAACAGCGCGAGGCACACCACGCCTAACACCCAGACGGGCATCAGGGCAAACAGGCCAATCGCCAGAAACGACCCCACACTTGAAGCCAGCATAATTAATCCTGGACGCACGCTGTGCGCCAGTTGACCGCTGGTCAGTGCGCCGACCGCCGCCCCAAGCGGAATGGCAGCGTACAACATGCCAATCTGCGCCGCTGACATCTGCCAGCTCATTGCCAGTGCCGGATAGAGCACACGTACGGCACTGGCCATCGTCAATAAGCCGCCGAGCAGCGCAATCCCGCCGATAAGCGGGCTGGCAAGCAGGAAGCGAAATGCCGCCAGCAAGGATTTCAATGGATGTTCACGCGGCTGTGGCGGGGGCGGCAGTGCCGGAAGACTCAACAGCGGCAGTAAGGTGATAAAGGTACCTGCCGCCGCCAGACCGTAGTTCCAGGCCACGCCGCCGGTGGCGAGTAGTAACCCACCCAGCATGGGTGAAATCACCGAGCCAAGACGCACGGTCAGCATGGTAATCGCACCTGCCTGCATCAGGTTTTCGCGGCCCACCAGTGCAGGTGTTGCCGCCAGCAAGGCCGTCACGCCCAGCGAAGCGAAAAAGCCATCCCACAGACCCAGCAGATAAATCGCCAACAGCGAAGGTTCTGGCAGCATGGCATTCAGACACAGGCCGATAAAGCCAATCCCGCAGGTACCGCGCGCCAGCAGAATGACTTTCTTGCGTTCATAACGATCGGCCAGGACACCGCCTACCATCAGACCGACAAACATCGCGCTGCCGGTCAGCGTCACGGAGAGCCCCACCTGCCAGGTAGAATGCGTCATCATCTGGATCTGCACGGGTACCGCAACGCCGAGCAGTCCAAGAGAGACAATAGAGATAAAGCGGGCCAGGAAGACAGCGCGAAAAGCCGGGTGTGTCTTCAGCAAACTGAGGTTAAGCAGCCAGGATTGTCGATTCATTACAACGCCTTAATGCGATCTTATTTTCATTATCCATTCAATGGCTGCACATGCTAACATAATCAAATAAGATCGATAACGATAATTACTATCATTATCAGGGAAGTTGATATGTCATGTTCTGTTTCCGTGACGCGTGCCATTGCCGTGCCCGGATTGTTGTTATTACTGGTTATCGCCACGGCATTAAGTCTGATCATCGGCGCAAAATCCTTGCCCGTCTCCGTGGTTATGGAAGCGCTCACCGGCACCTGTCAAAGTGCCGATTGCACCATCGTGCTCGATGCCCGTCTGCCGCGCACTCTCGCCGGATTACTTGCAGGCGGCGCGTTAGGGCTGGCTGGCGCGTTGATGCAAACGCTCACCCGCAATCCGCTGGCCGATCCGGGTCTGCTTGGCGTTAACGCCGGCGCCAGTTTTGCCATTGTGTTGGGCGCGGCGCTGTTTGGTTTTTCTACACCCCAGGAACAACTGGTGATGGCCTTTATCGGCGCACTGGTGGCGTCGCTGGTGGTGGCATTTACCGGCAGCCAGGGCGGCGGTCAATTAAGCCCGGTACGTCTGACGCTGGCGGGCGTCGCGCTCGCTGCGGTTCTGGAAGGGCTCACCAGCGGTATCTCCTTGCTGAATCCGGACGTCTACGATCAGCTTCGTTACTGGCAGGCCGGCTCACTGGATATCCGTAGCCTGCAAACCCTCAAAGTGGTTATTGTGCCGGTACTGATTGCGGGTGCTACCGCGCTGATGCTCAGCCGGGCGCTGAACAGTCTCAGTCTGGGAAGTGATACCGCCACTGCGCTGGGCAGCAAAGTTGCGCGTACTCAACTCATCGGCCTGTTAGCTATCACCATCCTGTGCGGCAGCGCGACGGCAATTGTCGGGCCAATTGCGTTTATCGGCCTGATGATGCCGCATATGGCACGCTGGCTTGTGGGTGCCGATCACCGCTGGTTACTCCCGGTGACGCTTATCGCCACGCCTGCTCTGCTGCTTTTTGCCGATATCATTGGCCGCCTGATTGTTCCCGGTGAACTGCGCGTGTCGGTAGTAAGCGCTTTTATCGGGGCCCCGGTGCTGATCTTTCTGGTTCGTCGTCGTCCGCGAGGTGCCGTATGACGTACGTATCGCGTCGTTTGCTGATCGCGTGCCTGCTACTGACGGTCGGCTGCCTGTTCTTCGCGCTCTGGGGTCTGCGCAGCGGCGCAGTGACGCTGGAAATCTCACAAATTATTGCTGCCTTTACCGGCGATGCGCCGCGCAGCCTGACGATGGTCGTAACCGAATGGCGTTTACCGCGCGTGTTGATGGCGCTGCTGATTGGTGCTGCACTCGGGGTCAGTGGAGCAATTTTTCAGTCTCTGATGCGCAACCCGCTCGGCAGCCCGGACGTCATGGGCTTTAATACCGGCGCCTGGAGCGGCGTACTGGTGGCGATGGTGCTGTTTGGTCAGCATCTGACGGCTATCGCGCTGGCGGCAATGGCCGGCGGTATTCTGACTTCACTGGTCGTCTGGCTACTGGCCTGGCGCAACGGTATTGAGACCTTCCGCCTGATCATTATCGGCATCGGTATTCGCGCCATGCTGTTTGCGTTTAACACCTGGTTGTTGTTGAAGGCCTCGCTGGACACCGCACTGACCGCCGGATTGTGGAACGCCGGATCGCTTAACGGCCTGACCTGGGCCAAAATCTGGCCTTCGGCGCCAATCATTATTCTCATGCTGGCAGGCGCCGGACTGCTGGTGCGTCGCATGCGTCTGCTGGAGATGGGGGATGACAGCGCCTGCGCGCTGGGTGTCAGCGTGGAGCGCTCGCGGCTCGCTATGATGCTGGTGGCCGTGGTGTTAACCGCTGCCGCTACCGCGCTGGCCGGACCGATTTCCTTTATTGCGCTGGTTGCCCCGCATATCGCCCGTCGCCTGAGCGGCACCGCGCGTTGGGGATTAACCCAGGCCGCGCTCTGCGGCGCGCTGTTACTGTTGGCGGCCGATCTGTGCGCGCAGCAACTGTTTATGCCTTATCAGCTTCCGGTGGGTGTGGTCACCGTGAGCATCGGCGGTATTTATCTTATCGCTTTGTTAATTCAGGAGTCCCGCAAGAAATGACCGAATCAGTAGCCCGTTTGCGTGGCGACCAGTTAACGCTGGGTTATGGAAAATTTACCGTTGCCGAAAACCTTAACGTTACCATTCCCGATGGCCATTTCACCGCCATCATCGGACCAAACGGCTGTGGAAAATCAACGCTGCTGCGGACCCTCAGTCGACTGATGACGCCAGCAAACGGTCACGTCTGGCTGGACGGCGAGCCGATTCAGCGTTATCCCAGCAAAGAGGTCGCTCGCCGCATCGGTTTGCTGGCGCAAAATGCCACGACGCCAGGCGATATCACCGTACAGGAACTGGTAGCACGCGGGCGCTATCCGCACCAACCACTCTTCACCCGCTGGCGCCAGGAAGATGAAAATGCCGTAACACAGGCGATGCGCGCCACCGGTATTACGCACCTGGCCGGTCAAAGTGTGGATACGCTGTCCGGGGGGCAGCGCCAACGCGCATGGATAGCCATGGTTCTGGCGCAGGAAACGTCAATCATGCTGCTCGATGAGCCGACCACCTGGCTGGATATCAGCCATCAGATTGATCTACTGGAATTGTTAAGCGAACTAAATCGTGAGAAAGGCTACACCCTCGCCGCCGTTCTGCATGATCTCAACCAGGCCTGCCGCTATGCCACGCATTTGATTGCATTGCGTGAAGGTAAAATTGTCGCTGAAGGAGCGCCGAAAGAGATTGTCACAGCGGAACTGATTGAGAAAATCTACGGCTTACGCTGTACGATTATTGACGACCCTGTCGCGGGCACACCGCTGGTGGTGCCGCTGGGCCGTCGTTAGCCGACAGCCGGAAAGCTCAGCCCTTTCCGGCTGTCAGATCGGACCTTCACTGACCGTGGCTTCATCACTTTTACGCGATGCCATCGCATGCCGGAGAAGTACGCCACCGCAGGCCACAATCCCTCCCAACAAAGCCGCCAGCAAAACGATAATCTTTTTACCCGGCCCCTGTTGTTTTACCGGCAATGACGGTTCGAGTTGGTATTTGAACGGCGAAAATGTCACATCACGAATATTCACTGACTCCAGTTGTTCTACATAATACTGACGGTTCTGTAATTCCGCATTCAATTCAGCCACGTCGGTGACCGACTTTTCAATCTCTAGTTTTCGCTGGATCCCATCAGCCCCCAGAGAAATAGAAAAATCCGGATCGTCTTTTACCGCCTGACCATTACTGTAAACCGGTTTTTTAATACCGGCTGCGTTAGCAATCTCCAGCGAATAATTGAGTCGCTTAATATTCGTATCCAGCTGATTTTTAAGTTTCACCCGATCCAGCGCCAGACGTTCTTTCTCAAAGCGGGTTTTGACTTCCAGTTGATTGCGAATATTCTCCAGCGAATCCTGTACCACAATCTGAGAGATAAACTGGATATATCCCGCCAGCACCTGTTGTGCCTCTTCTTTGTTCGGTGCCGTAAAACTCAGTACCCATGACGTAAACAGTGCCGTTTCATTTTTCTTACCGGTATTGCTGTCCACCGCATTCATCTTTTCGCTCAGCGCGACAATGGCCCGATGTAATTCCAGTTCATCGATTTTCGCGCCTTTTAATTGTTCCATGACATACGGGGATGAGCGTAAATATTGTTCCAGCAGTGAAGTCGATTGAAATTTCTTGATAAAAAGATTAAAGGTACTGACGCGATCAACATTGATGTCGAGTTCCAGAACGCGCAGTCCCGTCAGCGTTCTCTGCAAGGCCTGCCATTGAATGGATTCGGCGGGTGTGACCACCGCTTCGCTGGTCCAGCGTTGTGGCAAAAAGAACGTGACGAATAACCCCACGCATGCAAACGCGAGTGTACACGTAATAATCTGCTTTTTAGCCTGCCATAAAATATCGATAAGGTTTAATAAATCGATTTCATTATGCTGAGCATCAGGTAACGTAAAACCCGTAACGTCCTTATTCTTACCTTGCTTAATATTAAGTGACGGCATACTGAATGTCCTGCTACATGTTCCATTAAAACATTTCCGGGCAACAGCGTAGCAAACCCTCAGAGCATTCCGAAATGTTAATTCAAAGATGAGGCTAATTTCGGAATTTGTCCTCTGGCGGTAAAATTCTGAATGTAATAAATTAATATTATAAATTCCCCCGTAGCCATGACTCATGATTACGGGGGAAATAGAGAGCCGAAATAGTCATCAGCGATGATGATATTTATTACAGCATGCGGCAATAATTGGACCAATATGCTCAAAGGCTGACGGAGAGATAATCTCCACATGCGCGCAGTCCTGGCGATACACCTCCAGCTCCGCAATCCACGGAGCCCAACTCTGCTCCGGGCTTACGCCTACAGGCAGCGTACGCTCGGCAACAAACAGCGTCGCGCGTCCATCAAAGGGAACGCTGTGCGCACTGGTGAGTAAGCGCACGGCATCAGCGTAATTACCTTCTATCGTGCTGAACAATTCGTCTGATGCGTTCCCCTGCTGCGCGGTCAGAAACGCTTCCCTCTCGCGATCAATTTCCGCCAGCACTTCCGGGTCGAGTCCATTGGCCTCTTTTTCTGACCAGTTTTGTGTTTCTGGCGGCCAGGTATCCAGCAAGCCGAGGAAAGCGACCGTTTCGCCCCGCGCCCGTAGACGTGCCGCAATACCGTGCGCCAGCGTGCCGCCAAGAGAATAGCCCAACAGATAATACGGGCCGTGTGGTTGCTGTTCAAGGAGCGTCGCCAGATGGTGTTCGCACACCGCATCCAGATTACTTGCCGTCTGCATCGGCCCCTGTGGACGTGGCGACTGAATACCCGTAATCGACCATTGCGGACTGAGATAGCGTGACAAGACGCTAAACTGCCAGGCAAATCCTGATGCCGGATGGAAGCAAAACAGCGTCGGGCCGTCGCTTTTACGTAACGGCAGCAGCGTTTCAAACCCCAGACGTTGTGTCTGTACGTCATCGTTCGCCTCCAGCAATGCCGCCAGTTGCGCTACCGTCGAGGCCACCATGACCTGTCCCGGCGTCACCGGACGGGCGAAGGTCCGGCTCAGTTGCGCTGCCAGCTTCATGGCCAGCAGCGAATGGCCGCCCAGCGCAAAGAAATCCGCCTCAACGTCGTTGATATCGCAGCCCAGCAGTTCACTGAAAGCCTCCGCCACCGCCGCTTCGCTGCCCGCTCGCGGAGCGCGACCTTTAGCACGCGGCGTCAACGCCGGCATCGGCAGCGCTTTACGATCCAGCTTTCCGTTAACGCTGAGCGGCAACTGCGCCAGTTGCAGTAACACCACAGGCACCATATGGGGTGGAAGTTTCTCACGCAGTTGCGCCTGCAGTGCCGGGATATCGAGCGGAAGTCCTGATTGCGAGACCAGATACCCCACCAGCTGACGGGCATCGCCTCCCGTCGCCGCCGCCTGATTAAAGACGCAGGCGTGAACGATCGCCTGTTCAACGTCAGGCAACGCCTGCATCACACGATCGATCTCACCCAGTTCGATACGCTGACCGCGGATCTTAAGCTGGTCGTCACTGCGCCCCAGATACTCCACCGCGCCGTTTTCCAGCCAGCGCGCAACATCTCCGGTGCGGTACATCCGCTCTCCCGGCGCAAAGGGATCGGCGATAAAACGACTCGCCGTGAGGTCCGGTCTGCCGAGGTAACCCTGTGCGAGCTGGATGCCGGTCAGGTAAAGATCGCCCGCCACGCCGATGGGGACCGGGTGCATCATTGCATCGAGGATCCGCAGTCCCGTATTCCAGACCGGGAAGCCAATCGGTACGCTGCTGCCGGTGACCTCTGCCAGCGTAGTGCCCCAGGCCGGATACCAACTGACATCAACCGCCGCCTCCGTTGGACCATATAAATTGTGCAACGGGACCTGCGTCAGTTGCTCCCATTCACGACATAAATCGACGGGTAAGGCTTCGCCGCTGCAAAAGACATGCTGTAACGTTGCGCAGCTTTCACCAGCGCTTTCCGTCGTTAGCGAGGCAACGAACGCCGCCAGCATCGACGGCACAAAGTGGGTTGTTGTCACCCCGTAGTGAGCAAAGAAGCGCTGCATGGCCAGCGGATCGCGGTGCGCCTCCGGCTCCGCCATTACCAGCTTTGCGCCAGCAATAAACGGCCAGAAAAACTCCCATACCGAAACGTCAAAACTGCAAGGCGTCTTTTGCGCCACCACGTCCTTCGCCGTCAGGCCGTACTGGTTTTGCATCCACAACAGCCGGTTGACGATGGCGGTTTGCCCGACCATCACCCCTTTCGGTCTGCCCGTTGAACCGGAGGTAAAGATGATGTACGCCGTATGCTGTGGTTGCGATAACCTTAGCGGCGCGCTATCCCCTGCCTGCAACGGTGCGTTATAGCAGAGGCTTTTCAGTCCCGGAATATCGTTAAAGCGCGGTAATTGTTCTTCGGTAGTGATCAGCAGCTTCGGTTGCGCGTCTTCCAGCATCATCCGCAGGCGGTCGTCAGGATAACCGGTGTCCAGCGGCAGCCAGGCCGCACCCGCTTCAACGATCCCGTGCAGCGCCAGCGTCAGAAATACAGAACGCGGTAAGGCCACCGCGACGCTGTCGCCCGGCTGCACGCCGTGTTCGCGCAGCACGGTGGCGAGCGCCACCACCTGTTCGAGCATTTCGCGGTAGCTGAATTGATAGCGGACATCGGCCAGCGCCGGCGCGTCCGGCGTTCTGTTCGCCTGCTCCGCCACCAGCGCGCTCAGCGTCGTGGACGGGATATCAACCGCCGTGGCATTAATCTGCGCAATCTGTTGATATTCAGCCGCAAGCAGTAGATCGGCATCACCGCAGGCCAGGGAAGGATTGGCGGCAAACTGTTCAATCAGCGCCATCAGACGCAATGCGTGCTGTTTGAGTATTGCCTCATCATAACGCTGTTGGTTGGCAAGAAGCTCTATGCTCAGCCCACCTTCTTCATCCGGGAATAGCGCCAGTTCCAGATCGTTAACCGGCCCGGTTGCCAGCGTGTGGGTTTGCGCCGAAACGCCCGGCATATCCAGCTGATAGTCAAAAACTTTGACGTTAAGCACCGGGCCAAACAGCGGCGTCTCCCCTGCCGCTCGCCCACTGTCGCGCACGATTTGCTCCGCATCATAGCGCTGATGGCGGCGCATTTTCTTAAGCTGTGCGGAAAGTCGTTTTGCCAGTTCGGCCAGACTTTCTGTGACATCAAGACGCACGCCCAGCGGCAATACATTGAGTACCGGGCCGGTCGAGGTCAGTGCTGCCGATCCCATGCGACGCATAAAGATAAAACCGGCCGCATATTCCATCCGACCGCACAGCCGTCCCAGCCAGAGCGCGACCAGCGCCAGCGCCAGATCGGTTCGCGGCACGTCAGGCAGTTGCGTCGCCAGATGGCGAAACGCGCCCTGGGGAGCATTCAGCTTCATGCGGTAAATTTCTGACGTCGCCGCGCGACCCGGTAGCGGAGCCGGTGAAAGCGACACTGGTGGTGGCAGCTGTTTACGTTGCTCCGCCCAGAACGCACCGTCGCGCTGCCAGGCCTCACTCTGACGATACTGCTGATACTCTTCCACCACCCCGGCAAACGGCGTGAAGGGCGAGGCAGGCGTTGCATCTCCCCGGAGCAAGGCGCTGTAAATCGCCGCTATCTGGCGGGTAATTGCCGGGAAACTGAAACCATCGACCAGTAAATGATGATAGCGCTGATACCAGTACCACTGGCGATCCCCGACCCGAATTAACTCATGATGTACCAGCGGCTGACCGCCGTCGACGCGCAGGTTTTGCTGGAGATCGGCCTGCATCCGCGCCAGCGCGGCTTCATGCGGGTTCGCAGCGGTGCGAAAATCGCTAATCTGCGGTTCGGCAAAGGTACAGGCCTCATCCACCCATTGCCAGACGTCGCCGTTATCCTCGGTAAAACGCATCCGTAAGGTGTCGGCCTGCTGCATGCCGGTGACCACCGCACGCGCCAGCAACGGTGCATCCAGTTCGCCGGTTAGCGCCACATAATGGGCGACGCTCCAGGCGGAAGGTAGCGTAGAGAGTTTTTCAGCCATCCAGATGCCAGGCTGTGCGGCGACAAGCGGTAAACGTGGGCTCATTGCGCCTCCTGCGAAACGGCAAAATGACCGGGAATAAGCGTGGTCCAGTGACGTTCAAGCCACTGCTGGCAGGCCTCCTGAGATTGCGGTTCGCATGCCACCTGCCAGCCGGCAGGCAATGTACAGTGCTGCGGCCAGAGGCTAAACTGTTGCTGCGAATTTCGCAGAATGTAGAACTGTCCCTGCGGATTATCGAAGGGATTACTGAATTCCATACTCAACTCCTGTCGTGGAAAATCGCTTGCTCAGCGCTGCGGATTCCAGAGATCAATTAACCCCTGCATCAGGCCACCACGCCAGCAAAGCGCATCATGTCCGCCGTCAACCTGACGCCAGAAAACCGGCTGCTGTGTCGTCTGTAGTTGTGTGTAAAGCGCCTGGTTCGCCCGGAAGATAACCGGTTCGCGGACTCCCGCTTCGAGGACAATCCGCAGGCCCTTCGCAGACAGCGTACCGGCTTTAAGTTGTTCAATAATCAGCCCGTCATGTTGACCACCGCGATGAGGCCACCAGTAAGAGCCGGACTGACTGAGCACGCAGCCAAAGCGTTCCGGCCAGTGCAGACCAGCAAACAGTGATGACAGTCCACCAAAGCTTTGCCCTGCGACGATCGTCCGTTGCGGGTTAGAGCTAAACGGCGCAACGCTTTGCACCTGCGGCAATAACTCATGTTGCACTGCCAGCCAGAAATCTGCATTACAGGGAAGTTCCCGGCCGCGATGGGTGTTATCGATCGCATCAATGAGCAGATAAACCGCCGGTGGAAGTTGACCACGCTGAGTAAGTGAAGTGAGCGCAGGCCAGACGGGCATGCTCTGCGCCCAGAATTGCCCGTCGAGAAGGAGCGCCAACGGTCGGTCTTCTGACTGCGCATCGCCAGTAGTAAAAACCCACACGCGACGCGTATTGCCGAGACGCGTGCTGTTCCAGCGCAAAACCACTGGCGGTGTCGCGGGTGTCTGCGGGAGATCCCAGCCGGGCTGTACAGGGGCCTGCGGCATCTCGAGCGCGGAAACGGCGTGCCCTCGCCCGCCTTTCCAGCTCACCGGATTAAGCGGGTCGGCAATCGCCTGCGGTAACAGTTGTCGCCAGCCTTCGCGCAACGCCGCGCGGTCCGGGACGTCGTCCGCATTGAGGGCAGTAAACGTATCGTCGCGTTCTGTAGGAATAAAACAGTAGCTGCCGCGCCAGTTAGCGCTTAACACGGTCTGCCACTGCCAGACATCTGTTCCGGCAATGCGCTGCATCGTCTGAGGAAAGATATTCTGGTGATGATCGGTGACGCCGGTGATATACACCCAGACTCGCTGAATAGCAGAGTGACATTCACTTCCCTGCGGATCGCGCCACCAGAAGGTCACCCGGTAATTTCCGTCTGCTTCACGCGTCCATTGCGGACCGTTTTTTGACTGCCACCAGGTCTCGCTGCCTACCGTCAACGCCGTCACCTTCATAACCTCATGTTTATTGTGATTTTTTTCATTGTTTGATGAAATATATTGATAATATTATTGATAACTATTTGCATTTGCAATAGCGTATTGACGCGCCGTGGGAAGCGCGAACAGTTTTTAACCAACCGCGCTGCGGGCTTTTCTGGAATGAGGGGGTTTCGCAGAGGCGGGCGACATCGGGCCGGATACCGATCTCAGGTGTCTGGTACACGTGGCTAAAGAAAAGCAGGAAAGACAATGAACAAGAAGATTCATTACCTGGCCATATTGGTCAACTTAGGGATTTACGGCGTCGCACTGCCTGCGATGGCAGAAGACACCACCGATAACACTGCAGTCTCTCATGAAGATACGATTGTCGTCACCGCCGCCCAGCAGAACCTGCAGGCACCAGGCGTATCGACGATTACCGCGGATGAAATTCGTAAAAACCCTCCCGCACGTGACGTTGCTGAAATCATTCGTACTATGCCCGGCGTGAACCTGACCGGCAATTCAACCAGCGGTCAGCGCGGTAATAACCGTCAGATTGATATTCGCGGTATGGGGCCGGAAAACACGCTGATCCTGATCGACGGTAAACCGGTGACCAGCCGTAACTCCGTACGCCTCGGCTGGCGCGGCGAGCGTGATACCCGTGGCGATACCTCCTGGGTGCCACCTGAGATGATTGAACGCATTGAAGTTCTGCGTGGGCCTGCGGCTGCGCGCTACGGAAACGGTGCCGCCGGCGGCGTGGTGAATATCATCACCAAAAAAGGCAGCAACGAGTGGCACGGATCCTGGAACACCTACTTCAACGCACCGGAACACAAAGACGAAGGCGCGACCAAACGCACCAACTTTAGCCTGAACGGCCCGCTGGGCGGTGATTTCAGCTTCCGCCTGTTCGGTAATCTCGATAAAACCCAGGCCGACGCGCGTAACATCAACCAGGGCCATCAGTCTGAACGAACCGGCACCTATGCCGACACGCTGCCAGCCGGTCGTGAAGGCGTCATCAACAAGGACATTAACGGCGTGGTGCGCTGGGACTTCGCACCGATGCAGTCTCTTGAACTGGAAGCCGGATACAGCCGTCAGGGTAACCTGTATGCCGGGGACACGCAGAACACCAATACCAACCAGTTGGTGAAAGATAACTACGGCAAAGAGACTAACCGTCTCTATCGTCAGAACTACTCGCTGACCTGGAACGGCGGCTGGGATAACGGCGTCACCACCACCAACTGGGTGCAGTACGAACATACCCGTAACTCCCGTACGCCGGAAGGCCTGGCGGGGGGTACGGAAGGGATCTTCGACCCGAAAGCGTCACAGAAATATGTTGATGCCGACCTGAACGACGTCACGCTGCACAGTGAAATCAGCATGCCGTTCGATTTTCTGGTTAACCAGAACCTGACGCTGGGCACCGAATGGACCCAACAGCGCATGAAGGACATGCTCTCTAACTCGCAGACCTTTATGGGCGGCGATATTCCGGGTTCCAGCAGTACCGACCGCAGCCCCTATTCGAAAGCGGAAATTTTCTCGCTGTTTGCTGAGAACAATATGGAGCTGACCGACAGCACCATGCTGACGCCGGGTCTGCGTTTTGATCACCATACCATTGTGGGGAACAACTGGAGCCCGTCGCTGAACCTGTCACAGGGTCTGGGCGATGACTTCACCCTGAAGATGGGCATTGCGCGGGCGTATAAAGCACCGAGCCTGTATCAGACCAACCCGAACTACATTCTCTACAGTAAAGGCCAGGGCTGCTATGCCACAGGCGCCGCGACCGGTATCGGCTGTTACATGATGGGTAACGACGATCTGAAAGCGGAAACCAGTATCAACAAAGAGATTGGCCTTGAGTTCAAACGCGATGGCTGGCTGGCGGGTGTGACCTGGTTCCGTAATGATTATCGCAATAAGATCGAAGCCGGCACTGTACCAATGGACCGCACCTCTATTACCAGCAAAGGTAAAACCACCTACACCGATATCTATCAGTGGGAGAACGTACCTAAAGCGGTCGTGGAAGGGCTGGAAGGAACGCTGAACGTACCGGTTAGCAACACCGTTAACTGGACCAACAACATCACTTACATGCTGCAGAGTAAAAACAAAGAGACCGGCGAACGCCTGTCGATTATTCCAGAGTACACGCTGAACTCAACGCTGAGCTGGCAGGTACATCAGGATGTTTCTCTGCAATCCACCTTTACCTGGTATGGCAAACAGGAGCCGAAGAAATACGATTACCAGGGTAAACCGGTGACAGGTTCGGATAAACAGTCCATCAGCCCGTACAGCATCGTGGGTCTGAGCGCAACCTGGGACGTGACCAAAAATGTCAGCCTGACCGGCGGCGTGGATAACGTCTTCGACAAGCGTCTGTGGCGTGAAGGTAATGCGCAAACGACCGGTAGCACGACCGATGTCTCCTATATGCGTGGCGCGGGCGCGTACACCTATAATGAACCGGGTCGTACGTGGTACATGAGCGTTAACACCCACTTCTGATACCCACTCCCCTCCTCCATACGGAGGAGGGTTTTTGGTTTTAATGACACGATGCAGACAACGCACTCCCCTCTCATTCTGGCTCACCACACCGTGCATTGTGTGACGTTTGAACCAGACACCTTTCATGAACACGATCTGCTGTGGCTTCCCCATCATGCACAACTGGCACATGCCGGGCGTAAACGTAAGGCCGAACATCTGGCTGGTCGTATTGCCGCGGTTTATGCGCTACGCGAGCAGGGACATAAAAATGTCCCGGGAATGGGCGAACAACGACAACCGTTATGGCCGGAAGGTCTGTCCGGCAGCATCAGTCACTGTGCTACCCGCGCGCTGGCTGTTGTTTCCCATCAGCCAGTGGGGGTTGATATTGAAGAAATAATGACGCCGCAGACGGCAGGAGAATTGTGCTCATCTTTTGTTGATAATGAAGAAGAACGTGTTTTACGTTCCAGCGCGTTGCCTTTCCCTCTTGCCTTAACGCTGGCTTTTTCAGCCAGAGAGAGCGTATTCAAAGCGCTGTCCCAATGGGCGCTGCCCCTACCGGGCTTTGCGAGCGCAAAAGTCACCGCACTGACAACTACGCAGCTAACGCTACGTTTATCACCCCTATTTTCGCCTAATTTTGCCTATCATGAAGCCAACGTGTACTGGAAACAACATCAGGACACGGTCATCACGTTATTCCCTCATCTCGCATCAGGATCGTGATCCTTTTCTCCTTTTAAACAATTAGCCGCACAAAACGTAGACAGTTCAATAAAGTCGATTTATCGTTACTTTGAATAATAAATCATATTTGAATATATATTCAATGTGGAGAAAACGATGAACACGACCTTTGTAAAATCCGTCTTACTGGCTTCGATCCTTACTGCATCCGGCTCGCTCTACGCAGCCGATAATGGACTCATCGCCATCATTACCCCATCCCATGATAATCCGTTCTTTAAAGCCGAGGCTGATGGCGCGGCGGCGAAAGCGAAAGAACTGGGCTATACCACGCTCGTCGCATCGCACGATGATGATGTGAACAAGCAGAACCAGCTCATTGAAACGGCGATTGCCCGTAAAGCAAAAGCCATCATTCTGGATAACGCAGGCGCCGATGCGACCGTCGGCCCACTGGAGAAAGCGAAAGCCGCTGGCGTTCCGGCATTTCTTATCGACAGAGAGATCAATAAAACCGGGGTTGCCGTGGCGCAGATTGTCTCTAACAACTATCAGGGCGCGCAGCTTGGCGCTGAAAAATTCGCCAAATTACTGGGCGGTAAAGGCCAGTATGTTGAGCTGTTGGGCCGCCAGTCTGATACCAACGCCCACGTACGTTCACAGGGCTATCACGACATACTGGACGATTATCCGGACATGAAGATGGTGGCTCAACAGACCGCTAACTGGAGCCAGACGGAAGCCTTCACCCGTATGGAAGCCATCCTGCAAACCAACCCCGATATTGTGGGCGTTATATCCGGTAACGACACCATGGCGCTCGGTGCTGAAGCGGCGCTGAAAGCCGCCGGGAAAAATAACGTCATTGTGGTGGGCTTCGACGGTAGCGACTACACCCGCGACTCCATCATCAACAAGAGCAATATCAAAGCAACCGTTCTGCAACCCGGCTGGCAGCAGGCTCAAATGGCTGTCGAGCAGGCTGACTTTTACCTGAAAAACGGAAAAGCCCAGAAAGACGAAAAACAGCTGATGGACTGCGTGCTGATTGATGAGACCAACGCCAGCAAGCTGAACAAATTCAATCTGAGCCACTAAGCGGAGGCGTTATGTCGTTAACACAATGGGGTGCTGCGTTGTTAGGTTGCACCACCCTGTTGCTGACGGCCTGCACGGTAGTCGATCTTGACGAAAATGGTAAGCCCGTGATCCCCGCCGATCCGAATGCCAAAGCCAGCTTCGACAATCTGACGCCCCAGCAGATCGCGCAACAAACCTGGCAGCCTCGCGTACTGGACGCCGCGAATCAACACGCCCTGGATGCAACCGCGCTGAGCGCCCGTATGGCGACACCAACAGCCGCGCCGGAAAGCGTGTTCGTTCGTCTGACCAGTCGGATCGAAAAAGTCGATATCTCCAACACCAGGGAGAAATCATTTGTGATGAACGTCAACGGACACCCGATAGAAATTCAGACAGGACCAGTGATGCGCGGTAACGCGATTCGTGATGCCGCGGGCTTTAAGTTTGAGGACTTTACCAACCAGGTGCAGTTTGCACAGCTTTCCCGTGCCTATAACCGGGAGGCGGTAAACGCGCTGCCGCCGGTGGATGAGAGCTGGTCAGGCAAAACCGCGACGGTGACCCTCGCGGTGACCCTTAACGGCGGTAAACCAGAGAATGCCGCCGCCCTGGCGTTGAAACAGGAGGCTCCGTAATGAACGATGTCCCTGCTGATGAAGTCATCCTGGAAACGCAGGCTATCTCAATGCTGTTTCCCGGTACAGTTGCGCTGGATGCGGTGGATTACCGCGTCTGGCGCGGCAAAGTGAACGTCATTATTGGCGAAAATGGCGCGGGGAAATCCACGCTGATGAAGATCCTTGCCGGCGTTCAGCAGCCCAGCAGCGGTGAAATGCGGCTTAACGGTCAACCCGTGCGCTTTGCCAGCACCCGGGATGCCGCCGCGCACGGTATCGGCATGGTGCATCAGGAGCTGAATCTGTTCGAAAACCTGAACGTGGCTGAGAACATCTTTCTGGGCCGGGAGTTACAAAAAGGCGTCACGCCCATTAATGAGGCAGAACAGGAAAAGCGCGCCGAAGCCCTGTTACAACGTCTCGACCAGCCCATCTCGCCACGCGAACTGGTGGGCAATCTTAAGGTGGGACAACAGCAGCTCATCGAAATCGCCAAAGCGCTGGCAGAAGACGCCGACATTCTGATTCTGGATGAACCCACTTCTGCACTGAGCAAAACCGAAGTGGAAATTCTGTTCCGGGTGATCCGCGAGCTGACCCGCCAGGGCGTGTCAATTATCTACATTTCACACCGTCTGGAAGAGCTGATGGCGATCGGTGACGTGATCACCATTTTGCGTGACGGCAGATTCCAGGCCGAAGCAAAAGTCTGCGATATCGACGTGCCGTGGATTGTCCGTGAAATGCTGGGGAGCGATCCGGTCAGCAACTTCCTCGAACCTGGACGCACCTTTGGCGCGCCAGTACTCGAAGCGGAACACATCACCTGCGTGAACGCAGCCGGGAACGCGGTCGTGAACGATGTCAGCTTCCGCGTCCATGCCGGGGAAATTGTCGGGATATATGGGCTGATGGGGGCGGGACGCACTGAGCTGTTTGAATGTCTTCTCGGTACCGAACGAAACTATCTGGGCAAGCTGTGGCTGGACAGCAAGCCGGTTCCGCAGCGACTCACCACCGCCGAACGTATCCGTATGGGGATGAGTCTGGTGCCGGAAGACCGCAAGCGCACCGGAATTTTCCCGATATCGTCTGTCGCCACCAATCTGACCATCGCCAGCCTGTGGCGACGACTTCAGCGCGGCTTTGCCATTTCTCGCCGTGATGAAGAGGCCGTGGTAGCCAGTACGATTGGCGATCTGTCGATCAAAGTCTCGTCACCCGACGTGGAAATTCAGGCACTGAGCGGCGGCAATCAACAAAAGGTGGTCATTGGCCGCTCGTTGCTGACCAATCCGAAAATCCTTTTTCTCGACGAACCCACGCGCGGTATAGACGTAGGCGCGAAAGCCGATGTCTTTCGCATGATGGTGCAACTCTCACAGCAGGGGATTGCCGTGGTCTTTTCCACCTCAGATTTAAAAGAAATTATGGCGGTGTCTGACCGCATTCTGGTGATGTCCGGCGGGAAACTGACCGCCGATATCGTACGCGATCGGGCCGAAGAATCGGCGCTGGTAACCGCAAGTGCTCAGGGGTTCTGACATGAAAACTGTTCAATCCGTCGCCATTGCCCCCCGCTCCGGGGTGTCATTTTCACGAGAAAATATCCTGCTGCTGATCCTGAAGCTGCGGACCTTTATTGCGCTGTTTCTGATAGTCGGATTCTTTGCTTTTACCGTACCGGGATTTCTCTCCGGCGGTAGCATGGTCATCATGATCAAACATATCGCCATCAACGCCTTCCTGGCGCTGGGGATCACCTTTGTCATTATCACGGCAGGTATCGATCTGTCGATTGGCGCAACGCTGGGGCTGTGCGGCATGATTGCCGGCTGGTTGATAACCAAAGGGATTGTGCTGCCGATGTTTGGCATCGCCATTTTCCCCAGCGTTTGGGTAATCGTCCCGCTGGTGCTGTTGATTGGTGGACTCATTGGCGCCGCAAACGGCTGGATTATCACACGCTATAACGTTGCGCCGTTCATCTGTACATTGGGCACCATGTACGTTCTGCGGGGGGCGGCGATGTTAACCTCCGATGGACAGACCTTTCCGGGGCTTTCCGGTAATCCGCAACTCGGTAATACCGGCTTTGATGAAATTGGCGCCGGTACGCTATTTGGCATCCCCTGGGCTATCTGGATGATGATAGTGCTGGCGTTAATCATTGCCTATGTGGCGCGACGCCTGCCGTTTGGCCGTCATGTCTATGCCATTGGCGATAACGAACGCGCCGCTGAACTCTCCGGCGTGAAGGTTAAACAGGTTAAGATCTGGGTGTATACCCTTTCCGGCCTGTGCGCCGCTATCGCGGGAATTGTGGTATCGGCGCAGCTTTCCGCCAGCCACCCGGCTAACGGCACCGCGTTTGAAATGAATGCGATTGCAGCGGTCGTACTGGGCGGGACCTCGCTCGCCGGGGGGCGCGGTACCATTCTCGGGACCCTGATCGGCGCATTTGTCATCGGCTTTCTCGCCGATGGACTGGTGATGATGGGGGTGAGCGAATTCTGGCAGATGGTGATTAAGGGGATCGTGATTATCGTTGCCGTCATCATCGACCAGATGCAGAACCGGATGCAGCAAAAAGCCGCAGTGGTTGCGCAAAAAGCGGCGATGGAAAGCACGTCGTAAAGCCCGGCTCAACTTGCTCCGGGTAAAATTCCCGGAGCAGATTTTCATCTCGCTACGCTTTCTTTATCAGGCTGCGCGCAGTCGGATAATCGGTAATCAACACGTCAATGTAGTTACCCTGCAGCGCGCCGCGAATGGCGTTACGCTTGTCTTTTCCCCCCGCCAGCGCAATCACATGCTTACAGTCACGAATTTGCGCCAGTTCCATACCAATCACGGGATCTTCTTCATGGCTCAGAACCGGTTTTCCGGCCGCATCATAATAGTGCAGGCAAATATCGCCCACCGCCCCGCGTTCAGCCAACAGTTTGAGCATCTCTTCGTTATAGTAGTTGCCGGAATTTTTCAGCAGTTGCGACGGCTCCAGTTCGCCTATCCCCACAATCGCCACGTCCACTTCGGCAAATTTATCGACTACAGCGGCAACATCCGGGCTATTCACCAACCGGGTGCGTTCTTCAACAGAGTGCTCAATGCTTTGCGAGGGTAATAGCCACGATGGGCAGCCCAGATGCGCGGCCAGTTGTTGCGTGAGGATCGTCGCCTGTACATTGCCATTTGGCCCAACACCACCCAAAAGTTGGATCACACCCGCCGCACGAATATTCTGCGGATGCATCTCATCGACCATGCAACGAATCGTACTGCTCCAGGAAGAAATTCCTACCAGATCCTCAGGACGAATGCGGGTTTCAACATAATGCGCCGCCGCACTGCCAATCGCGTGCTTGATTTGCGCTCCCGTCGGGTTGTCGCCAACATCCACCACGATCGCCTGGCGAATGCCGTATTGTTCTTCCAGCGCCTTTTCCAGCGAGACAAAAATATTGGTCGGCTGTACCACCGTTATTTTTACCAGCCCTTCTTTCTGGCATCGCGTTAACGCTCGTGACACAAAGGACTGCGAAAGGTGCAGCAGCGTAGCAATTTCTGACTGTTTTTTATTTTCGGCGTAATAGAGTGTGGCAATCTTCACCAACAACCGTTGTTCATCCTGCTTCGACATGGCAATCCCCCTGTAAAGTCCCGTTATTTTTATTCATACCTGAATAGATAACAAGCGATCTCCTGCATCCCGCCCGCCAGGCAAGTGTGATCCTTTTCTCCTTTCTCCAAAATTTGCCTGCACAAAGCGTAGACAAACCTCAGGACAAGGAATATCTTTAATCATGAATAATAAATCAATAGTGAATATATATTCCATTGACCTATAAAGTCACGTAATAAGGAGAAAATCTCTTACCTTAGGAAGTCGTCAGGTTATTACATCCTGCTTGAATATATATTCAAGCAGGATTAAACATTCAAGAGGTGTTATATGAATCCGTTTTTGCTCTCTGTTGCGGAGCTTGAAAAGAAAGCGCGTGCGGTACGCCGTCGCATCATTGTGTTGAATGCTGAGAGCCCGGCGGGCGGCCATACCGGAGCTGATCTGTCGCAGGTTGAGCTGTTGACGGCGCTTTACTTTCGTATTCTTAACTGCTCTCCCGCCCTACAAGAGAGCGATGAACGCGATATTTATATCCAGTCAAAAGGCCATGCGGTCGGCGGATACTATTGCGTTCTGGCCGAAGCCGGCTTTATTCCGCTGGACTGGCTGGCCAGCTATCAGCATGCCGATTCGCATTTACCCGGCCATCCGGTGAAACATAAAACGCCCGGCATCGAACTCAATACCGGCGCGCTGGGACACGGCTTACCGGTCGCGGTCGGCCTCGCGCTTGCGGCAAAACGCAGTAACAGCAAGCGTCGCGTGTTCGTCATTACCGGCGACGGCGAACTCGCCGAAGGCAGCAACTGGGAGGCCGCCCTGGTCGCTGCGCACTACCAGCTCGACAACCTGATCATTATTAATGACAAGAATAATCTCCAGTTGGCCGGAGCAACCAAAGAGATCATGAACACCGATCCTCTTGATGAAAAATGGCGTGCATTCGGTATGCAGGTCACTACGTGTCGCGGCAACGATATGGCCGATGTCGTCAGGACACTGGAAGGATTAACACCGCAGGGCAAGCCCCATGTGGTAATTGCAAATACCACCAAGGGTGCCGGCGTTTCCTTTATTCAGGGACGTCCGGAATGGCATCACCGCGTGCCTAAAGGTGACGAAGTGGAACTGGCGCTGGAGGAACTGAAAGATGAGTAAAAGTGAACATCTCGCCACAGTGATGGTGAATGCCTTTATCGACGCGGTCGAAGGCGGAATGGATCTGGTGCCGGTTGTTGCGGATTCCACCTCCACCGCCAAAATTGCGCCATTTATGCAGAAGTTTCCTGGCCGACTGGTCAACGTCGGCATTGCCGAACAAACGCTGGTGGGCACCGCCGCCGGTCTGGCGCTTGGCGGTAAAATCGCCGCCACCTGTAACGCTGCGCCCTTTTTAATCTCACGCGCGAATGAGCAGATTAAAGTCGACATCTGCTACAACAACACCAACGTCAAGCTCTTTGGTCTGAACGCTGGCGCCAGCTATGGCCCACTCGCCAGTACTCACCACAGTATTGATGATATTGCGGTACTGCGCGGCTTTGGCAACATTGAAATTTATGCCCCGTCCTGCCCGGTGGAGTGCCGACAGATCATCGATTACGCCCTGTCGCATGTCGGCCCGGTTTATATCCGTCTGGACGGTAAAGCCCTGCCGGAATTACACGATGATGCTTACCGCTTCGTGCCGGGACACATCGACGTTCTGCGCGAGGGAAAAGACGTCGCCCTGGTCGCAATGGGGTCGACGGTGCATGAAATTGTCGACGCTGCCGCACAGCTGGCACAAGCCGGTATTGAAGCCAGCGTAATCAGTGTACCGTCTATTCGTCCCTGCAATACCGCACAACTGCTGGCGGCGCTGACGCCATGCCGTGCAGTGGTGAGTGTGGAAGAACATAACATCAACGGCGGTGTGGGAAGCCTGGTTGCGGAAGTACTGGCAGAAGCCGCCAGCGCGATTCCCCTGCGTCGTCTGGGCATCGCCGATGGTCAGTACGCTATCGCGGCGGACAGAGCGGCAACCCGTGCGCGCCATGAAATAGACGTCGCGGGTATCGTGAAGAATGCGACGGCCTTACTGAAGACAGCAAGATAAAACAATAACAACTCAGAACCCTTACTGGAGAAAGCTATGTCCCGAATCCCTCAACAGCTGACCATGGCGGTGATCATTGGTAACCGGGGTTTCTTCCCGAGTTATCTGGTCGCAGAAGCCCGCGAACAGGCAACTGCTTTATTTAACCGCCTCGGCATCAAAACCATCATGCTCGACGACACCCAAACCGAGCTCGGCGGTGTGGAAACCCGCCAGGATGCCAAAATTTGCGCAGAACTGTTTCGTGCGCATCGCGATGAGATCCACGGTGTCGTGGTCCTGCTGCCCAACTTTGGCGATGAAAAAGCGGTGGCCGAGACGCTGCGCCTCTCCGGTCTGAATGTCCCCGTACTGGTTCAGGCTCAGGAAGATAATCTTGATAAAATGGGACTGGCGACCCGCCGCGACAGCTTCTGCGGTAAAATCTCGCTATGTAATAACCTGCGTCAGTACGGGATTCCGTTCACCCTGACCACCCAGCATGTGTGTGATTTAGCGGGGGAGGTATTTGAAAAAGATCTCAAACGCTTTGAGCAAATTTGCCGCGTTGTCAGCAGTATGCGCGGCGTGCGTGTGGGGGCCATTGGCGCGCGGCCTGCCGGGTTCAACACCGTTCGTTATAGCGAAAAACTGCTGGAAAGACTGGGTATTGCCGTCGAAACGCTGGATTTGTCCGAAGTATTTACCCGTATCAAACAGCTGCGCGATGACGATATCCGCGTGGATGAAAAACGCCGTCTGCTGATCGATAACGCCGACGCCAGTGCGATCCCCGCAGATAAACTCGTCACCATGGCAAAACTGTTTGTGGTGATAAGCGACTGGGTGATCGCCAATGATATTGATACCACTGCCATCCAGTGCTGGACCTCGTTACAGGAAAATCTCGGCATCAACGTCTGCTCGATCATGAGCGTCATGTCCGGGCAACTGATGCCCAGCGCCTGTGAAGTGGACGTGATGGGCGCGCTCTCAATGTATGCGCTCGCCAGCAGTAATCTCAGTCCGGCCTCAATCGCCGACTGGAACAATAACTTCGGCGACGATCGCGATAAGTGCGTCCTGTTCCACTGTGGGAACTTCGCCTCAGCCAGTCTGGAAAACCCCAAAATGGGGACCGCAGACATCATCGGCACCACCGTTGGCAAAGAGAATACTTGCGGCGCCGTACACGGCAGGATGAAGCCCGGTACGTTAACCTACTTCCGCATGAGCACTGACGATCTGACCGGGGAAATCAAGGCCTACGTCGGCGAAGGACAGTCGGTGGACGATGCGCTCGATACTGTCGGTTGCCGGGCGGTGATTCAGGTGCCTCACCTGGAAAACCTGCTGGCGTGGATCTGTCGTAATGGCTTTGAGCACCATGTTGCCATGAACCATTCAGCCAGCGCCGAAATTCTGCATGAAGCCTTCACCCGTTACCTCGGCGTGGATACGTTTTTCCATCGCTAAGCCATCGGGACAATATAAGGCTGGAGAAGACTATGTCAGCAGAACAAGACATTATTATTGCGCTCGATGAAGGAACCACGAACGCAAAGGCGGTCGCGCTGGATGGCAATGGCAACGTGGTGGCGAAGTTTTCCCGGGCGTTGACGATTCAAACGCCGCGAGAGGGTTGGGTTGAACAATCCGGCGAGGCGCTGATCGCCGCATCGCTGGCGGTGGTGGCGCAGGCGATAAAGGCCGTCGGGGCGAATCGCGTAGCGGCGCTGGCCATCAGCAACCAGCGTGAAACGGCCATCGGCTGGTATCGGGCCAGTGGGCGGCCCCTCGGCCCGGCGATAACCTGGCAATGTTCGCGTACCGCTGATTTTTGCCGAACATTACGTGAACACGGCCGGGAGGCGCAAATTAAAGCCGTGACCGGTCTCCCCGTCGCCCCTCTGTTTTCCGCCTCTAAAATGCGCTGGCTGCTACAGAGCGTTCCCAATGGCTTTCAACTCGCACAGCAAGGTGAAATTTGCCTGGGAACGATTGACAGCTGGCTGCTGTGGAATCTGACCGGTGGCAACGCATTTCACTGCGACCAATCCAATGCATCACGTACGCAATTACTTAATCTGACCCGCGGCGAGTGGGACGACGACATGCTGGCGCTGTTTGGTATCCCACGACAGGCGCTTGCGGAGATTTCACCTTCCAGTGCCCATTTCGGCGTAACCCAGGGACTGAGCGAGATCCCCGACGGCATTCCGATTCTGGCGATGATTGGCGACTCGCATGCGGCGCTGTTTGCTCACGGACTGGGCGCGCAGGGATGCGTCAAAGCCACCTACGGAACAGGTTCCTCGGTGATGGCGCCCGTGCTGTCAGCACAGTGCGACGTCAGCGCGCTGGCCACGACGGTCGCCTGGCACGATGGCGACAAACGGGTATATGGCCTGGAAGGCAATATTCCCCATACCGGTGACGCCGTGGCCTGGATGGTGGACAGCACCGGGTTAAGCGAGCTTCCTGAAGCGCAACTGGCTCATGAACTCAATACGCTACCCGCCACGGTCGATTCCACGCTGGGCGTCTATTTTGTTCCAGCCCTGACCGGGTTGGGCGCACCCTGGTGGGATGAGAATGCCCGCGGACTCATTCACGGATTAAGCCGCGGCGTGAAGCGTGCTCATCTGGTTCGTGCGGCGCTGGAATCGATCACTTATCAAATTGCCGATGTGATGCTGGCGATGCGCCAGCACAGTGACTTTCAGTTGACGGCGCTGATGGTGGATGGCGGCCCGACCAAAAACGACTGGCTGATGCAATATCAGGCCGATCTGCTGGGCTGCCCGGTGATGCGCAGCGACGTGCCTGAACTTTCGGCGATCGGCGCGGCATTACTGGCACGCAAAGCCCTGCTCAACGTTAATACTGATCAGCTCCGACGTTATCTGCCCGAACATGTTACCTTCCAGCCCAACGCCGAACGCCATGGGCGGTTACAAAAACGCTGGCATGAATGGCAGCACGCCGTTGAACGTACCCGCTGGCAAACGCAGGAGAATTAAAAAATTCGCCCGCAGCCATGACTGACTGCGGGCGAGGTGATTAAGCGGGTGCCGTCTCATCCAGACCAGGCAAGCGGATACGCGGGGATAACTCCCCGCATAACGGCGACTTCTTCGATTCGTAAGCGAAAGCTGCCTTAAACTCAATGCCACGCTCCCTGACGCTGAACTCACAGAGTGAGTCCCTCACCAGGAGCGTGAATCCCTGCACCGTAATGCAAAGTGCGATGACTGCCATTAAGGCATATTTCGTCAGCATATATTGCCTCCATGCGAAGAAGAGACTGCAATCCGAATTGTTCAGGTTTGGAGTAGTAGCCTCAAGGTTGATAGTACTGTCACCCTGGGGCTTTCTTTTTATTCATCACTGTATATTTATACAGCTCAAACGCATTTTCGGAAAACGTTTAGAAAGTCCTACATGCCCGGGAACAACACGCCATTTCCTGGCGCTTCACGATCCAGATGAATGAAGTTCAGATGACGTTCGTACTGGTCGAGGATATCGGTAATCACCTGCTCTTTACTGTAGTCCATCAGATCATTGCCCTGACTGCCTTCCAGCAGGAAGGTCTCCAGCCGGTAATAGGTCGATTTCCCGCTGCGCGCACGGTAGGTGAAACCAGGCACGGCATACTGCTGCGGCCAGATCTGGTAGATAAAGTTACGTTCATCGCCCATATGCACCAGCAGATCGAGGTGACCGAGATTATCCCCTTCTTCTGGCGGCATACTTTGCAGTTCAACCCTCGCGCCACGCAACCGTAGCTCCTGCGCGACCTCTTCCATCGCCGGATAACAGACCGTTTTCATCATCTCGCGGGTATAGCGCGTACCGGGGTAATTCATCAGTCGCGAGAGGCGTTTTTTCCAGCTCAGCCGATCCTGTGTTCCCATGGGGCGCGGCGCGGTATGGCGGCTGGCGCTCTCGCGGCGGTAATCTTCTACCTTGAGCGATTTATATAATCCGGCCATCACAAAGAAAATCACAAAGCTGAACGGCAGGCCCATGATCACCGTCGTGTTTTGCAGGGCTGAAATCCCGTTGGTCATCAGCATTCCCAGCGTCAGCAGCCCGATGGCCACCGACCAGAAGATACGGATCCAGTTTGGCGCATCGCTGTTGATATCCTTCAGCTTCGAGGTGAAGTTGCCCAGCACCAGCGCGCCGGAATCGGCTGACGTCACATAAAACAGCAGACCGGTGATGGTGGCGACGGAAGCGCTAAAGGTGAATGCGGGATATTGTGCCAGCAGGCTATAGAATCCGCGCTCCGGATGCGCCATCGCTTCCTGGGCAAAACCCGCATCGCCGTGGATAATTTCATACAACGCACTGTTGCCGAACACCGACAGCCACAACAGGGTAAAGGTAAACGGAATAATCAGCGTGCCGAAAACAAACTGGCGAATAGTGCGCCCACGTGAGATTCTCGCGAGGAACAGGCCGACAAACGGCGACCAGGCCACCCACCACGCCCAGAAAAAGAGCGTCCAGTTGTTCATCCATTCAACCGGGCGGTCAAAGGCAAAGCTGTTGAGCGTCATCCCCATAAAGCGATTCACATAGTCGCCCACATTGAGCACCAGCGCGTTAAGCAGGAACGAGGTGTCGCCCATAAACAGCACAAACAGGATCAGCCCCAGCGCCAACAGAACGTTCAGCTCTGAAAGTACGCGAATGCCCTTATCCACCCCGGAGGTAACGGAGATGGTGGCGATCACCACCGACAGGACAATCAGCGCCGCTTTTGCCACCATCGAGTCAGGAATATCAAACAACACGCTCAGACCGTAGTTAAGCTGCACCACACCAATGCCCAGAGTGGTGGCGATCCCGAAAATGGTGCCGATGACCGCTGCAATATCAACGCTATGCCCTATCGGTCCGTTGATGCGTTTACCAAAGATCGGATAGAGCGCAGAACGAATGGTCAGCGGCAGGTTATAGCGGTAGCTGAAATAACCCAGCGCCATGCCCATCAGGGCATACATCGACCAGCCGGTCAGCCCGTAGTGGAACAACGTCCAGACCATCGACTGACGCGCTGCCTCAATGGTCTGCCCTGCCCCTTCCGGAGGCTGCATATACTGCGTGACGGGTTCCGCCACCGAGAAAAACATCAGGTCGATCCCAATGCCGGCGGCAAACAGCATCGCTGCCCAGCTCAGCAGGCTGAATTCCGGCTTCGATTGTTCCGGACCGAGTTTCACCGAACCAAAGCGTGAGCAGGCGATAAAAATCACAAAGACGATATACAGCGTGGCGGCCAGCAGGTAGTACCAGCCAAAGGTTTTTGAGACCCAGTTTAGGGTCCGGCCAATCCAGACGGCGGAGAAATCACTAAAGAAAATGGTCGTCAGGGAAAACAACAAAATCAGCCCGGCGGAGGTGTAAAACACCACCGGATTGATTTTGTCCTTTTCTCTGCTCTGCGGAAGGTCTGACATCAATTATCCTCACTTTTCCTGTAACTATTTGAAATCAAATCCGCAACAATTAAGACACATTTATATTGAACGTTCAATCAATAAAAGGTTAAATACATAAACATTACTGATGAATGGAGCCGTAACATGCCCAAACTGGGGATGCAAACCCTTCGGCGCAGGCAACTGATTGACGCCACGCTGGAAGCGATTAATGAAGTCGGAATGCATGATGCGACGATTGCGCAAATCGCCCGCCGTGCCGGGGTCTCAACCGGGATCATTAGCCATTACTTTAAGGATAAAAATGGATTGCTTGAGGCAACGATGCGCGACATCACCAGCCAGCTTCGTCACGCCGTTTTGCATCGACTCCATGCGTTACAGGGAGCACGCGCCGAACTGCGCCTGCGGGCCATCGTGGCGGGAAACTTTGACGAGACGCAGATAAGCCATGCCGCCATGAAAGCCTGGCTGGCCTTCTGGGCCAGCAGCATGCATCAGCCGATGCTGTATCGCCTGCAACAGGTCGCCAGCAAACGTCTGTTATCGAATATCGTGTACGAATTTACGCGTGAACTGCCTCGTGAACAGGCGCAACAGGCAGGCTATGGACTTGCGGCGCTGATCGACGGGCTGTGGCTACGCGCCGCGCTAAGCGGTAAGCCGTTTAATCTCAGTCTTGCGCAGGCGTTGACCACCCATTTCATCAGGCAGCACTTACCCAAAAGCCACTGACTCACCGAGGAGAATGCATGTCCCGAATGGCAGAACAACAGCTTTATATTGATGGTGGCTATACCAACGCCACCAGCGGTCGTACCTTCGAGACGATCAACCCGGCCACGGGTGAAGCCCTGGCAACCGTCCAGGCCGCCGGACGTGAAGATGTTGATCGCGCAGTAAAAAGTGCTCAGCGCGGACAAAAAATCTGGGCGGCGATGAGCGCTATGGAGCGCTCGCGCATTCTGCGCCGTGCAGTGGACATCCTGCGCGAACGCAATGATGAACTGGCGAGACTGGAAACGCTGGATACCGGCAAACCATTCAGCGAAACCGCCAGTGTCGATATCGTCACCGGCGCAGACGTACTGGAATACTACGCCGGGCTGATTCCCGCGCTTGAAGGGAGCCAAATCCCGCTACGCGAGACCGCGTTCGTCTACACTCGCCGCGAGCCGCTGGGCGTCGTCGCCGGGATTGGCGCGTGGAACTACCCGATTCAAATCGCGCTGTGGAAATCCGCACCTGCGCTGGCAGCAGGCAATGCAATGATCTTCAAACCCAGCGAAGTCACCCCACTGACCGCTCTGAAGCTGGCGGAAATCTACAGCGAAGCGGGTCTGCCGGACGGCGTCTTTAATGTCCTGCCGGGCGAGGGCGCGGAAACGGGCCACTATCTGACCGACCATCCGGGCATCGCCAAAGTCTCCTTCACCGGCGGCGTCGCCAGCGGTAAAAAAGTGATGGCAAACGCTGCCGCCTCGTCGCTAAAAGAGGTAACGATGGAGCTGGGCGGTAAATCGCCGCTGATTGTTTTCGAGGATGCTAACGTTAATCTCGCCGCAGACATCGCGATGATGGCAAATTTCTATAGTTCCGGACAGGTCTGCACCAACGGAACCCGCGTGTTCATTCCGGCGCGGATGAAAAGTGCTTTCGAACAGACCCTTCTTGCTCGCGTCGCGCGGATCCGCGCAGGCGATCTGTTTGATCCCGCCACCAACTTTGGCCCACTGGTCAGCTTCCCCCACCGCGAAAACGTCCTGCGCTATATCGAAAGCGGTAAAAAAGAAGGTGCGACGCTGCTCTGCGGCGGTGATGTGCTGAAAGGAAAAGCATTCGATGAGGGAGCCTGGGTGGCACCAACGGTGTTTACCGATTGCCGCGACGACATGAGCATTGTGCGCGAGGAAATCTTCGGACCGGTGATGACCATTCTGACTTACGAGAGTGAAGACGAGGTTATTCGTCGCGCCAACGACACCGATTACGGCCTGGCGGCGGGGGTGGTCACTCAGGATCTCAACCGCGCCCATCGCGTCATCCATCAGCTTGAAGCAGGGATCTGCTGGATCAACACCTGGGGTGAATCCCCTGCCGAAATGCCGGTTGGCGGCTACAAACATTCCGGTATCGGCCGCGAAAATGGCCTGATGACGCTGCAAAGCTACACCCAGGTGAAGTCCATCCAGCTCGAGATGGCCCCCTTCCAGTCCGTCTTTTAACCAGGAGGTTTCATTGCATTTTGACTACATCATTATTGGTGCCGGCTCTGCCGGTAACGTACTGGCTACACGACTGACAGAAGACAGCAATACCACCGTCCTGCTGCTGGAAGCGGGCGGCCCGGATTACCGTGCGGATTTCCGTACCCAGATGCCGGCAGCACTCGCCTTTCCGTTACAGGGAAAACGCTACAACTGGGCCTACGAAACCGAACCCGAACCGCATATGAACTACCGCCGGATGGAGTGCGGACGCGGAAAAGGACTTGGTGGATCTTCGCTGATTAACGGCATGTGCTATGTTCGTGGCAACGCGATGGATCTCGACAACTGGGCACAAGAGCCTGGACTCGAACACTGGAGTTATCTCAACTGCCTGCCCTATTACCGTAAAGCGGAAGCACGCGATATCGGCGCCAATGACTATCACGGCGGCGACGGTCCGGTTAGCGTGACCACCTCAAAACCGGGCGTAAATCCGTTATTTGAAGCGATGATCGAGGCAGGTGTTCAGGCAGGCTATCCGCGGACTGACGACCTGAACGGCTATCAGCAGGAAGGCTTTGGCCCAATGGATCGTACCGTCACGCCTCATGGACGCCGCGCCAGCACCGCGCGAGGCTATCTGGATCAGGCGAGAAAGCGCCCTAACCTCACCATTGTGACCCATGCGCTGACTGACCATATTGTCTTTGACGGCAAGAAAGCCGTCGGCGTGGAGTGGCTGGAAGGCGACAGCACGATCCCGACCCGCGCCAGGGCAAACAAAGAAGTACTGCTGTGCGCAGGGGCGATTGCTTCACCGCAAATCCTGCAACGCTCCGGCGTGGGTGATGCTGCGTTATTAAAGGCCTTTGCGATCCCGCTGGTTCATCACCTGCCCGGCGTTGGGGAAAATCTGCAGGATCATCTCGAAATGTATTTGCAATATGAGTGCAAAGAGCCTGTGTCGCTTTACCCCGCTCTGCAATGGTGGAATCAGCCGAAGATTGGCGCTGAATGGCTGTTTGGCGGAACCGGCATCGGGGCGAGCAATCACTTTGAAGCGGGCGGTTTCATCCGCAGCCGCGAAGCCTTTGCCTGGCCGAACATTCAGTACCATTTCCTGCCGGTGGCGATCAATTACAACGGTTCTAACGCAGTGAAAGAACATGGTTTCCAGTGCCACGTCGGGTCAATGCGCTCGCCGAGTCGCGGTCATGTACATTTGAAATCCCGCGACCCACGCGAACATCCGGCGATTCGGTTTAACTATATGTCAACAGAACAAGACTGGCAGGAGTTCCGCGATGCGATTCGTATCACGCGGGAAATCATCAACCAACCGGCGCTGGATAAATTCCGCGGGCGCGAGATCAGCCCCGGCATCGCATGTCAAACTGACGAACAACTGGACGCGTTTGTGCGTGAGCATGCAGAAACGGCATTTCACCCCTGCGGCACCTGTAAAATGGGCTTTGACGAGATGGCGGTGGTCGACGGTGAAGGGAAAGTGCATGGCGTTGAGAATCTGCGCGTAGTGGATGCGTCGATCATGCCGCAAATTATCACCGGCAATCTGAATGCAACGACCATTATGATTGGCGAGAAAATTGCCGATGCCATTCGCGGTCGCGCTCCGCTGGCGAAAAGCACAGCGCGTTATTACGTGGCAGGCGATGCGCCGGTACGCAAACCGGCGCGACGTTAAGTCTGTTACTGTCGACACTGGGCCAGCGTTTTGATCTGCTGGCCCTGCGCGTCAAAATTCTCCGCCGCTAACCAGCGCTGCAACGCGCGGTCACATTCAGGCCACTCGCCATCAATCATCGATAGCCAGTCGCTGTCCCGGTTGCGGCCTTTACGGACGATTTTCTGGCGAAAGCGGCCTTCAAAGACAAATCCCAGGCGCTCTGCCGCGCGGCGCGACGCCAGATTCAGCGAGTCGCATTTCCACTCCACACGGCGATATCCCTGGGCGAAGGCGTAGCGCAACAGCAACCAGACAGCTTCAGTGCCGAGAACCGTATTTTTCATCCGCGGCGACCAGGTGACATGGCCAATTTCAACGCAGCCATGCGCCTGTTCGATAGCCATATAACAGACCAGACCTACCGCGCGTTCCGCATGACTATCCACGACGGCAAATGGCACCAGCGCGTCATCGTTCGCTTTTCCACTGAGCCAGTGGAGCGTCGCCGCAACGCTATCGGGTCGGCGGCTCGCCAGCCACGTCCAGTCCCGCTCGTCGTTCGCTTGCGCATAGGCATCGAACAGATCGGCGGCATGACGTTCAGGATCGAGCGGCTCAAGACGACAGTAGCGGCCTTCCAGCACGCTCCGTTGCAGAACGGACGCGCCATGCCAGTCCGGTAGCGCGTCGCCCACCGTCTGACCGTATTCATTTATTTCCGGCACCGATTACTCCTTACGCAAGGATAAAATCTGGTTATAGCAGTTCCCGATGCACCTTCAAAGCAGCGAATTCAGATTTCTTCCGCCACGCCGAAACCCGCGCTCGCTTCTATACTCATCTGACAAATCAAAGGAGAAGCGAACACTATGCCACTACCCGATTTTCACGTTTCTGAACCGTACACCCTCGGCATTGAACTGGAAATGCAGGTGGTTAATCCGCCGGGATATGATTTGAGCCAGGACTCTTCGACGCTGATTGCCGCAGTGAAAGACCGGGTGCGCGCCGGCGAAGTGAAGCACGATATCACCGAAAGCATGCTGGAGATGGCCACTGACGTTTGCCACAATATCGATCAGGCGGCGGCGCAGTTTTCCGCGATGCAGCAGGTGATCCTGCAAGCGGCGGCGGAACATCATCTGGAGATTTGCGGCGGCGGTACGCATCCGTTTCAGAAATGGCAGCGCCAGGAAGTATGCGATAACGAACGCTATCAACGCACGCTGGAAAACTTTGGCTATCTCATTCAACAGGCCACCGTATTTGGCCAGCATGTTCACGTCGGCTGCGCCAGTGGAGATGATGCGATTTACCTGCTGCACGGGCTGTCGCACTTTGTCCCGCATTTTATTGCCCTTTCAGCCTCTTCACCTTACATGCAAGGATCAGACACCCGCTTCGCCTCGTCGCGACTGAACATCTTCTCTGGTTTTCCGGATAACGGCCCCATGCCGTGGGTCAGCAACTGGCAGGAATTTGAAGGATTGTTCCGTCGACTCAGCTATACGAGCATGATCGACAGCATTAAAGATTTGCACTGGGATATTCGCCCCAGCCCCCATTTTGGTACGGTCGAAGTGCGAGTGATGGATACACCGCTCACGCTCAGCCATGCTATCAATATGGCCGGTTTAATTCAGGCGACCGCGCACTGGATACTGACGGAACGGCCGTTTAAGCATCAAGAGCGTGACTATCTGCTGTATAAATTCAATCGTTTTCAGGCCTGTCGCTACGGACTGGAGGGGATTCTGACCGACGTGCATACCGGCGACCATCGTTCGATCTCAGAGGACACGCTGCGCCTGCTGGAAAAAGTCGCGCCATCCGCCGATAAAGTTGGCGCCGCAAGCGCGATTGAAGCCGTGACCCGGCAGGTTAAACAGGGTACCAGCGAAGCGCAAAAAATGCGTGAGTTTGTCAGCGATGGCGGATCGCTCATCGGGCTGGTGAAAAAACATGGTGAGATTTGGGCCGGGTAAGCGGCGCCGGTTTGCGTTAGCGGTGAAGATCCCGGACAATGGCTTTTTTAACTCACCTTTAACATTGCCATGAAACACCCGCTTGAATCACTGATGACCGCCGCCGGTATTCTGCTGATGGCCTTTCTCTCCTGCCTGTTGCTGCCAGCGCCTTCGCTGGGGCTGGTGCTGGCGCAAAAGCTGGTTGCGACCTTCCATCTGATGGATCTCAACCAGTTCTATACGCTGCTGTTCTGCCTGTGGTTTTTAGCACTTGGCGCTGTTGAATATTTCGTGATTCGCTACGTCTGGCGTCGCTGGTTTTCGCTGGCTCACTGAGCCGGTGAAATCCCGCAATTTGTGGTGAACAGAACCGTGCTGTCATACAACACGGTTCTCTGTCACTTCAGTGCGCCCGACTGTGGTTTTCTTTACGGTAGGCACCCGGCGGCTGGTTGAATGTGCGGGTGAAAATGCGGGTAAAGGTCTGTTGAGAGTCAAACCCGTAACGCAGACAAATGTCATACACTTTTTCGTCGGACTCACGCAGATCCCGCGCCGCGAGCAGCAGTTTGCGCTCACGAATGTAGCGTCCCAGACTCTCCCCTTTGTACTGTAAAAACAGACGCTGCAGATGCCACTTGGAATACCCCGCGTGGCGCGCAATGTCGTCGATGCGCAGCGGCTGATTCAAATTATCATCTATCCACTCGACAATCGTGTCGATAACCTGAGCAGAAATGGTCATTCGGAACTCCTCTCCTGCAAATTTGAGGTCTGCTGCCACCAGACGGTGAACGGCTGCGCCGGGTCGTCCAGTTTTACCGGTTCACCCTGCATCGGCGTGAGCAGACGGTACGCTTTATGTCGACTGGCCAGCGCCAGCCGTTTGTACGGGTCGTCCCAGGTATGCTTGGCCAGCACAAAGCGGCCGGCGTGGCCGGGCAGTATCGCTTTTGCCCGCAAATCCACAGCGGCCTGAGCGGTCTCTTCCGGCATCATATGAATGTACTTCCAGTCCTGGTCATATTGACCGTTTTCCATAATGGCGAGATCGATGCCGCCAAACTGTTCGCCGATGGCCCGGAAATGAGGCCCGTAGCCGGAGTCACCGCTGTAATAAATTTTCTGTTCCGGCGTTTCGAACAGAAAACTGGCCCACAGCGTCTGGTTGCGCTTGATGCCGCGGCCAGAAAAATGCCGCGCAGGCAGAACGTGAATCATCAGCGAATCGTCAATTCGCACGGACTGATTCCAGTCGCGCTCTTCAATGATGTCGCTATTCATTCCCCAATAACGCAAATGCGAACCGACGCCCAGCGGAGTCAGCACACGCTTCACTTTGGGCATTAACGCCTTGATGGTGGCATAGTCCAGATGGTCATAGTGGTCGTGCGAGATGACCAGCAGATCGATTGCCGGCATCGCCTGCGCCGTCCACGGATAGTCTCCCGCAAAGGCCTTATTAAGGAAGGAAAACGGCGCGGCATAACTGCTGAGCACCGGGTCAATCAGAATACGTTTGCCGTCCAGTTGCAGATACCACGAAGAATGCCCGAGCCAGATCAGGGTATCTTCAGTAGCAGGCAGACTGGCAAGATCGGTCGCAACCAGCGGCAGCGGCTGAGCGGGGCGCGCATTCTCACGCTTTGCGACCAGAAACTCCCACCACGCCGCGAGCATACTTTTGTTTCCGGTATAGCCCGGTGTCGGTATCTGATTATGGAATTGTCCGTCCCGGTAGTTTGCAGATTGTTCAACCTGGCTAAGCTGAGCCCCCTGCGGCGCCTGGCCGAAGCCAGCATTAAGGACAAACGGTAACGCTGCTGCACTGGCAATGAGCATAATAACAACCACACAAACTGTGAGACGCTTCATATCCTGACCTGAAAACGCGCGCCTGTCCGATGGTTTGCGCGACTGACTCTTGATTATGAGTGAGTAAGCACTCATTATAGAAATCGGACGTTTCGCGTCAAGATGATTTTCAATCTTTGACATTCACCGTTGCGGCGCTGCATACGCCGTGTTTCAATCACAGTTTTAGACCAACCTGAGGGTAAAGTGTAGTGGCTCGTCCGAAGAGTGAAGACAAAAAACAGGCATTACTGGAGGCAGCAACCACGGCAATTGCGCAGTCCGGGATCGCGGCGTCAACCGCAGTGATTGCCCGCAATGCTGGCGTGGCGGAAGGAACGTTGTTTCGCTATTTCGCAACCAAAGACGAGTTAATCAACGAACTGTATCTTTATCTTAAGCAGAGTCTCTGCCAGTCAATGATCGCCAATCTGGATCGTTCACTGACCGATGCCAAAGCGCTGACCTTTTATATCTGGCGCAGCTATATCAGTTGGGGGATAAACCATACGCAGGGGCATCGCGCCATACGCCAGTTGGCCGTCAGCGAAAAAATCACCAAAGAGACAGAACAGAAAGCCGACGATCTGTTTCCTGAACTGCGCGATCTCTGTCACCGCTCGGTGCTGCCGGTCTTTATGTCCGATGAATATCGCGCCTTCGGCGATGCGCTGTTTTTAACGCTGGCAGAAACAACGATGGAATTTGCCGCCCGTGAACCGGCTCGCGCCGAAGAGTTTATTTCTCTGGGCTTTGAAGCGATGTGGCGCGCCCTCACCCGCGAGGAAAATTAATGGACGAAAAAACGCTGCACGAGTGCGCGAAACGCCTGGCATTAGCCTTCCCCTATACTGAGCACTGCTGGCCGTTCGGCCCGGAGTACGACGTGTTTAAAGTCGAAGGAAAGATTTTTATGATCGTCACCGACGTTAACCGTCGCACGGTGATTAACCTGAAAGCCGACCCGGAAAAATCGTTGTTAAATCAGCAGATTTACCCCAGCATAACCCCCGGTTATCACATGAATAAAAAGCACTGGATTTCCGTTGCGCCCGGTGACGATATTACAGAGTCGTTACTGGAAGAACTGGTGAACGACTCGTGGAATTTAGTGGTCGATGGCCTGCCCAAACGCAGCCAGAAACGCATCCGCCCTGTCTGATTAGTCTCAAATAACGAAAACTGTGTTCGCCATTTCTCTCTTATCATCTCCGGGAGAACCCTGTAACCTGCGAAGATTAAAACCAACCGGGAGTCGTTATGGATATCGTTTCAGTTGCCTTAAAGCGTCATTCAACCAAGGCATTCGACCCAGCTAAAAAGCTGACCGCTGAAGAAGCCGAAAAAATCAAAACACTGCTGCAGTTCAGCCCATCCAGTACTAACTCTCAACCGTGGCACTTTATCGTCGCCAGCACAGAGGAAGGCAAAGCGCGCGTGGCGAAATCTGCCGCCGGTAACTTTGTCTTCAACGAGCGAAAAATGCTTGATGCTTCGCATGTCGTGGTGTTCTGCGCCAAAACGGCAATGGATGATGCCTGGCTGGAACGCGTGGTTGATCAGGAAGAGGCCGATGGGCGTTTTGCTTCCGCGGAGGCGAAAGCCGCTAATCACAAAGGTCGCACGTTTTTTGCCGACATGCACCGTAAAGAGCTGAAAGACGATGCACACTGGATGGCAAAGCAGGTGTATCTGAACGTCGGTAACTTCCTGTTAGGCGTTGCCGCACTGGGTCTGGACGCAGTGCCCATCGAAGGTTTCGACGCCGCCATTCTTGATGCGGAATTTGGCCTGAAAGAAAAAGGCTTCACCAGCGTGGTGGTGGTGCCTGTCGGTCATCACAGCGTGGAAGATTTTAATGCCTCGCTGCCGAAATCTCGCCTGCCGCTGAGCACGATTATGACCGAATGCTAACACCTTCTGGCACGTTGCGCTGCGGCGTGCCTGTTCTTATTTCCCCTCCTCCTTAAGGCTTTTCCAAATTTCTTACACATTGTGTAACACCTCAGAAATATGTCGCGCAGAAATCATCCATACCCATGATCAATGTTTTTTTTCATTTGTTATACAGCCTCTTTTTCATATTACTCGATCACCGCATAATCACATTTCCATAGCGAATAATTACGCTATTTTTTTGCGCAACCAGCAATAGCTCACTTTCCCTTGCCACTCATATTTCCTGTGTAACTAAAATGAATCGTTACAAGTCCTTTTCAGGATTGTAGAGAACGCATGCTTTCATATTCCCCCCATTTCTCATCATTGGAATGGGGAATTTATAGTCAAGGAAATACAAGGATAAGTAAATGAAAAGCAAAAACATTAATATCATGCGCAATAATCGTCAGGTTTTACATGCAAAGCTGGCTCCGACCTGCTTTGCAACGATGCTTGCGCTTGGAATGATTATGCCAGCTCACGCTGCGGTTGTCGCAGGTAATACTAACCAACCGGGTATTCATACCAACGCAAATGGCACTACCGTTGTTGATATTAATAAAGCCAGTGCGGGTGGCGTTTCGCATAACGTTTATTCTGAATTCAACGTAGACAGCAACGGCGTTAT
The DNA here is from genome assembly GCF_047467925.1 of Citrobacter sp. ANG330. NCBI lineage: Bacteria > Pseudomonadati > Pseudomonadota > Gammaproteobacteria > Enterobacterales > Enterobacteriaceae > Citrobacter > Citrobacter sp. ANG330. The sequence goes on along the minus strand of NZ_JASJUI010000004.1, from coordinate 306,526 downwards.
TCTGAACAACAGCAGCAGCAATTCGAATACTCAGTTAGCCGGCCAGATTGATGGCAACGCTAATATGGCGAATGGCAGTGCAAAAGTGATTCTTAACGAAGTGCGCTCCTCCGACCCCAGCCAGCTTAACGGCATGATCGAAGTCGCCGGTCAGTCCGCTCAGGTTATTATTGCTAACCCATCAGGCATTACCTGCGACGGTTGCGGTTTTATTAACACCAACCACGCGACGCTAACCACGGGTACCGCCACATATGATAACCAGGGTAACGTAACCGGTCTGGACGTCAGCAAAGGCCAGGTTTCTATTACCGGTAAAGGTATGGACACCCGCTCCACTCAGTACACCGACATTATTGCCCGCTCCGTGAAGGTCAATGCAAAACTGCAAGCGAATGAGTTGAACATCATTACCGGTAATAACCGTATTGATAAAAATGGTCGCGTGCAGAAGAAATATGACGCCAGCGCCAGCCCGGATGTCGCGCTGGATGTATCCGCACTGGGCTCCATGTATGCCAATAAAATTTACATGGAAGGTACAGATAGCGGCGTCGGCGTGCGTATCGATCATGCGGATCTGACCGCGACTGATACTCTCTCTCTCAATGTTGACGGTGTTATCGAAAACAATGGCGGCCATATTAGTGGTAAAAACTCCGCGGTTGTCATGGGTTCATCCGTTCTGAACCATAATGGTCAGATCACGTCTGATGGCATGGTTTCCGTTTCTGCCGATGAATTGCTGGACAACAGCAAGGGTCAAATCAAAGGCGAATACGTCGATGTCTCTGGCAAAGACACCGTGAACACCCAGGGGAAAATTCAGGGCAATCGCCAGACCACCGTCATAGCGGATTCGCTGGATAACAACCAGGGTGAAATCACCAGCGAAGGCTCTCTGAGCATCGCTCGCCATTCTAACAACTATCACTCCTGGGGAGCGACCGGCGTCAATAATACAAACGGTCGTATCAATGCTAAAGGCACACTGACCGTGGACTCGGCAAATCTGGACAACTCGTCTGGCAGTCTGACAAGCAACGGCTCGATGAGTGTTAACGTCGATACGCTGACCAACAATAACGGGGTAATTTCTGCAGGTAATGGCTGGAATATGATTAACGCCTCTGTGTTGAATAATGATAACGGCGTTATTCAGGCTCAGGGACGTGACAGCCAGTTACAGGTAAGCGGCAATAATATGCTCTCTAACCATAACGGCATTATTCATAACGATGGTTCCATCTCTATCAATGGCGCACTGGATAACACGTCCGGCACGATTTCAGCCGGTCAAGATATCTTCATGTATGGTTCGTCTTATTATTCTGATCTTGCCAGCAAGCTGGAAGCGGGTCACAACATTGATATGACGGTAGCCAATACCTTCCAGAACGCAGGGACTCTTGCTGCGGGACAGAATATGTCATTAACCATCGGTTCCAACGGTTGGAACAGTTACGGTGGCCCAGCCCAGAACAGTGGTTCTATTACCGCCGACGGTAATCTGAATCTGCAGATGAATAGCAGCGTGTTTAATAACAGCGGTTCAATCCACGCTAATCAAATGGACCTGCAACTGTCCGATCTTGCTAACAGCGGTACGATCTCCAGTAGCAATGACATCAACGTTAACGCCAACAATGTCTATAACCTGATGCATGGCAACATGAATGCGGGTCATAGCATCAGCATTAATACCTCTTCTCTGATGACCGATACCGGAAGCACCATCCATGCAGGCGAAGACGCAAACCTGTTTGTCATGTCCGGCATGAACAACACCGGTGATATCCGTGCAGAGCATGATGTAAATCTCAATGTCATGGGCAGCTATGGTTATTCACGTACGACGGTCTATAACAACGGTACTATTGCTGCTGGTAATACGTTAAATGCGCAAATGGACCGCGTCACATTGATGAATGCCGGTACGCTGACAGCCAATAACGGCGTTATTCTGTCCACTAATACCCTGAGTAACAGTGGAGTGATCGCCAGTGCGGGCGATGTTACGCTGAATAACGCGAATGGTATGTTTAACGAAAGCACCGGTACCATTACAGGCGATCACGTTTACACCACCGGTAACGTCAACAATATGGGCGTCATCACCCAAACGGGTTCGACTAATCAGGATGATGGCGCGAATACTCCTGACAACAATAATACCGATAATGGCAGTTCGACCAATAACGGTGGTAATACTGATGAAGGTGGTTCTGCCAACAACGGTGGTAATACTGTAATTCAGCCTAACGGTACGCCGGAAGGTAATGGCGTCTGGGAGGATGGCGTAGTCTACCATCCAGGCGATCTTTACTATGGTTATGTGGTTCAGGATATTGTTTATTACCCAGGCGGATATGCTATTTACACTGCCATATAATTTTCATTAATTCAAAAGCCCCATGTTTTCAATGGGGCTTTATTAATTTATTCACAAAATGCTTCTGAGGTTCAGTACCTACAGGGAATAGTAAAAAGACCATGATTATTTATCGTATCAGCCTCAGTCTCATCCTTTTTTCACTGTTTGGAATACGCCCGGATATCGCGAAAGCCGAGCCAGTTTCAGGCCAAAGTGCCACAACTCAACAACAAGACCAGGCCAGACATAACCAGCTTGCACCACAAAGTAAAACAGTACTCACAGCGGAAAATGTGCAGGATAGTGATAAGCTGACCCTGCCAGAAGAATCGGTCTGCTATAACATGAAACATGTCATCATTGATAAAACAGCAGCCCTCCCCCACTGGCTAACTTTTAACGATCTGATTCATCAGACGGAATACCGGTGTGTCGGCATTGAAGGAATAAAAGCCCTGCATAAAGCCGTACAGAACCGGTTAATCTCTCATGGATATATTACCAGTCGCGTTTTAGTGCCCGAACAAAATTTAAAAGAAGGGACATTAACCCTGAAAATTTTGCCCGGACGCATCAGTAAATGGTTATTACAAAACCAGGAAGGTCGTACTGTTCATAGCTGGAATAACTTTCCGGAAGGAGAAGGCGAAGTTCTTGATTTACGCGGACTGGAACAAGGGCTGGAAAATTTACAACGTATTCCCGGTTCGCAGGCAAGTATTCATCTCGTACCAGGTGAAAATCCTGGCGATACGCAGGTGGAAGTGAGTCGAAGTCAGGGTAAAGCGTGGCGTCTGGGGACGTGGATGGATGATGCGGGAAGCAAAAAAACGGGGCGTTATGAAGGCGGGCTGGCCTTTTATCTCAATAACCCAACGACGCTGAATGACATTCTGTACGTCGCATACGGCGGCGGCTTTAAAAATGAAGATGGCCGGCGCAACGACAACACCTCCGCCTTCTATTCCGTTCCCTGGGGCTACTGGCTACTTGAGCTTTATGGCAGTAAATATCGTACGGTGCAGACAATACACAGTGGCGATTTCCACTATCAGTACAGCAGCACTGAAAAGTTACTGACTGCCGAAATTAAGCGCGTTATCTACCGCAGCGCCAGCCAAAAAACGACGCTGGGTTTTAAAGGCATCAAACGTGATTCGCAATATAAACTCAACGATGTCGAAGTAGAAGTGCAGCACCGGGATACCAGTAGCTGGCAATTCAGTCTGGAGCATTTGGCCTATCTGCCCTTTGGACAGCTCACCTCCCGTCTCGGTTATCAGCACGCCGCACACTGGTTTGGTGAACAAGCCGATGCCGAAGAGATGGCAGGCAGCGCCGATCCGTTAGCGCGCATCATCACGCTGAGCGTCGACGGCACGTTTCCGTTTAAAGCAGGCGATCTGTCGATGAGCTATGAGCCTCACTTTATGCAGCAAACGTCGCCGGATAAGCTGACGCAGCCGGATAAATTCACTATTGGTAACCGCTGGACGGTGCGTGGTTTCGATGGTGAATCATCCATTTATGCCGATAAGGGCTGGTATCTGCGTAATGACATTAACCTGAACCTCCCCAGATGGGGAATGCAGCCCTATCTTGGTTTCGATTACGGGGAAGTCAGCGGTTCGAAAAATGATTACTGGAGCGGCACGCGCATCGCCGGTGCAGTTGCGGGTGTACGCGGCGTCAAAGGCAATTTTGGCTATGATCTTTTCGCTGGCATTCCGGTGATAAAACCTGACGATATGCAAACCAGCCCGTTCGCGCTAGGCTTTTCGGTGCAGTGGCAATATTAAACCGATACCTGAATGGATATGTCTTAGAATGGACAGAGCTTAAATAGCGCCCTTTTGAGTGGGTAAATACAATACCGGTTTATCCACTTAAAAATATGATGCCCGCCCGAATGTTCGCTTTTCTCAAATCTGAGTCGATATTTATACCGCCATTCGCATCCTGAAAACTCGTGCTGAAGCGAATAACGTCTTAACCTGTCACTCAAAATAATGTAGTGCTTATCTGTCAATTTGAGGACGATAGAGTTTTGTCGCTAACAAGGTCCGGTAACACTGACTCTGGCAGGCAAATTAAACGAGTACTCACTAAAAGTGATATTTCCCACTACCTGAAGTCATCATCACTCAGTGTGATTTATTTAATTTCAATGAATTGCAATATTTACTTTCAACTTTAGCCCAAACATCCTCTTACACTATCCCATAAAACATTCGCCTTTTAATATAATAGAGTATAATCTTTAGATAATTTAATTCGAATTGCTATGCCTATATGAAGCCAGAACACCATGTCATACAAATAATTGATGCTATCTCTGACCCTTCCCGCATTCGCCAGGGCCGGGAACGTCAAATTATTTCTCTCGAACACCATGCTGAATCGATGAGTTTTGTGTTGCATAAAGGCACCGTAGGTGTTTACCGTAGCCGCGACCCGTTGTTACTTAAACATCTTAAAGCACCTATGATTGTTGGCATGAATGCGTTAATGAATACTAATGCCGATTTCTTTTATCAGGCCAGTGGGGAAATCCAGTTTGAGATCATTCCAACATCGCAGGTGTTGGATATCATTGCGCAGAACGACCTCTGGCAGGATGCCTCATATACCTATATGTACGCGATTAAAAAGCTGCTGGAAGCACACCGTTCCTCTGTTGGTTTATCTACCTATGAACTGATTCGCACTAATCTCATCGCGTTGATGGCAGAGAAAGAAGAGCTGCGTCTGGCGGTTAACGCGAGTGATTACATCCAGGAAAAAACGCATCTTTCGCGTAGCCGGGTGATGAAAATTTTGAGCGATCTGCGTCTGGGCAACCATATCGAAATGGAGCGGGGTATTCTTATCCGGATCAACCGTCTTCCCGAACAGTACTGACCCGGCTCATTTGCATAATTCCCTTACAGCGGTCATCATAGGCCGCTGTTTTGTAAAGGAGAGGTTATGCAGGAATTAATTACCCGGGTCGAGGATTTAGCAGGTATTGAAATGGATCACACCACTTCGCTGGTGATGATCTTTGGTATTATTATTCTAACCGCCGTCATTGTGCATATTATTTTGCACTGGGTGGTGTTGCGTACATTTGAAAGGCGCGCCGTTGCCAGCTCCCGTCTGTGGCTACAAATCATTACGCAGAATAAATTATTTCACCGTCTGGCATTCACCCTGCAGGGTATTATTGTCAATATTCAGGCCGCGCTGTGGTTGCAAAAAGGCAGCGAAGCCGCAGAAATTCTCACTGTCTGCGCACAGTTGTGGATCATGATATATGCCCTGCTTTCATTATTTTCGTTACTGGATGTCATATTAAATCTGGCGCAAAAATTTCCTTCCGCCTCTCAACTTCCTCTCAAGGGGATATTTCAGGGGATAAAGCTCATTGGCGCGATAATTGTCGGTATCTTAATGATATCGCTATTAATCGGCCAGTCGCCCGCGATTCTGATTAGCGGCCTGGGCGCGATGGCGGCAGTGCTGATGTTGGTATTTAAAGACCCGATTCTGGGGCTGGTTGCCGGTATTCAGCTTTCTGCTAACGACATGCTAAAACTGGGTGACTGGCTGGAGATGCCGAAATACGGTGCTGACGGCGCGGTCATTGATATTGGCCTGACGACGGTGAAAGTCCGCAACTGGGACAATACTATCACCACAATTCCAACCTGGTCGCTGGTTTCTGATTCGTTTAAAAACTGGAGCGGCATGTCAGCCTCCGGTGGTCGACGCATTAAACGCAGTATTAATATTGACGCCACCAGCATTCATTTTCTGGACGATGATGAAAAGCAAAAACTGTATAAAGCGCGTCTGCTGAAGCCTTATCTGGAGACACGCCATCAGGAAATCGATGAGTGGAATCAACAGCTGGATGCGCCGGAATCGGTATTAAACCACCGGCGGATGACCAATATTGGGACTTTCCGCGCTTATCTGAATGAATATCTGCGAAATCATCCACGCATTCGCAAAGATATGACCTTAATGGTACGTCAACTGGCGCCCGACGATCACGGTCTCCCTCTCGAAATTTACGCGTTTACTAATACCGTAGTCTGGCTGGAATATGAAAGCATTCAGGCCGATATTTTCGACCATATTTTTGCTGTCTTAGAAGAGTTTGGATTGCGCATTCATCAGTCACCAACGGGCAATGACATTCGCTCGCTGGCGGGGGTATTTCAACGATAATGCGAAAACGCCGATCTCATTATGCGAATGAGATCGGCTTACCCTCAGCGTACTTTGCGAGAAAGTTTAAACGCGACAAACAGAAAGATGACCCATACCGGCAGCAACAGGGCTGACAGACGCATGTCGTCAATGGTGCACATCAACACGAGGATCATCGCCAGGAAGGCGATACAGATATAGTTACCTGCCGGGTACAGCAGCGCCTTGAACTGCGTGTCGCGCCCTTTGCGGCGCATCGCGGCACGAAAACGCAGGTGCGCCAGACAAATCATGATCCAGTTCAGCAGCAGCGTCGCGACCACCAGCGCCATCAGCAGACCGAAGGCCTCTTTCGGCAACAGGTAGTTGATCAACACCACCAGCGAGGTGATAGCACCAGAGAGCAGCAGTGAATTCACCGGCACGCCACGACGGCTGACGCGGGTCAGAAACTTCGGTGCATTGCCCTGCACCGACAAACCAAACAGCATACGACTATTGGAATACACGCCACTGTTATAAACCGACAGGGATGCCACCAGAATCACGAAGTTCAGCGCTGACGCCACCACATTGCTGTTCATATCGTGGAAAATCATGACAAACGGGCTACTGTCGGATTTCACTTCCACCCACGGGTAGAGCGCCAGCAGAACCACCAGCGAGCCGATGTAGAACAGCAGAATACGATATACCACCTGGTTAACCGCTTTGGGGATGCTTTTATGCGGATCGCGAGCTTCCGCAGCGGTGATCCCGATAAGTTCCAGGCCGCCGAAGGAGAACATAATCACCGCCAGCGACAAAATCAGTCCCTTCCAGCCTGTCGCCAGAAAACCGCCGTGCTGCCACAGATTATCGATGGTCGCCCGCTCGCCGCCATTCCCCGAGAACAGCAACCACAAACCAAAGCCGATCATACCGATGATCGCCAGCACTTTGATGAGCGCAAACCAGAATTCGGTTTCGCCGTACAGACGAACGTTCACCAGGTTGACGGCATTGATGATGATAAAGAAGGCCGCGGCCCAGACCCAGGTGGGAACCTCGGGTAACCAGTACTGCATATAGATGCCGGCAGCCGTCAGTTCAGCCATCCCGACCAGTACAAACATGACCCAGTAGTTCCAGCCTGACAGAAAGCCCGCAAACGGCCCCCAGTATTTATAGGCAAAATGCGCGAAGGAGCCCGATACCGGTTCTTCAACGACCATCTCGCCGAGCTGGCGCATTATCAGAAACGCAATAATTCCGGCGATGCCGTACCCCAGCAGCACCGCTGGCCCCGCCATCTGAATCGCGGGCCCGATGCCGAGAAACAGCCCGGTACCAATCGCGCCGCCGAGGGCGATTAACTGAATATGTCGATTTTGCAAACCACGTTGCAGCGTCGGACTCTGCTCCGACGAAGCTTCAGAACGACCGATGCCTGAAGCGGATGACGCGTTTCTCACGTCCTACCCCTGTCTCTTTTTTAGAAGGGGCACGTTTTAACACTTCATGCTGGAGGTAGCAAGTTAAAGGCACTGGAATGGATGGGGCATCCTTGCCCCTGATAACGAGGTGGAACTCAGAACTCGTAACCAACGGACACTTTAAAGGTGCGCGCTTTCCCCTGGGTGACGTACGTGCCGGAATCATCAACACTGGCCCAGTAGTTTTCGTTGGTCACATTATCGATGCCCGCGCGAACGGTCATCTGATTTTGGTTCTGGTTAAGCGCGAAGCGATAGCGCATGCCCAGATCCAGCGTTGTGTAGCTATCGAGCTTTTTGCTATTAGCCAGATCCGCATACTGAGAACCGGAATGGTTCACAAGCGCGGTAGCGGTCAGACCTTCAATCGGCTTGATGTCATACTCGGCGCCCAGCACGGCGTAAAAATTCGGCACGCCGATCGCATCGTTGCCCTGGTTCAGACCGTTGTTGGTTTTGGTCATCTCCGCCTGCAGCCAGGTGGTGCTGGCGTTCAGACGCATGCCCAGCATCGGCTCACCGAAGACATTCAGCTCAACGCCACGGTTACGCTGTTCGGCATCCAGACCATAATGTTTGGTTTCGCTATCGAGGATCGCCGATGGCATCTTGATCTCAAACAGCGCCAGCGAACCGCCAACACGCCCGAAGTCCGCCTTCACCCCCACTTCATTCTGTTTGGAATGGACAATGCCGGTGCTCTGACCATAGTTGGTCGCCGTGTTGGGCGCTGTTTTACCCGGCTGTAACGCTTCGGTGTGGTTGGCGTAGAAAGCAATCTCTTCCCACGGCTTGTAGACGACGCCGTAAGTCGGCATCCAGCGGCTACCGTCAAAACCGTCGGCAGCGTTTTCCGCGCCGGTGACTTTGTCATAACCCCGAATCACCACTTTCTGATGGCGTGCCCCGACGGTAAACAGCAGTTTGTCATCCAGCACGCCCAGCGTGTCGCTCAGCAGCCAACCCTGGGTCCGGGTACGTCCGCTGGTCAGCGGATCGCTGTAGTTACCGCCTTTACCGTTCGAGTTGGTACTGGCCGGCGCGTCAACGCCGCGGTTGTGATAGATGTTGGTATACGGGTTATCCGCCGCTTTTGACATCTTCCACGCGATTTTTTCGTTTTTGCTTTGTGCCGAGTAGCCAACGTTCACTTTGTGCGAGACAACGCCGGTCGCGAAATTACCACGAATTCCCGCCATGCCGCTGACCGTGTCGCTGATGCGATTGGTATCAAGGCGACTGACAGTGGCCGTCCCGCTCTTATCCAACAGTTTCGGCGCGCTGTAGAGACCTTCCTCATGCGCGTGCTGAGCGCCAAGTCCGGTGTAGGCAGTCCAGTTGTCAGAGATGTCGTATTCGCTACGCCACATGCCGAACTCATTTTCAATGTCGCTATACGCCCATTTCTGCGAGAAGTTGCGGTCATTTTTGGGCGGCGTTGGAACGAAATCAACCGCAGAAATGTTGACGCTGGTTGGGCTGCCGTGGAAGGTTTTTTTCTGATAACCCACGTCCAGTGAGGTGCGGAAGTTATCGCTTCTGTAGTCCAGACCGGTGGAGAGCAACGTGGTGCGACGGCGATCGTCCTGAATTCGGGTTTCGCCTTCACGGTGGACCAGATTCACCCGCGCACCAAACTGATCGTTGTCGCCAAAACGACGACCGGCATCCAGCGTAGTACCAATCTGTGAATCCGACGTGTAGTCCACGCCGACTTTAGCCTGCGGGATGTCGCCTGCATGTTTCGGTTCAAGATTGATCATCCCGCCGACGGCAGAACTCGCGGCGCCGTTCATCAGGGCGTTCGCCCCTTTGAAGATTTCGATGCGATCCACCATCTGCGCATCCACCACCTGACGCGGCAGGACACCCGAAAGGCCGCCAAAGGTCATATCATCGCCGTCAAATTTCAAACCTCGAATGCGAAAGCTTTCCGCGCTGTTGCCGTAGCCCTGGACATACTGCACGCCCGCATCGTTTGCCACGACGTCGGCGATGGTTTTCGCCTGTTGATCTTCAACCAGTTTAGAAGTGTAGCTGATGACATTGAACGGTACGTCCATCGCACTTTGTTGACCGAGCATGCCCAGTCTGCCGCCGTTGGCGACTTGTCCATCAAGAAATGCCGGCAGCAGCGTGTCGCCACCGGGTTTGAAATCATTTTGGGTTGTTGCCTGAACCACAATGGTGTCTTCCGCTTTTTTCGCGGTGTCAGCCGCCCAGGCCGAGCCAGAGATTGCGCCCATCGTCAGCGCCAGAATCGTTTTGGTGTTGTTCATGTGAATGCCATTAAAAAGAGTCAATGTGTCGGGGGACAACATCCGTCCCCCGGCTGATTTTTATTATTTATTCAACTCAATACGTACAACGCTGTCAGGCGCGTCGGTTGAGTGATCTTTATTAAATTTCTGTTTTACGGTGACATACAGCGTCTGGCCGTCAGCAGAGAGCAGCAGGCTGTTTGGATTCGGCGACAGGTCCCAGCTTTTCTTCACGCTGTAATCGCTCGCGTTAAGGCTGAGCAGCTTCCCGGAATCACGCTGGGTGATGTAAATTTCGTTGCGTTTCGCGTTGAATGTCACCGCCAGAGAATCCCCCACGTCCAGTTGCTTCAGCACCTTGCCGGTGCGGATATCGAGCACCAGCGTGGTTTTCGCTTTGGAGTTATCGGTCACAAACAGGCGTCCTGTTTGTGGGTCTTCTGCCATATTCAGCAGCAGAGCCGGTTTGTCGCCCAGCGGCTTCCAGCGTTTCTCAACGCGCTGGTTACGCGGGTTGATCACCAGGATTTCACCGCCGCCATTTGCGGCATAGATGCGCTGGGTCGCTTCAGAGTAGTGCAGACCGGTCATCCATTTGCCGGTGTTTTTAATGCGCGTTTTCAGCTTCAGCGTTTCGGCATCAACCACCCAGATCACTGCAGGATCGGCGACTGCCCCGATATACAGTAGGCCGTTATGCAGCAGTACCTGGCGGGCGCCATATGGGAAGCCCTCCGCGTTCCGCTCCGGGAACAGGACGCGATTTTTGACTTTGCCATCCGCAGTGTTCAGCGCGCTCAGGCCACCGTCCAGCGAGTTGGTGACGTACACCGTTTTGCCATCAGGTGAAATCGCCATACCAAAGTTTTTCAGATCCGTGTGGCTGCGACCCGTAGTCTTAAGGGTTTTGGCATCCAGCTTGTAAACCACCCCGCCCTGAACATCTTTAAAACCTTCGGCACTGGCGACATACAGCGCATCCCCGGCGGGATTTAACGCCATCTCATACAGGCCATCCGCCAGATCGCGTTTTAACGAATCGGTCGCCACCGCTGGCGTCGTCGCTTTTTCAACGTTATTTGACGGGGTAGTGGCGGGCGTAGTGGTGGCGCAACCGCTTAATGTTGCTGCGATCAGCACGGCCAGCGCCGTAATATTTTTTTTCATTCCTGGGTTCCTTACCAAAAAAAGACACGCATTAAATAATAAAGAGAATGAGAACTATACTTATTCTCTTTTTCGAAGCAAGCGTATTTCGCGCAAAAAATACCCTTCATGAAACAGAGGTTCGAATTGTGAGAGCCCAAACGAAAATGGCGAGTGAATGATAATTTCTGCGAATTATTCTGGACGAACAGGCCCCGCAGGCCACAGAATGCGATTTGCACTTTTTTTATATTTTTCAAACGAATGACTTAAGCTAAATATCGTCATTCATGTGTCGGTCACGCCAGGCAACGGTGTCATGAATAAAATCATCAAACGACTCGAAATCATTAAAAGCGCCATCGAACTTGAGGATGAAGAGATCATCCAGCAGCAGCTTGTGCATCTGCAGCGGGAATCTGGCGATCCCGTAATAACGGCAATTGTCCAGGCTATCGGGACGCGCCGGTTCAGTGATGCGATGCGTGAGATTGCCGCCTGGCTACAAAATCAGCACGCCATAACCCACTGGCAGGATCCGGCGATTGCCGCCAGCAAGCTGGAACTTAAGGCGCTGGAAAATCAGTTGCGTGAGCTGATCGACACCCGTAATACCCGCATTCAGATTCTGGATGAGTTTAACGACCAGTATCATCTGCGCCTCGGGCCTTTAATGAGCCGTATTCTCGAGCTGCGTAAACAGCTCGCAGCCAGCGCCCTGCGCCGTCAGGAAGCGGAACGCAGACGTCGCGAGAAAGATTACCTCTCCTGTCAGCAGTACATCTCACTGGCGGTCGATCGGTTAGCCCAGCTTAAACAGCAGTGGATGGGCATGGATTCGGCCTCTCGCGCTGCGGTCGACATCCGTCAGCGTATCCAGCAACAAACGGAGCTGATTACCGATCTCCTCGCCGAGATCCGTGAACTGGAAGATAATTTTTCCCGCCAGGACGACAGTGACACACGACAGGCGCAAGAAGAGGCAGCGCATGAATATGAGGAGTATCAGGAACAGCAGCAGGATGCTCAGCACCGTTTCGCTCGCGATCAGCGCCTTTCGATGGATGAGCGCAATGAGCTTAAACGTCTGTGGCGTCAGGCCAGCCGTTTGTGTCACCCGGACGTCGTCGCCGATGAGTTGAAAGAGAAAGCACACCAGATGATGGTGCAGCTTAATCTGGCACGACAAAACGCCGATCTGGCAACCATTCGTGCCCTGCTCACTCAGTTGCAAAGCGGTCTGGAGCCGATGATGGCAAGCGATCGACTGAACAACCTCGAGCATCTGCGGCAGAAAATCCAGCAATTGAGAAGTCAGATAGAGGCGCTGCTGAAAGAAATTGCCGGGCTGGAAGCAGAAAATGCCTGGCGTCTGGCGACATCGCTTCGCGATAAAGAGGCCTATTTTGCCGAGCAGGAACGCGCGTTGGCCGAACTACGCGATACGCTGGAGACCCAGGTCAAACACGTTGAGCAGGATCTGCTGGCAGGTTAACGCTTTTTTGCAACAAGTTGCTTACTGGTAAACCCGGATTTACCCACCGGGACGGAATAAGCACGAATAGTCAAAAACAAAGTTTAAATTCAGACATCTAACTTAAAACAGGATTTAATTACATTAAAATTTATATAATCCAGAACAATGAGCTATATAATTGAATTTTTCAGACATCTTCATCCGCGCGACATTTCACCACCCTCCTGTTTACCAGGAAAATTCTTAAGCTGCGATACGTCGTCACGCCACGCTTATTCCACTTCACCAGCTTGTGCTGCTCTTTTCTCTTTTGTCTCTATTATTTTTTAGGACAACCCCGTATATCCTTCATTATTTTCTCTCCTGTTTTCATCAATCAATAAGTAAAATCTATCAATCATTCTCCGGAGGGCGAAATAAACGATTTATCTTAAATTTTAACAAAGCGTAATATTTCAATTGAGAATAATCCCAATACAGGATACGGATTAAAACGGATCACCAACCCGTGAAAGAACCCTTTTTAATGAATAAAGAGGGGCAGGATGCTATCGACGACGCAAGGAGAAATTTATGTCAAACGCTATTTTTTATGGTGATAATTATTACGCCTGGCTTGGCATGAAAAATATCCTGCGCGGCACATCAATTTATTATGGCATGCAATATTACGCGGCTAATTCATCCCCTTCCTCTCTTCCTGTGGTCCAGAATAATGATTACCTCATTATTCATCCTGAACCAAACAATATTCTAAAATACGCCAGCACCCTTCGCCATCTCTCTTCACAGTCGTCATTGGTGCTTCTCGTTCTGACGGATGCCGAAACCTTTACGGTGTTCCAGGCCATTTGCGGTATGCAGATGCACTTTATCGACCAGGCGTTGGGCCTTGACGCACTGCTTCGGCGGTTGACTGAACTTATTAACAGCAAGAACCAAAGCGTGAACCACCCGCTGGATAATGCCATAAGCGCTAATGAATTTAACGTCATGATGATGTTTTCACGGGGCTGGTCACTGACCAGGATCGCCCATTTCTCGCATAAAAGTGAAAAAACAATCGGTGCCTATAAAAGCAATATTGCCAAAAAACTGGGGCACAGCAATACCCATCTGAAATATATGCTTTCCCATTATCGACAACTTTAAAAAGAGGAAATAAGACACGGACGACTGACTATTTTTTAAGGCGTTTTCAATCAGTAAAAATTATTCCGCCCTGCGGAAGGGATTCCCGTTTTCGAAAATTGGCAACCAGGCCGCACACATTTTGAGCCGCCACTAACCACAAACGCAACATACCAACCAACAAAAATCAGAAATGCAGACGAGGTTATTATGAATAAGGTTTACAACATTATATGGAATGCGGCGCTCGGGCTTTGGGTTGTCGCCTCCGAATTATCAAAAGGGAAGAAAAAAAGCAGCTCGCGCAAAACCGTACTGCTTGTCGCCTCTGGTTTATTCGCCGGCGTTTCTCTCACCGCCGTCGCCGTGCCGCTTGAGGCCACGGGCACACATGTTATCACCGAGGATTATCAGGACAGAATCACCGCTGGCGTCCATCAAAACGTCCACAACTACGGTTTTTTATATGAAAACATTACTGCTGGCAGCGAACTGAACATCACCGGCGCGATCCCCGACATCGCCTTCGGACAGAGCGGCATTGTGGAATCGTCAACCATCCGGGATCTGCTGGAAAGTAACAAAATTACGATTACCGCCACCAGCCCCGCCCACGAGCCAAAATCCATCAACACCATTGAAGAACTCGCGGAATACCTCAGTCATACGCAGTCGTCTACCCCGCAGCAAAGCGTGGAGTTTCAGGTGATTGACCCGGCGGATCCAGAGACAACCTCTACCCTGAAAGTGTTTGATACCGCAAGCCTGGCAAACTTTATTAGCGTTTCGCAGATTGGTGACGCGGTGCTTAATACGTTTGATGCCAATGTATCGCAAATCTATAAGCAGTTTGGTTTTGCTGTTGCCAAAAATGGCGCAACCGCCAATCTGAATATCAGCAATACCCCACTTAACGCACGTGACAATGCTATCCGTCTGCTGGCAAAAGATTCTTCTCTGCTCGAAGCGCAAGGCTCAGGCAGTAAGGTCAACTGGCAATCCAATAACTACATCCAGTTCGGTGCGGCCCCCGTCGTTCCGACCCAAACCTTTGCCGGTTCGAAACAGACCACCGTATTTGGCGATGATATTACCTTAATGACCTGGGGCTACGACGAAGAGGGCAAGGTTGTTGAAACGGGCAGCCGTACCTTTTCCATCAAAAGCGCGGCGGATCTGGCGAATTTCAACGACTGGCTGATTGGCGCTGGCAGTGAGAGCGCCAAAACACCTGACGGGCAAAATATCAGCCAGATTCAGCTATGGCTGGATTCTGGCACCATCAGTAAAGTTTCTGATGCACAGGCGTACTATGCCAGTCTCATCAATCAATTGCTGACCTCCAGCACCAATGCCGACCTGCTGACCTGGGATTACGATGTCTGGACCGACGGAGAGGCCCACATCAACAACACCACGGCTGGTCGAGGGGAACTGCATGCTATCTATGCTAATGGAGACGGCGCCACCGGCACATTGGCCGCGGGAGCGACTCTGGCTGTCGATGGCAGCATCAATGGCGCAATGAAGGCCGATAGCAAGGGGTCTGTCGTTAATGACGGCAACCTGAACGTGCTGCGGACCTCTACCGGGCAGGGACTGGCGATTGGCATGCTGGCCAGTGACGCCAGCGCCACTAACCGCGGTACGATCAACGCCGGTTTGTTTATCGATAAGGATGGTAATCAAAAGGTCAACAGTTACGGTGCCTACGGTATGCAGGGGCTGGGAAACAGTACCGTAGTGAACGAAGGAACCATTAACCAGGCCATTACAACGAACAACTACGGAACCGCGGCGGCGGCCGATCCGTGGTCAACAGATAATCCTGACAGTTCGCTGACGCTTGCCATCGGTATGCAGTTGGCCGGAAATACCACCGGGATGAACAAGGGCGCGATTAACGTCGTTGACGGGCGCAGTAACGGCGTCTCATTTGGTAAGGGGACAGCTTACGGCGTTGAAGTATCCGACAATGCCACCTTCACAAACGCCCTTGATGCCGCCATCTCTCTGGGACGTAACGCTAACGATCTCACACAGGATGTCGATATGGCAGGCGGCGCAAGCCCCAGCGCCGGGATCCTGACCCGAAGCTCAGGCGATGTCACCAATGCCGGAACGATCACCCTTGGAACCGGCGTACGTAACGCTGCGGGGATCCTGGTCGGCAACGCCAGCGGAAACGTCACTAACACGGGTAAAATCATCCTCAATGGCGACTCGTCCTGCGGCACCAGCCACAACTTCGGTATTTCGGTGCGCGACAGCGGCAGCGAAAGCAACCAGCAGATCCGCAATGACGGTGAAATTACCGTCAATGGTCACAACAACGTCGGTATCCATCTGACCGCCAGTTCGAAGAACGCGCATGTAACATCCAGCGATACTGGTGTGATCACGGTCGCGGGCGACGGTGGCACATCAAACCGTAACTATGCGATCTGGGCCGAAGGGAGTAAGACTGCTCAGGCAACCGTAGACGTATCTTCGTCGATCACACTCGAAGAAGTCGGCAACATCGGCGTTCATCTTCGCGATAACGCGGTGGCAAACATTAACAGTTCCAGCAGTCCGTTGTTCAAAAGTAGCGATCAAATTGGCTACTACCTGTACGGAAATGGCGCGACCGCCAATATCGGCAAAGCCGATATGAACGATAATGGTCAGGCGCGCACCACGTTGTTCCGCATTGCTAATGGCGCAAACTTTGCCGGAAATACGATCAATCCAGCGAATAAAGAGTCGTCTTCACTGAAGATGACCTTAACTGGTGAGCAATCCATAGGCGTCTTTGCGACCGGTAAAGGCAGCATCGTGGATACGGGCGAGGCGACCTTCACCGTTAGTGGTAAGGGGGCTGCCGCCCTGCTGCTCGAAGGGGGCGCAACAGGGACCATCAGCGAAAAGACGCTTATCGACCTGACCGGATCAAACACCACCGCCGGGATTGTCGATGGTCAGGCGCACCAGTTGAACGGTAACAAACAGGGCACCCCTGTCGAAACCATTCTTAACTCCAGCGCCATTATTAAATCCCTGGAAAACGGGCTGAACGTCATCGCCTATGTGGCGAAGAATCTTGGCAACATCGTTCTGCAACAGGACGCAGTTATCGATCTCGCCAGTAAAGATAGCATCGGCGTCGACGTGCAGGAGGGAGGACGCTTCACCAACAATGCATTAAAGGCATTGCATGTCAGCAACGGGATCGGCGTTCGCGCCTCCGGCAAAGATGCGCAGATCAAAAAGCTGGGCGCGATTGAGGTGGATGACGGTACTGCGGGGGTGCTGCTTACCAACGGCGCAACGCTGAATATCACGACGGGAACCGGTGGCGTAGCCGATACCATTACCACCAACGGCTCGGCAGATGGGATTCGCCTCGAAGCAGGGGCCGGTTCGCTGACCGCCAAAGGCGTCACCATTAGCGCATTGGGCAGCGGCGCCGGGATTCAAAACCATGCCGAAAGTTCAAATATCACGCTGAACGACGTGACGATTAACGCCAACGACGGTCCGGGGATCCGCACCAGCGTGGCGCTGAACGTGAAAGACGGTGCCAACAATCTACTCAACGTCACCGGCGCGGGTTCAGGCTTTGCCTTCATGAAAGACAACGGCGACAACGCGACCGGCGATCTGGCTATCGGCACTGGTTATACGGTGCTGGTGCACAACGATGCCGGAAACGCCACGGGGAATGGGATCGATGCCCGTACCAACGGCAAACTGACCACCCGCGCCGATATTACCATTCAGGACGCGACGGGCGGTTCAGCGATTCTGGCAAAAGACGTTTCCGCCATCACCAACAGTGGCAAAATCACCTCTAACAGCGTGAACGGTCCGGTGGTGGATGCCAGTGGCGACAGCAGCAAAACCATCACCAACACCGGGACGATCCTCGCGGCCACCGACAGGGATGTCGTAATTCAGTCCGGTAAAGGCAATGACATCATCGACATCAGCGGCGGCAATACGCGCGGTATCATCAATACCGGCGCCGGTAGCGATCGATTTATCTGGAACAGCGGAACGTTCGCCGGGGAGGTGAACTTCGCAGGGACGGCCAACAACAAGGCCAACATCGGTAATGTATCGCTGGCAAATACGCGTCACATCACCACGCTCGCCGGTACGGGTAACGCCCTCACCTTCACAAACACCAAGGGTAATATCGGTACGCTGCTGGGGGATGACCTCAGTCTGGGAACCCACATCGGCAGCGGCTGGAATACCTTAACGCTGACGGGCGCGCAGGCGGACATGCGCATCGTGGACAGCCTGACGCTGGCTGACGGCACCCTGGCTGTGAACGACGGCGCGACGCTGCGCACGGGCGACCATCGGGATGCCAGTAATACCGGTGCAACGATTGGCAACTACAGCATCACCACCAGTACCATCAACGGTAAGGCCAGCAACATTATCTTTGATACCCAGGGCAATGGCGCTGACAGCCAGATTTATCAGGGCACTATCAGCGGTAGCGGCAACTTTATCCGGGCAGCGGGCGGCACGACGGTGTTCACCACCGACAACAGCTACAGCGGATCCACGACGATCAATCAGGGCGGGATTTTACATCTCGGTCAGGGCGGTACAACGGGCGGTATCAACCCGGTTTCGCAGATCGTTGATGACGGTATTCTGACCGTGAATCGCAACAACAACGTCCTGCTTAACGGAGTGATTTCCGGTATCGGCGCGCTGGAGCAAATCGGTAAAGGCATCACCCGTTTAACGGGCGCTAACCGCTATAAAGGCGAAACCACCGTTGACAACGGCACACTGCTGGTCAATGGCGATCAGTCTGCCGCGACGGGCATGACAACCGTGAACGGCATTGCGACCCTGGGCGGTACCGGCACCCTCGGCGGCGACGTCGTGATGAATGACGCCACCACCCTTAGCGCAGGCGACGGCGGCGCGGGGACGCTGAAGATCAACGGGAGCCTGCAACTGGGTAGCAAAACCACCTCCGCGTTTGAACTGGGACAAGCCTTCGTGCCCGGTGGCGCGCAAAACGATCTGGTGGATGTCGCCGGCAATCTGTTGCTCGACGGCACGCTGAACGTCAGCCAAAGCGCAGGCGGTACGTTTGGCCCAGGCGTCTATCGTCTTTATAACTACGGCGGCACGCTCGACAACCAGACACTGGAGTTGGGTGACGTTCCGGCGGGTCAGGATAAGAGCAATATTTTCGTCCAGACGGTGCTGGCGAATCAGGTCAACCTGGTCAACGCCAACGGCGTCACGCTGCAGTTCTGGGACGGCGCGCAGACGGGCGAAAACCACGGTAAAACCGGAATTGAAGGCAACGGTAAAATTGACGGTGGCGATGGCAAATGGATGGCCATTGGCAGCCACGGCGATAACAACTGGACGCAGCAGGACGGTATCGGCAACGCGCCGTGGGCGCAAAAAGCCTTCGCGGTCTTTACCGGCAACGCCGGTACGGTCGAGGTCGATCAGAGCGCGGGCAATGTTCAGTTTTCCGGCGCGCAGTTTGACGCGGACGGCTATGTCATCAAAGGCGATGCGCTGAACGCGTGGGAGACCACCGCGGGCAGCAATGAGCTGATGCTACGCGTCGGTGCCGGTGGCGCAGGCGAGAATTTCACCGCAACGATCGAATCGACGATCCGCGAAGGTGACAGCGCGGATAGCCTGACGGTGGTCAAGACTGACCAGGGGCGTCTGATCCTGAGCGGTGATAACACCTATCATGGCGGCACGCGCATTGACGGCGGTACGCTGCAAATCTCGGCGGATAACAACCTGGGCCAGTCCGGAACTGGCGTCACGATCAACAACGGTTCAACGCTCCAGCTGGGCGCGGATTTCACCACTCAGCGCACCCTCACCCTGGGGACGTCTGGCGCGGCTGCGGTGTTCGATCTGAATTCGCACCACTTCTCTCCGGTCGGCGATATCACGGGCGCGGGTAACCTGAAAGTCACCAGTAGTACCCATGATGCGGCCAGCACGCTGTCGCTCGATCGGGCTAACAGCTATCAGGGCACGACGCTGATTGAAGGTACCGGACAAACTCACAACGTCACGGTAAATGCCAGTCAGACGGGAACATTTGGTAGTAACGCCAGCAGCACGGTGAGCGTAACGAAAGGCGCGACGCTGAACATCAGCGGCGCGGCAACCCGTTTGCAATCTCTGACGATGGAGATTACCGACAGCCTGTTAACGTTAAAAGACACGGTCACTGCCGCCGACGCGACGCTGAATCTGAACGGCACCGCGAAGGCGCTGATTGCAGGCAATGCGACGGCAGGACAATCCTCGATTAACGTGTCAGATGAGAGCATCTTAGCGCTGGAAGAGGATGCCAGCGGCGGCAGCGCAACGGTCACCAATAGCGGGCTGATGTCCTTTGCCGATCGCGCACTGGCGGAAATGACCACGGTGAAAAACCTCTCTAGCGGTAGAGTGGATATCAGCCATGTCGACAGCGCGACATCCATCGGTTCGCTGTCCGGCGCGGGTAACGTTGAGTTGGGCGACAAAACCCTCTCCCTCGGTAATCTTGGTCTCGACGACACCATCAGCGGCATCATCAGCGGTGACAGCGGCAATCTGGTGAAAATCGGCGACGGGACACTGACCTTAACCGGCGACAATACCTGGACCGGCACCACATCGGTCGATGAGGGCGTACTGTTGGTCAATGGTAATCAGGCGGCGGCGACCGGAGACGTAACGGTCAAAGCAGGCGCGACGCTGGGCGGCAACGGCATTATTGGCGGCGCGGTGAACGTGGCAGATAACGGACATATTACCGCTGGTTCCACACTTAACAGCGTCGGCAAACTGACCACCGGCGCGCTGACGCTCAATGATCTGTCGCAACTGGATTATCAGTTTGGTCAGGCGTATACCCCGGGAGGTGCCTTCAACGACCTGATTAACGTCAACGGCGATCTGGTGCTCGACGGAAAGCTCAACATTGAAACCTCGCCCGGTGGCAGCTTTGACGTCGGCGTCTATCGCGTCATTAACTACTCCGGCACGCTGACCAACAACGTGATGGACATTGCCAATGCCCCAACGGCGGCGGACAGCTTGTACGTGCAGACATCGGTTAACCATCAGGTCAACCTGGTGAACCACGGCGGCCTGACCCTGCGCTTCTGGGACGGCGCCGGCGGTGAGAATGGCGAACTGAAAAACAACGGCGTCATTAACGGCGGCGACGGCATCTGGCAATCGAGCCACGGCAACGACAACTGGACCACCGATGAATCCACGCCGGAAGGCGCGCTGAATGCCCCGTTCACCGATGCCGCGTTCGCCGTCTTCCAGGGGGTGGCAGGCAATGTCACCGTGGATAACAGCCTCGGGGATGTGATCATCAGCGGAGCGCAGTTTGCCACCGATGGCTACCGCGTAGCGGGTGATGCCATCACTACCGACACCGCCAATACGCTGATTCGCGTCGGCGACGGCACCGTCGATGGCGTAGGGTATATCGCCACCATCGACAGCGAGATCCGCGGTTCCGGTGGCGTCAATAAGAGCGACCTCGGCACGCTGATCCTGACCGGCGAGAACAGCTACCGCGGCGGAACAACGATTACGGCAGGGACACTGCAGGTTTCCGGCGATAAAAACCTCGGCGCAGCCAATACCGGGATCACCTTTAACGGCGGCACGCTGAAGTATGGCGATGCGTTTAATACCGCCCGCCAGGTGACGCTGGAATCCGGCGGCGGGACCTTCGACACCAACGGCTTCAACGTTGAACTGTTGACCGAGGTTGAAGGCAGCGGCCAGTTGACGAAAACTGGTCAGGGTACGCTCATGCTTACGCTCGACACTACCTACACCGGCGGCACCCACGTCGTGCAGGGTACGTTGCAGTTGGGTAACGGCGGTGAGATCGGCAGCGTACAGGGCGATATCATCGCTGACGGCATACTGGATGTGAAACGCTGTAACAGCTACACACTGAGCGGCAATATCAGCGGCGAAGGACAGCTCCACCACACCGGCAGCGGCATCACCACGCTGGAAGGCGCGAACAGCTACAAAGGCGCAACGCTTATCGCCAATGGGGTTCTGCAGGCCGGCGGCACCAATACGTTGAGCGCAGCGTCTCATCACACAGTGGCGAGCAACACTGCGCTGAAAACACAAGGCTACGACCAGACGGTCGCCGGATTAACCAACGGCGGTAGCGTGTCGCTGACGGGGGCGGCGATCGGTTCCGCGTTGACGGTGAAAGGCGATTACAGCGGCAAAAACGGGACGCTTGAATTAGCCGCGGCGCAGAACAGCAGCGGTCAGGGTATTGCGGACCGACTGGTGATCGATGGCGGTAAGGTCAGCGGCAGCACGCTGCTGAAGGTAGACGGTTCCGGGCTGGGCGCGCCGACGGCGGGCGATGGGATCGAAGTGGTGACGGCGAAGAACGGTGCCACCACCACGGCGCAATCCACGCGTGACGGCTTCTATCTGGCGAATAACCGGATGTCTGCCGGGGCGTTTGAATACCAGTTGTATGCCGGCAACGCGAAAGGCCAGGGCGAAAACTGGTATCTGCGCAGCGCGTACCGTCCGGAAACCATGCTCTACTCCGGTCTCGCCAGCGTGGTGCGTCAGGGCGATCTGAGCCTGTTAGGTAATATGCACCAGCGCATGGGGGACGACGCACGACCGGGTCTTGATGAAGATAACCGCGCATGGGCGAGAATGATTGGCTACTCCGGCAAAACCAAACTGGATGATGTCACGGGCACGCAGACCACCAGCCATACGACGGGGATTCAGGCGGGAATTGACCTTTACGCGAATGCCAGTTGGAAAACCGGTGTATACACCAGCATTCTGGATATCGACAGCAGCGTCAAAGGCAGCAAATCCGGCAGCGCGGGTAAAGGCGGTAACATTGATGACAACGCGTTTTACCTGGGCGGTTACGCCACCTGGTTCTCCACCGATGGCATGTATGTGGATAACGTCCTGCAATACGGTAACCATGACGCTCGTCTGTCGGCATCCGGAAACAATGGCTCCCATACGGTGAAAGGCCATACGCTGACCGCCTCGACGGAGATCGGTAAAGCGTTCCGCTTAGGGGCAAGCGCATGGAGTCTGGAACCGCAGGCGCAGCTGATCTATCAGTACAGCGATTTTGATGACAGCACGCTGGGCGGCGCGACGAAGACGAAGGTCAGACTCGATACTGCCGATGCCTTTACCGCCCGTGTCGGGCTGCGACTGAAAGCTGACTATGACACCCGTCACGGTAAAGTTCAGCCATATGGCCGCGTCAACCTGTGGCAGGGCCTGGGCTCGAAAGACAAAACCCGCTTCAGCAATGCCGTCGCAACGACGACACTGGAATCCTCGCAGCAGTATTCCAGCACCGAAGTGGCCGCGGGCCTGAGCTGGAACATCGACCGCGACCTGCAGGTGTACGGCGAACTGGGGACGCAGTTTAACAACGGCGGGCATAAATCGAAGGTGGAAGCGCCGGTCAATGCCTCAATTGGCTTTAAAAAGTCGTTCTGACAACCTCTGAGAGGAGCAGGCCGGGTGACGCGACCTCACCCGGCCTACGTTGTTCAGGACAGCTGTAGGCCTGATAAGCGAAGCGCCATCAGGCTAACGACAAACTCAGGATAAAAAGGATAACGGATGGTTGAATCTGACAATCAGTTTGTTCAGTTCGGCTGAATGGGCCAGACCCAGCCTGGCGATAATGCGCATTTTATGGGTCTGGACCGTTTTATAACTTACCCTTATCAGATCTGAAATCTCGTTTGGCGAATACCCGCTCACCAGCAAACTGAGGACTTGCTGTTCGCGATCGCTCAGCCGTTTTTGTGAACGAAATAAACGCGGATTCCAGCACCCTCCCGTCAGGGTCGTCAGTCGCCCAAAATCACGCAGCGGTGATTTATCCGTCAGCACAATAGCCTTCTCGACATACAGCAGCTCAATACACAATTTCGCCAGACGGCTATCGGCAATCACTACCACCGCATTATCGTACACTTTAAAACGGTTCTTATTTAAATAACTGACAAAATCGGCATAAGACTGTTCATGGCTGATGATATTAAAAATCATCATCCGCTGGCGATAACGTGCGGAGTGATCCACCATCACCTGCCAGGGCACATTTGTTATCTCGGCATTTTTACTTTTTAAATACGTTGAGACACTGTTGCCGACAAAATCATCATTTCCATACATCAACATAAAGTTCACCTTCCTTTATAAACTTTTTAATTTATTATCCATTAAAAAATGAATAATCACTTTTTCGACATCCAACACATCGCGGGAATGTTTAAATTCGAACTGACAGGAGATCTGCTGACAGGAATAAAGTTGATTATTTTCATCAAACTCATTGATATCCACGACATTGACAACCCGAAGATCACACTGCAGACGGCCAAACTGTTCAAAATTGAGGGTTGCCCCTTTGATCAATGCATTTTTATAAAGAAAGCGCGTGTTTATTTTTTGTGAAATTAATGCACATCCGCCGCGAGAGATGTTTTTAATCTGCAGCGTGTAATTTTCTCCATTTTTATAGCGACCAGAACAATAAAAGTGATATCCCTTTAAAAAGGAGAAGCGCTGGTGCTGGCGGCGCTGAACCAACACGATCACCTCCGGGATGCGATACGCCAGCCCGCACCCCACTTTATCGGTCAGCGACTGACTGAATCTGGCATTAAACTTGAGAATGCCACTGTCACTGTGCAAGATAAAAGACTGGATGGAAGAGAGAGGGATGTCGCGATTGTTAGCAATCACAAAGTAGTCGAAGTCGACCTTTTCTAATAGCGTGACCACGCTGGTTTCTTTAAATTTCAGTTCTACCTTAGTCTTTTTGAGAAGTTCTTCACGAATAATGGCCACGATCTCAAATTTATTGTCCTTTGCCATCCCAAATCCCATAGTAAAATCCTTATTTTTGTATTCCAGATACTTCTCATTTGTGTTTGATGTTAAAAGGTTAACACTGACTCCGACTTAGGGTTTTTGATTACCATAAGGGATTACCTTTCAGATATTTCGCATGATATTAAGTTTTTAGCTATTTTTATTGATTAATTGATATGTAAAAACATTCAGTGAAGTGTAAAAATGGCCCGCGTTATGCGTAAAAATGCCGAACTTAACGAAAACTTGATAATAAAATGGAATCAAATGCGATTAACTGTACGATTATGAAAGATAACGTCGATGTTTACACTATTTGCAATATTAGGATGACAGTTTGTCATTTTTTATACACAACCTGCTGAGAAGCAACGGTAAAATAAAGTATTAGACGTGTTAATATGACAACAATGGGGATTCAGGAAGGGATAAACGTCATCAGCAGAAAATAGATTTTACAGTATTGCTGAATATGTCAGAAAGAAGAAAATTTATACTTTCAGCATAATGTTATCCGGTCTGGTCTATTGTCGCAGACCGGATAATGATGGCATTAATGGGATATTTTACGCTGACGATGCATCCACATTAACTTATAAGCCGCAGGGATAATAAACAGTGACAACAGCGGAGCCGTGATCATACCGCCGATCATGGGTGCAGCAATCCGGCTCATCACTTCCGAACCCGCTCCTGTTCCCCACAAAATGGGCAACAGACCGGCAATTATCACCGCCACGGTCATCGCTTTGGGCCGTACCCGTAGCACCGCCCCGTGATACAGCGCCTCATCCAGTTTCTCTGCGCTGAACGTCTGCGGGTTGTCCAGTGAAGGATCGGCCTCAATGGCATGGCGCAGATACATCAGCATCACCACGCCAAACTCTGCCGCCACGCCCGCCAGCGCGATAAACCCGGTCCCCGTCGCCACCGACAGATGGAATCCCATCCAGTACAGGAACCAGATCCCCCCCACTAATGCAAACGGCACGCTGGTGATGATAAGCAACGCCTCGCCGACCCGGCGGAATGCCAGATACAGCAGAACAAAGATAATCATCAGCGTCATGGGCACCATCAGCTTCAGCTTATGGTTTGCCCGCTCCAGCAACTCAAATTGACCAGAAAACGCGACGCTGGTGCCGGACTTCAACTGGACATTATCGGCAATCGCCTTTTTCAGATCGTTGACCACGGAAACCATATCTCTGTCGCGCGCATCAATGTAGATCCAACTGGTGGGCCGCGCGTTTTCCGTTTTTAGCATCGAGGGCCCCGGCGTGATGTTGACTGTGGCCACATCCCCCAGCGTAATTTGTTGCTTCATTGGCGTCAGGATCGGTAACTGGCGCAGCGCCTGCGGGCTGTCGCGATAGCTCTGCGGATAACGCAGGTTCACAGGATAGCGGGCAATCCCCTCAACGGTCTCCCCCACCATCGCCCCACCGACGGCAGAGGTAATAAACAACTGCACGTCACCCACCGTCATGCCATAGCGGGCTGCTTTCTCACGATTAATATCGATGTTGAGATAACGACCACCTTGCAGACGCTCAGCAAGCGCGGATGTTACGCCGGGAACGGTTCGGGCAACCTCTTCAATCTGCTCGGCCAGCGCGTCGATATCGGCCAGCACGTTACCCGAAACTTTAATCCCAATCGGACTCTTAATCCCGGTAGAAAGCATATCAATACGGTTACGAATCGGCGGCACCCACAGGTTTGCCAGCCCCGGCAGACGGACGGTGTTGTCCAGTTCCTCAATGATTTTGTCCATTGTCATCCCAGGACGCCACTGATCCTGCGGCTTAAGCTGAATGGTGGTTTCCACCATTTCCAGCGGTGCCGAGTCCGTCGCGGTCTCCGCTTTCCCAGTTTTACCAAAGACCCGGGCGACTTCCGGTACGGTCATGATCAGCTTATCGGTTTTCTGCAGCATGCTTGCCGCTTCTGCCGCCGAAATCCCCGGCAGCGTGGACGGCATGTACAGTAGATCGCCTTCGTTAATCTGCGGTAAGAACTCGCCCCCCACTTTACTCAGCGGCCAGGCAACGGTCAGGATCGAGAGCACCGCCACCAGCAGCGTGGTCTTCGGCCAGTGCAATACTTTCAGCAACAGCGGGTGGTAAATACGGATCAAAAAGCGGTTGAGCGGATTGCTGTTTTCCGCCGGAATTTTCCCGCGGATCCACAGCCCCATCAGGATCGGGATCACCACGATCGCCAGAAATGCCGCCCCTGCCATCGCATACGTTTTGGTAAACGCCAGCGGTCCGAACAGACGCCCTTCCTGTCCTTCCAGGGTAAAGATAGGAATAAAAGAGAGCGTGATGATCAGCAAACTGATGAACAGCGCCGGACCGACCTCAACGGACGCATTGGTTATCACCTTCCAGCGCGTTTCGTTATCAAGTGCTTCGCCCGGATGCTGGTGTTCCCACTCTTCCAGTCGTTTATGGGCGTTTTCGATCATCACAATGGCGGCATCCACCATCGCCCCTACGGCGATAGCGATCCCGCCAAGCGACATAATGTTGGCGTTCAGCCCCTGGAAATGCATCACGATAAAGGCGATACACAGCCCCAGCGGCAGCGAAATAATTGCCACCAGCGCGGAACGCACATGCCAGAGAAACAGCGCACAGACCAGCGCCACGACGATAAACTCTTCCAGTAGCTTATAGCTGAGGTTATCGATGGCGCGGTCAATCAACTGGCTGCGATCGTAGGTGGTCAGCACTTCCACGCCTTCCGGCAGACTACTTTTCAGCGTCTCAAGTTTACTTTTGACCGCCGAGATCACCTCACGCGCGTTTTTACCGGAACGCAAGATAACCACCCCGCCAGCCACTTCGCCATCGCCGTTGAGTTCAGCAATCCCCCGGCGCATTTCCGGGCCTGTCTGCACTCTCGCCACATCGCGCAGGTAGACCGGCACGCCGTTTTCCCCTGACTTCAGAACGATGTGATTGAAATCATCCAGCGTTTGCAGGTAACCGCTGGCGCGCACCATGTATTCCGCTTCCGACAGTTCCACCGACGAGCCGCCTGCCTCCTGGTTAGAGGTATCCAGTGCCCCCTTCACCTCCGACAGGGTAATGCCGTACTGAGCGAGTTTCATCGGGTCGATCACCACCTGATACTCTTTCACCACGCCGCCCACGGAGGCCACTTCCGACACATTCGGGATGGTTTTCAACTCATATTTCAGAAACCAGTCCTGCAATGACCGCAGCTCCGCCAGGTCGTGCTTACCGCTGCGATCGACCAGCGCATATTCGAAGATCCAGCCCACGCCGGTGGCGTCTGGCCCCATTTCCGCGCTGACGCCCGCCGGGAGCTTACCCTGCACCTGGTTGAGATATTCCAGCACGCGAGAACGCGCCCAGTACGGATCGGTGCCATCTTCAAAAATGACATAGACATACGAGTCGCCAAACTGCGAGAAGCCGCGCACCGTCTTCGCGCCCGGCACCGAAAGCATGGTGGTGGTCAGCGGATAAGTGACCTGATTCTCGACAATTTGCGGCGCCTGCCCCGGGTAGCTGGTTTTGACGATCACCTGCACGTCGGAGAGATCGGGCAGCGCATCCACCGGCGTGTTAACGATGGTCCAGGTCCCCCAGACGCTGAGAAAGAGCGCGCCAATAATGACCAGAAAGCGGTTGGCGACCGAGCGACGAATAATCCATTCAATCATCTGCATTCTCCTCAGTGCGCGTGGGCCGCACTCTCGGGCGTCGCCGAGGGTTGCTGTGCGCGCATCCGATCCAACGCACCGGAAATGTTGGCTTCTGAATCAATCAGGAACAGGCCGCTGGCAACCACCTTCTCACCTTCAGCCAGCCCGGAACGGATCGCCGTGACGCCCTGCGAGGCCTGGAAGACAGAGACGGCTTTAGGGACAAAACGTCCTTCAGCGTCCACCGTGATCACCCGTTGCTCGCTGCCGGTATCGATAAGCGCCTTAGAGGGGATCAGCAGCATTGGCTCACTTTCTGTTTTCAGATTGAGATAAGCGTTCATCCCTGGTTTCAGCGCTTCGTCAGAGTTATCAACTTCCAGGCGCAGTTGCAGCGTCCGGGTGGTGGCATCGGCGCTGGGCAACAGTGTCCACTTGCGAAAGGTGAAGGACTTGTCCGGACGCGCCGGAACGGTCAGCGAAAACGACGACGCGTCCTTAATCAGCCATGCGATGGATTCAGGCACGGCGGCAGTGACCCACACCGGGTCCATACCCTGAATTTTCGCCACCACGTTGTCTTTGGCGATATTCATGCCCGCGCGTAAATCAAAGGCGGTAATGACCCCGTCAATAGGGGCAGTCAGGGTAAAGCGAGTCTGAATTTTGCGCGTTGCGGTCAAACGCCGAATATCCGCTTCCGGCATTCCGGCCAGCCGTAGTCGCTCCAGAATCCCCTCAATTTGGGTTGCCGTGCCGCCAGTCTCTTTTAGCAGCAGATATTCACTCTGCGCTTCCACCCAGTCAGGGATCGTGAGTTCGAGCAATGGTGCGCCTTTTTTCACCTTATCCCCTACGGTGAGCGGCCAGACTTTCTCGACAAACCCGGCGGCCCGCGCCTGCATAATCACGAACTGATATTCGTTGTAGCTGACGTTGGCCGGGAACGTCTGGGCAAACGTGAGGGGGCCACGGCGCACGGCTTCGGTTTTCACGCCGAGGTTTTGCGTTTGCGTGGGATCAATACGCACGCCCGGCGCCGCGGCGCTGGCAGACTCTTCATCGGCATATTTCGGCACCAGATCCATATCCATAAAGGGCGATTTTCCGGGTTTGTCGAAGCGGGTATTCGGATACATCGGGTCGTACCAGAACAGCACCTTGCGGGCTTCTTTTTCCGTGGCTGGCGGTGTATTCGCCGACGGGTGCGCCGCGGCGAAATACGCGTAGCCGCCCACGGCGATAATGCCGCCCGCCATCATGCTGCCGATAATCAGCGCGATATTTTTCATGAAGTCATGCTCAACGTTAAAATAAGAGAGAATTACTGGCTTTTAATATCCTGCAATAAAGAGAGATTGCCCTGCTGGATAAACGTAAACGCCACGTTGTCACCGGGTTTAATATCGTTGAGCTGCGTTTGCGGTGTGAGGGTAAAACGCATGGTCATGGCCGGCCAGTTCAGCGCGGGGATCGGGCCATGTTCAATAGTGACTTTGTTGCTTTCTCTGTCTATGCCTTTCACCACGCCGGTGGCGCTGACCACCGGGCTTTGTTCGGCGGCAGGCATGGCGCTCATCATATCGCCGTGATGGTGTTCATTGGCCTGAGCGTTAATTGCCAGCGTAGAGAAAATTGCGAATACCGCCGCTTTACATACTGTGTTCATGTCTATCTCCTGTGATGTCTTTCGGTTTATTCCAGCCAACCACCGCCAAGCGCGGTATAGAGCGTAATTTCGTTAACCTGTCGGGCGTAATTAAGGTCAAGCAAGGTTTGTTGCGTCGCAAAGAGCGAACGTTCGGCGTCCAGCACTTCGATATAGCTGACCGCACCGTGGCGATAGAGCGCTCTGGCACGCTGAAGAGTGATTTGTAGCGAGGTCAGGTAACGCTGCTGACCGCGAATCTGATCGGCCAGGCTCTGGCGTAGCGCCAGCGCGTCGGCAACCTCTTTAAAGGCGTTCTGGATCTTCTGCTCATAATTGACCACCGACTGCTGTTGGCGGATTTCAGCCAGATCGAGGTTGGCCTGATTTCGCCCGGCGTTGAAGATCGGTAACTCCACTTTTGGAATGAAATTCCACATGCCGCTTGCCGGCGAAAACAGACTGGAGAGATCGCTGCTGCTGCCGGAGATCCCGCTGGTCAGCGTAATGGAGGGGAAAAACGCCGCCCGCGCCGCGCCGATATCGGCGTTTGCCGCCATCAGCGCATGCTCGGCTTCCATGATGTCCGGACGCTGCAACAGGATTTGCGATGAAAGCGACGGCGGTAACGTCACAGCATTGATATCGCCGACGTTCTGTCGCGTATCGTCGGGCAGCGTGCCGTAGCTCCCCAGCAACAGCTGCAACGCGTTGTTCGCCTGCGCCAGTTCTCCCTGACGCTTTGCGATGTCACTGCGGGTGCTTTCAATCAGGCCACGCGCCTGTTCCAGCGCCAGCACGTTGGTGCTGCCGGTGACCAGTTGTTTTTCCACCAGCGCATAGGCACGTTCGTAATTGCTCAGCGTTTCTTGCGCCACCTGCAGCTGCGCATAGGCCAGACGCTGTTTGAACCCGCTCTGCGCCACACTGGATACCAGCAGGATATGCACTGACCGGCGCGCCTCTTCGCTGGCGAAAAAGCGCTGTCGATCGGCTTCGCTCATATTTTTCAGCCGTCCAAAGAAATCCAGATCAAAGCTCAGATTCAGCCCGGCCTCATATTCCCGCGTGCTGCGGGTGTCACCCTTGAGTTTCCCACTCCAGTTTCCGCTACTTTCTGCGTTCAGTTGCGGGTAGCGATCGGCGTCGGTCACCCGATATTGCGCCCTCGCCTCCTGCACTTTCAGCGAAGCCATACGTAAATCACGATTGCTGCGCAGCGCCTCGTCAATCAGCTTTTTCACCTGCGGATCGACGAAAAACTGCCGCCAGCCGCTGTCCTGATACCCCACAGGAGACGTGACTAACTGATTGTGACTCAGAGAAAACTGTTGCGGCACCGGGAGCGCCGGGCGCTGATAGTCCGGCGCGAGTGAGCATCCTGCCAGCAGTAACGCCATCGAAAGCGTGAGAAGCTTAAAATTACGCATAAGCCTGATTTTCATGTGGGTTGATATCAGCCACTTTACCTGGCGCTCTCTGTTCAGCCCGTGACAGCAAAATGACAAAGCTGTCATTTTCCCAGAATGCGATTGCTATCCGATCTGGCTTCTCTAGAATTGAGAGGCCCCATGACTGTCGCGTGGTGAAGGAGAATGCGTTGAAGATTTTGATTGTCGAAGATGAGAAAAAAACCGGTGAATATCTGACCAAAGGGCTGACGGAAGCTGGCTTTGTTGTCGATCTTGCCGACAACGGTCTGAACGGCTATCACCTGGCGATGACCGGCGATTATGACCTGCTCATCCTTGACATCATGCTGCCCGATGTTAACGGCTGGGATATCGTCCGGATGCTGCGCGCCGCCAGTAAAGGGATGCCAATTCTGCTACTTACCGCGCTGGGAACGATTGAACATCGGGTGAAAGGGCTGGAATTAGGGGCGGATGATTATCTGGTTAAGCCGTTTGCCTTTGCCGAGCTGCTGGCGCGCGTCAGAACGCTGCTGCGCCGGGGGGCGGCGGTGATTGTCGAAAGCCAGTTTCAGGTAGCCGATCTGATTGTTGACCTGGTGAGCCGCAAAGTCAGTCGTAGCGGCACCCGCATCACGCTCACCAGTAAAGAGTTTACCCTGCTGGAGTTTTTCCTGCGCCATCAGGGAGAAGTATTGCCCCGTTCGCTGATTGCTTCTCAGGTGTGGGACATGAATTTCGACAGCGATACCAACGCCATCGACGTGGCCGTGAAGCGCCTGCGCGGCAAAATTGATAACGATTTTGAACCTAAGCTGATTCAGACCGTGCGTGGCGTGGGATATGTGCTTGAGGTGCCGGATGGTCAGTAAGCGATTATCCCGCCCTTTTTCACTGGCGACGCGCCTGACCTTTTTTATCAGCCTCGCGACCATTGCCTCCTTTATAGCCTTTGCCTGGATCATGATCCAGTCGGTAAAAGTGCATTTTGCTGAACAGGACATCAACGATTTAACCGAAATCAGCGCCACTCTGGAACGTATTCTCAGCTCCTCTGACGAGCCGGAATCCCGCCGTCTGGAGATCCTGAAAAACGTGGTGGCCGGTTACTCAAACGTCGTCATTTCACTGGAAGGCGCAAACCAACAGGCGCTCTTTCACTCCCCTCATGTGCCGGACATCCGCCAGTTTGTTGCCCGCGCCACGCCGGATAAAACCGTTCCGGGCGGCAATGTCTACTTGATTAACGGTCCCTCGATGCAGATGGCAGGCCACGGCACCCATTCCAGCTGGCGCATGATCCGCCTGCCGGTCGGGCCGCTGATCGACGGTAAACCGTCTTATACTCTGTATCTGGCACTGTCGATCGATTTTCACCTGCATTATATTAACGACCTGAAAAACAAGCTGATCATGACCGCCTCGATCATCAGCATGGCGATCATTTTTATCGTGCTGTTTGCCGTTTATAAAGGCCACGAACCGATCCGCAGCGTCAGCCGACAGATTCAGAACATCACCTCGAAAGATCTCGACGTCCGACTGGATCCCCAGTCGGTGCCGATTGAACTGGAACGACTGGTGCTCTCGTTTAATCACATGATCGAGCGTATCGAAGACGTTTTTACCCGCCAGTCCAATTTTTCAGCGGACATTGCCCATGAGATCCGTACTCCTGTCACCAACCTGGTGACGCAAACGGAGATTGTCCTCAGCCAGCCCCGTAGCCAGAAGGAGCTGGAAGAGGTGCTCTATTCCAACCTCGAAGAATTCAGTCATATGGCGAAAATGGTCAGCGATATGTTGTTTCTGGCGCAGGCCGATAACAACCAGCTGATCCCGGAGAAAAAAGCGATCAATCTGGCGGATGAAGTCAGTAAAGTGTTCGACTTTTTTGAGGCGCTGGCGGAAGAGCGTGAGATCGGGCTGCATTTTGAAGGAAGCCCGTGTCTGGTTTACGGCGATCCCGGGATGCTACGGCGGGCTATCAGTAATCTGCTTTCCAATGCAATGCGCTACACACCGCCGGGCGAGACCATTACCGTCCGGTTGAAAGAGGTGGACGAGCTGGCGCACGTCACCATTGAAAACCCGGGCACGCCCATCCCGGCCGAACATCTGCCACGACTGTTTGATCGCTTTTATCGCGTGGATCCGTCCCGCCAGCGCAAAGGCGAAGGCAGTGGCATCGGACTGGCGATCGTAAAATCGATTGTGACTGCACACCACGGAAAAGTGTCGGTGACTTCCGATGCGAATGTGACCCGGTTTACCTTGAGTTTGCCGAAAGAGCAGGCCTGACTGGCCTGCGCCTCGTGCCGTAACCTCCCTCTTCAGTACCGCCAGCGCTAAGATTCATCCTAAAAAAAACAGCGGTTTATCTTGACTTATTTTTCATCGATACAACTTTTTTACATTTATTTCACTTTCTACGCTTCGCCAATCCCCTTCTGTGGCAGCATGGCTGGCCGTCGATCTTCTCTCTTCTGTCCGATACCCCCTTGCCCGTTACCGAATGAATCTCTCTGTCCACGCCGTTTCTCATCACCAAAAATTCAAACTACTGCACAAAATTCGTCACTGAAAGGAAATAATAATCCGAAAAATTGCCTATCCAAAAATTCTGAAACCTCGCAGAAAAATTATCTCGGATTTTTCAAAAAGCAATCAGGAACTTATCTGTTCCCCCTTTCACCTTCACTATTGTTAATATGGCGTTGATATTTTTTAAAAGGTTTAATTTTTAATTATTACAATCAGAATAAAACATGGTTTATTTTTTATTGTGGAATCAGCCTCTGACTGATACCGTAAAAATACACACGGACAGTTATAAATATAAACAGGAGATGACATAAAATCTTATGCAATATAACCTCCTGTGGCTGGTTTGGGGGCTCTGGATTTACCTCATCATCCATTACGGCGTAGGGGATCAACATTTTTACATCACGTTGAAGTCGCGATGGAAGATTGTTGCCGCAATTATTTTAAGCTGTGGTTTAATTTATGCTGTTTATTTATTTTCATCATCGACGGGGATCCGGACTATGTTTAAACGTAAAGGGCAAAACGCGACTTTTGCTGATACCAATGCAGATATCAACATTGCATCTTCTCTTAATTCTTCCCAGGTCTCCTACCTCGGTGATGACGTAGAAATCACGGTAAAACCTTCGCACAGTGCGCAGATGGAACCCTCCGTTGCGGTTATTCCTGAAACCTGCATTATTAAGGGCGAACTGAACTCTACCAGTGACATTCACGTCAATGGTCGTATTGACGGTATTATTCGCTCAGAGAAAACCGTCCATATTTTAAAAAGTGGACACGTGGAAGGTGATATTATTGCTTACGCTATCGCCATTGATGGCGTGCTGAATGGCAACTGTATTGGTGGAGAAGTCAGTATTAATGCGCAGGGTATTGTAAATGGTCAGGTGAAAAGTGATTCTCTGGCTATTCACAAAAATGGCCGTTTCTATGGTAACTCATTACCACGGGAGGATGAAGAAGAGCATGAAAATGCGTTTATTTCTGCAATGGAATCAGTGAAAGAAAATACGGTCGATATTTCAGACTTTTATCGAGAATAATGTATTTATCGATATGCCGGATACTGGCGATGCCTGATCCGGCCTACAC
Source organism: Citrobacter sp. ANG330 (assembly GCF_047467925.1). NCBI lineage: Bacteria > Pseudomonadati > Pseudomonadota > Gammaproteobacteria > Enterobacterales > Enterobacteriaceae > Citrobacter > Citrobacter sp. ANG330. The sequence goes on along the minus strand of NZ_JASJUI010000004.1, from coordinate 271,155 downwards.
TACCCAGAAAGGCAAGGATGGCGCCCCCTACAGGATTCGAACCTGTGACCGACGGCTTAGAAGGCCGTTGCTCTATCCAGCTGAGCTAAGGGAGCAGTGAACTGCAATGCGGGTGATACAAAACTGGTCGGTATTATACGTTCACAACCTTAACGGTCAATGGCTTTCCTCTCAACTGCTTGAGTTATGAGCATCCCGCCTTTGCGCAGGGCAAATCCCCTTCGGATAGCCATCTAAAACAGCGCCAATGGTAAGCGGTAACTGACAACCGCCTTCACTTCTGACAAAATAGCGCCATCCCCTTTGACGTGAAGTAACAGATGGAATCCTCTCTCTGATGGCAGCAAAGATTATTGACGGTAAAACGATTGCGCAGCAGGTGCGCTCTGAGGTTGCTCAAAAAGTTCAGGCGCGTATCGAGGCCGGACGTCGCGCTCCTGGCCTGGCGGTAGTGCTGGTAGGCAGCAACCCGGCTTCGCAGATTTACGTGGCAAGCAAGCGTAAAGCCTGTGACGAGGTGGGATTCGTCTCCCGCTCGTATGACCTGCCGGAAACCACCAGCGAGGCGGAGCTGCTTGAGCTGATTGACACGCTCAACGCCGACAACACCATCGACGGTATTCTGGTGCAGTTGCCGCTTCCGGCGGGCATCGATAATGTCAAAGTGCTGGAGCGGATTGATCCCGATAAAGACGTGGATGGTTTTCATCCGTACAACGTCGGTCGCCTGTGCCAGCGCGCCCCGCGTCTGCGCCCCTGCACGCCGCGCGGGATTGTCACCCTGCTTGAGCGTTACAACATTGACCTCTACGGTCTGAACGCGGTCGTGATCGGCGCCTCTAACATCGTGGGCCGCCCGATGAGTATGGAGCTGCTGCTGGCGGGTTGTACCACCACGGTAACCCACCGCTTCACTAAAAATCTCCGTCACCACGTTGAGCATGCCGATCTGCTGATCGTTGCCGTCGGTAAACCGGGCTTTATACCAGGTGAGTGGATCAAAGAAGGCGCTATCGTGGTTGATGTCGGCATTAACCGTCTGGAAAATGGCAAAGTGGTTGGCGATGTGGTGTTTGACGACGCCGCTGCGCGTGCCTCATACATTACGCCCGTACCGGGCGGCGTGGGCCCCATGACGGTCGCCACACTTATCGAAAACACGCTTCAGGCGTGCGTTGAATATCACGATCCCCAGGACAAATAACATGGCGACATTTTCTTTAGGCAAGCATCCTCACGTTGAACTGTGCGATCTGCTGAAACTGGAAGGCTGGTGTGAAAGCGGCGCTCAGGCGAAAATTGCCATTGCAGAAGGGAAGGTAAAGGTTGATGGCGCGGTGGAAACGCGCAAGCGCTGCAAGATTGTCGCGGGGCAGACCGTGAGCTTTGAAGGCCAGAGCGTAACCGTTACGGCCTGAGCCGTCTGATGCCCGGTGGCGCTGCGCTTACCGGGCCTACGTACTCTCTCCGTTTGTAGGCCGGGTAAGGCGAGGCCGCCACCCGGCAATTTCTCTCACCATCCCCTTACACCCATCACGGTTAATTATCGATCAACTTCAAAGAATCGCGATTTCATTTGATGAAGCGTGAAATTTCAGTTGCGCAAAATTCATGCCTTCATCACGATAAGTAGAACGTTCTACTATAACGTTCTACTTACAATAACAGCGTCAATAAAAACGCTACTCGGGGGAAAATCAGCATGAGTCTGATATCAGGGTTTATTAAATCGTTGTCGAAATTATCGATGATTGGTCGCGCCTTAATGCTGCCAATTTCACTGCTTCCCGCTGCGGGCCTGCTGTTGGCCTTCGGGGATAAATTCCATCTGCCGCTGATGATGAACGCCGGCGGCGTTATCTTTGATAACCTGCCGATGCTGTTTGCTATCGGCTCTGCCGTCGGTCTCGCGTCAGAATCAGGTATCGCGGCGCTGTCGGCGGCGGTCTCCGTGTTTGTCACTAATATCACCATCAGTACGGTACTGAGTATCACGCCGGAGATGGCCTCCCAGGGCGGCAAATACGCGATGGTGGTCGGAATCCCGACGCTGCAAATGGGCGTCTTTGGCGGTCTGATTTGCGGTATTCTCGCCGCCTGGTGTTACAACCGCTTTCATACCATGCAGTTGCCGGAATTCCTCGGCTTCTTCTCCGGTAAACGTTTTGTAGCCATCGCCACCGCGTTTCTCTCCTTTGTGCTCGGCCTGCTGCTGCCCTACGTCTGGCAACATATCCAGTCCGGTATTGATGCGCTGTCAGTGGTCGTTAACGGCGATAATCAGGCGGTCTCAACCTTTATTTTTGGTCTGGTTGAACGTGCGCTGATCCCGCTCGGTTTACATCACATCTGGTATCCCTCTTTCTGGTATTCCTTTGGGGATTACACCACTCAGGCCGGCCAGGTGATCCACGGCGATCAGACAATCTGGTTCAAAATGCTGGAGGAAGGGGTGAAATCCTTCAGTAGCGATACCTATCAGAACGCCGGTAAGTTCATGCAGGGTGAGTTCCCGCTGATGCTGTTCGCGCTGCCTGCGGCCTGTCTGGCGATGTATCACGAAGCGCACACGAAGAATAAGAAAATTGCCGCCGGTATTCTGTTCTCGGCGGCACTCACCTGCTTCCTGACAGGGATCACCGAGCCGGTTGAGTTCACCTTTATTTTCGTGGCGCCAATTCTGTACGTCTTCAACGCCGTGATGGCGGGTCTGGCCTATATGACCATGTACCTGCTGCATGCGCATATTGCCAAATCGTTTTCCGCCGGTTTCATCGACTACCTGTCGTTTGGCATTCTGCCGTCCTTCAATGGCTATCAGACCAACTTCCTGAACGCCATTATCATCGGCGTGCCAATGGCGCTGATTTACTACTTTACCTTCCGCTTTGTCATTCGCCGTTTCGATATCAAAACGCCAGGCCGTACCGAAGTGACCGCTAATGCAAACGATAAGACGGATACAGAGATTGCCACTGAAATCATTGGACTGCTGGGCGGTGCGCAGAATATCGACTCCGTCGGCTCCTGCATTACCCGTCTGCGTCTGGAAGTGGCGAAAAGCGACGTGGTCGATAAAGACGGGCTCAACAGTCTCGGCGCGCGCGGCGTGGTCTTTGTCGGGGATAATGGTATCCAGGTGATTTTCGGTGCCAGAGCACAGTTTATCGCCCAGACCATGTCCACGATGATCGGCAAATAATAAGATGTCTGAATGACACGTCTCCTGTAGTCTGGGAGACGTTGTTGTATCAGGCTGATAACCGGTATTTTTCAGGGAGCGATTTTGAAGAAAGTCAGCATTATTGATGTCGCAAAGCAGGCGGGCGTTTCGGTTTCAACCGTCTCTCTGGTGCTACGCCAGAAAGGGAAAATCTCAGAGGCAACCATTGAGAAGGTCCATGCTGCTATCAATACGCTTGGGTATGTTCATAACATCGCCGCGGCAAATCTTCGCGCCAACACCTCTAATCTGATCGGCCTGATCCTGCGCGATTTCAGCGACAGCTTTTCCATCAAGGTCATGGCAAGCCTTGTTCAGGAACTGGAAAAACACGGTTTTATGGTTTTTCTCGGTCAACCGCTCAACGATAACGATCACCTGGAACGTTGCTTGTTGTCGTTTAAACAGCAGGGCGTTGCCGGGGTGATTTACCTCGCCTCCGATAATCGTGCCTCAACATTGCCGGAAAAAATCCGCCACTGCCCGCTGCCGCTGGTGGTGGTGTCTCAGTCGTTACTGGAAGACAAGTGCAATCTGGTGATGCGCGATAATCGCCAGGCCGCAAACCTGGCAGCTCGTTATCTCATTGAGCGTGGACACCGTAACATCGCCTATATCGGCGGTCAGGAAGGCTGCCACATTCGTGAACAACGGCTGCTGGGTTTTCGCAATGCAATGACACAAAACGGCCTGGTGTTTCGCGAGGAGTCCGCGCCGGCCTGTAGTGACGACACTCTGGCGGCGGGGCTCGCCACGCGTCAGTTACTGGAAAAGAACAACACATTCACCGCCCTGCTCTGTCATTCTCCTGCCGCGATGATTGGTTCTATCTCCGGCATTCATCAGGTTGGACGCACGGTTGGGAAAGATGTTTTCCTCACACAGCAGGTCGCCCTGATTGGTTTTGAAGACATGCTCCATGTGAATCTGACGTCACCATCATTGACCTATGTTTCATCTGCCAGTGAAGAGACCGGGCGCCAGGCGGCGTTCCTTATGATTCGCAAATTGAAGGAACCGGATCTGCAAACCCAGCGCATTACCCTTTCCGGTCAACTGGTCGTGCGCGAATCGGCGTAATTTCGGAATTCACCCGCCTCCTCTCCCCGCTTGCCACTGCTATATTGCTATGATTTGCCAGGGTTAATGCCAATGCCTACCGTTATTACACACGCCGCCGTCCCGATTTGCCTGGGACTCGGTCTGGGACTGAAAGTGATTCCCCCACGCTTACTCTTTGCCGGGATCGCGCTTGCGATGCTGCCGGACGCCGACGTTCTTTCGTTCAAATTCGGCGTGACCTACGGGAACGTGTTCGGACACCGCGGATTTACCCATTCGCTGCTGTTCGCATTAGTGGTTCCGCTGCTCTGCGTGTGGATGGGGCGACGATGGTTTAAAGCCGGATTACTGCGCTGTTGGTTGTTTTTGACGGTTTCGCTGCTGTCACACAGTTTGCTGGATTCGATCACTACCGGCGGTAAAGGTGTTGGCTGGCTGTGGCCGTGGTCGGACGAACGCTTTTTCGCGCCGTGGCAGGTGATTAAGGTCGCGCCGTTTGCCCTGTCGCGCTATAACACACCGTACGGGCATCAGGTGATATTTTCGGAATTATTATGGGTATGGCTACCGGGAGTTATGATGATGGGTGTGCTCTGGTGGTACAGACGTCATTAATAGTGCCTGATGGCGCTACGCTTATCAGGCCTACCGATCATTCCATCGTAGGCCGGATAAGGCGTGAGCCGCCATCCGGCAATTCAGGTAATTACTTACGACGCCAGGTGGTCCCCTGCGGGCCATCTTCCAGCACGATGCCCATCTCATTGAGACGATCACGTGCTGCATCCGCTGCCGCCCAGTCTTTTGCTTTACGGGCATCCAGTCGCGCCTGAATCAGCGCCTCTATTTCTGCAACTTCACCGTCGTCCGCCTGTGCGCCGCTTTGCAGAAACGCGTCCGGCTCCTGCTCCAGCAGTCCCAGCACACCTGAAATCTTACGCAGGTGAGAGGCCATTGCGTTTGCGGCAGCCATATCTTCGCTCTTCAGACGGTTCACTTCACGCGCCATATCAAACAGTACGGAGTAGGCTTCCGGGGTGTTGAAATCGTCATTCATCGCCTCAACAAAGCGCGCTTCAAATGCCTCGCCACCGGCTGGCGCGACCGACGTATCTGTCCCGCGCAGCGCAGTGTACAGGCGCTCCAGCGCAGAACGCGCCTGCTTCAGGTTCTCTTCGCTGTAGTTCAACTGGCTACGATAGTGGCCGGACATCAGGAAGTAGCGCACCGTTTCCGCATCGTAATACTTCAGCACGTCACGCACGGTAAAGAAGTTACCCAGCGATTTGGACATCTTCTCACGGTCAACCATCACCATCCCGGAGTGCATCCAGTAGTTCACGTACTCACCGTCGTGCGCGCAGGTGGACTGAGCGATTTCGTTTTCGTGGTGCGGGAACATCAGATCAGAACCGCCGCCGTGGATATCAAAATGATTACCCAGCTGTTTGCAGTTCATCGCGGAACATTCAATGTGCCAGCCCGGACGACCTGCGCCCCACGGTGATGGCCAGCTCGGCTCGCCCTCTTTGGACATTTTCCACAGCACGAAGTCCATCGGGTTACGTTTCACATCGACCACATCCACACGCGCACCGGCCTGCAGTTGGTCCAGATCCTGGCGCGACAGTTGACCGTAGTTCGGGTCGGTCGGGACATCGAACATTACGTCGCCGTTATCCGCCACATAGGCGTGACCTTTAGCAATCAGCTGTTGCGTGATTTCAATGATTTCAGCGATATGGTGAGTCGCGCGCGGCTCCAGATCCGGACGCAGAATATTCAGCGCATCAAAATCGTTGTGCATTTCGGCGATCATACGATCCACCAACGCCACAAAACTTTCGCCGTTTTCATTCGCACGCTTAATGATTTTATCGTCGATATCGGTGATGTTACGCACGTACTTCAGTTTGTAGCCCAGGAAGCGCAGATAGCGTGCCACCACGTCAAACGCCACAAACGTACGGCCATGACCAATGTGACAGAGATCGTAAACGGTAATACCACACACGTACATGCCGACTTCCCCGGCATGAATAGGTTTGAATTCCTCTTTTTGGCGCGTCAGTGTATTAAAGATTTTTAACATCGAAGATTCCGTGTAAGACGTGTGTGGATAATAAAGTCTGTATAATAACCATAATTTGGACCGGAAGCAGCACACTTTGCGAGGTGATCGCAGCCTGCGGTTATGCTATAACACACCCCTAACTCTGACCCTTAGCTGGGTTAAAGCACCACAATCTCGGAACAGGATGCAAAAATGGTTACTTTCCACACTAATCACGGCGATATCGTAATCAAAACGTTTGATGATAAAGCGCCTGAAACAGTTAAAAACTTCCTGGACTACTGCCGCGAAGGTTTTTACAACAACACCATTTTCCACCGTGTGATCAACGGTTTTATGATTCAGGGCGGCGGTTTTGAACCTGGCATGAAACAGAAAGCCACTAAAGAGGCTATCAAGAACGAAGCCAACAACGGTCTGAAAAACACCCGTGGTACGCTTGCAATGGCGCGTACTCAGGCTCCGCACTCCGCAACAGCTCAGTTCTTCATCAACGTGGCTGACAACGACTTCCTGAACTTCTCCGCCGAAAGCATGCAGGGCTGGGGCTACTGTGTATTTGCCGAAGTGGTTGAAGGCATGGACGTGGTTGACAAAATTAAAGGGGTTTCCACCGGTCGCAGCGGCATGCACCAGGACGTACCGAAAGAAGACGTCATTATCGAAAACGTGACCGTCAGCGAGTAATCGTGGCGACACTGTTTATTGCAGATCTTCATCTCTGCACGGAAGAACCGGCGATCACCGCCGGTTTTCTGCGCTTTTTAGCGGGTGAAGCCCGTCAGGCCGACGCATTGTATATCCTGGGCGACCTGTTCGAAGCCTGGATTGGCGATGACGATCCCAACCCGTTACACCATGAAATAGCCGCCGCCATTAAAGCGGTTGTTGATTCCGGCGTCCCCTGTTTCTTCATTCACGGTAATCGTGACTTCCTGATTGGCAAACGCTTCGCCTGCGAAAGCGGCATGACGTTGCTCCCCGAGGAAAAAGTGCTCGAACTGTACGGTCGCCCGGTGCTTATTATGCACGGTGATACGCTATGCACCGATGACGCGGGTTATCAGGCGTTTCGCGCAAAAGTCCATCAGCGCTGGCTGCAAACGCTGTTTCTCGCCCTGCCGCTGTTTATCCGCAAACGCGTGGCCGCCCGAATGCGTGCCGACAGCAAAGCCGCCAACAGCAGCAAATCGCTGGAAATTATGGACGTCAACCAACATGCGGTGATCACAAAGATGGAAAAACACCACGTTCAGTGGCTGATTCACGGCCATACTCACCGTCCTGATGTTCACCCGCTCACGGCGAATGGCGAACCCGCCTTTCGCATCGTGTTAGGAGCCTGGCATACCGAAGGATCGATGGTCAAAGTCACCCCGGACGATGTGGAGCTTGTTACGTTTCCGTTTTAGAAATACTTTTCGTTAAATTAATGATTTAGATCATAATACATTTTATTCATAAAGCTAAGCTGGGGAAAATAATTTTCAAGAGATCATTATGAACATAGACCGTGATTTTATTCATGACGTAGTTTATAATTTTCATGCCAGCATCATGCAGGATGGTGTATTATGTGAATACTCAGACATTTCGCCTGTAAATGAAAACTACGATGATGCAATCTATCAAAAAATATATGCCTTAAAATATATCCCCGCTTATTATTTTGAATATTGCATACTTGCAGACAAACTTTCAAAGAGACTCGCACTTAAAAAAACAAAACGTGTAGAAATTGCTTCGTTTGGTTGTGGACTATACCCTGACTACTTTGCATTATTACATAATTTAGGCAATATTGATTTCGAATATTATGGTTTTGATATTTGCCAATGGAAAACGAGAACACTATTGCCAGCAAGCGAAGATAATATATACTTACGTACTAAGTCAATTGATTCAATTAGAGAGAGTTTCCTTAAGGATATCGATGTTTTTATCTTCCCGAAATCATTAGGTGACATTGCTGAAAACATAGACATTCCCTCTTTTGCTGCTAAAATTGCAAAAACAAGAAATGACACTATTTATTTTCTAAATTCCTTTATAACTGTAGATCACAAACTAAACAAACATCATGTTGATATTTTTTCACAATTTCATGAGGCAATGTTAGCCGCCGGATTTAAAACCACTGACAAAAGTGGTGATACCTTTTATTCTGGCACTCGTGAGCGCCAGGGATTAAAAGGAATTGATTGTTCTTTCGACTACCCACAAGATATACGCCTTTGTGAAGACAAAGATAAATATGACTGTGAGTGTAGAGTTGTTCATAGTCCGGTACTAACCAACAGTTACATGAATTTTCAAATACTGGAATACTCGCGATGATCATTAGTGCCAGCCGTCGCACCGATATACCCGCTTTCTACAGTGAGTGGTTAATGAACCGCATTCGCGAGGGGTTTTTGCTAACCCGGAATCCCTTTAACTATCACCAGATTTCTCGGGTGTCATTGCTGCCAGAAGATGTTGATGCGATAGTATTCTGGACACGCAACCCCACGAAACTGCTTCCCTATATCGATGAGCTCACTGACATCGGTCACCGTTTTTATTTCCAGTTCACCCTCACCGGTTATCCGCGGCTGATTGAGTCTAAAACCTTAAATCCGCATAAAGCGCTCGACGTATTCAAACGACTGTCAGCAAAAGTAGGCCCTGAAAAAGTCATCTGGCGCTACGACCCCATTTTGTTTTCAAATCTCCTCCCGTTTGATGAACATATCCGGTTGTTCAGTAAAATCGCCACCGAATTAGAAGGTCATACCCGCCGCGTCGTGATTAGCTTCGCTGATTTTTATCAAAAGACGGAAAAAAACCTGAAGGCGATTGATTCACTTATTTACAGCGATATCACGAAAAACCAGGAACTCTGCTTATCGCTGTCGCAAAAACTGGCGGATATTGCCCGGCAACACGGACTGGATATTTACTCCTGTGCAGAAGAAGTCAATCTTACCGGGCAGGGAATTCAGCACGGTAAGTGTATTGATGAGGCGCTCATTAATGACTTGTTTGGCTTATTAATACCCAATAACAAAGATACAGGTCAACGGGAGGCCTGTGGATGTGTCAAAAGTACAGACATCGGTGCCTACAACACCTGCCTGCATGGATGCCAATATTGCTACGCGACTTACAATCAGAATCAAGCCAACAGCAATTTCAAAAAGCATGATCCACTGAGTCCCTTTTTATCAGGGGGCACAGAGGGGGTTGATCCACTTCTGTTAGAACCGGTACGTTTCCAGCAAAATCTCTTTTGACGTTGCAGGAAGCCTTAAAATCCAGCTACGCAACCGTTTTCCTTGCCGTCGTATCATGTTATTCTCTGTGGCCTCAAAAGCAGCGTGTCCCGCACCACAGGAGTTTTCCGACGCATGTCTTCCCGCAATAATCCGGCGCGTGTCGCCATCGTGATGGGGTCCAAAAGCGACTGGGCTACCATGCAGTTCGCCGCCGAAATTTTCGAAATCCTGGATGTTCCGCACCACGTTGAAGTGGTTTCTGCCCACCGCACCCCCGATAAGCTGTTCAGCTTTGCCGAAAGCGCGGAAGAGAACGGTTATCAGGTGATCATTGCTGGCGCGGGTGGCGCCGCTCATCTTCCAGGTATGATTGCGGCGAAAACGCTGGTGCCGGTACTGGGCGTTCCGGTACAAAGCGCGGCGCTGAGCGGCGTCGACAGCCTGTACTCTATCGTGCAGATGCCGCGCGGTATTCCGGTCGGTACGCTGGCGATAGGTAAAGCGGGTGCAGCTAACGCGGCGCTGTTGGCGGCGCAGATTCTGGCGACGCATGATAAGGCATTACATCAGCGCCTGAACGAGTGGCGCAAGGCGCAAACGGATGAAGTGCTGGAAAATCCGGACCCGCGAGGTGCGGCATGAAACAGGTTTGCGTACTCGGCAACGGTCAGTTAGGACGTATGTTGCGTCAGGCCGGTGAACCGCTGGGCATCGCCGTCTGGCCGGTTGGGCTGGATGCAGAACCCGCCGCCGTGCCTGTTCAGCAGAGCGTGATCACCGCAGAAATCGAGCGTTGGCCGGAAACCGCGTTAACGCGTGAACTGGCGCGTCATCCCGCGTTTGTTAACCGCGACGTATTTCCGATCATTGCTGACCGTCTGACGCAAAAACAGCTATTTGATAAGCTCGGTCTTGCGACCGCGCCGTGGCAATTGCTGGCCGACAAAAGCGAATGGCCTGCCCTCTTTGCCCGTTTAGGCGAACTGGCGATCGTCAAGCGTCGCGTCGGCGGTTATGACGGTCGTGGTCAGTGGCGTTTACGCGCCGATGAAACCGATCAGCTGCCGGACGATAACTACGGCGAGTGCATTGTCGAGCAGGGGATCAATTTCTCAGGCGAAGTGTCACTTGTGGGCGCACGTGCGCACGATGGCAGCGCCGTGTTCTATCCGTTGACCCGTAACCTGCATCAGGACGGCATTCTGCGGACCAGCGTCGCCTTCCCGCAGGCTAACGCGAAGCAACAGGCTCAGGCCGAATCGATGCTTTCGGCCATCATGCAGGAACTGGATTACGTTGGCGTGATGGCGATGGAGTGTTTCGTCACACCGGACGGGCTGCTGATCAACGAACTGGCACCCCGCGTGCATAACAGCGGTCACTGGACGCAAAACGGTGCCAGCATCAGCCAGTTTGAGCTGCATCTGCGCGCAATTACCGGTCTGCCGCTGCCAACACCTGTCGTCAATAGCCCCTCGGTGATGGTGAACCTGATTGGCAGCGATCTCAATTATGACTGGCTGAAACTGCCGTTAGTGCACCTGCACTGGTACGACAAAGAGGTGCGTCCGGGACGTAAAGTGGGTCACCTGAACCTGACCGACAGTGATACTGCGCGCCTGAGCGCCACACTGGAAGCCCTCGCACCGCTGCTGCCGACGGAATACGCCAGTGGTATCCTCTGGGCGCAAACGCAGCTCAAATAAGCTTTATCATGCGGAGAAGCTTAACTTCTGCTTCCCCGCCCTCTCCTTCAGCGCGTAAAATCCCGTCCATTGCTGTTTGTCTTTTCAGGATTTCACATGAACGATGGAACGGACTATCGCGCGATTCTTATCGCCGGTACGCCCTTAATCGATGTCCGTGCGCCTGTTGAATTTCAACAGGGCGCAATGCCGGGCGCCATAAACCTGCCCTTAATGAATGATGAGGAACGCGCCGCCGTAGGCACTTGCTATAAACGTCAGGGACCGGAGGCCGCACTTGAACTCGGTCATCAACGGGTCAGCGGCGAGATTCGCCAGCAACGTCTGGATGCCTGGCGCGAAGCCTGCCGTCAACACCCGCAGGGTTATCTGTGCTGCGCCCGGGGCGGTCAGCGTTCGCACATTGTCCAGCAATGGTTACGCGAGTCTGGCGTGGATTACCCGTTAATCAAGGGTGGCTACAAGGCGCTACGCCAGGCCGCCATTGTTGCCACAGAAGAACAGGTCCAAAAACCGATCGTGCTGATTGGCGGCTGCACCGGCAATGGCAAAACGCAACTGGTGCAAAAGCAGGAAAACGGAGTAGATCTCGAAGGTCTGGCGCACCATCGCGGCTCCTCATTTGGTCGCACGCTGGAACCCCAGCTCAGTCAGGCGAGTTTCGAAAATCTGCTGGCGGTAACGCTGCTTAAAAAGCAGGCTTCACGTTGGGTACTGGAAGATGAAGGCCGGATGATTGGCGCTAACCATCTGCCGGAATGCCTGCGCGAGCGCATGACGCAGGCCACTATCGCGGTAATTGACGATCCGTTCGAGCGGCGTCTTGAGCGTCTGCGGGAAGAGTATTTTGTGCGTATGCATCATGATTTCACCCATGCCTATGGCGAAGAGCCGGGATGGCAGGAATACAGCAACTATCTGCATCATGGGCTTTTTGCCATTCAACGGCGCCTGGGGTTGCAGCGGTTTAACGAGTTAACCGCCAGGCTGGACGTGGCGCTGGAGGCACAGCGTCAGACCGGCAGCACCGAAGCACATTTCAGTTGGTTAGTGCCGCTGCTGGAAGAGTATTACGATCCGATGTATCGCTATCAACTGGAAAAGAAAGCCAGGAAAATTGTGTTCCGCGGGACGTTTGAAGAGGTTGAAGCGTGGTTGCGCGGTTGAAAAATGCCGGATAGTGATCATTTGTAGGCCCGGTAAGCGTCAGCGTCACCGGGCCTGGCATCAGACTCAGAAGTCGTAACGCAGACGCACCAGGTTCATATCACCCAGGTTGTCAGTGCTGGAGGTAAAGACGTGTTCGTAATCAACACGGAAACCGTAATCCAGCTGGAAGCTGATACCCACGCCGTTGTCAGTACGCAGGTAATTGCGGCCATTCACGTATTCAATGCGATCACCCATGAAATACGGCTGAACGGATTTCAGTGCATACTGGTTGATTGGGAAGGTATAGCCCGCAAAGTATTCCAGCCCCCATGCGTCACCGGCAAAGTAGTCGTTAACAGACACTTTTTTGGTGGTCATAAAGTTCTGATACCAGCCGCCGCCAAGCGATAAGGTCCAGTTATCCGGCGTCCAGCTCAGTGCCGTACCGACGATGTTCTGATCGTACGTTTTGTTGCCGTTACCGCGCATTTCCGCACGGGTGTAGTTCCACGCCGTACCCCAGCTCAGATCGTCAGTAATATGATAATCCGCGCCCAGTGAACCACCGCCTTTACGCTTGTAGTTCAGGCCGTTGTTCGGGTTGTAGTCGTCGCTGAACAGATAAGAGGCGTAGAGATCAACATCGCCGACCGTTTTCTTATATTTCAGCATCTTGCGTGAACGGTAAGAACCGTCATAGTCGCCGTTAATCCCGTTACCCGGCGCCTGACCAATCATGTCGTAGTCCCAGATATCGGTTTTCGCACCGACCACATCGTAGTAAATGCTGTTCTGTTGACCGAAGGTCAGCGTACCCCAGGTATCGCTCTTCAGACCGGTGTACAGCATACGGCGGGTGGTATCGTGCGCGCCGTCTGCGTAGTGGTTGTCCCAGTTGAACTGCGCCGGAATGTTCACGCCCAGCTCATAGAAGCTGATCCAACTGATGTCATCAAACAGATAGTAATCTGCCGCGAAGCGGAAACGGGTGCCGCCATCGAAGCCATTACGCTTATAGCCATTTGCGCCGTCGTCACCCGTCATATTCTGGAACTGAGGACGGATACTCCCGCCAACGGTAAAGTTGAGACGGCTCAGCGGATTGCCCGCCAGCGGATCTTGTTTCAGAATCGTGATTTCCGCCTGAGAGGCGAAAGACGTCAATGCCACTGCTGCGCCGATCGATGCCGCCAGCGCTGTTGTTTTTATAGTCATTATTTTTCCTTGATAGATTTCCTGCTAACTATTCAGCAATTGAATATTAACTGGTATTAACACTGACGTGTTGGCGGGTTTTTAATGATTTGTGCCGTTAAACAGCGAGGGATTATCAATTTATGCTACTAAGAAAGTACGCGCCAGCATAAAAACCGGCGCGTCATTATCACGGGGTTAAACAGTAAACTGACGGAATAGTGCTTTCCCTTTCAACAGACGAACGCCAAGCCAGCCGCCGCAAGCGGATAGCAAAAGCGCGCCGCAGACAGGCAGGACAATCCACAAGCGCCAGTCAGGTTCCCACGGGAAGTCAAACACCCGGGTTTGCAGCACCGCCAGCGCCGTTTCCGCGCCAATAGCCGCCACCAGCCCGGAGACCAGCCCCAGCATGGCAAATTCACACCACAACGTAGTGCGCAGAAGTTTCTTGCCCGCGCCTAACGTACGCCAGACCACCAGCTCCTGATGACGCTGACGCATACCGACCTGTACCTGCGCCAGTAACAGTAGCATGCCGCAGGCGGTCACCAGAACGACCATGACCTCCAGCGCCCGACTGACCTGTTCCAGCACCTGCCCGACCTGCCTGAGGATCGCGCCGATGTCTAACAGACTAATCGTCGGGAACTCACGGTTCAGTTGCGTCAGCATGCCGTTGCCGTTCTCCCAGCGAAAGCTTGTCAGCCAGCTCTGCGGCTGACCCTCCAGCGCGCCGGAGGGGAAGATAAAGAAAAAGTTAGGTCGCAGGCTTTCCCAGTCGACCCGGCGCAAACTGGTCACTTTCGCGCTGAACTCCTGGGTGTCGCCCATAAAGGTTACGCTGTCGCCGAGCGAGATGTTAAGCCGTTTTGCCAGCCCCTCTTCCATCGACACTTCGCCTTTTTCTGGCGGCCAGTTACCGGCGGTGATGGGGTTGTGGTCGGGACGGGCATCCTGCCAGGTCAGATTCAGCTCACGGTTCAGGGACTCATCCTGCCCGCCTTCGGTCGGCGTGTTATTGATCGCCGTTAACCGCGCCCGCACAATCGGGTAGAACGCTTCCGGGATCACCTGATGCTCGGAGAGAAATGCTTTCACCTGCGGCACCTGATCCGGGGCAATGTTGATCAGAAAATAGTTGGGACTTTCCGGCGGAAGCTGCTGCTGCCAGCGATCCAGCAGGTCACCGCGTAAAACCAGCAGCAGCGCCAGCAGCATAAACGACAGCGAAAACGCTGACAGTTGACTCAGCGTCGACCACGGCTGGCGTAGCAGGCGACTGACCGCGAGGCGCAGCGGCAGCGACGACAGCGTCATCCCGCGCAGCACGTTCAGCAGCATCCAGCCCAATACGCCACACAGCAGAGCCAGTACCACTGCACCTGCCAGCACTGCCCACAGCAACGGACTTCCACCCATGAGTCCGGCCAGTAACAGCACCACCACCACGGTCACGACAGGCAAATAGAATTTCAGCGGCCAGACGTTGGCCACCACGTCACGACGCAACACGCGCAGAGGCTGGGTGGCTAATAACAAGCGATACGGACGCAAACCGACCAACAACGAGATCACCGTCATGGTGCCCAGCGCCCAGATCCACGGCCAGAAACTGGCAGGCGGCAGCGCGGCGGGCAACACCGGTTTGAGCAGCACCATCAGCATCTTTTCAAATAGCAGACCGATTGCCCCGCCCGTCACGGCGGAAAGCGCCAACACCATCATCCACTGCCCGACAATCAGTTTTCGCAGTTGCGCCCTGCCCGCGCCGAGCGTCTTCAGAATCGCCACCAGATCGTAACGGCTGCGACAGTAGTGATTCATCGCCACCGCCACGGCAGCGACGGCCAGCAGCAATGTTAACAGTGCCGAAAGAAGAAGAAATTGTTGCGAACGCTCAAGGGATTTCCCCAGCGCGCCTTCATCCTGTTCAAGTCCGTACCATCGATGCTCCGGCTTCAGCTGCGGTAGCAACCACTTTTCATAGCCATCAAGCTGTTGCGGCGTGCCGCCAAATTTATAACGCCATGTGACGCGGCTGCCGGGCTGCACGGCGCCGGTTTTCGCGACATCCGCCGTATTCATTAACAGACGCGGCGCCATCTGGAAGGGGTTAAAACCGGCGTCCGGCTCTTGTACGACTTCACCGGCAATGCGCAGCGTGGCATCACCGACATCAAGGGTGTCGCCGGTTTTCAGGTTCAGCAACGCCATCAGTCGCGGCGCCAGCAGTACCGTTCCCTGCTGTGGCTTGAGCCCTGGCGGGTTGGTTTCCAGTTCACCGTACATTGGGTAGATATCATCAACCGCTTTGACATTCGCCAGTTGTGGCGTGTCGCCGGCAAAGGTCATGGTGGCAAAGGTCAGTTGTTCTCCGACCTTCAGACCGCGCTGACGCGCTTCGTCAATCCACGCCTGCGGCACCTCGCGAGAACTGCGCAGTGCCCGGTCACCCGCCATAAACTCACGACTTTGCTGACTCAGCCCTTTTTCCATACGGTCGCTGATATTGCCCAGCGCCAGCACACAGGCCACCGCCAGACTCAACGCCAGCCAGACAATCAACAGCGACGGCGAACGCCATTCGCGCCAGAACCAGCGTGCGATCATGCCTCCTCCTGCAACTGCCCGTTCACCAGACGCAGTCGCCGGTTGCAGCGCGCCGCCAGTTGCGGATCGTGAGTCACCAGAATCAGCGTGGTGCCGTGTTCGCGGTTAAGAGAAAAGAGCAGATCGGCAATTTTCTCGCCGGTCTGTCGGTCGAGATTCCCCGTCGGCTCATCCGCAAACAGGACGTCCGGACGACCGTTAAAGGCGCGCGCCAGCGCCACGCGCTGCTGCTCACCGCCGGAGAGCTGCGCCGGAAGATGATCCAGACGCTTACCCAGTCCCAGTTGCTCAAGCAGCGCTTTCGCCCCGGCTTTGCTTTGTCCGCTGTTTTCGCCGCGTAGCAGCGCAGGAAGTTCGACGTTTTCCAGCGCGTTCAGCGTGGGAATCAACATAAACGACTGAAAGACAAAGCCGACATGTTGCGCACGCAGTTGGGCCCTGGCCTCTTCATCCATTTGATGCAACGGTTTACCGACCAGATAAACGTCGCCGTCGCTACCATCGTCCAGTCCGGCGAGGATCGCCAGCAGCGTGGATTTACCTGAACCCGACTCGCCAATCAGCGCAATGGTCTCGGCGCGTTTGACAACCAGGTCAACTCCGGTAAGGATGGAAAGCTCGTGCTCCCCCTGACCGACGGACTTCTTAAGATGATGAACTTCAACAATGTTTTCCGCTGGCATTTGCCTTTCCTGTTCCTGATCCTGTTTACCTGTCGGGCCGCTGCGGCTGACACGTTGTTAATCCTCGGTGACAGCCTGAGCGCCGGATACCGCATGTCCGCAAATGCCGCCTGGCCTGCGCTGCTCAACGATAAATGGCAGAGCAAAACCACGGTGGTGAATGCCAGCATTAGCGGCGACACCTCCCGGCAAGCGCTGGCGCGTCTGCCTGCACTGCTAAAACAGCATCAACCGAGCTGGGTGCTGATTGAGCTGGGTGGTAACGATGGACTGCGCGGCTTTGCGCCACAACAGACCGAACAGACGCTGCGCACCATTGTGCAAGCGGTTAAGGCGGCAAACGCCAAACCGTTGCTGATGCAAATTCGTCTGCCCGCCAACTACGGTCGTCGGTATAATGAAACCTTTAGCGCGCTCTATCCAAAGCTCGCCAGTGAGTTTGATATTCCTCTGTTACCCTTTTTTATGGAAGAGGTCTATCTAAAACCGCAATGGATGCAGGATGATGGTATTCATCCTAACCGCGATGCCCAGCCGTTTATCGCCGACTGGATGGCGAAGCAGTTGAGTCCTTTAGTAAACCACGAGTCTTAATTCAACGGAGATCCTGACAGGTAAAGTTATGCAAAAATCGGTCTTAATAACAGGATGTTCCAGCGGAATCGGTCTGGAAAGCGCGCTGGAGCTAAAGCGCCAGGGCTTTCAGGTTCTCGCCGGCTGCCGCAAACCCGACGACGTCACGCGCATGAATAACATGGGTTTCACCGGCGTGTTGATTGATCTCGACTCGCCCGAAAGCGTGGATCGCGCCGCTGACGAGGTGATCGCCCTGACCGATAACTGCTTATACGGGATCTTTAATAATGCCGGATACGGCGTTTACGGTCCGCTTACCACCATCAGCCGCGAGCAGATGGAGCAGCAATTTTCCACCAATTTCTTTGGCGCGCATCAGCTTACTATGCGTCTTTTACCGGCTATGCTGCCGCACGGCGAAGGTCGTATCGTGATGACCTCCTCAGTGATGGGGCTTATCTCAACGCCCGGGCGCGGTGCCTATGCGGCCAGTAAATACGCGCTGGAAGCCTGGTCAGATGCATTGCGCATGGAGCTGCGCCACAGCGGAATAAACGTCAGCCTGATTGAACCAGGCCCCATCCGCACGCGCTTTACTGAAAACGTTAACCAGACCGAGAGCGACAAACCGGTGGAAAACCCCGGTATTGCCGCCCGTTTTACGCTCGATCCTGAAGCCGTGGTCGCCAAAGTGCGCCATGCTTTTATCAGCGATAAACCCAAACTCCGTTATCCGGTCACGCTGGTCACCTGGGCCGTTATGCTGCTCAAACGCCTGCTGCCGGGACGCCTGATGGACAAAATTTTGCACGGATGAGTTGAAGCGTACGTCTCAGCCCCCATGTAAAAAAGAAATCGACACAAGAGAGTGACTCCATGTCCACACAGAATATTGTCAACATTAACGAATCGAACCTGCAACAGACCTTAGAACAGTCGATGACCACGCCGGTCCTGTTTTACTTTTGGTCTGAACGCAGCCAGCACTGCCTGCAACTGACGCCAGTGCTGGAAAGTCTTGCCGCGCAGTACAACGGCCAGTTCATTCTGGCGAAGCTCGACTGCGATGCTGAGCAGATGATCGCCTCGCAGTTTGGTCTGCGCGCTATTCCGACCGTCTATCTGTTCCAGAATGGTCAGCCGGTTGACGGCTTCCAGGGACCGCAGCCAGAAGAGGCGATTCGCGCCCTGCTCGACAAAGTATTGCCGCGTGAAGAAGAACTGAAAGCGCAGCAAGCCATGCAACTGATGCAGGAAGGCAACTACATTGAAGCCCTGCCACTGCTGAAAGATGCCTGGCAATTGTCTGAGCAGAACGGTGAAATTGGCCTCCTGCTGGCGGAAACGCAAATTGCCCTCAATCGCTCTGAAGAGGCAGAAGCGGTATTAAAAACTATCCCGCTTCAGGATCAGGATACCCGCTATCAGGGACTGGTCGCGCAGATTGAACTACTGAAACAAGCAGCGGATACGCCGGAGATCCAACAGTTGCAGCAACAGGTGGCGGATAACCCGCAGGATGCCGCACTGGCAGCGCAGCTGGCACTGCAACTGCATCAGGTGGGACGTAACGAAGAAGCGCTGGAACTGCTGTTCAGCCATCTGAAAAAAGATCTCGCCGCCGCCGACGGTCAGGCGCGTAAAACGTTCCAGGAAATTCTCGCTGCGCTGGGTACTGGCGATGCGCTGGCATCGAAATATCGCCGTCAGCTCTACGCGCTGTTGTACTGATTGACGTTGCCCGATGGCGCTACGCTTATCGGGCCTACGCAAGCCCCGGTTACGATTTCCTTAAATGCGTCACCACCAGTTGGTGGCGCGAGTTATAAAACTTCCGATAGGTTAAATAGCAGGCAATGATGGTCGACAGGCTCGCCGTTGAAAGCAACATAAAGGTCACCATAATCTGATATTTAATCGCTTTGACCGGATCGATACCGGCAAAGATCAGCCCTGACATCATCCCCGGCAAACTCACCAGTCCAACCGTTTTCGCGGAGTCGATCGTTGGGATCAGCGAGGCGCGAATGCTGTCGCGGATCAAGCCGGCAGACGCCATTTTCGGCGTAGCGCCCAGACTGAGCTTTTCCTGAATCTGCTGCTGTTCACTGCTGAAACGCTGACCGAGATTGTTGTAGCACAACCCGACAGCCACCATCGCATTGCCCGCGATCATCCCGGCAATCGGAATGACCTGCATGGGAATAAACTCAATCGACCCGGATAAAACCAGTACCGTCAGCGTTAAACCCGCCCCTGTCGTAATGGCGATAAACGAGGAAAGAAACGCTTTATCAATATATTTACTGCGTTTCTGCGCGTTATACGCGGCGTTAAAACAGATAAACAGTACCATCAGCAGCGTCAGGACGACATGATTCACCGCGAAGATATATTTCAGCACATAGCCGACAATAATAAGCTGAACGACCGCACGCGCGACGCTCCAGAGAATATCTTTCTCCAGCGCCAGTTTCTCTTTGTGGCTTATCAGCATCGCCACTACCACCAGCATCATCGCTAATGCCAGTGACTCGTTGGTAATATTATGTTCATTCATTGCACGCTTCCTGCATTTCTCCGGCATGCGGCATCAGGGTGATTATTTTATCCGCATGATTAATTTCGTCTTTATCGTGAGTGACCCACAGTACGCCAATCTTCTTATCGCGAGCATAGTGATGAATAATCTCATTCACGTTGCGCTTATTGCTTTCATCCAGCGCGCTGGTGATTTCATCAAGCAGTAAGACCTGCGGTAAAAATTGTAAATTGCGGATCAGGGAAATACGCTGTTTCTCTCCACCGGAGAGCTCGTTGATATTTTTCGTCAGTATCGTTTCCGGCAACTGAAAGCGGGCCAGGTCAGCCACAAAGGCCCCGGATTCCGGATGCTGATGTCGGATCTGCCAGGGGAAAATCAGATTATCGTAGACGGTATCGCCAAACAGCGCGGGCGTCTGGGCGCAATAGGAGACCTGCTGGCGATAATTCTCTGGGTTGAGGGTGGTGATGTTCTCTCCGGCAAAGAGGATCTCACCGCTATTCGGACTGAGCAATGACGCGATAATCTTCAGTAAAGTGCTTTTCCCGCATCCGGAAGGCCCGGTAATTAATTTAAATTCACCGGGACGTAAGTCAAAACGGATGTTATTCAGAATTTTCGTGGTCCCAACCTGGTAACCCACATTGTTTACCTGCAGCAAAATGCTATTTGTACGCATTGTCTATCCTGTTTTCGCGTTTTATCGCAAAATAGTGTATCCCTCTAATTAACGGGAGGGGAACTCTCTTTAATGAATCAGGTATAATTTCAAGAGTAACGTCGCTAATCACGACATCATGGACAGTTCAACAGGAGGTTTTTCAATGCTTATCGTTATTCCTATTCTCATTTTTGTCGCGCTGGTGATCGTCGGAGCCGGCGTGAAAATTGTCCCCCAGGGATACCAGTGGACGGTCGAGCGGTTTGGTCGCTATACCAAAACGCTGCAACCAGGCTTAAGTCTTGTCGTACCGTTCATGGATCGCGTTGGCCGCAAAATCAATATGATGGAACAGGTGCTGGATATTCCTTCACAGGAAGTTATCTCGAAAGATAACGCCAACGTCACTATCGACGCCGTCTGTTTTATTCAGGTGATCGACGCGCCGCGTGCGGCCTATGAGGTTAGCAATCTGGAGCTGGCGATCATCAACCTGACCATGACCAACATCCGTACCGTTCTGGGTTCGATGGAGCTTGATGAGATGCTCTCCCAGCGTGACAGTATCAACACGCGTCTGCTGCACATCGTCGATGAGGCCACCAATCCCTGGGGCATTAAAGTCACCCGTATCGAAATTCGCGATGTTCGCCCACCGGCTGAACTGATCTCCTCCATGAACGCCCAGATGAAAGCGGAACGTACCAAACGTGCCTATATTCTGGAAGCCGAAGGGGTGCGCCAGGCGGAAATCCTCAAGGCGGAAGGGGAAAAACAGTCGCAGATCCTGAAAGCTGAAGGGGAACGTCAGTCCGCCTTTTTACAGGCAGAAGCCCGCGAACGTTCCGCCGAAGCGGAAGCCCGCGCGACCAAAATGGTGTCTGAAGCGATCGCCTCCGGTGATATTCAGGCAGTGAACTACTTTGTGGCGCAGAAATATACCGAAGCGCTACAACAAATCGGCTCGTCCAGTAACAGTAAGGTGGTGATGATGCCACTGGATGCCAGCAGCCTGATGGGCTCCATTGCCGGGATCACTGAACTGATCAAGGACAGCGCCAGCGAACGGAAGAAATAATGATCGAGATGATTGTGGGGCATCCCCATATTTTCTGGCTCAGCCTCGGCGGTCTGCTTCTGGCTGCTGAGATGCTGGGCGGCAACGGTTATCTGTTATGGAGCGGGGTCGCGGCGGTCATTACCGGTATTCTGGTCTGGCTGTTGCCCGTCGACTGGGAGTGGCAGGGCGTTATCTTTGCCGTCTTAACGCTGCTTGCCGCCTGGCTCTGGTGGAAGTGGCTGGCAAAACGTGTGCGTGAACAAAAACCGGCGGACAGTCAGCTCAACCAGCGCGGCCAGCAACTGGTCGGCCGTCGGTATGTGCTGGAAACCGATCTGGTCAACGGACGCGGACATATCAGAGTTGGCGACAGTTCGTGGCCGGTAAATGCCATTGAAGATCTGCCTGCCGGAACCCGCGTTGAAGTGATCGCCGTTGAAGGTATCACGCTCTATATCAGACCCCTTCCCCGATGACAGAAATGACGTGAGGGTCTACCAGGCGCTTAGGCACAACAGGCGAGTGCTCCACGAGCATTCGCTTTTTATTTTCTCAGACGTTAAGCCTGCGCCTTGTGGTAGCAACAGCCAGAAAGGTTGTCGATAATAGGGCATTCCGCGCTGTCATCGCCCGGACATGACTCCGCCAGCGTCAGCAACTGTACGCGCATTGACTGTAGTTCGCTGATATGGCGCTCAATTTCCGCCACTTTCTCCAGCGTCCGCTTTTTGACATCCGCGCTGTGACGTCCTGGATCGTTAAACAGGTTCACCAGCTCGCCACACTCTTCAAGGTTGAATCCGACCTGACGCGCCTGGCGCAGTAGCGTCAGTTCATTGAGATGCTGTTGCCCGTAAGTGCGATAACCGTTTTCGCTACGCAGCGGCGGCGTGACCAGCCCTTTTTCTTCATAAAAGCGAATCGCTTTTGTGGTTAAACCGGTTTTTTTAGCAACATCGCTGATATTCACACATCCTCCGCATCTTAAGCTGTGGCATGGCGTCATTATAACGTACTTGTGGCTGACACCGCACACCCTCATCCCTGTTGATGCCAACAGCCCCATCTCATTTCATTCGCGATAAGCGACATCTCTGCCACGTTCAAATTTTCCCCGAAACCGCCGATCGTTCGAACGTCATAAACAGTGAAGAACATCGAAGCCGTGAGACCTTTTTTTGTAACAATGGCTTGTTATAAGTGATCGCTTTCGCAATTTCAGTTCTTTTAGCTGGTCATTCTACGCGGGTAGATTTATTTATCTCCGGTAAAAACATAATATCTACGCGAGTAGAACACGAAGCGTATCAACCTGTGACGTATGTCGACAGATAACTTCAAGGAGTTCTTATGAACACGCATTCATCCTCTGTTCCCCTGACGGATAACCAACAGGCCGCTCAGGAGCGGCTGGAAACCCCCGAGGGACGCCGCGAGTTTTGGCGAGCCACCTTTTCCTGCTGGTTAGGCACCACGATGGAGTATGCCGACTTTGCTCTGTACGGCCTTGCCGCAGGCATTATCTTTGGCGATGTTTTTTTTCCGGAAGCGACACCGGTCATGGCGTTACTTTCCAGCTTTGCCGCCTATTCTGTTGGGTTTATTGCTCGCCCTATCGGTGCATTGCTGTTCGGCTGGATAGGCGATAAACATGGCCGCAAGATTGTCATGGTTATCACCATTGGATTGATGGGCATGTCGACCATGCTAATCGGTTTAATTCCAAGCTACGCCCAGATTGGCGTCTGGGCGCCGGTATGTCTGGTAATTCTTCGATTTTCTCAGGGCCTGGGGGCCGGAGCGGAGCTTTCAGGCGGTACCGTGATGCTCGGTGAGTATGCTCCCGTAAAACGCCGTGGGCTGGTTTCTTCGATTATCGCGCTGGGCTCGAACAGCGGAACATTACTGGCTTCGCTGGTTTGGCTCATCGTCCTGCAAATGGACAAAGATGACTTATTAAGCTGGGGATGGCGTATTCCTTTTCTTTGCAGCATTCTTATTGCCGCCGCAGCGCTATTAATTCGTCGCCATATGCGCGAAACGCCCGTCTTTGAACGTCAAAAAGCCCTTCTGCAGGCCGAGCGAGAAAAGGTTCTTCGCGAGGGAAAAGCGCAGCAACAACATGACACACGTAGCTTCTGGAAACGGACCCGTGCGTTCTGGACCATGGTTGGATTACGCATAGGCGAGAATGGCCCCTCCTACCTCGCTCAGGGATTTATCATTGGCTACGTCGCTAAAGTGCTGATGGTGGATAAGTCTGTGCCGACCGTGGCGGTGTTTATCGCATCGGTTCTGGGATTCGCCATTATTCCTCTGGCGGGCTGGCTTTCCGATCGATTCGGCAGACGGATCATCTATCGTTGGTTCTGCTTATTACTGATCCTGTATGCCTTTCCGGCATTTATGCTGCTGGATTCCCGTGAGCCGTGGATTGTTATCCCAACGATCATTACCGGGATGGGCATCGCGTCACTGGGTATTTTCGGTGTTCAGGCTGCATGGGGCGTTGAGCTTTTCGGTGTCACAAATCGTTATACCAAAATGGCGTTTGCCAAAGAGCTCGGTTCGATTATGTCTGGCGGGACGGCGCCGCTTATCGCCTCTGCACTGCTCTCGTTTTACGGACACTGGTGGCCGATCGCGCTTTACTTTGCCCTGATGGCCGCAATTGGACTGGTAACCACTTTCTTTGCTCCAGAGACCCGCGGGCGGGATCTTAACTTACCCGAGGATGCAATTTGAGGCCGCAGAACGTGAGATACGCGTTCTTTACCCAAGATTTTTGGGTCATAACGCCTTATGCTGTCTGGAAAAAATCACTCTGAACGCAATCAGGTAGGTGCCTCGTGACTCAATCACATTCACAACGCGTAACACGTTCTGACGTGGCAAAAGAAGCGGGAACATCCGTCGCTGTCGTGAGTTACGTTATTAATAATGGTCCGCGTCCCGTTGCCGAGGCGACCCGACAACGTGTCCTGCAGGCCATTAAGAAAACCGGCTATCGACCCAATGGCATCGCTCGCGCGCTCGCTTCAGGGAGTACACAAACGTATGGGCTTGTCGCACCGGACATCTCGAACCCGTTTATCGCCTCTATGGCTCATGCTCTGCAACACGAAGCATTTGCTGATGGCAAAGTACTCCTGCTGGGTGATGCTGGCGACAATAGCTGCCGTGAACGTGAACTGATTAATAATATGCTGCACCGCCAGGTTGACGGACTGATCTACACCAGCGTTGATCGCCATCCTTATATCAATTTGATTCAGGAGAGCGGTACGCCCTGCGTCATGCTCGATCGCGTGGATCCCGGACTTAACGTCAGCGTTATCCAGGTTGATGAACAACTGGCGGCGATGCAGGTCACACAACATCTTATTGATCACGGATACCGCGACATCGGTATCATTTGTGGTCCACGTGAAATGCTGAATACGCAGGATCGTATCCGGGGCTGGCAGCAGGCGCTGGAAGCCTCATCGTTAGTGGTCAATCCCTCATGGATTTTTTCGACCAACTATACCCGCGCCGGAGGTTACGAGGCGACAAAACGTATGCTGCAGAGCCAGCCGCCGCGCGCGCTGTTCGCGACGAATGAGCAGCAGGCGCTCGGTTGTTTACGCGCGCTGGCGGAACACGGGTTGCGCGTTCCTGAAGATGTGGCTCTGGTCTGCTTTAACGCAACACAAGAATCGGCTTACAACGTCCCTTCTTTAACCGCTGTCCGACAACCGGTCGATAAGATGGCCCGTGCAGCCATTGACATGCTAAAGAATTGGGATGGCGAGGTTCGCCGCGTTGAATTTGAGTTTTATTTACGAACAGGAGAATCGTGTGGCTGCCAGGGACATAAAGTACAACCCGAAACAACAGAAGAATGAATCGATGCGCATCATTATTGACTGTGATCCGGGCAATGGCATTCCCGGCGCCAATATCGATGACGGCCTGGCGCTGGCGCTGGCGATTGCCGCTCCGCAAATCGATTTGGAGATGATCACCACTGTTGCAGGAAATACGCCGGTAGACGTGGGATATGCCGTCGCTAATGATCTGATTACGCAACTGGGTATTCCCGTCGCGCTCTACCGTGGTGCCTCTCGTGCGCTCCGGGAAGATCCGCAACCGTGGCGTGAGAAATTGGATCATGGCGTTGATTATGCTGGCTTACGACAACTCTGGTCGA
Source organism: Citrobacter sp. ANG330 (assembly GCF_047467925.1). Classification (NCBI taxonomy): domain Bacteria; kingdom Pseudomonadati; phylum Pseudomonadota; class Gammaproteobacteria; order Enterobacterales; family Enterobacteriaceae; genus Citrobacter; species Citrobacter sp. ANG330. The sequence continues at coordinate 245,157 of NZ_JASJUI010000004.1, read as the reverse complement.
ATGTTCCTGCCCCGGCGTTGTGCCAGAAGGTGAAACCCCATGCGCCTGAGGCAATGGGTGAACTCATCTGTCATAACCCCGGCGAAATCACACTGGTTGCTACCGGCCCTCTCACCAATGTGGCTATTGCCCTGCAGCTTTACCCGGAGATTGTTCACTCGGTCAAAAATATCGTCGTTATGGGCGGCGTATTCAATGTTCCGGGCTACCTGAAAGATACCAATTTTGGTCTGGACCCTGAGGCGGCTCATGCGGTGCTCACCAGCGGTGCGCCCGTCACGCTGGTGCCGATGGATGTGACAACAAAAACCCAAATGCTTCACGCCGATTTGGATCGTCTGGCAAAAGCTGAAAACGGACTTAGCCGCTATCTGGCGCAGACCATTCGCCCGTGGATCACCTACTCGATGCAAACCCGCAATCTTCCCGGATGCTGGATCCACGACGCGTTAACCGTTGCCTGGTTACTGGAACCCTCTCTTGCCACGATGGAGGAAGATTATCTGGATGTTTCTCTTGAAGGCATTACGCGCGGTATGACCTGTCGCTATGGACGTGACACATTGCGCCTTAATGTGGGGATCCCGGAACCAACAGGTAAGCGGATAAAAATTCTGCAAAGCATCGATAACCCGCGACTTCTTTCGCTGATTGAGCACTATATCCATACCTACCGCGCATAGCGTTACGGGTCAGAAATGGAGACCGTTGTACGCTGTTCGGAGTGAGTTTTTCCGGAGGAAATATGAATACGTTATCCTTCCTCTTATTCGGTGAAGGAGAATCTCTGTTAATTACCCTGGGCAAAATTTGCGTCGCTTTTATCCTCGGTGGGATCATCGGTCTGGAAAGGGAATCGAAAGGAAAGCCTGTCGGATTTAAAACGTGCGTCATTATTTCCGTCGCCAGCTGCGTTCTCACAGTTGTCTCTATTCAGTCCGCAGAGTATTACGCGGAAATCTCGATGAATATACGTAGCGATCCGATGCGTCTGGCCGCGCAAATTATCAGCGGCGTAGGCTTTCTCGGTGCGGGAGTTATCCTTCATCGCCATGATGACGCCATATCCGGGTTAACAACCGCCGCTATCGTTTGGGCTTCAGCAGGTGTGGGAATTACCAGTGGCGCTGGTTTTTATATGCATGCTCTGCTTGCCACGGGTTTATTCCTGCTGGCCATAAAACTCAGCTATTTTGTTATCTTTTTACAAACCAAAAATCAATTGCCAGGTAAAGTAAAAATTCGCGTTATTCTTGACGAAAAATCCGGGCTACAAACGCTGGTAGAAAGTATTAATCAGCAAAAAAACATTATTGAAGCGATCACCATCCGCGATGTCAAAAAGGGAAAAATAGAAGTTAACCTTAAAGTCGTGATTAGAAAAAAAATGACCTTACCGGAACTTTACAACAATCTTTCTACGCTCGATCATGTTTGCGCTATCGCACTGGAACATTAAAAAAACAGGGTGACAATAAATCCCTTGACCTTCCCCTTGCTGGAAGGTTTTCAAGAAGCGCAGTACCGCAAGGCACTGCGCCAATTCAGTATTTTTAAACTTAACTCGCCCTCAAAACACCCGTATTGGTCCCAGTGTAAGGACACTATGCGGACATTCCACACAGGGAAGTCTAGCTCACCGCATCCAGTAAACAGTGCAGCGTAGCGCTAAACCGCGCCCGCTAGCGTCGTTTTGCGGAACATACTGACCGCATACTGATGCCTACACAACACAGGGCAAAAGGGAAAAGCTTATTGCTTTGCTGCCTGTTCGTACCGCCGTTTGAACACAGTGCTTCTACTCTCAACATACTTATACATAACAGGCGCAACTATACCCGCTGTAACCATGGCGCAAATTTGCCAAATATAATCACCATAACTATATAAATAATGTTTCGATATTGTTTGAGTAATCCCGTGTATTAAATAAAGAGAAAAGCTACATGTTCCAAGCATAGTAATGGGACGTGAAGTTAGCAATCCAAAGTAATCACACCCGCACTTAATTGTATAAAACACAACAAACATATAAAGTGGAGTTGTTGTGTTATAAGCATGCCTGGTAAAATATAAGGCTAAAAAAAGCAACAATACGCATATTAGATCTGACGGCCTTTTGTTGGTTTTTATTGTTGCAACCAAAAAACCCGCAAGAAAATACATGATATAACTCAAGTACTGCTCATTACCAATGAGATATTTATAACCTAAGACAAGCACCATTAGAGAAACGACAAATACTTCCTTATACTTTATTTTTTTCATAATTATATATATAAATGGTATCGCAAAGTACAGGCGTAACTCCCACACTAATGTCCAAAAAACACCAGACGTGGCAATCTGAAGAGACATACCATTGATATCCGCTCCGGGTGCCTTGAAAATAAAAGGAAGTGACGATATAAACCATTCCCAAACAGGAGTGTGTCCCCCCACACTCATGATAAATGTTGTAATGTAAATTATAAACAACGTTGCAATTACTGGTGGGTATATCCTCATAAACCGTGAAATAGCGAAATCTTTAACATTAAATGATTCCGCAAGTGCTTTTCTAAAAAATAGAAATGCAGAAAGCATAAAAAACACACCGACAGATAACTCACCAGTTAAATATATAGATCTTTTAATATTACTAGCAATATAATCAAGAGACCAATAGAAATCAGATTCCCCGCCAGCACGCCAATATAAATGAAAGACGGCAACCATAGCAGCGCAAATTCCGCGCAAACCATCAAGAGCAGCATACTTATGCTTTTGCGGTTTAATACCCAAAGACCTCGATGTAATATAGACGGTCACAATTAATATGCTAAGATAGAATCCATATTCAAGTATATATTTCATTATTTTTCTTGTTTAATCTCATTACTTTTGTGGATGTTAACATCTCTTTCATCAATGGTGAATCATCACTGTTGTGACTTACGCATCGGCTCACAGCTTTGTCATTGTAATATGGACACTTTTGTCGAAGTATGGACGCTAATTTTAAATTCCTGTCAATCAGCAATTTAAACACTTGACCTTCCCCTTGCTGGAAGGTTTAACCTTTATCACAGTCAGTTAATCCCTGTTATAAAGGAGTGGAGTGATGTCTCAAACTATCGACCTGACTCTGGACGGCCTGTCCTGCGGTCACTGCGTCAAACGCGTAAAAGAGAGTCTTGAACAGCGCCCGGACGTTGAACAAGCAGAAGTCACCATTACCGAAGCGCATGTCACCGGTACTGCCAGCGCCGAAGCGCTTATCGACACCATCAAACAAGCCGGTTACGGCGCAGAGTTAAGCCACCCAAAGGCTAAACCGCTGACGGAGTCATCAATCCCGTCGGAAGCGCTGGCAGCGGTCCCTCCTGAGCTTCCGGCAGCAACGGTTGAAGATGAGAGCCAACAGCTGCTGCTAAGCGGCATGAGCTGCGCCAGCTGTGTTTCCCGGGTACAGAATGCGCTGCAAAGCGTCCCGGGGGTCACACAGGCACGGGTAAACCTCGCGGAACGTACTGCGCTGGTGATGGGCAGTGCGTCCGCCGCCGATTTAGTCCAGGCGGTGGAAAAAGCCGGCTATGGCGCGGAGGCGATTGAAGATGATATCAAACGCCGGGAGCGTCAGCAGGAAACCGCCATCGCCACGATGAAACGTTTCCGCTGGCAGGCGATTGTCGCCCTGCTGGTGGGTGTGCCGGTGATGGTCTGGGGAATGATGGGCGATAACATGATGGTGACCGCCGACAACCGCAGTCTGTGGCTGGCGATTGGTCTGGCGACGCTCGCCGTGATGGTGTTTGCCGGTGGACATTTTTACCGCAGCGCGTGGAAAAGCCTGATGAATGGCACTGCCACCATGGACACCCTGGTCGCGTTGGGGACCGGCGTCGCCTGGTTGTACTCAATGAGCGTTAACCTGTGGCCGCAGTGGTTCCCGATGGAAGCGCGTCATCTTTATTATGAAGCCAGCGCGATGATCATTGGTCTGATTAACCTCGGACACATGCTGGAAGCCCGCGCGCGTCAGCGTTCGTCTAAGGCGCTGGAAAAATTACTCGATCTCACGCCGCCAACGGCGCGAGTGGTGACAGAAGACGGTGAAAAAAGCGTACCGCTGGCAGAGGTTCAGCCAGGTATGCTGTTGCGTCTGACCACCGGCGACCGCGTCCCGGTTGACGGTGAAATCACCCAGGGTGAAGCCTGGCTTGATGAAGCAATGCTCACCGGTGAACCTATCCCGCAACAAAAAGGGGAAGGCGACAGCGTGCATGCCGGGACCGTCGTGCAGGATGGCAGCGTGCTGTTCCGCGCCAGCGCGGTAGGCAGCCACACTACCCTGTCGCGCATTATCCGTATGGTGCGCCAGGCGCAGAGCAGTAAGCCGGAAATCGGTCAGATGGCCGATAAAATTTCCGCGGTGTTTGTTCCGGTTGTGGTCGTGATTGCGCTGATCAGCGCGGGCATCTGGTACTTCTTCGGCCCGGCTCCACAAATTGTCTATACCCTGGTGATTGCAACCACGGTACTGATTATTGCCTGTCCGTGTGCGCTGGGTCTGGCGACACCGATGTCGATCATTTCCGGCGTCGGACGTGCCGCAGAGTTTGGTGTACTGGTACGCGATGCCGATGCGCTGCAACGCGCCAGCACACTCGACACGGTCGTCTTTGATAAAACCGGGACGTTGACCGAAGGTAAACCGCAGGTGGTGGCGGTTAAGACCGTTGGCGATATCGACGAGGCACAGGCGTTACGCCTCGCCGCCGCGCTTGAGCAAGGTTCCAGCCACCCGCTGGCACGGGCAATTCTCGACAAAGCCGGTGACGTGGCACTGCCGCAGGTTAATGGTTTCCGTACTCTGCGGGGATTAGGCGTTAGCGGCGAAGCGCAAGGTCACACGCTGCTGTTAGGTAATCAGGCTCTGCTGAACGAACAGCAGGTGGATACCCGCGAACTGGAAGCCGAGATGTCTGCCCAGGCCTCTCAGGGCGCTACACCGGTGCTACTGGCAATTGATGGCAAAGCAGCGGCACTGCTGGCCGTGCGCGATCCTTTGCGTAGCGACAGCGTGGCAGCCCTTCAGCGGTTGCACCGCGCTGGCTATCGTCTGGTGATGCTAACCGGTGATAACCCCACAACCGCTAATGCGATCGCCAAAGAAGCGGGGATTGATGAGGTCATTGCCGGCGTTCTGCCGGACGGTAAGGCCGATGCCATTAAGCGTCTGCAAAGTCAGGGCCGCCAGGTGGCGATGGTCGGTGACGGCATCAACGACGCTCCCGCGCTGGCACAGGCGGATGTTGGGATTGCGATGGGCGGTGGCAGCGACGTGGCGATTGAAACCGCGGCGATCACGCTAATGCGTCACAGTCTGATGGGCGTAGCGGATGCGCTGTCCATCTCCCGCGCGACGCTGCGTAATATGAAGCAGAACCTGCTCGGAGCGTTTATTTACAACAGCATCGGGATCCCGGTTGCGGCGGGCATCCTGTGGCCGTTCACCGGAACGCTGCTCAACCCGGTGGTAGCTGGCGCGGCAATGGCGCTCTCCTCCATTACCGTGGTGAGCAACGCGAACCGACTGCTGCGTTTTAAACCGAAAGAGTAAGCGATGCCGGATGGCGCTGACGCTTATCCGGCCTACTGCGTGAATGTGAAACGGCAAGGCCGGATGAGGCGCTTTAGCGCCACCATCCGGCAATTCACACATTGCGCACTCCCGGACCACGCGCTAGCATGGGGAATGACTTAGGGAGGCCGCATGGATCTGTTTTACCAGGTAAAAACGTTCTTCGCTGGGTTATCCGGCAATCGCTATGCCTGGCCCGCCATTGATGTTTCATTGCCCGGCCACCGCCATTTCCATCTGATTGGCAGCATTCATATGGGCAGCCGCGACATGTCCCCTCTTCCTGCCAGGCTGCTCAAAAAGCTTCACAACGCCGATGCGTTAATTGTTGAAGCCGACGTCTCCGGCAATGACAGCCCTTTTGCCGACCTACCCGAATTTGCCGCGCTGGAAGAACGCATCAGCGAGGCGCAGTTGCGCAATCTGTATAGCGCGACCGATGAACTGGGGATCTCTCCTTCCCTGTTCTCTACGCAACCGCTGTGGCAAATCGCAATGGTATTACAGGCGACTCAGGCGCAGCAGTTGGGGTTACGCCCGGAGTACGGTATTGATTATCAACTGTTGCAGGCCGCTAAAAAGGCAGCAAAACCGGTGATTGAACTGGAAGGTGCTGCCAGCCAGATTGCACTGTTGTGTGAGTTGCCGGATAACGGCCTGGCGCTGCTGGAGGATACGCTAACGCACTGGCATACCAATGCCCGTCTGTTGCAACAGATGATGAGCTGGTGGCTTGACTCCCCGCCGTACGACAATCACCTGACTCTGCCGAACACCTTCAGTCAGTCGCTGTACGATGTGCTGATGCATCAGCGCAATATCGCCTGGCGGGAACGTTTGTCGGCGCTGCCGGCGGGGCGCTATGTAGTCGCCGTCGGTGCACTGCACCTTTATGGAGAAGGGAATTTAGTGGAGCTGATGCGATAAAAAAAGTGGCCAATATTTCTATTGGCCCGTCAAAGAGGAATTTCATCATTATTATTATCCCGTCGCTTAATGCGACGGTGTATGTCGATTGTCGCTCAAACTCTGCATCCTGCCAACATAATTGCGCAAGATGGTACTATATTTCGAACCTTCGTCAGAGATACGCTTGACTTGTCATTTGGTTTAGCCAGGAAAAATAGTTATGACACCCGCCGTTAAATTACTCGAAAAAAATAATATTTCGTTCAGGATCCATACCTACGACCACGACCCCGCCGAGACCAACTTCGGTGATGAGGTAGTGCGCAAGTTAGGGTTAAATGCCGATCAGGTGTACAAAACGCTGCTGGTTGCCGTGAATGGCGATATGAAACATCTGGCGGTTGCGGTCACCCCCGTAGCCGGGCAACTGGATCTGAAAAAAGTCGCCAGGGAGCTGGGCGCAAAAAAGGTTGATATGGCCGATCCGCTGGTTGCGCAACGCACAACCGGTTATCTGGTCGGTGGGATCAGTCCGCTGGGGCAGAAAAAACGGTTGCCGACGCTGATCGATGCGCCAGCCCGGACGTTTGACACCATTTTTATCTCTGGCGGTAAACGCGGACTGGACATTGAACTGGCGGCAGGCGATTTGGCCACTATTCTGGGCGCGAAATTCGCCGATATCGCCCGCCGGGACTAAATGCGTATTTGTGCCGGATGGCGACGAACGCGTCTTATCCGGCCTGGAAACCGTACTGACCTGTCGGCCGGATAAGGTGCCCGCACCACCATCCGGCACTCCGCCTGGTTACTGCCAGCTGACTTCCCCCTTCGGCGCATACGCGTTCGCATCCAGCGGTGAGTTTTTTTGGATGTATTCCTTCAGCACCTCCGCATCGATAAAACCGGTATTGACGTACCCCGGTTTGTTATCAATGCGCGGATAGCCGTCGCCGCCGGTGGCGTTAAAACTGAGCGTCGCCATACGGTAGGTTTTCGCCGGGTCAACCGGTTCGCCGTTAATTTTCAGAGCGTTGAGCTTACCGTCTTTCGCGACAAAACTGACGTTGGCAAACTGCGGATAGGCGCCGGAGTCCGGTTTCATCTGTGCTACAGCGGTCAGGTAGTCCGTCACGTCCTGACCGTTCATATCGGCATAGACGACAACGTTGCCAAACGGCTGAACCTTCAGCACGCTTTTATAGGTGATATCCCCGCCGTCAATCGAGTCACGAATGCCGCCGCCGCTCATGACGCCGAAATCCGCACCGGTACGCGCCATTTGCGCCGCCAGAATCAGGTGTCCCATATTGGTTTGTTCGAAACGAACTTTGCTGCGATCCCCCTCCAGACGTTCGTTCACCGTACCGATTTTCACATCCAGTTGGGCTTTACCTTTATTCTGGAACGGTGACAGCAGCGAGAGCATCTGCGCATTTTCAGCGATTTCCGGGGTGTAAAGTACGCGCTCACTTTTCCCGTCTTCCCAGGTCACTTTCTTCTTCAGGTTTACCGGAATGAGCTGGTAGTTGACCATTTTCATCTCGCCGTTGCGGAACTCAAAGTCCGCGCGGCCCACGTATTTCCCCCATTCGTGAGCCTGAACAATCCAGATGCCGTTCTGTTTGTCCGGCGCGCAAGGTGTACCGGGAACGTAATCGACCTGCTTTTTGTTTTCCGCAGCCATGCACACCGGGTCCTGTGAGTGACCACCCACAATCATCGCCAGCGCACCCGCTGGCAGACTCCGCGCCATTTCGACATCGCCCGGCGCATTTGAACCGTGGTTGCCGTTGTCATAATGGCCCATATGAGTGGTCGCAATCATGATGTCGGGCTTTTCATTCATTTGCAGTTCCTGAATGACCACCTTTGCCTCTTCCGCTGGCTTGCGGAATTCGATATCAGTGAAAAATTCAGGGTTGCCGATTTTCGCCGTGTCATCGGTGGTCAGACCGATGACCGCGATTTTCAAATCCTGGCGTTTGAAAATCGCCCAGGGTTTAAACAGGCGTTCGCCGGTGCTTTTCTGGTAGATGTTGGCTGAGAGAAACGGGAACTTCGCCCATTTTTCCTGCTGGCGCAGCACGGTGAGCGGATTATCAAATTCGTGGTTGCCGACCGCCATTGCGTCATAACCGATCAGGTTCATCCCACGAAAGTCAGGTTCAGCATCCTGTAGATCCGATTCGGGTACGCCGGTGTTGATATCGCCGCCCGACAGCAGCAGGACGCTCCCGCCTTCGGCAGCCACCTCCCGACGAATCCCGTCCACCAGCGTTTTTTGTGCCGACAGACCGTACTCACCGTATTCGCTGCGCCAGAAATGGCCATGATGATCGTTGGTATGGAGAATGGTGATTTTATAGGTTTTATCTTTTTCGTAAGCCTGAGCAGGCTGACTTGCCAGCGTGAATGCGGCGAACAGTGCCAGCGCCACACCCCGTTTCAAAAATTTCATGTTTCTCTCCCTGATTCCTTCACTCGGCTGAAATTACAATTATCTGAAATAATAGTCGAATAAGTTTTCAGAATTGAGACTTCCTTCAAACCGTGTCCGCAGGTATGTTAGTCAGGTAATAATCACAATGACGATATTCCCCTGTGCGCAACCGTATTCACGCTGCATCCGGGTAGCGTGAAGGCTAAAGCGCATACATCGCAAATCAGACAGAAGTGACTTTTTATGGCAATGAGTGAACAAACCCAGCCAGCACCTGGTGCGTCCGCGCCAGTGGCTAAAGCCCGTACGTCGTTCGGCATTTTAGGCGCGATCAGTCTTTCTCACCTGCTTAATGACATGATTCAGTCGTTAATTCTGGCGATCTATCCGCTCTTACAGTCCGAATTCTCACTGACCTTTATGCAGATAGGGATGATCACCCTGACCTTCCAGTTGGCCTCTTCGCTGCTGCAGCCGGTGGTTGGCTACTGGACCGACAAATACCCAATGCCGTGGTCACTGCCGATTGGCATGTGCTTTACGCTGAGCGGTCTGGTGCTGCTGGCAATGGCGGGCAGTTTTGCCACCGTGCTGCTGGCCGCCGCGTTGGTCGGCACCGGCTCTTCAGTATTTCACCCGGAATCCTCTCGCGTGGCGCGTATGGCCTCGGGTGGACGTCACGGTCTTGCCCAGTCCATCTTCCAGGTAGGCGGTAACTTCGGCAGCTCCCTTGGCCCGTTGCTGGCGGCGGTGATTATCGCCCCTTACGGTAAAGGCAATGTGGCCTGGTTTGTCCTCGCCGCGCTACTGGCCATTGTCGTGCTGGCGCAGATCAGCCGCTGGTATGCTGCGCAGCAGCGCATGAGCAAGGGAAAACCAAAAGCAACGGTTATCAATCCACTGCCGCGCAATAAGGTGATCCTCGCCGTCAGCGTCCTGCTAATTCTGATTTTCTCCAAATACTTCTATATGGCGAGTATCAGCAGCTATTACACCTTTTATCTGATGCAAAAATTCGGATTATCGGTACAAAACGCCCAGTTTCACCTCTTTGCCTTCCTGTTTGCAGTAGCGGCAGGAACGGTAATCGGCGGGCCTTTAGGCGATAAGATTGGCAGAAAATATGTAATTTGGGGCTCTATCCTCGGTGTTGCGCCGTTTACGCTAGTTTTGCCTTATGCCACGCTGCACTGGACCGGCATTTTAACGGTGATCATTGGTTTTATCCTCGCCTCTGCGTTTTCCGCCATTCTGGTGTATGCACAGGAGCTACTCCCGGGTCGTATCGGCATGGTTTCTGGTCTGTTTTTTGGTTTCGCCTTCGGAATGGGTGGTCTGGGAGCAGCGGTATTAGGTCTGATCGCAGACCATACCAGTATCGAGTTAGTCTATAAAATCTGTGCTTTCCTGCCACTTCTTGGGATACTGACCATATTCCTGCCTGATAACCGGCATAAATCCTGAATTTCTTGCGGCTAAAGCTAAACTTTAGCCGCCCTCACAGCCTGCTGCCATAAGCCTTTGCTCTCTCTCCAGCCCACACGTTTTCCGATCCGTGCCTTTTTCGCCTCGAATTGCAGTTTTATTCAAAATTCAACAATTATTCATAAACATAATAATCAAAATTGTCATAAACTATTACCTGAAATCGTGGAAATCAGCTACCAAAGGAGACGGAATGCATCACGCCACCCCGCTTATCACCACCATTGTTGGCGGCCTTGTGCTCGCTTTTATACTCGGCATGCTTGCCAACAAACTGCGTATTTCTCCTCTGGTGGGATATCTGTTAGCGGGCGTTCTGGCTGGTCCTTTTACGCCAGGCTTTGTCGCTGATACTAAACTGGCACCGGAACTCGCTGAACTTGGCGTTATTTTGCTGATGTTCGGTGTCGGTCTGCACTTTTCACTGAAGGATTTGATGGCGGTAAAGTCAATCGCCATTCCCGGCGCGATCGCCCAGATAGCCGTGGCGACGCTGTTGGGTATGGCGCTTTCCGCCGTGCTGGGTTGGTCGTTGATGACCGGCATCGTCTTTGGTTTATGTCTTTCAACCGCCAGTACCGTGGTGCTGCTGCGTGCGCTTGAGGAACGGCAGCTTGTCGACAGTCAGCGAGGGCAGATAGCCATCGGCTGGCTGATTGTTGAAGATCTGGTAATGGTCCTGACGCTGGTGCTGCTACCCGCCGTTGCCGGAATGGTGGAAAAAGGTGACGTCGGCTTCGCCTCGCTGGCGGTCGACATGGGCATGACCATCGGTAAAGTTATCGCCTTTATCGCTATCATGATGTTGGTGGGGCGCCGTCTGGTGCCGTGGATTATGGCGCGTAGCGCGGCAACCGGCTCGCGCGAGCTGTTTACTCTTTCCGTGCTGGCGCTGGCGCTGGGCATTGCTTTTGGTGCCGTTGAACTGTTTGATGTTTCCTTCGCGCTGGGCGCGTTCTTTGCCGGTATGGTGCTGAATGAATCAGAACTGAGTCACCGCGCGGCCCACGATACCCTGCCGCTGCGCGACGCGTTTGCCGTCCTGTTCTTTGTCTCCGTCGGTATGCTGTTTGATCCGCTGATTCTGATCCAACAACCGCTGGCCGTACTGGCAACGCTTGCCATCATTATCTTTGGTAAGTCGGTCGCCGCCTTTTTCCTGGTGCGTCTGTTTGGCCACTCGCCGCGTACCGCGCTGACCATCGCCGCCAGCCTGGCGCAGATTGGTGAATTCGCCTTTATTCTCGCTGGTCTGGGGATGGCGCTGAACCTGCTGCCGCAGGAAGGGCAGAATCTGGTGCTGGCAGGAGCGATCCTGTCGATAATGCTCAACCCGGTGCTGTTTGCGCTGCTGGAAAAATATCTGGCAAAAACCGAGACGCTGGAAGAGCAGACGCTGGAAGAGGCTATCGAAGAAGAGAAGCAAATTCCGGTGGATATCTGCAATCATGCGCTGCTGGTCGGCTTTGGCCGCGTCGGCAGTTTGCTTGGTGAGAAGCTGATGAAGGCGGGCATTCCACTGGTGGTGATTGAAACATCACGTACCCGGGTTGATGAGCTACGCGAGCGCGGGATCCGCGCGGTGCTGGGAAATGCCGCCAATGAAGAGATTATGACTCTGGCACATCTTGAGTGCGCACGCTGGCTAATCCTCACGATCCCGAATGGCTATGAGGCTGGCGAAATTGTCGCTTCTGCCCGTGAAAAATGCCCGAATATTGAAATTATCGCCCGTGCCCATTATGACGATGAAGTGGAATACATTACCGAACGCGGAGCGAATCAGGTCGTGATGGGCGAGCGCGAAATCGCCCGAACGATGCTGGAACTGCTGGAAACACCTCCCGCGGGTGACGTGGTTACGGGGTGATCATCGTTACCCAGCACGGTGAGTCCTGTCTGTAGGCCGGATAAGGCGTTTACGCCGCCATCCGGCATGAGGATTTTTGCCTGATGGCGCTTCGCTTATCAGGCCTACGTGATGACACCGATAACGGCAACGGTAGACCGGATAAGGCGTTTTCGCCGCCATCCGGCATGAGGATTCTTGCCTGATGGCGCTTCGCTTATCAGGCCTACGTGATGACACCGATAACGGCAACGGTAGGCCGGATAAGGCGTTTACGCCGCCATCCGGCATGAGGATTTTTGCCTGATGGCGCTTCGCTTATCAGGCCTACATAATGACACAGATAACGGCAACGGTAGGCCGGATAAGGTGTTTTCGCCGCCATCCGGTATGAGGATTTTGCCTGATGGCGCTTCGCTTATCAGGCCTACGTAATGACACAGATAACGGCAACGGTAGGCCGGATAAGGCGTTTACACCGCCATCCAGCATGAGGATTTTTGCCTGATGGCGCTTCGCTTATCAGGCCTACGTGATGACACCGATAACGGCAACGGTAGGCCGGGTAAGGCGTTTACACCGCCATCCGGCATGAGGACTTAACGATCCCAGTACGACTCTTCGAGGCTATCTTCACGCTCAGGCAACCCACGCGTCAGCCGCGGTGAGTGCTGATTCAGCACCTGATAACTCACACGGTTCGCATATTTACACACCTGAGCGAGCGATGAATAGGTCAGCCAGGTGAACTTATGCTTACTGGAATTCGGCACGTTCGAGCGATGGTAACTGTTGGCGGTAATATCGTGCAGAAGCGCCGCCAGCGCACCATCGCCTGCGCCGTTGGTGTTCATGATCTTTTCCGGGCCACCCATATACGGCGCGATATGAGAATAGACGCGTAGTGGATTGCAACAGTCTTTATGGCGCATCGCGCGGCTGAACTCATACTGGTTAAATTCAGCAATCGCACCAGGCAGCAGCGGATGCTGGGTTTTGCGTTTGGCTTCCTCTTCGGTAAAGCCCGCCATGTACAGCCCTACCGGTCCGGCGGTACAAAGCACCAGATCAACCCAGTCCAGCGCTCTGTCAGACGCCAGCAGCGGATCGTTTTCCCCGGTCAGCGCTTCAGCCTCTTCTTCATTCATCGCCAGGATTGAAACGTTCTCTTTGAGGAAATCCTGCCACCACTGTGGGTTATCGGCGATGACAAATTTGGTTCCGAGCGTCAGCACCACCGGCACATTGTGTTTTTTCGCATACTCAATAGCCTTCATGGTGGCTTCCGGCATCGGTTCGCCCGGCTTACAGCGCACCAGATACGAGGTCAGCACCAGCGCCGATGCCCCGGCGATCACCGCCTCCGGAATGCTTTCTGCGCGCAGTTGATTCATGTGCCCGGGGCTGATGGCGAAGGTACGCTCACCGGATTCGCCTATCAGAGTAAAGCAGCGGCCTATTGGCCCGTCGACGCCCTGCAGATAGTTGAGGTCGGTCCGACTGGAGGTGTTGCACAGATAGCGGTAGGCATAGCTACCAATTTCGATGTTGCTGCACATCACGCCCAGCAACACCGAACGGTCATCGGCCAGCACGGAGTAGTTGTGCATGGTGTTACCAATGGTGCCACCGGCAAACTGATGGGTGATCAGATTTTCACGCACCAGTTCCTGATACAACGCCTCCGCCACATCATCCTCAATCACCAGTGAATGCCCGGCGCTCAGTCCATAGCGTTGCACAAATGCGTCATCGACTTTCGCTTCAATATCCACGAGTGTTTGATCGATCCCCACCACCCAGGCGGCGCTGGTTTCGTTTTCAGGCTGGATTTGTTGCAACAGCGGATCGCGTGCATTGACAGGAAAATAGTGTTTGGATTTGCGTTTACCGGGAAATTTCATGGCTGTTTTTACGGGTGGCTAACGGAGCGGTGCATGGTAGCACATTCCCCTCAGGACGACAGAGTTTCAATAACGGACGAACGGATCGCAGTTTCCACGACGAAAGCTTTTACAATGGTTCGATTTCACAAGGAGCGTTTTATGAAACCAGAGAATAAACTTCCCGTACTGGCGAGTATTTCAGACGAGATGCGCGCGGTGCTGAATGTCCGGCAGGACGATTTGCCTCCCTGGCCTGCCGCGGATGACGTGCCAGCGATGCGCCAACACTACATTCTTGAGCGCCGTTTCTGGAACGCGGACGCACCGAAAATGCCAACGCGGGAATATGCCATCCCCACGGCATGGGGAGAGGTGACAACACGCCTGTATAGCCCAACGCCGGACAGCCATGCCACGCTGTTTTACCTGCACGGTGGCGGTTGTATTCTCGGAAATCTGGATACCCATGATCGCATCATGCGCCTGCTGGCAAGCTATACCCAGTGTACGGTAATCGGCGTCGACTATTCGCTCTCGCCTGAAGCGCGCTTTCCGCAAGCTCTTGAAGAAATCATTGCTGCCTGTCAGTTCTTTTATCAGCAGGCGGACGACTATCAGTTGAACATGACGCAAATTGGCTTTGCCGGCGATTCCGCTGGCGCCTTGCTGGCGCTCGCCAGCGCGCTGTGGTTGCGGGATAAGCAGATTCACTGTGGAACAGTGGCAGGTGTGCTGTTGTGGTACGGCCTGTATGGCTTGCAGGACTCGGTGAGTCGTCGACTGATGGGCGGTGAGTGGGACGGTCTCAGCCGCCAGGATTTGGAGATGTACGAAAAAATGTATTTGCGAGATGCCGACGATCGCGAGTCGCCGTACTATTGCCTGTTCAACAACGACCTGACGCGCGACGTGCCGCCCTGCTTTATCGCTGGCGCGGAGTTTGACCCGCTGATCGACGACAGCCGTCTGCTCTTCCAGACGCTTCAGGCGCACCAGCAGCCCTGCGAATACAAAATGTATCCCGGCACGCTGCACGCCTTTCTGCACTACTCACGCATGATGAAATCTGCCGATGAAGCGCTACGCGACGGCGCGGACTTCTTTACCAGGCAGTTGCGCTAATATCAGCGGTACGCTTCCGTAAGTTTTAGCATCATATCGATATGTTCCGGCGAGGCATTCAGCGCCGGAATATATTCATACTTTTTGCCGCCCGCTTCGAGGAAGATCTCTTTATTCTGCACCGCGATTTCTTCCAGCGTCTCCAGACAATCCGCCGCAAAACCCGGGCACATCACCTGAATATGCCCCATCCCTTTCTCACCCAACATTTTGAGCGTTTCATCAGTATAGGGCGTTAACCACGGCTCACGGCCAAAGCGCGACTGGAAGGTCATCATTACTTTTTCCGGCGGCAGACCGAGCGCGGAAACCAGCTCACGGGTGGTATCGCGACAGCGCTGCGGATAGTCGTCGCCTTCATCAGCAAAACGCTGGGGAATACCATGATAGGACAACAGCAGCAAATCCGGTTCGCCATGTTTCGCAAATGAGGCGCGTGCACTGTTCGCCAGCGCGTCAATATAGGCGCGGTCGTCGGCATAATCACGAATAAATGAAATGCCGGGAATACGGCGTTTGCGTTTAAGGATACGCGCCAGTTCATCCCAGACGGCAGCAACCGTTGAGCAGGAATATTGCGGGTACAGCGGCAGCACGACAATGTGATCAACGTGGTTTGCCAGCAATTCGTCTACCGCGCTTTCCAGCGACGGCGAGCCGTAACTCATACCCAACGCGACAGGCGTGTCCGGTAAGCGTGCGGCAAGCGCCTGCTGCTGCTGACGGCTATAAACCATCAGCGGCGAGCCGCCTTCCATCCAGACAGACTGATACAGTTTTGCCACACGCGGGGCGCGAAGCGGCAAAATCACGCCGCGCAGCAGCGGCCACCACAGCACTCGGGGCGTATCGACGACGCGTTTATCGCTTAAGAATTGCCGGAGATAGCGTGTTACTGCCGCCGGAGTGGGGGCATCGGGAGTGCCAAGATTTGCCAGCAGGATACCGGTTTTCGTCTGACGCATTACCGCCTCTTATCGATTCAAATTGTTGATAATTGTAGCGGAAAAGAGAGGAAGAAGAACTAATTGCTGTGAGAGGTAAGACGAGAATTTGCCTGATGCCGCTAACGATGCCCGTAGGCCGGATAAAGCGTTTACGCCGCCATCCGGCACCTATAGCCTGATGGCGCTGCGCTTATCAGGCCTACACGATAATGGCAGGCCTGATAAAAGGTTCACTACGCAAAAAACTTAACCGAGGATTTTTTCCAGCGCAGCGCGCACGTCTGCCACGGCCTGAGTCCCGTCGACTTTCGCGTATTGGGTGTTGCCCGCTGCCGCTTCCTTCTGGTAGTAACCAATCAGCGGCGCCGTCATCTGATGGTATTCCACCAGACGCTTACGCACGGTTTCTTCCTGATCGTCTTTACGGGTAGTCAACTCTTCGCCCGTCACATCGTCTTTCCCTTCCACTTTTGGCGGATTGAATTTGATGTGGTAGACACGACCAGAGGCGGCGTGTACGCGGCGACCCACGATACGGTCAACGATCAGCTCATCCGGTACGTCGAATTCAAGAACATAATCCACGACGATACCCGCTTCTTTCATGGCGTCAGCCTGCGGAATCGTGCGCGGGAAACCATCTAACAGAAAACCGTTACGGCAATCTTCCTGCGCGATACGCTCTTTCACCAGCGCGATCACCAGCTCATCCGTCACCAGTTTGCCAGCGTCCATGATGTCTTTCGCTTGTTTGCCCAGCTCGGAGCCAGATTTCACGGCGGCACGCAGCATATCACCGGTGGAGATTTGCGGAATACCATACTTCTCCATGATGAACTGAGCCTGAGTTCCTTTACCCGCGCCCGGAGCGCCAAGCAGAATGATACGCATTACGAAAATCCCCTTAAAGGTTGTCGATATTTTTAAAAAAGCGCTAAACGATACCACCATCACGCCTTTGTCTCAAGGAAGGTGCTCTGCGCTGAAACGGTTAATGACGGGAAAATTAAAAATAAGGAGAGAAATTGCCGGATGGCGGTGTAACACCTTATCCGGCCTACGATCGACGAGATGTTGTAGGCCGGATAAGCGTTAGCGCCATCCGGCATTACATTGTGACTATCAGGAAACCAACAGCTGGTTCATACGACGGATAAACTGGTTCGGATCTTCCAGCGTGCCGCGCTCAGCAAACAGCGCCTGATCCAGCAGCAGTTCAACCCACTCGCTGAACTTCGCGTCGTCTTCCGTCTCCGCCGTGCGTTTCACCAGCACGTGATCCGGATTGAGTTCAAAGATGTATTTCACGTCCGGCACAGCCTGGCCCGCCGCGGCAAACAGTTTCGCCATCTGGGTGCTCATTTCGTCCGCATCGGTAGTGACAATCGCCGGCGTATCGGTCAGACGATGCGTCAGACGCACCTCTTTTACCCGATCGCCCAGCAGATTTTTCACGCGCTCAACGAACGGCGTCAGCGCTTTTTCCGCTTCTTTTGCGCTTTCATCAACGTCATCCGCCAGCTTGTCGATGGATTCGTCTGCTTTGGCAACGGACTGGAACGGCTTGCCGTCGAACTCGGTCAGATAGTTCATCATCCACTCGTCGATACGATCGGAAAGCAGCAGCACTTCGATGCCTTTCTTACGCAGCAGTTCCAGGTGCGGGCTGCTCTTCGCCGCCGCATAGCTGTCAGCGGTAATGTAGTAAATCTTCTCCTGCCCTTCTTTCATGCGGGAGACGTACTCTTCCAGAGAGACGGTCTGTGCAGAAGAATCGGTATGCGTCGATGCGAAACGCATCAGTTTAGCGATGGTTTCCTGGTTAGCGTGATCTTCCGCCGGCCCTTCTTTCAGCACCAGGCCAAACTGTTTCCAGAAGGTCTGGTATTTTTCTGCGTCGTCCTTCGCCAGTTTTTCCAGCATCTGCAGAACACGCTTAGTCAGCGCGCTACGCAGGTTACGGGTGACGGTGCTGTCCTGCAGGATCTCACGAGAGACGTTCAGCGGCAGATCGTTGGAGTCAATAAGTCCTCGCACGAAGCGCAGATAGTTCGGCATGAACTGCTCGGCGTCGTCCATGATAAAGACGCGCTGAACGTACAGCTTCAGGCCATGTTTGTGATCGCGGTTCCACATGTCCCACGGCGCCTGAGACGGGATGTACAGCAGACTGGTGTACTCCTGCTTCCCTTCCACACGGTTGTGGCTCCAGGTCAGCGGATCGGTAAAATCGTGCGCGATATGCTTGTAGAATTCCTTGTATTCGTCGTCTGAAATTTCCGACTTATTGCGCGTCCACAGCGCCTGCGCCTTGTTGATTTTCTCCCAGGAAACCACGGTTTCGCCGTCTTTCTCTTCCTGCTTTTCAATCTCAACCGGCAGTGCGATATGGTCGGAATATTTGCTGATGATGGAACGTACGCGCCAGTCATCAAGGAACTCGTCTTCCCCTTCACGCAGATGCAGGGTGATTTCGGTGCCACGATCGTCTTTGGTGATATCAGCGACGGTGTACTCACCTTCGCCCGCTGATTCCCAGAACACGCCGTTCTCCGGCTTGTCGCCTGCCGCACGGGTGCGAACGGTCACTTTATCCGCAACGATAAACGCCGAATAGAAGCCTACGCCAAACTGACCAATCAACTGGCTGTCTTTCGCCTGATCGGAGCCCATGGATTCGAGGAAGGATTTGGTGCCGGATTTCGCGATGGTTCCCAGATGATCGATCACGTCATCACGGTTCATCCCCACGCCGTTATCGGCGATGGTCAACGTACGCTTATCTTTATCGAAGGAGACCCGCACACGCAGTTCACCGTCGCCTTCATAGAGGTCCGGGTTCGACAGCGCGCGAAAACGCAGCTTGTCCGCCGCATCGGAGGCGTTAGAGATAAGCTCACGCAGGAAAATTTCTTTATTGGAATACAGAGAATGGATCATCAGGTGCAGAAGCTGTTTTACCTCTGACTGAAACCCACGAGTTTCTTGTCCTTTCATGTAGATCTACCTCAACAATGCCATTTTGAATGGTAAAAACACGTTGAGGGTGAAATGGGGACAACCGTGGGGGATTTCAAGCGGAGGCCGCGAGCGCAGCCTCCGTTTGTTCAGAATTTAATCTTGTGACGTCCTGCCAGAGAATGCGACAGCGTGGTGCCGTCCACCATCTCCAGTTCACCGCCGACCGGCACGCCGTGGGCGATACGGCTGGCGTCAACGCCATACTGCGCGCAGAGTTCAGCGATGTAGTTCGCGGTAGCTTCCCCTTCAACCGTCGGGTTGGTCGCGAGGATCACTTCACTGAGTTGCTCACAGGAGAGTCGCTGCTCAAGGCGGTCGAGGCCGATATCATCCGGCCCGATTCCATCGAGCGGCGACAAATGCCCCATCAGCACAAAGTAGCGCCCGGAAAACTGCCCGGTCTGTTCAATCGCATAGATATCCGCGGGACTCTCGACCACGCAAATCTGGCCGTTTTCCTGACGACGCGGATTCGTACAGATATTGCAAACCTCCTGCTCGGTGAAGGTGCGGCAATCGGCGCAATGGCCGATTTCCGACATCGCCCGGGTGAGCGCTTGCGCCAGGCGCATCCCGCCGCTGCGATCGCGCTGTAGCAGCGTAAACGCCATGCGCTGCGCCGACTTCGGGCCAACGCCCGGCAGGCAGCGCAGTGCTTCCATAAGCTGAGTTAACAGCGGGCTGGTTTGCATCAGAACGGCATCTTAAAGCCTGGCGGCAGTTGCATACCGGAGGAGACAGAGGCCATTTTTTCTTTCTGGGTCTCTTCAATGCGACGGGCAGCATCGTTAAACGCAGCAGCGACCAGATCTTCCAGCATCTCTTTATCATCTTCGAGCAGGCTTGGGTCGATCTCCACACGACGGCAGTTATGCGCACCGTTGATGGTCACTTTCACCAGACCCGCGCCGGATTCACCGGTCACTTCCAGCTTCGCGATTTCTTCCTGCATCTGCTGCATTTTTTCTTGCATCTGCTGGGCCTGCTTCATCAGGTTACCCAGACCGCCTTTACCAAACATAGGCTTCTCTCTCAATCACGTTAAGGGATGACAACCATAAGCGTCGCTTACGATCAAATGGGACGAATACTCTCTTCATCCAGATCCGCATCAAAAAAGCGACGCAGGGTCTGGATGTTGTTATCCGCAACTATCGACTCACGCGCCTGCGCAAGTTTCTCTTCATAAATCGCCTGACGCCACTCCAGCGGCGTTCGCACCGCCGGATTATCATCTTCTACGATGGTCAGTTCAACCGTTGATCCCGCAAGCTGACTCAGTGCTTCCGCCAGCTTTTGCTGTGCGCCGCTGGAATTCAGGTGACGCTGGCTGGAACGCAAATGCAGACAGACCGCATTGCCGTTCTCTTCTTTCCAGGCGTTGAGCGCGACCTGTTCAACCAGTTTTGGCAGCGAGAGCTGGCTGACCTGCGCCGCCCACGGATCGCGTTCAATCGCCTCTGCGGCAAGCTTTGCGGCCAGTTCCGGCGTTTTCTCATGCTCCAGCGCTTTCTTCAGCGCCTTCGGCGTCGCCACCACCTCTTTCACTTCAGCAACCGGCGTGGTCGCCTTCCAGCGATAGGCTTCTTTCTTCGCCGGAGCCTGTTCGAGCGCAGACGGCGCAGGACGAGCCTGCACGCGTTCTGATACCGAAGCCAGTCTTTCCAGCGCAGCGTTATTCACCGGCCGCGCGCGGGGTGCGGCTGCCGGTTCACTCTTTTTTGCTTTGGTTGCTCCCTGCGCGCGTTGTAGTTGGCTGCGCGCCGCCAGCACCTGACTGGTGGATTCCGGCAATGGCACGGCGGAAACCTGATGCGCAGGCGCAGACTGTTGCGGCACCTGCGTCGGCGTCATTACCGCGGTGGGTGCGACAGGAGCAAAAGATTGTCGCGAAACCTCGGGTTCCGGTAGCGGCATGCGTGGATGAAACGCCAGCGCCCGCAGTAAGGTCATTTCAACGCCCATCCGTCTGTCGGGCGCATACGGCAGTTCTTTACGGCCTATCAACAGCGTCTGGTAATAAAGCTGAACATCCGTTGGCGGCACGGTGCGCGCCAGCTCACGCATGCGCACTTCGATCGTCGCCATGTCGCTGCCCAGCGCGGCGGGAGAAAGCTGAACCAGCGCGATACGGTGCAGCAGACCAAGCATTTCAACCAGTAACGCTTCCCATTCGATGCCCCGCGCTGCGGCTTCGTTGACCAGCGACATCACCCGTTCACCGTCAGCGGCAATCACCGCTTCAACCAGCGACAGCGCCTGATCGTCATCCAGCGTGCCGAGCATCGCACTCACCGCCTGAGTGGAAACCTGGCCGTCACCGCTGGCAATCGCCTGGTCGGTCAGACTCAACGCATCACGCAGGCTGCCGTCGGCCGCACGGGAAAGCAGTTGCAGCGCACGCGGCTCGTGAGCAATGTGTTCTTCGTCAAGAATGTGTTCGAGCTGATGGCGGATCTGGTCGACATCCAGCGCCTTAAGATGGAACTGCAGGCAGCGGGACAAAATGGTCACCGGCAGTTTCTGCGGATCGGTCGTCGCCAGCAGGAATTTGACGTGCGAAGGCGGCTCCTCAAGCGTTTTGAGCAGCGCGTTAAAACTGTGACGAGAGAGCATATGCACTTCGTCGATCAGATAAACTTTGAATCGACCGCGAGCCGGGGCGTACTGGACGTTATCCAACAGATCCCGGGTATCTTCAACTTTGGTGCGCGACGCGGCATCGATCTCAATCAGATCGACAAACCGCCCCTGCTCGATTTCGCGGCAGTTATCACACACGCCACACGGCGTGGCGGTAATGCCAGTTTCGCAATTCAGCCCCTTTGCCAGCAGACGGGCAATAGATGTTTTACCGACACCGCGGGTACCGGAAAAAAGATAAGCATGGTGAATACGCCCTAACGACAAGCCGTTCGCCAGTGCGGTCAGCACATGTTCCTGGCCGACGACGTCAGCAAAGGTTTGTGGGCGCCATTTTCGGGCTAAAACCTGATAACTCATTGGCTGGCTCTGAAACGCTGGAAGGTGGATTCATAGGGGGGAATGCTAACACAACCTCGCACATTCAGCGAGGTTGAGAGGTGATATTCAGGCGTCATCGTTGCAGCCAGTTTGGTGACGGACAGCGCGCAAAAACCGGAGCGTACTGACAGTACGTGAGGATTTAGAGCACTGACCGGGGCCAAAATGGCAAATAAGATAGCCTGAATCAGTGCCCCGGAAAAGGAACCAGGCTATAACAGTTAATGCCCTGCTTTTCCAGGCGCTGTTCGCCGCCGATATCAAACAGATTAATGATGAACGCCGCATCGGTCACTTCGCCGCCCAGACGACGGATCAGTTTCACGGTCGCTTCAATCGTGCCGCCGGTCGCCAGCAGATCGTCAACCACCAGCACCTTATCACCGGCGTGGATCGCATCAACGTGGATTTCCAGCTGATCGGTGCCGTATTCCAGTTCGTAGCTTTCAGCGATCGTTTCACGCGGCAGCTTGCCGGGTTTACGCACCGGCACAAAGCCAACGCCCAGACCCAGCGCGACTGGCGCGCCAAAAAGAAAGCCGCGCGCTTCGGTACCGACAACTTTGGTGATGCCTGCATTTTTGTAACGCTCAACCAGCAATTCGATGCTGAGCGCGTAAGCTTTCGGATCTTCCAGTAAGCTGGTGACATCACGGAAAAGAATGCCCGGTTTCGGGTAATCCTGAATGCTTTTAATGCTGTTTTTGAGAAACTCAAGCTGCTGTGCAGTTGCGGTCATAAGTTTGTGCCTGATTAATACGGTGTTACTTCACGGCGCACTATACACTTCATCCTTCAAACGGCCTCTTTATTGGCTGCATTAATTTGACCCAGTGCGCCTGTGCTCGAAAACGGTCGAATTTACTGGCTACTGCCCGCAATTGCAACCGCGATTATTATGCTTCAGTGCTTTTGTTGTTTTTCGTCAATCACAGGTATTCGCCACATAAATATCAGCAAACACGTCAGGATCACCAGAAGCAGGATCCGTACCCACCACATCGGCGTCAACCACAGCGATACGGCGAAGGTGATGAGGATCATCACGATCGCGCGGGGCTTAACGCCCGGCGGCATGGCCTTATATTTCTGCCAGAAGCGCAAATAGCTGCCAAACCACGAGCGGTAGAGTAACCAGTCATGGAAACGCGGCGATGAGCGGGCAAAGCACCAGGCAGCCAGCAGGATAAACGGTGTCGTCGGCAGTACAGGCAGCACGACGCCCAGAGTCCCTAATACAACCGCCAGCCAACCCGTGATGATTAAAAGGATTCGTTGCATAATAAAGGCATGTCGCAAACCAGAACGCTACTTTAGCATAACAGTTATCATTTTCATCGGAGTGTTACAGTGAAAACCGCCATGCTGCTGCAAAAGCTGGAAGATCAGCTCGCCCTCCTGCGCCAACGTAGTGCGCCGGTGGCGCAGCATGCTACGCTCAGCGCCCGCTTCGATCGCCATCTTTTTCAGACCCGCAGCACGCTGTTGCAGGCTTGCCTGGATGAAGCCGGAACGAACCTTCGCGCACTACGCCAGGCGGTGGAAAAACAACAACTCCCTCAGGTTGCCTGGCTGGCGGAACATCTGGCGTCGCAACTGGAAGCTATCGCGCGTGAAATCGCCAGTGGATCGCTCAGAGAATGGGACAGCGCCTCGCCGGGTCTGGCGAAATGGCAGCGTAAACGCATTCAGCATCAGGAGTTTGAGCGACGTCTGCAGGAAATGACCGCGCAGCGCAAGGCGCGACTGGCTCAGGTCACCCGTCTGGACGAACAACAAAGCCTGCAACGTGAAGTGGAAATCTATGAAGGTCGTCTGGCGCGCTGTCGTAAGGCGCTGGACAAAATTGAACGCGTTCTGGCGCATTTAACCCGCTAGTTCCTGGAGAATATATGTCACTTGAGAACGCCCCGGATGAGGTCAAACTGGCCGTCGATTTGATTGTGTTGCTGGAAGAAAACAATGTCGCCCCGGATACCGTTTTGAAAGCGCTGGAAATGGTGAAACGGGACTATGAAAAAAAAGTGGCTCAGACTGCTGACACACCGGATTGAGTTTTGCCTGATGGCGCTGCGCTTATCAGGCCTACATTATCTGAGCAGGTATTGGAAAATACCCTGCGTTGTAGGCCGGATAAGACGCAAGCAGCGCCATCAGGCAGGCAAGTGTTTGTTTACACCGCTGGCGTCGGGTCGTCGCCTTTGATCTCACGTTTCACTTCTGTCACCTCATCCCCCTTCTCGTTGCGCAGATGCACTTCAAGCTGGTTAAAGGCGATATCAATGTTGTTTTCACGACACAGGCGATCGATTGACCGGTTCAGTTCATCCACCGTGTGGCTACGATCGCGCAGTTCACGCACGTACAGACGCAGTTCGTGATCAAGAGTACTGGCACCGAAGGTGGTGAAGAAGACCGCCGGTTCAGGATCGTGCATCACTTTTGGATGTTCCGTCGCGGCCTGGAGCAGGACTTTTTTCACTTTATCCAGATCCGATCCGTACGCCACGCCAATACGAATCACCAGACGGGTGGTGGTATCGGACAGCGACCAGTTGATCAGGCGCTCGGTCACAAACGCCTTGTTCGGGATGATCACCTCTTTGCGATCGAAATCAGTAATGGTGGTCGCACGGATACGGATCTTGCTGACGGTACCGGAAAAAGTACCGATCGTCACCGTATCGCCAATCCGCACCGGACGTTCGAATAAAATGATCAAACCTGAGACAAAGTTACCGAAGATCTCCTGCAAACCGAAACCGAGACCGACCGATAACGCCGCCGCCAGCCATTGCAGTTTATCCCACGACACGCCGAGCGAGCCGAAAACCGTCATCGCCCCAACGGCAATGATGATGTAGTTCAGGATCGTGGTGATAGCGTACGACGCGCCCTGGCGCATTTTGAGGCGCGACAACACCAGCACTTCCAGCAGACCCGGTAAGTTGCGGATCAGCGCCCATGCCACCATCGACGCGATAATGGCAAACAGCAGACTGCCCATCGTCACGCTTTTCACTACCGCCGCGCCCGCTTCGGTACCGTTGTAGTGCCAGAGCGTAATGCTGTCGAGATAACTGAACACGGTGATCAGATCGGACCAAATCGCCCAGAACATCACGGCAAACAGTGAAACCATCAGCAGCATGGTGATACGCAGCGTTTGCTGGTTTACCTGCTCCAGCGCGATGGTCGGTTCCTCCTGCGGTTCCGCCCCTTCGGCCCCCTCTTTCACCAGATTCTGCCGGCGCGCCAGCGCACGACGCCAGGCGATTCGCCGCGCCGCGACGCTTAAACCGCGCAGCACCGTCTGGTAGAGCAGGTTCCAGATGATGACCAGATAAACGGTCTCAATCCAGCGGCCCGAAAGGCGCAGCGTGGTGTAGAAGTAGCCGGTCGCCGTCAGCACCATCAGCGCAATCGGGATGATTGACAGGATGGTGATCGTCACCAGGCGCAGGCCATGCGACTCTTTATCACGCCAGCTCTCGCGGCACATCGGCCAGACCAGAAAAGCGATCAGCAACAGGTTGAGGAAAATCATCGCCTGCCCCAGCACATCGTCCATCAGATGCAAAGGAGAAAGCTCGGCCACGACCGACCAGAAGTGCAACGGCAGTAACGCCAGGCTGATGCGCACAATCTGGCGACGCCAGTGGCTGGTCAGTTGCGCAGGCATACCGAAATGGCGAATCGCCACCCCGTCTTTTTCGAGGACTTTCCAGCACAACCCGAAAACCAGCCAGAAGATTGCCAGCTTTTTACTGAATGCCCACAACAGGTCACTGATGTTCAGTTGCATGGTCAGCAAAATCAGGCCGACCGCCAAAATCAGAAGGCACACCGGCAAGGCGCGGATCAGATCGATCAGAATCGCTTTCGGCGTGTTTAACTGACTGTCATTGCGCAGCGATCCCACCGCGGCGGCGAGCTTTTGTTGATACGCTTTAAGCCATTTCAGACGCCAGCGAATCAGTCCGGCGATCAGCAGCAGCGGCAGCCCGGCCAGGAAAGCGATAAACACCGCCGGCCACGCCTTTTCCCAGTTCACCGTGATTTTCATCGCCTTGAACTGATCTCTCAGCGACTGCGGGAAGGCTTTTATCCAGTCCCAGTCCATAGGACGGTTACTGTTCACCCAGAAGATTTGTTGGGTCAGGATCTCTTTCAGGCTTTTCGAGACGCTCATTAACTGCTGCTGATTAATTTGCAGGTTAATGGCCATCATGAGCTGATTACCCAACTGCTTATTAAGCTGGTCCAGCAGTTCACGGCGCATATCGACAACCTGTAACAGAGCGTCATGCACTTCGTCATTCACTTCGTTGCTGTGGCCTTCTTCCAGTTTGGCCACGAACGCATCGTTCTGGAATAACGCGTCACGCTGCTGGTTGATTTCGAACTGTTCCAGACGCAGGTCGGCAATGCGGTTGGTCATGTCCGAGAGTTCATCCGCCGACGGCAGCGTTTGCTGCTGCTGATAGAGAATACGCGACAGCAGCAGGCTGCCTTTCAGCACTGCGATTTGTTCTTTGATATTGCGTTCGGATTGCAGCGCACGGTCCAGCCAGTTTTTGACTTTGATGTTTTGCTGCATCAGCGAGTTGCCATTTTCCGTCGCGGTGATTAGGCGCTGGCTGAGCTGGTGGTTAATTTCCAGTTCTTGCTTCACCAGTGGATTGGCCTGGATCCGCGCGGTTTCATCCGGGGAAATGGCCTCCTGCGCCGTTTTTTCCGTTAAGGTCAGACGCTTGCTGTTGACCGCTTCCTGCAACAACTGCATCTGATGTTCAAGCCGGTTGCTGTTTGCAGTGACATAGTCACGCTGCTTTTGCAGAGTGTCCTGCAACACCGTATTGCCTTCCAGACTTTTACGTTGTTGATCGATCTGGGCATTGAGTAACGCCTGCTGCGTCTGTAAAAGCACCTGCTGCGTCGGTCGCAATGCTGCATCGCCCACATTGGTGCCATCCAGTCGGTTACGGATCTGCTGAAGTTGCTGAGACGCGGTGTACATCGCATTCTGTACGCGTTCGGGCTGCGTTTGCAGGGAGACCAACTGGCTGTTATAGGTGGCGAGATCGTTTTGCGCGTTCTGCAAATCATCCAGTACCTGCGCCACGCGAAGTTCTAACTGGCGTAATGAAAGTGTACTGAGCGTTTTACGCGTTTCATCATCATTATCCACATCGCTGAGCGCACTCAGCGCCTCTGTCGCCTGACGCATTTTTTCCGGTGCCTGCGCCACGCGCTGACGAAGCTGGGTCGTCTCGTCTTTTACCCGATCGATTTTCTCAAGTGTTGCAATGGTCTCGACGAGATCCTGCTGAATTAATTTATCCTGCGCGGAGAGGTCTTTTTGCTTATTGAGCGTATCCAGTTGGCTTTGCACATCCGCTTTCGACGGCAGATCGCTGTTTGACGACGCGCGGGCAACCGCCAACGACTGGCACGACAGCATTAAGATAAATACAGCCACCGTGATGAATACAAGGTGCTGTGCACGTTTATAGAGCGGCAACATAATCATGTGAATGAAGGTTTCTGAACCGAGAAGACGACCGAAAATAGTCAGCGTGAAAGAATATCACGGCTCTGGCAGACAGAATAGCGACAACGAAACCGTCCAGGATAATTCCTGGAGTGGCGTCAGGACACGGTGTCAGGCCCCGCCGACTGTAGCGTGGGACAAAATGTTAACATTTCCAGCAAAACGGCGACGTAATCCCGCGCTTCTTTTTTGAGATCAAAAGATTGGGGGGCAAAGAGCCAGTTTTCCATCATGCCCGAAATCGTGGCGCGCATCATCACCGCCGCCCGACGCGTAAGCAGAGTTGCCGGTAGCATTTTTGAATGAATACAATGGGATAAAGTTTGTTCAATGCGATCATAGCTTTCAAGACAGATGTTTCTTTGCGCCTGTTGAACTATAGTCATTTCTCCCACAAATTCACATTTATGGAATATAATCTCCATCAATAAACGTCGCCGTTCTTCCGTCACGGTAGATTCCAGGAGATGAACGAGTATTTCTCTTAACACTGATAGTGGATCGTCGGGGAATTTTGCCTGATACTCAGTCTCAAGCTCACCAATACTGGATTCTGATAGTTCCCAGATTTCACTAAATAAATCCGACTTGTTTTTGAAATGCCAGTAGATTGCGCCGCGAGTGACGCCAGCGGCTTTTGCAATCTCCGCAAGCGAGGTGGAAGATACCCCTTGTTGCGAGAACAATCGTAGCGCCACATCCAGGATGTGTTGTCGTGTTTCCTGCGCTTGTTGTTTGGTTTTTCGTGCCATATGTCGGTGAATTTACAGGCGTTAGATTTACATACATTTATGAATGTATGTACCATAGCACGACGATAATATAAACGCAGCAATGGGTTTGTGGACTTTTGACCATTGATCAATTTGAAATCGGACACTCGAGGTTTACATATGAACAAAAACAGAGGGTTTACGCCTCTGGCGGTCGTTCTGATGCTCTCAGGCAGCTTAGCGCTTACAGGATGTGACGACAAACAGGCCCAGCAAGGGGGCCAGCAGATGCCAGAAGTTGGGGTTGTGACGCTCAAAACTGAACCTCTACAGATCACAACTGAACTGCCGGGTCGCACCAGTGCTTTCCGTATTGCGGAAGTTCGTCCTCAGGTAAGCGGGATTATCCTGAAGCGTAATTTCGAGGAAGGTAGTGATATCGAAGCAGGAGTGTCTCTCTATCAGATTGATCCTG
The DNA here is from genome assembly GCF_047467925.1 of Citrobacter sp. ANG330. Lineage (NCBI taxonomy): Bacteria > Pseudomonadati > Pseudomonadota > Gammaproteobacteria > Enterobacterales > Enterobacteriaceae > Citrobacter > Citrobacter sp. ANG330. Next base: position 216,103 of record NZ_JASJUI010000004.1, on the reverse strand, counting down.
CGACGTATCAAGCCACGTATGAGAGCGCGAAAGGCGATCTGGCGAAAGCCCAGGCTGCTGCCAGCATCGCTCAGGTAACGGTTAACCGTTATAAAAAGCTGCTGGGGACGCAGTACATTAGTCAACAAGATTACGATCAGGCGCTGGCCGATGCGCAACAGGCAAATGCTGCCGTCGTTGCCGCGAAAGCCGCCGTTGAAACAGCGCGTATTAACCTGGCCTACACCAAAGTGACTTCTCCGATTAGCGGCCGTATTGGTAAATCAGCCGTGACGGAAGGCGCACTGGTGCAAAACGGTCAGGCGACCGCACTGGCAACCGTACAGCAACTCGACCCTATCTATGTTGACGTCACGCAGTCGAGCAACGACTTCCTGCGCCTGAAACAAGAACTGGCTAACGGAACGCTGAAACAGGAAAACGGCAAGGCGAAAGTCGAGCTGGTGACCAGTGACGGTATTAAATTCCCGCAGACGGGTACGCTGGAGTTTTCAGACGTGACCGTCGATCAGACCACCGGTTCTATCACCATCCGCGCCGTCTTCCCTAACCCGGATCACACCTTACTGCCGGGGATGTTCGTTCGCGCGCGTCTGGAAGAAGGGACCAACCCGACTGCGTTACTGGTACCACAACAAGGCGTGACCCGTACGCCGCGCGGCGATGCGACCGTACTGGTTGTGGGAGCCGATGACAAAGTGGAAAACCGTCAAATCGTGGCCAGTCAGGCGATTGGCGATAAATGGCTGGTGACAAGTGGTCTGAAAGCAGGCGAACGCGTCATTATCAGCGGGCTGCAGAAAGTGCGTCCTGGTGCGCAGGTGAAAGCACAAGAGATTACCGCGGATAACAAACAGCAAGCCGCCAGCGGTAGCCAGCCTGAGCAGTCTAAGTCTTAACTTAAACAGGAGCCGTTAAGACATGCCTAATTTCTTTATCGATCGCCCAATATTCGCGTGGGTGATCGCCATCATCATCATGTTGGCAGGGGGGCTTGCGATCCTCAAACTGCCGGTCGCGCAATATCCGACAATTGCGCCGCCCGCAGTGACGATCTCCGCAACCTACCCTGGCGCTGATGCTAAAACCGTGCAGGATACGGTCACGCAGGTTATCGAACAGAATATGAACGGTATCGATAACCTGATGTACATGTCCTCAAACAGTGACTCCACGGGTACTGTGCAAATCACCCTGACGTTTGAATCCGGTACGGATGCAGATATCGCGCAGGTTCAGGTGCAGAACAAACTGCAGCTGGCGATGCCGCTGCTGCCGCAGGAAGTACAACAACAGGGTGTGAGCGTTGAGAAGTCGTCCAGTAGCTTCCTGATGGTTGTCGGGGTTATCAATACCGACGGCACCATGACGCAGGAAGATATTTCGGATTACGTCGCCGCCAACATGAAAGACACCATCAGCCGTACTTCCGGCGTGGGTGACGTTCAGCTGTTTGGTTCACAGTATGCGATGCGTATCTGGATGGATCCGACCGAACTCAACAAGTATCAGTTGACCCCGGTCGACGTCATTGCCGCAATTAAAGCGCAGAACGCCCAGGTGGCAGCCGGTCAATTAGGCGGTACGCCGCCGGTGAAAGGCCAGCAGCTTAACGCGTCGATTATTGCCCAGACACGTCTGACCTCAACCGATGAGTTCGGCAAAATTCTGCTGAAAGTGAACCAGGACGGTTCTCAGGTTCGCCTGCGTGACGTCGCGAAAATTGAGCTGGGCGGTGAGAACTACGACATCATCGCCAAGTTTAACGGTAAACCGGCCTCCGGTCTGGGTATCAAACTGGCGACCGGTGCGAACGCGCTGGATACCGCCGCGGCGATCCGTGCTGAACTGGTGAAGATGGAACCGTTCTTCCCATCGGGCCTGAAAATCGTTTACCCGTATGACACCACCCCGTTCGTGAAAATCTCTATTCACGAAGTGGTGAAAACGCTGGTGGAAGCGATCATTCTCGTGTTCCTCGTGATGTATCTGTTCCTGCAGAACTTCCGCGCGACGCTGATCCCGACCATTGCCGTACCGGTCGTTCTGTTGGGCACCTTTGCGGTACTTGCCGCATTCGGCTTCTCGATAAATACCCTGACAATGTTCGGGATGGTACTCGCCATCGGCCTGTTGGTGGATGATGCCATCGTGGTGGTCGAGAACGTCGAACGTGTTATGTCAGAAGAGGGGCTACCGCCGAAGGAAGCCACGCGTAAATCCATGGGCCAGATTCAGGGCGCGCTGGTGGGTATCGCGATGGTGCTGTCTGCGGTATTTATCCCGATGGCCTTCTTCGGTGGGTCAACCGGTGCGATTTATCGTCAGTTCTCTATCACCATTGTGTCCGCAATGGCGCTGTCGGTACTCGTTGCGTTGATCCTGACGCCGGCGCTGTGCGCCACCATGCTTAAACCAGTTGCCAAAGGCGATCACGGTGAAGGCAAGAAAGGCTTCTTCGGCTGGTTTAACCGCATGTTCGATAAGAGCACGCACCATTACACCGATAGCGTAGGCAATATTCTGCGCAGCACCGGTCGTTATCTGCTGCTGTATCTGATCATCGTCGTCGGCATGGCGTTCCTGTTCGTCCGTCTGCCAAGCTCCTTCCTGCCGGACGAAGACCAGGGCGTATTCCTCAGCATGGCCCAGTTGCCTGCGGGCGCGACCCAGGAACGTACGCAGAAAGTGCTTGATGAGATGACCGACTACTTCCTTACCAAAGAGAAGAACAACGTTGAATCGGTGTTTGCGGTTAACGGCTTCGGCTTTGCAGGTCGCGGTCAGAACACTGGTATTGCGTTCGTCTCATTGAAAGACTGGGCTGACCGTCCGGGCGAAGAGAACAAGGTTGAAGCCATTACCCAACGCGCTTCTGCCGCCTTCTCACAAATTAAAGACGCCATGGTCTTCGCGTTTAACCTGCCCGCAATTGTGGAGCTGGGTACGGCGACCGGTTTTGACTTCCAGTTGATTGACCAGGCGGGACTCGGTCACGAAAAACTGACGCAGGCACGTAACCAGTTGTTTGGCGAAGTGGCGAAACATCCGGATCTGCTGGTCGGCGTTCGTCCGAACGGTCTGGAAGATACGCCGCAGTTCAAGATTGATATCGACCAGGAAAAAGCACAGGCGCTGGGTGTTTCCATTAGCGATATTAATACCACGCTGGGTGCTGCATGGGGCGGAAGCTACGTAAACGACTTTATCGACCGCGGTCGTGTGAAGAAAGTTTACGTCATGTCCGAAGCTAAATACCGTATGTTGCCGGAAGATATCGGGAACTGGTATGTCCGTGGTAGCGATGGTCAGATGGTGCCGTTCTCCGCGTTCTCATCTTCACGCTGGGAATACGGTTCACCGCGTCTGGAACGCTATAACGGCTTGCCGTCCATGGAGATCTTAGGTCAGGCAGCACCGGGTAAAAGTACCGGTGAAGCGATGGCGATGATGGAGCAGTTGGCCAGTAAGCTGCCATCCGGTATCGGCTATGACTGGACGGGAATGTCCTATCAGGAACGTCTGTCCGGTAACCAGGCCCCTGCCCTGTATGCCATCTCACTGATTGTCGTCTTCCTGTGTCTGGCAGCATTGTATGAGAGCTGGTCGATTCCGTTCTCCGTGATGCTGGTGGTTCCACTGGGGGTTATTGGTGCGCTGTTGGCGGCAACTTTCCGCGGTCTGACCAACGACGTTTACTTCCAGGTAGGCCTGCTCACAACCATTGGGTTGTCGGCGAAGAACGCGATATTGATCGTCGAATTCGCCAAAGATCTGATGGATAAAGAGGGCAAAGGCCTGATTGAAGCGACGCTGGAAGCAGTTCGTATGCGTTTACGTCCGATCCTGATGACCTCTCTGGCGTTCATTCTGGGCGTTATGCCACTGGTTATCAGCTCTGGTGCCGGTTCCGGCGCGCAGAACGCCGTAGGTACTGGCGTAATGGGCGGGATGGTCACCGCAACGGTTCTGGCTATCTTCTTCGTTCCGGTCTTCTTTGTGGTGGTACGCCGCCGCTTCAGCCGGAGAAGTGAGGATATTGAGCACAACCACTCTGTAGAGAGTCGCTGATTCTCGTCAGATAAAAGGCCGCGCAAGCGGCCTTTTTTTCACCTGAGATCAGTAAAAGGGCTTATTGATACTTTTTTGACTTTTGGTTGCGGATAATAAACGTTATAATCCACAAGAGAATGAAGGCTATTTCAGGCCATTTGGCTTATGGCTTATACCTTGCTTAATTACTCATTATTAAGACAATTCCTGGGAAGTATCCGTTTCTGGTTTCGCGCCAGAGGTAAGCGCAGGAGGAGCGAAAGAGAAGATAATCTGATGAATTGCAAAATAATCACGTAATTATCTCATTTCGACGCGGGTTGGCGGCATGCTATAATGATAAAGATGAACGAACTTCCACTTTCCTTCGTATTACATTTATTGTAATTTTTCGTAATATAGCGATGAAATCTTTTTTAGAGTAGATTATAGTTAAATCATCAAGCGTAGAAGGCAAGTACCAGGTCAGTTAGTTGTACCCATCCCGAAAGGTGTTCGGTTAGTTCAAGCCACTAAGAAGGGGATGCGTTATGGATGAATACTCACCTAAAAGACACGATATAGCGCAGCTTAAATTTCTTTGTGAAACGCTTTATCACGACTGTCTTGCAAACCTTGAAGAGAGCAATCATGGCTGGGTTAATGACCCGACCTCGGCGATCAACCTTCAACTCAACGAATTGATAGAGCATATTGCAACCTTCGCACTTAATTATAAAATTAAGTATAATGAGGACAATAAGCTGATTGAACAGATTGATGAATATCTGGACGACACATTTATGTTGTTCAGCAGTTATGGCATTAATGCGCAGGATCTGCAGAAATGGCGGAAATCGGGAAATCGCTTGTTCCGCTACTTTGTGAATGCCACCAGGGCTAATCCTGTCAGTTTGTCTTGTTAAAAATTATTACAATCATAGGTAAGATTTATGTCCGATAAACCATTAACTAAAACTGACTATTTGATGCGTTTGCGACGTTGTCAGACAATTGACACGCTTGAGCGTGTGATCGAGAAAAATAAATATGAATTATCTGACAATGAACTGGCTGTATTTTACTCAGCTGCCGATCACCGTCTCGCAGAATTGACGATGAATAAACTTTACGACAAGATCCCTTCCTCCGTCTGGAAATTCATTCGTTAAATGGATTACTGAGCCTCAGGAAATACGGAAGTTTTCCTGAAAAACAATTATCTTATTCATAATAACAATAGTATGACTATTGTGATTTCTATCACAATATAGCTCAGGGATCGTTCCCCGGTTCTCGCTGACACTCTACTGTATTGCCTTCCCGGTGAGCCGTCAGAGAGCGCAGGATGAGTGAAGAGAAACGGAAAATGATTGCGGGTGAACGGTATCAGCCGGCAGATGAACGCCTGCGCCATGACAGACTGCAGGCGCGTCGACTCGTTCACCGCTACAACCAGACCTCCCCGGATGAAAAGGCCGAACGGCTGGCTATCCTCCACACCCTGTTAGGTCAGTGTGATCGGCCCACTATTGAGCCGTCATTCCGCTGTGACTACGGCTACAATATCTTTCTGGGTAAAGAATTTTACGCCAACTTCGATTGTGTCATGCTGGATGTCTGCCCGATTCATATTGGCGATAACTGCATGCTGGCTCCCGGTGTCCATATTTATACCGCCACACATCCGCTGGATGCGACAGAGCGTAATAGCGGGCTGGAGTTCGGCAAGCCCGTCACGATTGGCAATAATGTCTGGATTGGTGGACGTGCGGTCATTAATCCCGGTGTCAGTATTGGTGACAATGTGGTTGTCGCCTCCGGTGCGGTAGTGACCAAAAATGTGCCCGCCAACGTCGTGGTGGGTGGCAACCCGGCACAAATCATTAAAACTCTGTAAATACAATTGTAACTGTTATGCTAAATTGTGGTTAATCTGTTACTTTTTTCACGCGAATCGCCCCCTTAAAATAGGGCGTTCCCCTGTAAGTAGCGAAAATCACGAAGGCAGAAAATGACAGAAATACAACGCCTGCTCACCGAGACCATCGACGATCTAAACGTTCGTGAGAAGCGCGATAATAAGCCCCGCTTTAGCATCAGTTTTATCCGCAAACATCCTGGCTTATTTATTGGGATGTACGTCGCCTGGTTTGCCACGCTGGCAGTCATGCTGCAATCAGAAACACTGGTCGACTCAGTCTGGCTACTGGTCGTGCTATTTGTCATCCTCAACGGTTTTTTCTTTTTTGATGTCGCGCCGCGCTATCGCTATGAAGATATCGACGTGCTGGATTTCAGGGTATGTTACAACGGTGAGTGGTACAACACCCGGTTTGTGCCCTCTTCGCTAATCAGCACCATCCTTCACTCTCCGCGCGTCGACGATGAGCACAAAGCCCAATTACAGAAGATGTTGATGCGCAAGGGCGAGCTGTCGTTTTACGATATCTTCACGCTTGCCCGTGCAGAAGCCACGCCATAACCGATAGATGTTGCCGGATAGACCTTTTCGCTATCCGGCCTTCTTCTCTCTTTAACGCCGTTTTTTCCTTCCCTGTACCGCTTTAAAACGTGGGTTGCTCTTACAAATTACATATAAACGCCCTTTACGCTTTACGATCTGACAGTCCGGATGGCGCTGCTTTGCGCTACGTAATGAATTTAAGACTTGCATGATATCCTCATCACCGTTGATTGATGTAATAATATAACATTACTTTATCGTTGAATGCATGACCGTGCAATGCTTTCTGCCTTACTACGTCGATGCTTTCTCTCTTTGCAAATGGTGAAAATCCCCGCTCTCATCAAAAAAAAGCGCAGATTAACGACATCAATTACAGGGCTTTTTTCACGATCGGATATACTTTCTCTACAATGCGTTATTAAGGATATCTGCGTGAGAACACGACATCTGGTCAGTCTGGTCACAGGAGTGCTTATCCTCGCCGTGTTGGTTCCGGTTGGACTGAGCATCTGGCTCGCTCATCGCCAGGTCGAAAAGAAATTTATCGAAGAACTGGATACCTATTCATCGCGTGTCTCTGAACGGACAGAACGCGTGGTGACGCAGGCGAAACAGGCATTACAGCAGATGAACGCCATAAAGAGCACGCCGTGCTCACATGAGCATTTACTGGCCATGCGCAGACTCTCCTTTAGCTATCGCTATGTACAGGAAGTCCTTTATCTGAAAAACAACACACTACGCTGTTCCTCTCTGGAGCAAGAAAGTCATTCCGGGGCCTTCCCTGCACCGATGAAAATCACTAGCGACGGCTACCGCGCCTGGTTTACCGCACAAAACGATCTGGGGATCGCGCGCTACATGGCCGCGCTGGGCTATGGCGACTACATTGTGATGATTGATCCCGACTCCTTTATTGACGTAGTCCCTTTTGGCGCCTGGCAGATCGATGTCGCGATAATTGGCGTAAAGCGCAATACCGTTATTGCCAGCAGCAGCGCGCTTGCGCCGAATATTCTGCAGTTCACCCAGGAAAGCACGCCTCACCATCTGGAAAGCCATGGCATAATTTATGAGATTCGCCCTTTCCCGGAAATGGGGATTACCATTGTCAGTTGGGCGTCTACTCTGCCGTTGCAGACAATCTGGTACCGACAGGCGCTGATCTGGGTTCCCGCCGGGATCCTGATTGGGTTGCTGGCCGCCGCCTTTATTCTGCGTATTTTGCGACGGATCCAGTCACCGCATCACCGGTTACAGGATGCGATTAATAACCGGGACATAAAGGTCCATTATCAGCCTATTGTGTCACTCAGCACCGGCAAAATCGTGGGGGCGGAAGCGCTGGCCCGCTGGCCGCAAACCGACGGTAGCTTCCTGTCGCCCGACATTTTTATTCCCCTGGCCGAACAGACTGGCCTTACCGAACCCCTCACCCGCTTAATCATTGAAACGGTGTTTGAGGACATGGGGAAATGGCTGAAGCAACATCCCGAACAGCATATTTCGATTAACATTGAGGCGGCGGATCTGGCCTGTGAGAAGCTTCCGATGCAGCTCAGTAAACTGCTTAACCGCTACCAGCTTGCCCCCTCACAGATAGCTTTGGAACTGACGGAACGGGGATTTGCCAATCCGAAGACCAGCTCACCCATTATTGCCCGCTACCGCAAAGCGGGGCATGCCATCTATATTGACGATTTTGGCACCGGCTATTCGAGCCTCAGCTATTTGCAGAATCTGGACGTGGATATCCTGAAAATCGACAAATCGTTTGTCGATGCGCTGGAATACAAGAACGTAACACCACATATCATCGAAATGGCCAGGACGCTGAAGCTGAAAATGGTGGCGGAAGGAATTGAAACGGCAAATCAGGAAGACTGGTTGCGCCAGCACGGTGTCGATTACGGGCAGGGCTGGCTGTACAGCAAAGCACTTCCCAAAGAGGCGTTTATTCTGTGGGCGGAAAAACACTTATAACGCTGAAATGGCTGGCGGCACGCCGCACAGCCAGTCACGTTAGTCGTCGATAATAGGAGAGAAACCGCCGTAAATCATGCGATTGCCATCAAACGGCATTGACTCGCCAAACGCCTTCATGCGCGGATCGGACATCATCTTCTGATTCGCCGCATCCCGGACCTCTTTCGACGGGTATTCAATCCAACTGAATACCACCTCTTCGTGCTCCTCGGCTTTCACCGCCATGCGAAAATCGGTGAGTTTGCCATCTGGCACATCATCGGCCCAGCATTCCACAATGCGGAGCGCGCCAAATTCCTTGAACAGCGGTGCTGCTTTTGCCGCCATCGCCTGATAAGCCTCCTTGTTTTCGGCGGGTACGGCAAGGACAAAGCCATCCACATACTTCATGAGAATATCCTCCGAAGTCTACTGCGCGACAAGCCTGTTCCAGCCGCGTCAGTCGTGAATAAGTTTAGTCGCCTTCTCTTTTCTATGCCGTCTGAATCCGCGCCCGGGGTTTATAGCGAAACCACGGCAGGCAGATCTGGATCAACGGCCCAATCGCCAGCGCATACAGCACCGTCCCGACCCCCAGGGTTCCACCCAACAGCCAGCCACTCAGTAAAACAGAGACTTCTATCGCCGTACGGATCGTACGTACCGACCATCCCGTGCGGGCATGAAGGCCAGTCATCAGGCCATCTCTCGGCCCGGCGCCAAAACCCGCGCCGATGTACATTCCCGTCGCCAGCGCATTCACAACCACGGCGGCCACCAGCACGAGGCTGCGCACCACGAGGGAGGAAAACGCTGGCATCACCGCCAGCGCGGCATCCGCGGCCAGTCCAATCACAATCACGTTACTGAGCGTCCCCAATCCTGGGCGTTGACGCAGGGGGATCCACAGCAGGAGTACCAGCGCGCCGACGATAATCATCACCACGCCAATTTTCATCGACAACAGATTCGCCAGCCCCAGATGGAACACATTCCACGGGTCGGCCCCTAAATCCGCGCGCACGAACATCGCGGTTGATACCCCATACAGAGCCAGCCCAAAGTAAAGTTGAACCAGACGACGCCCCATTTTCACCCTCCTCGTTCAGATTGCATTCATCTTCTCTACAATTGGCATTATGATTAATGACCAGTTTTGAGAAAGTGGACTGAAATGTCAGCACGTCGGTATGGAAGTCAGTCTCTACAGCGCCTGCTGGGGCACTGGCAGGACAACGCATCAAGAACCCCGCTCTGGCGACAGCTGGCTGAAGCACTGCGTCTGCTGATCCTTGACGGGCGTCTGGCGATCGACAGCCGTTTACCCGGAGAACGCGAACTGGCTGCGGTACTCGACGTCAGCCGGACGACCGTGGCCAGCGCACTGGCGCAACTGCGGGAAGAGGGATATCTGGAAAGTCGACAAGGCAGCGGGTCGCGCGTGATATTGCCGGGCCATATCCGCGAAGTGCCAACGCGCGCCGGTACGACAATGGCGCTAGATCTCTCTACCGCCGCCCTCAGTGCCGGACCTGAAATTCATCAGGCTTATCAGCAGGCGCTGCTTGCCATGCCGCCACATTTGCTGACATCGGGCTATCAGCCGCAGGGATTACTCTGCTTACGCGAATCGCTCGCCCGGCATTACTGTGCGAGAGGACTTCCTACCACGGCGGATGAAATCATGGTGGTTAACGGTGCGGTCAGCGGCCTGTCGCTGATCCTGCGCTTACTGACCGGCCCCGGCGATCGCGTGGTGGTCGATCATCCCACGTATCCACTGGCGATTGCCGCTATCCAGGGGGCCTCCTGTCGGCCGGTGGGCGTCTCCTTGCCCGAAGAAGGTTGGGATACTGATGGACTGGCAGCAATTATTGCCCAGACCTCACCGAGAATGGCCTATCTGATGCCGGATTTTCACAATCCCACCGGGCGGTGTATGGATGATGGGACGCGGCACGTCATCGCGGACATCGCCGCCCGTACGCGTACGACGCTGGTGATCGACGAAACAATGGTGAATCTCTGGTACGATGCCCCTCCGCCCCCACCACTGGCGGCGTATCACCACGATGCCCCGGTGATTATGCTGGGTTCGGCGGGCAAAAGCTTCTGGGGAGGATTGCGACTGGGCTGGGTGCGTGCGCCATCACGCACCATCGCAGCGCTTGTGCAGACGCGGGATACGGTCGATCTCGGCTCACCGATCATCGAGCAGCTCGCCACCACGTGGTTGCTGGATAATGCCGATTCATTCTTGCCGCAGCGCAGAGAGCAGTTAGCCGCACGGCGCGCACTCTGTGACTCACTGATGCGCACGCACTTTCCCGAATGGCGCTATCAACAACCGCAGGGTGGATTATCCTTCTGGGTGGAATTACCGGATACGCTGGCGACGCTTTTCGCTACGCGTGCGGAAAGCGTCGGAATTCAACTGGGCACGGGCACCCGCTTTGGCCTCGCGGGCGCGTTTGATCGTTTCTTACGCATGCCGTTCGCCTTGACGGAAGACTCCCTGCGCACCGCGTTTAACACCCTGGAACCGCTCTGGGAAACACTGCGTCTGCAGTACGGAAGCGGTAAGGTGCGGAAGATTATTTAATGCTGGCGGGGAACCGGAAAACCTTTGAGGGAAATCACAAAGTTATCGCCCTCTTTCTTTATTTTGGCGCCGGCATCGCACCAGTCTGAGGCAATGCGGAAAAACTCATCGCTGCCGACATTCCAGCTCAGGCAAACATGCTTAACATACCCCGATCGGAGCAATTCACAGGCTTCGCCATAGTTACTGGCGATGGAGAGCGTTTGCTGTTTCATTTTTTCTTCTTCAGTAGTCTGCGCAATGCTTTGATTTCTTTAGGTGTCAGCGGCTCAACAAGAGCCTCTTCCGTGTGTTGGCTATCGATATCGCCAGCCGAGACGCCCGCCTCTGCCGCAACGTCGAAGGCAATCAGCAGCAGTTTTTCTGTCGTGATGCTTAAATTCTCATTATTCACTTCAGCGTAATGACGAAGTTTTTTTTTTAATACCTCATCAATTTTGACATTCAGTACTGCAGTAACCATCGTAAAAATCCTTGTGGGCAGGCAAAAGCACGACTCCAGCGACGACAGAATCGCCACGGCGTGAAAAGAAAATTAAGCACCAGGATTTAACATCCCAAAAACACTCTGCCAGTATTTGATGACAAAAAAATGATAAAACGATGACAACAGCAAGAAGAGAAACAAAGATGTGATGCCGGATGGCACAAATGGGTGGGGGCCCTGCCAGCTACATCCCGGCACACGCGTCATCTGCCTTGGCTGCTTCCTTCCGGACCTGACCTGGTAAACAGAGTAGCGTTGCGGGAGAACCAACAGAGCCCCCATTGAGAGCGTTGTTAACCAACGCGCAGGCGCATTATCACTGCTGCCCCCTGTAATTGCAAGCCATCGGCGGTCAGATGCTGGTTTCTTGCGCAATGGAACTTCCCGCGCCCGCCATTCCAGATTATGCTGAGGAATTACCGTTGGAAGGAAACCATGGACAGACAAGACACATTCCCTCAGCGCGTCTGGCAAATTGTTGCCTCTATTCCCGAAGGCAGCGTCACGACCTATGGCGATATCGCCATGCTCGCGGGATCCCCGCGCGCGGCCAGACAGGTTGGCGGCGTACTCAAACGTTTGCCCGAAGGTAGCACCCTGCCCTGGCACCGCGTGGTGAACCGGCACGGCGCAATTTCGCTAACAGGTCCAGACCTACAGCGACAGCGGCAGGCCTTACTGGCGGAAGGCATTGTGGTGTCAGGAAATGGGCAGATCAATTTGCAGCGGTATCGCTGGAAGTATTGACCCTCTCCGGGTAGAGAGGGTCAGAGAGGACTTAGTACTGTGTCGGGGCCGGAACCGCTGAAGACGGATTCACCTGCGTCGGCGAAGTTGAAGGCACCGTCGTCGCTGCCCCACCGCTTGCCTGTACAGGCACTGCCGTCTGCTGAACCGGCACCAGCGTCAGATCGGCTTTTGTACCGCCCTGGTTGATGACCGGTTGCACGGTATCGGTAATAAACACCAGTTTGTCATTCACCGTAATGGCTGCACTCAGGAGAATGCGGGCATTGGGCTGCACGTCAGCCGGGTTAAACGGCAGGACGAAGCTGAATGGCGACTGTTTCCCTTCGGTACGAACCGCTTTCTGGGACAGAACTTTCGACGGGGCGTCGGCCAGCGACGCATCCGACAGCGTCACGGTTAATACGGCGTCAGGCGGCAATGCCACTTTCTGACGGATCCATACGGTACCCGAGACATTAGGTTGCTGTATAACAGGCTGTGTGGCCGTTGCTGAAGTATTTGGGTTCGGCGCTGGCGTCTGGATATCCGCACTTTTATCCGCGCAGGCAGCCAGAGCAACCGCGACCGCTAAACCACTTACCATGTGCATGAGCTTCATTAAATTCTCCTTATCATCAATGCACCAGCAGGTTTTCCTCCCGCCGGAAGAGTGGTTAACAAAAACGTAACGTAGCTAAGTGTGGCACACATCACTTATTTCTGCCTGGAATTGGTCAGTTTTTCAGACTATTGCACCCATCGGACCACTTCCAAAATTGCGTTATACTCTGCCTATCTCGCTTCGGCGTCGTTGTTACCTGGAGAGTATGTATGAGTCAGGCACTGAACAATTTGCTGACATTATTGAATCTGGAAAAAATTGAGGAAGGACTCTTTCGGGGCCAGAGTGAAGACTTAGGGTTACGCCAGGTATTTGGTGGACAGGTCGTTGGTCAGGCGCTCTATGCAGCAAAAGAGACCGTACCAGAAGAAAGACTGGTCCACTCGTTTCACAGCTATTTTTTACGCCCCGGCGATAGCCAGCAACCCATTATTTACGATGTAGAGGTTTTGCGCGACGGTAACAGCTTCAGCGCCCGCCGCGTTGCCGCCATCCAGAACGGCAAGCCCATCTTTTACATGACAGCCTCATTCCAGGCGCCGGAGCCGGGTTTCGAACATCAGAAAACCATGCCACACGCCCCCTCGCCGGAAGGGTTAGCATCAGAAACTGACATCGCCCGGACTGTGGCGCACCTGCTACCGCCAATTTTAAAAGATAAATTTCTCTGCGATCGCCCGCTGGAAGTACGCCCCGTTGAGTTTCATAACCCGTTACAAGGCCATGTGGCAGAACCTACGCGCCAGGTGTGGATCCGCGCGAACGGTGCGTTGCCCAACGACATTCGCGTCCATCAGTATCTGCTAGGCTACGCTTCCGATCTCAATTTCCTGCCCGTTGCCCTGCAGCCTCATGGCATTGGTTTTCTGGAAAAAGGGATCCAGATTGCGACGATCGACCACTCCATGTGGTTCCACCGTCCGTTTGATTTGAATGAATGGTTGCTGTACAGCGTGGAAAGCACGTCGGCCTCCAGCGCGCGCGGATTTGTTCGCGGCGAGTTCTACACGCAGGACGGCAAACTGGTGGCGTCGACCGTACAGGAAGGGGTGATGCGTAATCACAACTAAAAAAGCCGGATGGCATGACTGCGCATCCGGCGGTATCCCACTGTTGCCCGGTCAAACTCGCCGGGCATTTTCTGTTATGCGTTGTAAGCATTTTCGCCGTGGCTGTTCACATCCAGCCCTTCGCGCTCTTGTTCTTCCGGTACGCGCAGACCAACGGTCATATCCGCCAGCTTGTAGCCAACAAAGGCGACTACGCCAGACCAGACGATCGTGATGGCGATACTCTCAAGCTGCACCAGCAGCTGATGCCCCATCGTCACCCCTTCAGCAAAGCCCACGCCGCCCAGCGCGCTTGAGGCAAAAACCCCGGTCAGAATACAGCCGACAATTCCACAAACACCGTGAACGCCGAACACATCGCACGGATCATCAACACGCAGCAGTCGTTTGAGCATGGTCACGCCCCATAATCCGGCCAGGCCAGCCACGACGCCAATGATTAACGCGCCACCGACACCGATGTAGCCGCATGCCGGCGTTACGCCAACCAGACCGGCAATCGCCCCTGAGCAGGCGCCCAGCAGAGACGGTTTACCACGCAGCGCCCACTCGCCGAAGATCCAGCCGAGGATCGCGGCGGCCGTGGCAACAACGGTGTTCACAAAGGCCAGCGCAGCAATTTCGTTCGCCGTCCCCGCGGAGCCGGCGTTAAAGCCGAACCAACCGATATAAAGGATCGCCGTACCGGTAAAGACCATCGGCAGGTTATGCGGTTTGAACGCCTCTTTGCCGAAACCCACGCGTTTGCCAATCAGGTAGGCCCCCACCAGGCCAGCGATGGCGGCGTTGATATGCACCACGGTACCGCCCGCAAAGTCCAGCGCACCATGCGATCCCAACAGACCGCCGCCCCACACCATATGGGCAATCGGAATGTAGGAGAGAGTCAGCCAGACCACCACGAAGATCAGCACGGCCGAGAAACGGATACGCTCTGCCAGCGAACCGACGATCAGGCCGACGGTTATACAGGCAAACGATCCCTGGAAAGCAACGTGAATGTACTGGTAGATACTGCCCATCACAGCGGTCAGCTCAATGTTTTTCAGCATCACCCAATTGAAGTTACCGAAGAAGCTGTTCCCTTCGCCGAACGCCAGTGAATAGCCGAACACCACCCACATAATGCACACCAGCGCGAAGGTGACGGTGACCTGCGTCAGCATCGACAGGACGTTCTTCCCGCGGATCAAACCGCCGTAGAACAAGGCGATACCCGGTATGGTCATAAACAGCACCAGCGCGGTACAAATCATCATAAAGGCGTTATCGGCTTTATCCGCCACTGCCGGAGCCGCCATTGCGAGACCAGGCAGCAGTGCCAGAGAAGTAAGGCCCGTTTTCATCGTTGCTATCTTCATTTTGTCGTTTCCCGTTACTGTGTGCCAGGCTTTACAGCGCTGCTTCGTCAGCTTCGCCGGTGCGAATACGAATGACGCGTTGCAACTCCGCGACGAAAATTTTGCCGTCGCCAATTTTTCCGGTGTAGGCCGCCTTGCTGATGACATCAATCACTTCATCCAGCTGGTCGTCGGCAATAGCCACATCAATCTTCACTTTAGGCAGGAAGTTGACGCTGTACTCTGCACCCCGATATAACTCGGCATGACCCTTCTGACGTCCGAACCCTTTCACTTCGGTGACGGTCAGCCCTTGAATACCAATAGAAGAGAGCGCTTCGCGAACGTCTTCCAGTTTGAACGGTTTGATTACCACGGTAACCAGCTTCATAGATCCCCTCCAGTCAGAATTCGGCATATGGTGCGACTACACGAATGATGTATTGCAAGGGGTATGCCAGAATTGAAAAAGGAGAGCCTGTGTCTGTTTACAGGCCGTCTGACGGGCGATTCAGAAAGAAAAACGGAACGGGAAAAGAAAAACGCACCATGACAGTGCATGATGCGTTACATTTTTGCACCACCGCTGAAGTGGCCCGGCAGCGGCGGTGCATCAGGCGGGAAGCGACTCCTCGCGAACGCTGGCTGCCAGCTCTTCGCCGGCGAGCTGGAGCTGATACATCTGCCAGTAGCGCCCTTGCGCCGCAAGCAGTTGCTGATGCGTACCACGCTCTACCGCCTGTCCACGATGAAGCACCAGAATGGTGTCTGCCTCGACAATGGTCGACAATCGGTGAGCAATCACCACCAGCGTGGTGTGTTCGCGCACGGCGGCCAGGGCATGCTGAATAGCCTGCTCGGTACCGGAATCGATGCTGGCGGTCGCTTCATCGAGGATTAAAATTTGCGGCGTGGCCACCAGCACCCGCGCCAGCGCCAGCAGCTGTTTCTGCCCGACGGAGAGATTGTTCCCTTGCTCGCCAAGTTGGGTATGAATGCCTTCGCTCATTCCGCGAGCCAGTTGAGCCAGTTGCACCGTCTCCAGCGCCTGCCACACTTGTTCTTCAGAGATATCCCGCCCTAGCGTCACGTTTGCCAGGAATGAATCCGCCATCACCACCGGATCCTGTTGCACCATCGCGACACCCTGACGCAACGCGCTGTGACTAAGCGAACGTAATGGACGCCCGTCAAGGCGAATCTCCCCCTGACTCAGCGGGTAATAGCCCATCAGCAGACTGGCGAGCGTGCTTTTACCGCTGCCGGTATGCCCTACCAGCGCAACAAAACTGCGGGACGGCACGGAAAGGCTGACATTTTGCAGCACCAGGTTATCGTCGCGATAGGCAAACGACACATCCTCAACGTCAATTTGCCCGGATGCCAGCGGTCGCGGATCCTGCCCGTAACGCTGGCGGGGTCTGTCCATCAATTCAAATACGCGCTCGCCAGCCACTACTGCCTGTTGCAGCATCGACTGCTGAGTGGTCAGTTCAATCAGCGGCTCATTCAGGCGCCCCAGATAGCTGATGAAGGCGTAGAGTACCCCGACTTCTATTGTTCCTGCCGAGGTAAAACTGAACAGCATCAGCAGGCCGCAGAGAATAAGCGCGGAAAACAGGCTCAGCAGAGGCCGCAATAAAAAGCCATCTAAACGCAGCGTCTGCATGCGCGCCAGATAATGCGAGCGGCTGGCTTCGCCCATGCGTTCCCCAAAGCGCGCCTGCTGGCGAAACTGCTGGATCACGCTCATGCCGTTAATGACTTCGTTGAAGCCGTCATTGATATCGGCGAGATAAGCCCGCACGCGGCGGACTATCGGCGTGCTGTAACGCTGATAGATAATCATCACCACCAACACCGCCGGGAAGATCAGGATCGCCACCAGCGCCATGCGCCAGTCGAGACTGAACATCGCCACCAGCATCGCGCCAATCAGGGCAGCGCTGCGCAGAACCGTCGCCACTACCGTGACATACAGATCGCGAATCACTTCGGTATCGTTAGTGACGCGCGAAATGAGCTGCCCGATGGGCTGCGTGTCAAATTCACTCAACGGCTGGCGCAGCGCGGCATCCATTACGTCGGTACGCAATTGCTGCACCACGCCGACCGCTGCGCGGTTAAACAACAACGACTGAGCATAGTGCAGGCTGGCGGCGAGAATCTGTAGCCCGAGATAGGCGGCAATCAGCCCGGTAACCACCCCTAATGGCAGGTTGTTCTTTGCCACCATATTGTCGATAAAGTAACTGATCAGCAGCGGCCCGCTGACCTCTGCTGCTGCCGCAACCCACAGCATAATCACGGCAACGCCTAACGGTTTTCGCCACGGAGAACCATAGGCCAGCAAGCGTTTGAGGGGCGGCCATAACTGCCCAAAACTACGCATTTACCGCCTCCTCGTCGTTTTCTGGCGCGTCATCCAGCGCCGCTTCCAGTTGCTGATAACGGTACATATCGCGATACCAGCCCTTCTGCTGCACCAGCGCCTCGTGATCGCCACGCTGCGCGATATGGCCATGCTGCATCACGATGATTTCGCTCGCTTCGGTCAGCGCCGAAAGGCGGTGCGCGCTGATAATCACCGTACGCCCTTCTCCCCACTGGCGCAGATTGTGCAGGATTTGATGTTCCGTTCGTCCGTCGACAGCCGAGAGCGCGTCGTCCAGGATCAGGATTTCGGCATTCAGCAGCAGCGCCCGCGCGATAGAAATACGTTGCTTTTGCCCGCCGGAAAGCATGACGCCGCGCTCACCGACTTCGGTGTCGTAACCCTGTGGCAGGCGGAGAATATCTTCATGCACGCTGGCTAAACGCGCCACATGTTCAATGTCCTGTTGCGTGGCGCCGGGGCAGCCCAGCGCAATGTTATTGGCTACCGTATCCGAAAACAGGAATGGCGTCTGACTGACCACCGCCAGCCGACTGCGCCAGCTATCCAGTTGCAGACGTGGCAGAGGGATATCATGAAAGCGGATATCTCCCTGGACGATATCGAAATGGCGCTGAATCAGCGACAGCACAGTACTTTTACCCGCACCAGTCGGCCCGCAGATACCCAGCATCTGTCCCGGTTTGAGCCGAAAATTGACGTTTTCCAGCGTCGGATGCGTGGTTTGCGGGTAGCTGAACTCGCGGATCGCCACCGCCAGCTCGCCCCGACCTTCCGGCACCGGTTCACTGCCATCGTTCACCACTGGCGCTTCAGCCAGCATCGCGCGAATACGCCCATAAGCCGCACTGCCACGCTCCACGATGTTAAACATCCACGCCAGCGCCAGCATTGGCCAAATCATCAGCCCGAGATACATCATAAAGCTGGTCAGTTGTCCCAGCGTCAGCGAACCTTGTACGACCATCCAGCTACCGCCGCCGATAGCCAGCAGGTTCGCCGTCCCGATGGCGATATAAATCGTCGGATCAAAGCGGGCATCGATGCGCGCCACACGCATGTTTTTCTTCCCGGTATCTTCCGCGTCGGCCGCAAACAGCGCGGACTGCCGATCTTCCAGGCCAAACGCTTTGATCATGCGAATGCTGGTCAGACTCTCCTGGGTACGGTCGTTGAGGCTGGAAAAAGCTGCCTGCGCCAGCCGGAAACGATCGTGCAGACGATCGCCGTAGCGTTTGATCATCAGCGCCATTACCGGCATCGGCAATAGTGCAAACAATGTGAGCTGCCAGCTGATCTGCGTGGACATCACGATCAACACTGCGCAGCCCATCACCAGCGAATCCACCAGCGTCAGAACTCCTTCCCCTGCGGCAAAGACCACGCGGTCCACGTCATTGGTGGCGCGAGCCATAAGATCACCCGTGCGATGGCGCAGATAAAACTCAGGATGCTGGCGACTGAGCTGGCGGTAGTAATCTTCACGCAGCTCCACCGCCAGTTGGTAGGAGGCGCCAAACAGCAGCACGCGCCAGACGTAGCGCAACAGATAGACCACCACGGCAATCAGCGCGATGGTGCCAATCCACATCATTATCTGTTGCGGCGTAAAGTGTTGTGTGGACACGCCATCCACCACAATACCCACCACTTTTGGCGGAATGAGTTGCAAAATAGCGATGAGGATAAGCAAGGCAACCGCCCCGAGGTAGCGACGCCACTCCCGGCGAAAATACCAGCTTAATTGAGCAAATAATCGCACGTTTTATGTCCTGACTGATTTTCCGGCAAAGCGTACCGGGAGAGTTATTCGATTGGCAGCGCAGTGGTGTATTTAATCTGTTCCATGGCAAAACTCGACGTGACGTCAGATAGCCCGGGAACGCTGTTAACCAGACGTTTGTAGAAGTCGTCATAGCGCTTCATATCAGCCACCTGAACCCGCATCAGATAGTCATATTCCCCGGCCATACGCCAGAACCCTAAAACTTCCGGCATCTCACTGACTACGGTCACGAAGCGGCAATACCAGTCACTGCTGTGGTGCTGGGTTTTGATGAGCACAAAGGCCGTTAACCCCAGCCCCAGTTTTTCCGGGTCCAGCAGCGCGACTTTGCCGACCAGAATGCCGTCCTCTTCCAGTCGTCTGAGACGTTTCCAGCACGGTGTGGTGGTCAGATTAACGGCATCGGCCAGCGCCTGCAAAGAGAGGGTGCAGTCCTGCTGCAGCAAGGAGAGCAGCTTGCGGTCAATTTTATCTAACATACCGGCACCTTAGAGAAGAATTTTCTCCTTACATTCTATTTTAAAGGCCAAATGGCAACAATTTTTTCCGTGCTTTTCGCTACTCTTGGCACAAAATGACAAATGGACAGTAATGATGAACAGCACCTGGGTTAAAAACGCGATTAATGAGATTAACGCGGATTATCAGCGCTCTGCCGATACGCACCTTATTCGCCTGCCGTTACCTGCTTTTGAGGGTATTCATCTGTATCTGAAAGATGAAAGCACTCACCCGACCGGTAGCCTGAAGCACCGACTGGCGCGTTCGCTGTTCCTCTATGGGCTGTGCAACGGCTGGATTAAGGAAGGCACGACGATTATCGAATCCTCTTCGGGTTCAACGGCAGTATCCGAAGCTTATTTCGCCCGTCTGCTTGGCTTGCCGTTTATCGCCGTCATGCCTGCCTGCACGGCAAAACGAAAAATCGAACAGATTGAATTTTATGGGGGTCGCTGCCATTTCGTGGAAAACGCCTGCGAGATTTATGCTGCCTCAGAACAACTGGCGCGCGAGCTGAACGGCCACTATATGGATCAGTTCACTTATGCCGAACGCGCTACTGACTGGCGTGGTAATAATAATATTGCCGACAGCATCTTCCGCCAGATGCAGTGCGAACCGCATCCCGTACCGAAATACATTGTCATGAGCGCCGGAACCGGGGGCACCTCCGCCACGATAGGCCGCTACATTCGTTGCCAGGGCTACAATACACAATTGATGGTCGTGGACCCGGAAAACTCCGTCTTCCTGCCTTTCTGGCAGGAACGTGATGCCTCGCTGCGCAGCCCTGTCGGCAGTAAAATTGAGGGCATTGGTCGCCCGCGCGTTGAGCCTTCTTTTATTCCTGACGTGGTCGACGAAATGCTGCGCGTTCCTGATGCTGCGAGCGTGGCCACTGCGCACTGGCTGGAAACACAGTTAGGCCGCAAAGTCGGCGCCTCTACGGGCACCAATATGTGGGGCATGCTGCAACTCGCCAGCCGCATGCGCGAAACCGGAGAAACCGGCTCGCTGGTGACATTACTGTGCGACAGCGGCGAGCGCTATCTGGACACTTACTACAACCCTGAATGGGTAAGCGCGCACATTGGCGATTTAACGCCGTGGCAATCTCAACTGTCACACATCCTGAATCAGCAATAAAAAAAACGGGCATATCACTATGCCCGTTGCTGGTAGGGTCTCTCATTCGGGGGAATAAGGAAGATTTGGATAGTCCAGCCAATGTGTCAAAAAGTGTGATACCGCCTGATTGCGGCAATGCCCAATCACCGGTAAATGGGGAAGTTCGGCAATAAGTTGCGGCATGGCATTGCCCATGATCAGCCCCCGTCCAACGCTGCCGAGCATTTCGCGATCGTTCATCGCGTCGCCAAAGGCCATACATTCCGCCAGCGACAGCCCCAGATGTCCGCTCAGGACCTCCAGTGCAGAACCTTTGTTACAGCCCACCGGCAGCACTTCCAGGCAATCAACCGACGAGAAGCAAAGATGGGCCCGCGCGCCTAATGCCTCTTCAAGCTGAATTTTCAGCCGTGTCAGATCGTCATGATCGCCACAAAAACAAACTTTGGTGACGTTATCTGCCGGGATACGCGCGACATCCACAATCTGATAACGAAACCCGCTGTAGACGTGAGCGTGCAGCATCTCGGGGATCTCTTGCCCGGTAAACCAGCCGTTATCGTTGAAGACATGCATACTCGCCTGCGTGTCCCAGGCCTGATGTAGAACAATCTCCGCCACTACCGGATCCAGATCCCGATGATGCAGCACTTCGCCTTCCAGCGAGTGAATACGCGTCCCGTTACCGGTTATCAGAAAAGCATCGAGTGAAAAAGTGCCAAGAATATGGCGCATTTCCAGCACATGACGCCCGGTGGCAAACGTCAGGGTAATGTCGCGTTCGCGTAGACGCGCAAGAGTAGAGAGCGTTTCATCACCCAAAAGGTGATTTGGCATCAACAGGGTGCCATCCATATCAAATGCCGCCAGGCGTGCCATCTCTTTCTCCACTCTGTGACAAATTAACTTGTGATCGAGTATTACCTGATATATACGGAAGTAATAGTGAATAGATAAAAAAAATTGTTCCGGGTTTATATGCGACTACTCAATCGGCTTAATCAGTACCAGCGACTCTGGCAGCCTTCTAATGGCGAACCGCAGAGCGTGACTGTCGCAGAACTGGCCGAACGCTGCTTCTGTAGCGAGCGACACATCCGCACGTTGTTACGCCAGGCGCAGGAGTCGGGCTGGCTGGTCTGGGAAGCACAGTCCGGGCGCGGTAAGCGTGGGCAGTTACGTTTTCTG
Source organism: Citrobacter sp. ANG330 (assembly GCF_047467925.1). Taxonomy (NCBI): domain Bacteria; kingdom Pseudomonadati; phylum Pseudomonadota; class Gammaproteobacteria; order Enterobacterales; family Enterobacteriaceae; genus Citrobacter; species Citrobacter sp. ANG330. The sequence goes on along the minus strand of NZ_JASJUI010000004.1, from coordinate 193,788 downwards.
GTAACGCCGGAATCGCTGCGCACCGCCATGATGGAACAGGCGCTGGAGAAAGGACAACAGCTTAGCGTGCTGGAACTGGCGCAACTGGCACCCGGTGAATTGCGGGCGATGCTGCAGCCCTTTATGGGCGGTCAATGGCAAAACGACACGCCCACGCTACGTATCCCCTATTACCGTCAGCTTGATCCGCTACACCCTGGTTTTCTTCCTGGACGCGCCGAGCAACATCTGGCAGGGCAAATTTTCTCCGGCCTGACGCGTTTTGACAGCCAGACGCAGCTTCCCTGCGGGGATTTAGCCCACCACTGGGACATCTCCGCCGACGGGTTGCGCTGGGACTTCTATATCCGTTCAACGCTGTTCTGGCATAACGGCGACGCGGTAGAGACGACACAACTGCATCAGCGACTGCTGATGCTGCGTGAAATCCCGACGCTAAACCGGTTATTTACCAGCGTGAAGCGCATTGAGGTGACGCATCCTCAGTGTCTGACCTTTATCCTGCATCGTCCTGATTTCTGGCTGGCGCACCGGCTGGCAAGCTACGGCAGCCTGCTGGCGCATCCGGAACATCCTGTCATCGGAACGGGACCTTTTCGTCTGACGCTGTTTACGCCTGAACTGGTGCGCCTGGAAAGCCACGATCATTATCATCTCGCGCATCCATTGCTAAAAGCCATTGAGTACTGGATCACGCCTCAGCTTTTCGCGCAGGATCTCGGCACCAGCTGCCGTCATCCGGTGCAGATAACCATTGGTAAACCCGAGGAACTCGCCACGGTGAGTCCGGTAAGCACCGGCATCAGCCTCGGTTTCTGCTATCTCACGCTGAAAAAGAGCCCTCGCCTGACGCCACAGCAGGCTCGTCGGCTGGTCAGCCTTATTCATCGCTCTTCGCTGCTGCAAACGCTGGATGTGGGGGAAAATCTGATTACCCCCTGCACTGAGCTGTTGCCTGGTTGGGCCATCCCGCAATGGGAGGGGCTGGACGAGGTAGAATTGCCAAAGGAAATGACGCTGATTTATCACCTGCCGGTGGAGCTGCATACGATGGCAGATCACCTGCGTCATACCCTGAAAGCATTGGGATGCGAACTGACGCTGATCTTTCATAACGCAAAAACCTGGGAGGGCTGCCAGCAACTTGCCAGTGCGGATCTGATGATGGGGGATCGCCTGATTGGCGAGGCGCCCGAATATACTCTCGAACAGTGGCTACGCTGCGATTCACTCTGGCCGCATGTACTTGATGCCCCGGCATTTTCGCATTTGCAGGCGACGCTGGATGCGCTGCAAATCAGGCCAGAAGAAGAGCATCGATATGCCGCATTACAACACGTCTTCGCCAGCCTGATGAACGAAGCGACGCTGACGCCGCTGTTTAACTATCACTATCGTATTAGCGCGCCGCCGGGCGTAAATGGGGTGCGGCTGAACCCGCGCGGCTGGTTTGAGTTCACCGAAGCCTGGCTTCCACCGCCCGCATCGTGAAGAAGCTGGTCGCCAGGCAACTCTGGCGCTACCATAACCTCTTTATACACGTCATCCTTCAAACGGCCCCTTTGTTGGCCAGGTCTGTTCACCCCAGTCATTTACTTATGTAAACTCCTGGGGATTCTCAACATGTCGCCTCAAGGCAGGTTGAATGATTTCGTGTACAGCCATTTATCAGGATTAACCATGAAACGTGCCGTCGTAGTATTCAGTGGAGGTCAGGACTCCACGACCTGTCTGGCGCAGGCGCTGCATCAGTATGATGAAGTGCATTGCGTGACTTTTGATTATGGTCAGCGACACCGTGCGGAGATTGATGTTGCACGTGATCTGGCTCTGAAACTGGGCGCGCGAGCGCACAAAGTGCTCGATGTAACGCTATTGAGTGAACTGGCCGTCAGCAGCCTGACTCGCGACAATATCCCGGTTCCGGATTACGAACCGGATGCCGATGGGATCCCGAATACCTTTGTCCCTGGGCGCAATATTCTGTTTCTGACCCTGGCGGCGATTTATGCTTATCAGGTAAAAGCTGAAGCGGTCATTACCGGCGTCTGCGAGACCGATTTCTCGGGTTATCCTGACTGCCGTAATGATTTTGTCGAGGCGCTGAATCATGCAATCAAACTGGGCATGGCGAAAGATATCCGTTTTGAAACGCCGTTGATGTGGATTGATAAAGCCGAAACCTGGGCGCTGGCCGACTATTGGGGTAAACTGGATTTAATCCGGGAAGAAACCCTGACCTGCTACAACGGCATCAAGGGCGACGGTTGCGGCCACTGTGCGGCCTGTAATCTACGCGCAAATGGCCTGAATCATTATCTGGCGGATAAACCAACCGTAATGGCAGCCATGAAGCAGAAGACCGGACTGAAATAATTGTGGGTTTCGCCGGATGGCGGTGCCTGGCACCTTATCCGGCCTACAGGTGAATCAACCACACCTACTTCACCATTTGCTCCAGCTTTTCGCGCAACTCCCCTTCCAGCGGCAGCGCTTTTTGCGATTTCAGATCGATACAGACGAACGTAATGAGCGCATCAGCCACCACCTGTCCTTCCGGCTCCAGCGTTATCACCTGACTCAGAATACCGCTTTTCCCGTTTAACTGTTGCACCTGACTGGTGACGGTCAACAGATCGCTCAGAACCGCCGGGCGGCGATAGTTGATATTGATGTTGACCACCACGAAAGCGATATTGTGGGCAGTCATCCATTGAAAGCTATCGCTGCTCTCGAGGCCATCCCAGCGCGCTTCCTCCAGAAACTCAAGATAGCGGGCATTATTCACGTGCTGATAGACATCAAGATGATAACCACGGACTTTGATCTGTGTTTGCATAGCGCAGAAACCTTACGTTTTTGTTATTGGTAGACATGAGTAGAGAGGTCATAACTGGTATGACCTCTCTCAGTCTGGCAAATATTTGCCAGTGTGCAAGTGATTAAAGAGTTAAAACTGACAGATTACGCTCTACTAACGCATTTCCCATCCCCGGCACCTGTTTGAGATCTTCCACCGTTTTAAACGGGCCGTACTCTTCGCGGTAGCTGACTATCGCCTGTGCTTTCTTCAGACCGACTCCGTTCATCGCTCGCGCTAACTCTTCTGCCGATGCCGTATTGATACTGATCCTGGTACCTTCCTGATCGCTGGTCTTCGCCGGGGTTGCCGCTTTGTTTTTGCCTGCGACGGGTGCTTCCGCTTTGGTTTCCACCGCCGCAGTCTTCGCCTCTGACGACGCCGCCAGTGCGCTTTGTGACATGCCCGCACAGACAAAAGAAAGGCTGATAAGCAATGCTTTAATTCCATGTTTCATACTGTTTTCTCCTTGTTTGTTAACAGTGGAATCACGATAGCGAGGGAGATACTCACGGACAAATGGCAAAATTCAGAAATGGAAAAGGCCGCGAAAGCGGCCTTTAAACGTTACAACAGTTGCGTAATACGCTGCGAGACGTCTCGAAGATTACTGCTGCTGATCCATCGCATCGCCGATCTTAATTTTCGCGGCTTTACGCAGGTTACTCATCAGCGCTTCAAAGACAATCTGCGCATTGTTCTGGGTGATCCCCTGAACCATGGCTTTTTTCTGTTCTTCTGGCATAGAGCCCGCTTTCACGTCATCAAGCGCCAGCAGAACCACATTACCCTGCATATCGCTGGCAATGCCGTAGCTCGGCTTATCTTTCGCTGGCAGGCTCAGACCAAACGCCGCCTGGCTAACCGGATCCTGACCCGTACGGCTCAGCGTTTTAGACTCGCCAAAGCTCAGACCAGCGGCTTTCATCGCTTCTGCGCCTTTACCCGCCTTCAGCTCAACCAGCAGTTTTTCCGCATCCAGTTTCGCCTGCTGTTCTGCTTTGTTGTGCTTAACCAGCGCCGTAACCTGATCTTTCACGTCAGACAGGGGTTTTACGGCTTCGGCTTTGTGATCGCTAATACGCAGAACAAACGCGCGATCGCCATCGACGGTAATGATGTCGGAGTTTCTGCCCGGCGCGCCGTTTTCACCCACCAGAGCGCCATCAAAAATGGCGTCAGAAACCGGTTTGAAATTCAGCTCTTCCGGCAGGTTCTCGTGGCTGAACCAGCCCGTCTGTACCGCTTTCGCGCCAGCCGCCTGTTCGGCGCCCGCAAGAGATTCCGTATCATTGTTCGCCGCGTCGCTCACTTTCTGCTGCAGGGCAAAGTATGCATCGAGCGCTTTTTCCTGCTTCACTTTCGCGGCAATGTCATCGCGGACTTCGCTCAGCGGCTTCACAACCGCTGGCTGAACGTCGTCCAGACGCACAACCAGGAAGCCAACAGAGGATTTAATCACACCAGAAAGCTGACCTTTCTCTTTCAGACCCGCATTTTTCAGCTCTTCCGGCGTTGTGGCGTCTTCCAGCCAGCCCATATCACCGCCGTTACGGGCAGAGATGATGTCTGCGGATTTCTCTTTCGCCAGCGCAGCAAAATCGCCGCCTTTGTTCAGCGCGTCAAGCACCGCTTTCGCTTCATCTTCCGTTTTGGTCTGGATGATGCTGTAACGGTTACGCTGCGCCTGGGTGAATTGATCCTGATGCTGATCGTAATAAGACTGGATATCTTCATCGCTGACCGGCTTTTGCATCGATGCTGCGTCCAGCTTGATGTAGCTTACACGGAACTGTTCCGGCGTCATGAAGCTGTTTTTGTGCTGCTCATAGTAGCTGGCCACTTCCTGGTCCGTCACTGACTGCTTCGCCGCGAGCGCATTAACGTCAATCGTGGCTTCACGCACGACGCGCTGCTGAGAGACCAGCGCCGCCAGCGCATCGGTCTCGCCTTTGAGCATGAAATCAGTCCCGGCGATGCCGCTAATAATCTGCTGAGTAGTCAGTTGGTTACGCAACGCCTGCGCATACTGATCGGCGGTCATTCCCATTTGATTCACGAGCGCATTGTAGCGATTGTTATCAAACTTACCGTCGACCTGGAATGCCGGCGTGGAGAAAATAGCCTGCTTCACCTGCTCGTCGCTGATGCCCAGTTTCAGTTCGCGGGCATACTGGTCAAGCAACGCTTCATCGATCAAGCGATTGAGCGTCTGCTGGCGCAGCGTTTTCATGTAACCTTCGTTCGCCGCGAGCTCAGAATACTGATCGCCCAACTGCTGCTGCATGCGATTACGTTCGCTGTTGAACGCATTCTCAAACTGCCCACGGCTGATTTCCTGGTCATTCACTTTAGCGGCGTAGTTGTTGCCTCCGCCAATCAGGTAACCACTCACGCCGGTCAGAATGAACGACACGATAATGATTCCGAAAATAATCTTGAGCACGAGACTGTTAGCAGCCGTGCGTAAGCTGTCCATCATGGTGTAACCACACTCCGCTGTAGGTGACGATACACTGCATCATTCAGGTTGCTTCGTCTTCAACCGCCACGATGCAACGTGAATACTTTGTGTATATACGCGTTACGCAGCATAGCGTTTCCTGAACGCTGCGCATAAAGGTCTATTGTGACAAGAAACAGGGGCAATTGTCAGCCCACAACGAGTATAAAATCGCTGCAAAAATAAAAAAGGCACATCAATTGATGCGCCCTTGTACTGAGTCCTGTCCCCGAAGGGGGATCACGCTTAGTTTACTGCGTCTTTCAGTGCTTTACCTGCACGGAAACCAGGTACTTTGGCGGCAGCAATGGCGATCTCTTTACCTGTTTGCGGGTTGCGACCAGTACGGGCAGCACGCTCTTTAACAGCAAAAGTACCAAAACCTACCAGCGCAACGTCATCCCCTTCTTTCAGAGATTCGGTAACAGAAGCAATAATTGCGTCTAACGCACGCCCTGCCGCAGCTTTGGAGATATCAGCCCCTGCAGCAATTTTGTCGATCAGTTGAGATTTATTCACTCTTCTCTTCCTCATTATAATTTATATCGCACCAGAATCCTTCAAAGTGCGACCGCGCAGCAGTTATATCAGGCCTGCCGTGCCCTTACAACACCCGATAATGATGGCAGACCTAATCCGTCATCTAAATTAGCTATACAAAAAAAGGCTGGCAAGTACGAAATGGCCTGCCAGCCCTGTTTTTATTAGTGCTCTTTGCGCGAGGTCACTATTTTGCCGTCACGACCTGCATTCCGGAGGGTTCGTTTTGCAGAGCAAGTGTCAAAACCTCTTCAATGCGTTTCACCGGATGGATGTCCAGATCGGCGATAACGTTGTCCGGAATCTCTTCCAGGTCACGTTTGTTTTCATCCGGAATTAAGACCGTTTTGATACCACCACGGTGCGCAGCCAGAAGTTTTTCCTTTAACCCACCGATTGGCAGAACCTGACCACGCAGGGTGATCTCACCGGTCATTGCCACATCGGCACGCACCGGGTTACCGGTGAGGCAGGAAACCAGCGCCGTACACATGGCGATACCGGCGCTCGGACCGTCTTTCGGCGTTGCCCCTTCCGGTACGTGAACGTGAATGTCGCGTTTTTCGTAAAAGTCCGGATTAATACCCAGTTTTTCCGCACGCGCGCGCACCACGGTCAGCGCAGCCTGGATGGACTCCTGCATCACTTCACCCAGCGAACCGGTGTAGGTCAACTTGCCTTTGCCCGGTACGCAGGCGGTTTCGATGGTCAGCAGATCGCCGCCCACTTCGGTCCACGCCAGACCGGTCACCTGGCCCACGCGGTTTTCATTGTCCGCACGGCCATAGTCAAAGCGCTGTACGCCGAGGTAATCGTGCAGGTTATCGCCATTAATGACAATGTGTTTCAGTGACTTATCCAGCAGCAACTGCTTAACGGCTTTCCGGCACAGTTTGGAAATTTCGCGTTCCAGACTACGCACGCCAGCCTCACGAGTGTAGTAACGAATAATGCCGATAATGGCGCTGTCGTCGACCGTCAGCTCGCCTTTCTTCAGCGCGTTACGCTCAATCTGCTTCGGCAGCAGGTGCTGTTTCGCGATATTCAGCTTCTCATCTTCGGTATAACCGGACAGACGGATCACTTCCATACGATCCAGCAGCGGCGCCGGAATGTTCATGGAGTTGGAGGTCGCCACAAACATCACGTCGCTGAGATCGTAGTCCACTTCCAGATAGTGATCGCTGAACGCCACGTTCTGCTCTGGATCCAGTACCTCAAGCAGTGCGGATGCCGGATCGCCACGCATGTCGGAAGACATTTTGTCGATCTCATCGAGCAGGAACAGCGGGTTTTTAACGCCCACTTTCGCCATTTTCTGGATCAGTTTACCCGGCATAGAACCGATGTACGTCCGACGGTGACCGCGAATTTCCGCTTCATCGCGCACGCCGCCCAGCGCCATACGGATGTATTTACGCCCGGTCGCTTTGGCGATGGACTGACCCAGAGAGGTTTTACCTACCCCCGGCGGTCCCACCAGGCACAGAATCGGCCCTTTGATTTTGTTCACACGGCTTTGTACCGCGAGATACTCAAGGATGCGGTCTTTCACGCGCTCCAGACCGTAATGGTCGGTATCAAGGATTTCCTGCGCCTGACGCAGGTCTTTTTTGACCTTGCTACGCGCATTCCACGGCACCTGTACCATCCAGTCGATGTAACCGCGCACCACGGTCGCTTCCGCCGACATCGGAGACATCATTTTCAGCTTCTGCAGTTCAGCTTCGGCTTTCTCTTTCGCCTCTTTCGGCATTTTCGCCGCGTCGATCTTCCGCTTCAGCGCTTCGTTTTCATCCGGCGCATCGTCCATTTCGCCGAGTTCTTTCTGAATCGCCTTCATCTGCTCATTCAGGTAGTACTCACGCTGGGACTTCTCCATCTGCTTTTTCACACGGTTGCGAATACGCTTCTCAACCTGCAGCAGATCGATTTCAGACTCCATCATCGCCATTAGATATTCCAGACGTTCATTCACGTCTGACATCTCCAGCACGGACTGCTTGTCCGCCAGCTTCAACGGCATGTGCGCGGCGATGGTATCCGCCAGACGCGCCGGATCGTCGATGCTATTGAGCGACGTCAGCACTTCCGGTGGGATTTTCTTGTTCAGCTTGATATAGCCTTCGAACTGGCTGATAGCGGTGCGTACCAGCACTTCCTGTTCGCGCTCGTCGATAGCAGGCGAATCAAGATATTCCGCTTTCGCAGAGAAGTGCTCGCCGTTATCAGACAGCGCAGAAATACGCGCACGTTGTAACCCTTCGACCAGCACTTTGACGGTGCCGTCAGGCAGTTTCAGCATCTGCAAAATAGAGGCCACGGTCCCGACGGTGAAAAGATCGTTTACACCCGGCTCATCCGTTGATGCTTCTTTCTGGGCGACCAGCATGATTTTTTTATCATGGTCCATAGCCGCTTCCAGACAACGGATAGATTTTTCCCGCCCTACAAACAAGGGTATGACCATGTGCGGATAAACCACCACATCGCGCAACGGCAATACGGGGATTTCAATGCGTTCAGAACGCTCAGGATTCATAGAGCTCTCTCTTAGTTTAGTGTCCGCCAGGTAATCAGGCGGCATCGCTGTGCTTCACGCCACCTTTAACATGTATGTCAGTATATGGGGATGTTTCCCACACATTCAACGCCATGATTACGGAAAAAATAAAGGGGAGATAAAATCCCCCCTTTTTGATTAACTGATTGTATGAATTGGCTAATTATTCACCAGATGCCTGCTGGGCTTCCGGCTTGCCGTAAATCAGTAAAGGCTTGCTCTGGCCGCCGATCACCGACTCATCAATGACCACTTTTTCGACGTCTTCCATCGAAGGCAGATCGTACATGGTATCCAGCAGCGCGGCTTCGACAATAGAACGCAGACCACGGGCACCGGTTTTACGCGCCATCGCTTTGCGGGCAATTGCATCCAGCGCTTCGTCGCGGAACTCCAGGTCGACACCTTCCAGATTGAACAACGCCTGATACTGTTTCGTCAGGGCATTTTTCGGCTCTTTCAGGATCTGAATCAGCGCCTCTTCACTCAGTTCACTCAGCGTCGCCACAACCGGCAGACGACCAATGAACTCAGGAATCAGACCAAACTTGATCAAATCTTCCGGTTCTACCTGCGAGAGCAGCTCGCCTTCGCTGGCTTTATCGGACTGGGCTTTCACCGTCGCGCCAAAACCAATGCCGGAGCCGGTTTCAACGCGGTTGGCGATCACTTTATCCAGGCCGGCAAACGCACCGCCACAGATGAACAGGATCTTAGAGGTATCCACCTGCAAGAACTCCTGCTGCGGATGCTTACGTCCACCCTGCGGCGGAACGGCGGCAACCGTCCCTTCAATCAGTTTCAGCAGCGCCTGCTGTACGCCTTCACCGGAAACGTCACGGGTGATCGACGGGTTGTCAGACTTACGGGAAATCTTATCAATTTCATCGATATAGACGATACCACGCTGCGCTTTTTGCACATCGTAGTCGCATTTCTGCAACAGTTTCTGAATGATGTTCTCGACGTCTTCACCCACGTAACCCGCTTCGGTCAGCGTGGTGGCATCCGCCATAGTGAACGGGACGTCCAGCAGGCGCGCCAGCGTTTCCGCCAACAGCGTTTTACCGGAGCCAGTCGGGCCGATCAGCAGGATGTTACTTTTACCCAATTCGACGCCATTACTGGTGTCGCCATTGCGCAGACGTTTGTAGTGGTTGTATACCGCGACCGCCAGCACTTTCTTCGCCTGTTCCTGACCAATGACGTAATCGTCAAGGTGGTTACGAATTTCGTGTGGCGTTGGCAGCGCACTGCGTTCACGATGCGGTGCAACTTCCTTAATCTCTTCGCGAATGATGTCGTTACACAGATCGACACATTCATCGCAGATATACACGGATGGACCGGCGATGAGCTTACGCACTTCATGCTGGCTTTTGCCGCAAAAAGAGCAGTACAACAATTTGCCCGAGCCATCTTTGCGTTTATCTGTCATGAGTCAAAACCTCTTCTTTGTTCTTTGTGCCGCACACGACGACGCAAAATGCCATTCTCAGGCGCAACTCGCTTTGTCGCGTTGTGCCGCCCCTGGTAAGTATAGCGGCAGAGTTGCGCCCCGGGCATCAATTACGATGGGTCAAAATCGAGTCGACTAAGCCATACTCCACTGCCTCAGCGGCAGAGAGGAAGCGATCGCGCTCAGTATCACGCTCAATCTGCTCAAGAGATTGACCCGTATGGTGTGCCATAAGTTCGTTCATGCGCCCTTTTACTTTCAGGATTTCACGGGCGTGAATTTCAATATCCGTCGCCTGGCCCTGGTAACCCCCCAACGGCTGGTGAATCATAACGCGGGAGTTCGGCAGGCAGAAACGTTTACCTTTCGCTCCGGCCGTCAGCAAGAAAGCACCCATTGAGGCCGCCTGGCCCATACAGATGGTGCTGACGTCTGGCTTAATAAACTGCATGGTGTCATAAATCGACATCCCTGCGGTGATCACGCCGCCCGGAGAGTTAATGTACAGATAGATATCTTTTTCCGGGTTTTCGGCTTCCAGGAACAGCATCTGCGCCACAATCAGGTTAGCCATATGATCTTCGACCTGCCCGGTCAGAAAAATGACACGTTCCTTAAGTAGACGAGAGTAGATATCAAAAGAGCGCTCACCACGTGAGGTCTGTTCAATGACCATCGGCACCAGCGCCATATGGGGTGCAAAGTTATCTCGTTCGCCGCTGTATGACATTTCCGTCTCCTGGATAAAAATTGAAAAAACCTGCTGTACCGATTGTAACCTTATGGACGGATTATCAGCTAGTCCCTCTGTTATGGGTACGGCATCGCCATAATTCAAGCATAACAATCTTTTGCTTGAACGCTAACACCGAAAAGGGCTTTTTCGCACGCTTCCCTGCAAAAGTCGTGACAAAAAAAAGACCCACCACCTGACGGTGACGGGCCTCTGTGCGAAATTCGCGCGATTAAGCGCAATTACGCCTGCTGGTTCATCAGCTCATTGAAGGTCGTGGCTTTTTCAGTCACTTTGGCTTTCGCCAGAACCGCTTCAACCGCCTGTTCTTCCAGAGCGACGTTACGCATGTTGTCCATCAGCTCTTTATTTTTGCTGTAGAACTCGATCACTTCTTTCGGATCTTCGTAAGCAGAAGCCATCTCTTCGATCAGGCCCTTCACGCGATCTTCATCCGCTTTCAGTTCGTTGGTGCGAATCACTTCGCCCAGCAGCAAACCGACCACTACGCGGCGCTTAGCCTGTTCTTCGAACAGTTCACGCGGCAGTTCCAGCGCTTGTTTCTCGTTGCCACCGAAACGCTGAGCAGCCTGACGACGCAGAACGTCGATTTCGCTGTCAATCAGTGCGGCAGGAACGTCGATGTCGTTCGCTTTCACCAGACCATCGATTGCCTGAGATTTAACACGGTTACGCACCGCGCCTTTCAGCTCGCGCTCCATGTTTTTACGGACTTCAGTACGCAGACCAGCAACGGAACCATCTTCAACGCCGAAACGTTTAATGAATTCTTCAGTCAGTTCCGGCAGCTCACGCTCTTCAACTTTCTTCAGGTTGATGGCGAATTTCGCCGCTTTACCTTTCAGGTTTTCAGCGTGGTAATCTTCCGGGAAAGTCACGTCGATAGTGAACTCTTCGCCTGCTTTGTGACCTTTGATACCGTCTTCAAAGCCTGGGATCATACGACCCTGACCCATCGCCAGTACGAAATCAGACGCTTTACCGCCTTCGAACTCTTCGCCGTCTACAGAACCGGTGAAGTCGAGGGTAACGCGGTCTTCTGCATCCGCAGCGCCGTCTTTATCTTTCCAGGTCGCCTGCTGTTTACGCAGGGTGTCCAGCATCACGTCTACATCCGCGTCGGTAACTTCAACAACCGGTTTTTCAACTTCGATTGCTTCCAGGCCGGTCAGTTCAACTTCCGGATAGACTTCGAATTCTACCGCGTAGGTGAAATCTTCACCCAGTTTGTATTCGCCCGGAACGTAGTTCGGTGCGCCAGCCGGATTGATTTTTTCTTTGATGATGGCATCAACGAAGTTGCGGCTCATCAGGTCACCCAGAACGTCCTGGCGAACAGACGCGCCATAACGCTGAGCAACAACATTCATCGGTACTTTGCCTTTACGGAAGCCGTCAATACGTACTTTCTTCGCTACGTTGACCAGCTCGCTTTTAACAGCGGTCTCGATGCTGTCAGCAGCGATAGTAATCGTTACACGGCGGCCAAGGCCTTGAGTGGTTTCAACTGAAACTTGCATCTTGTTACCTCAAAAAATCACAGTGCTCGGTCAACTCTACTCCGCAAGCACAGATTATTAGCTTCGCGGAACCGGGATGTTCTCTTAATCAATCACATTCCCTGTCGTCAGAATCATCCCGAAGACATTCAAATAAGACGCGGCATTATAGCGGCATCACTTTTATGAGTCGAGAACGGTTATTGCGCGTTGCTGCGGCATTTTTCACAATTCCCGGCTATTTTTGCCCTGAAAAGGGTTTGACCCGTGCAAAATTCAGACAAAACAAAACGGCCCGCAGGCCGTTTTCACATAATCTTTAGCAACATACTGGAAAAGCGCCAGCGGTTGCAAATGTGTTTTTACGCGATGCTTCCCGCACCACGACATGGCGGTGACGCAAAGATCGTATCCTGCAACCCTTCCCACTCTTTGATGGTATAAGTATGCAGAGCCAGCGCGTGGACCGTTGTGGATAGTTCTGCGGTTAATGTACCGTAGATCATCCGATGACGATTCAAAAAACGCTCGCCGGTAAAGCGATCGCTAACCAGAACGACTTTAAAGTGGCTTTCTGAACCAGCCGGGACATTATGACGATAGCTTTCATCCACGACCTCGAGGAACACGGGTTGGAACGCTGCCCTTAATTTTTCTTCTATTTGCTCACGTATCATCATGATATATCTCCTCAAACGGCGCTGAGATGTCACCCATCCCTTTAAATATTAGCCGCTTTTACCCGTTCCATTACACTATTACAACAAAAATTTAGCCTTCGTCTGATTTTCGCCGTCAACGCGATGAAGTTTACTGATTCAACCCGTTGGAGGATGGCATAAAGACCAAATTTGGTCTCTATAACGTCATTATCAGGACAACATAATGAATTTACATGCGTTACCCACTTCCCCTCGCCGTTGGCGATGTTATGATGGCGGGAATTATTCTCTATCCATATGATTAAGAGTTACTGAGAGCACGAACATGTTAAAAAAAATCCTCTTCCCGTTAATCGCGCTTTTCATGCTGGCAGGCTGCGCGACGCCGCCAACCACGATTGACGTTTCGCCTAAAATCACGCTCCCGCAGCAAGATCCCAGCCTGATGGGCGTGACCGTTAGCATCAATGGCGCCGATCAGCGTCCGGACCAGGCGCTGGCGAAAGTGACCCGCGACAATCAACTGGTCACGTTGACGGCCTCCCGCGATCTGCGCTTCCTGTTACAAGAAGTACTGGAAAAACAGATGACCGCACGCGGTTATATGGTTGGCCCGAACGGTGCGGTGAACCTGCAGATCATTGTTAACCAGCTGTACGCGGATGTGTCTCAGGGCAACGTTCGCTATAACATCGCCACCAAAGCCGATATCGCTATCATCGCGACGGCAGCCAATGGCAACAAGATGACCAAAAACTACCGTGCCAGCTACTCAGTAGAAGGCGCATTCCAGGCGACCAATAAGAATATCGCCAACGCGGTTAACAGCGTCCTGACCGATACGATTACTGATATGTCTCAGGACACCAGCGTCCACGACTTCATCAAGCAAAACGCCCGTTAATCTCTGCTCCCTGACCCGGCACCGCGCCGGGTCAGCTTTATAAGCCCATGCCCAACCAATACTTACGCATATTTCAGCAACCAAAATCAGCTATATTGCTGATGTTGGGTTTTGCCTCCGGCCTGCCGCTCGCGTTGACCTCTGGTACGCTTCAGGCGTGGATGACCGTCGAGAATATCAATCTGAAAACCATTGGTTTCTTTTCGCTGGTCGGTCAGGCGTACGTCTTTAAGTTTCTCTGGTCTCCGGTCATGGACCGCTACACGCCGCCCTTTTTAGGACGTCGCCGTGGCTGGCTGTTGACTACGCAATGTCTGTTGCTGTTATCCATCGCAGCGATGGGTTTTCTGGAACCTGGAACGCAACTACGCTGGATGGCAGCACTGGCGGTGGTGATTGCTTTTTGCTCGGCCTCGCAGGATATCGTGTTTGATGCCTGGAAAACGGACGTCTTAACCGCGGAAGAACGTGGAACCGGCGCGGCGATTAGCGTACTCGGCTACCGTCTCGGGATGCTGGTGTCGGGCGGACTGGCTTTGTGGATGGCCGATCGCTGGCTCGGCTGGCAGGGCATGTACTGGCTGATGGCAGCGTTACTGATCCCTTGCATCATTTCCACCCTGCTCGCCCCCGAACCGACCGACAGCATTCCTGTGCCGAAAACGCTGGAGCAGGCAGTGGCCGCACCATTGCGCGATTTCTTCGGTCGCAACAATGCCTGGCTGATTTTACTGCTCATCATCCTTTATAAGCTGGGTGATGCCTTCGCCATGAGCCTGACCACTACCTTTTTAATTCGTGGTGTGGGTTTCGACGCCGGTGAAGTGGGCGTCGTCAATAAAACGCTGGGGCTGATCGCGACGATTATTGGCGCGCTGTACGGCGGGCTTTTAATGCAGCGGCTGACGCTGTTCCGCGCGTTGTTGATTTTCGGCATTCTGCAGGGCGTCTCTAACGCCGGATACTGGCTTTTGTCGGTGACGGACAAGCACATGTTCAGCATGGCTGCTGCGGTATTTTTCGAAAATCTGTGTGGGGGAATGGGCACATCAGCATTTGTCGCGCTGCTGATGACGCTGTGTAATAAGTCGTTTTCCGCCACCCAGTTTGCCCTGCTGTCGGCACTTTCTGCCGTCGGGCGCGTCTATGTTGGCCCGGTTGCCGGTTGGTTTGTCGAAGCACACGGCTGGTCGACGTTTTATCTTTTCTCTGTTGTCGCTGCCGTTCCAGGTCTGCTACTGCTGTTGTTGTGCCGGCAAACGCTGGAGTACACGCGACAGAGCGAAAGTTTCCTGCCGCGAACAGAATTCCGTTCCGCCTACAGTCTGGCGTTATGGATTTTGATGGCGGGATGCGCGTTGCTTGCCGTCTGGCTGCTGTTGCTGTCGATGAACGCGCTGGATTTCACTAATTTCTCCTTCCTCGCCGGACTGCTGGAAGTCGCGGTGACTATCGCCATTTTCGGCATCGTGTTTGGCGGATTGCTCGACTATCTGGCGCTGCGCAAAACTCGCCTGGTGTAAGCGCCCCTTTATTTAGCCGTTGTAATCACCCTGCGTAATTATATCGGCTAAATAAGCAACAACTGGAAAAAATAATATTTGTTGTTTTGTGCGCAATAAAATCTGGAAATTATTGACGCCTTTTATAGGTTTTATTTTCCTTACTCGATTCAGCCTGAACACATTTATTTTTTGTATTTTATTTGTCTCTTTATTGATAATCACTTGTTAACCAATTGTTTTATTTTTGCATTGGTTATACCAATTGCCCTCCCGTCACCTGCCTGAAGTCCCCTTTCGTTATAACGTGATGTTGCAACAGGTTCTTAATGCTGAGACGACATATCTTGCAACATATGTGACACGGGCGGCAGAACCCGGTAACACAGATCCAATGATGTTTACAGTAATGTAACCTTCCCGTAAAATGCCCACACACTTTAAACGCCACCCGGTCCCGTGGAATTGAGGTCGTTAAATGAGACTCAGGAAATACAATAAAAGTTTGGGATGGTTGTCATTAATTGCAGGCACTGCATTACTCAGTGGCTGTAATTCTGCGCTGTTAGATCCCAAAGGACAGATTGGACTGGAACAACGTTCGCTGATACTGACGGCATTTGGCCTGATGTTGATCGTCGTTATTCCTGCAATCTTGATGGCTGTAGGTTTTGCCTGGAAGTACCGTGCTAGCAATAAAGATGCGAAGTATAGTCCGAACTGGTCACACTCCAATAAAGTGGAAGCGGTGGTCTGGACGGTCCCTATCTTAATCATCATTTTCCTTGCCGTACTCACCTGGAAAACCACTCACGCTCTTGAGCCAAGCAAGCCGCTGGCACATGACGAAAAGCCCATTACCATCGAAGTGGTTTCCATGGACTGGAAATGGTTCTTCATCTATCCGGAACAGGGCATTGCTACCGTGAATGAAATCGCCTTCCCGGCGAACACTCCGGTGTACTTCAAAGTGACCTCTAACTCCGTGATGAACTCCTTCTTCATCCCACGTCTGGGCAGCCAGATTTATGCTATGGCCGGTATGCAGACTCGCCTGCATCTGATCGCCAATGAAGCCGGTACCTATGACGGTATCTCCGCAAGCTATAGCGGACCTGGCTTCTCCGGTATGAAGTTCAAGGCTATCGCAACCGAGGACCGCGCCGCATTCGACCAATGGGTTGCTAAAGCGAAACAGTCACCGAACACCATGAGCGACATGACGGCGTTCGAAAAAGTGGCTGTGCCAAGCGAATACAACCAGGTGGAATATTTCTCCAACGTGAAACCCGATTTGTTTAAAGACGTGATTAACAAATTCATGGCTCACGGTCAGAGCATGGACATGACCCAACCAGAAGGTGAGCACAGCTCGCACGAAGGGATGGAAGGCATGGACATGAGCCACGCGGAAGCCGCCAACTCAAGGGGCTGAGGAAGAATACGATGTTCGGAAAATTGACACTGGATGCAGTTCCGTTCCATGAACCCATCGTCATGGTTACGATCGCTGCTATTATCATCGGTGGTGCGGCTTTACTTGGCCTGATTACTTACTTTGGTAAGTGGAGCTACCTGTGGAAAGAGTGGCTAACTTCGGTTGACCACAAACGCCTTGGCATCATGTATGTCATCGTCGCCATCGTCATGTTGGTTCGTGGCTTTGCTGACGCCATCATGATGCGTAGTCAGCAAGCGCTGGCCTCTGCAGGTGAAGCGGGCTTCCTGCCGCCTCACCACTACGATCAGATATTCACGGCTCACGGCGTGATCAT
Source organism: Citrobacter sp. ANG330 (assembly GCF_047467925.1). NCBI lineage: Bacteria > Pseudomonadati > Pseudomonadota > Gammaproteobacteria > Enterobacterales > Enterobacteriaceae > Citrobacter > Citrobacter sp. ANG330. Next base: position 176,767 of record NZ_JASJUI010000004.1, on the reverse strand, counting down.
GATCTTCTTCGTGGCAATGCCATTTGTTATCGGTCTGATGAACCTGGTGGTTCCACTGCAGATCGGTGCGCGTGACGTTGCGTTCCCGTTCCTGAACAACCTGAGCTTCTGGTTCACCGTTGTCGGCGTTATCCTGGTTAACCTGTCTCTGGGTGTTGGCGAATTCGCGCAGACCGGTTGGCTGGCGTACCCGCCGCTCTCGGGAATAGAGTACAGTCCAAGCGTCGGGGTCGACTATTGGATATGGGCAGTCCAGTTGTCCGGTATTGGTACAACCCTGACCGGTATCAACTTCTTTGTGACTATCATTAAGATGCGCGCGCCAGGCATGACCATGTTCAAGATGCCGGTCTTTACCTGGGCATCGCTGTGCGCGAACATCCTGATTATCGCCTCCTTCCCGATTCTGACGGTTACCGTCGCGTTGCTTACCCTGGATCGCTATCTGGGCACCCATTTCTTTACCAACGATATGGGCGGCAACATGATGATGTACATCAACCTGATTTGGGCCTGGGGCCATCCGGAAGTGTACATTCTGATTCTGCCGGTATTCGGGGTGTTCTCGGAAATCGCCGCGACCTTCTCACGTAAACGTCTGTTTGGTTACACCTCGCTGGTGTGGGCAACCGTGTGTATTACCGTATTGTCGTTCATCGTCTGGCTGCACCACTTCTTCACTATGGGTGCCGGTGCGAACGTTAACGCCTTCTTCGGTATTACCACCATGATTATCGCCATCCCGACCGGGGTGAAGATCTTCAACTGGCTGTTCACCATGTATCAGGGTCGTATCGTATTCCACTCAGCAATGCTGTGGACGATTGGCTTTATCGTGACCTTCTCAGTCGGCGGGATGACCGGCGTACTGCTGGCGGTCCCGGGCGCGGACTTTGTCCTGCACAACAGTCTGTTCCTGATTGCGCATTTCCATAACGTTATTATCGGCGGCGTCGTATTTGGTTGCTTCGCGGGTATGACCTACTGGTGGCCAAAAGCGTTTGGCTTCACGCTGAACGAAACCTGGGGTAAACGCGCATTCTGGTTCTGGATCATCGGCTTCTTCGTTGCCTTCATGCCGCTGTATGTGCTGGGCTTTATGGGGATGACTCGTCGTCTCAGCCAGCAGATTGACCCTCAGTTCCATCCGATGCTGGTTGTAGCTGCCTGTGGCGCCGCGCTGATTGCGCTGGGTATCCTGTGCCAGTTCATTCAGATGTATGTCTCTATTCGCGACCGCGAACAGAACCGTGATCTGACCGGTGACCCATGGGGTGGCCGTACGCTGGAATGGGCAACGTCTTCCCCGCCTCCGTTCTATAACTTTGCCGTTGTGCCACACGTTCATGAGCGTGACGCCTTCTGGGAAATGAAAGAAAAAGGCGAAGCGTACAAACAGCCAGCGCATTATGAAGAGATCCATATGCCGAAGAATAGCGGTGCCGGTATCGTCATTACCGCCTTCGCTACGCTGTTTGGTTTCGCCATGATCTGGCATATCTGGTGGCTGGCTATTGCAAGCTTCGCAGGCATGATCATCAGCTGGATTGTGAAAAGCTTTGATGAAGATGTTGATTACTACGTGCCGGTCCCGGAAGTCGAAAAACTGGAAAACCAGCATTTCGATGAGATTACTAAGGCAGGGCTGAAAAATGGCAACTGATACTTTAGCGCACGCGACTGCCCACGCGCACGAACACGGGCACCACGATGCAGGCCAGAACAAAATCTTCGGATTTTGGATCTACCTGATGAGCGACTGCATTCTGTTCTCTATTCTGTTTGCCACCTATGCCGTTCTGGTGAACGGCACCGCAGGTGGCCCGACAGGTAAGGACATTTTCGAACTGCCGTTCGTTCTGGTTGAAACATTCCTGCTGTTGTTCAGCTCCATCACCTACGGCATGGCGGCGATCGCCATGCACAAGAACAACAAGAGCCAGGTGGTTTCCTGGCTGGCGTTGACCTTCTTGTTTGGTGCCGGCTTCATCGGGATGGAAATCTATGAATTCCATCACCTGATTGTTAACGGTATGGGCCCGGATCGCAGCGGCTTCCTGTCTGCGTTCTTCGCGCTGGTAGGTACGCACGGTCTGCACGTCACCTCCGGTCTTATCTGGATGGCCGTACTGATGGTGCAAATCGCCCGTCGCGGCCTGACCAGCACCAACCGTACCCGCATCATGTGCCTGAGCCTGTTCTGGCACTTCCTGGATGTGGTGTGGATCTGTGTGTTCACTGTTGTTTATCTGATGGGGGCGATGTAATGAGTCATTCTAACGTGAACAGCGGCGCGTCCCATGGCAGCGTAAAAACTTACATGACAGGTTTTATCCTGTCGGTAATTCTGACAGTCATTCCGTTCTGGATGGTAATGACGGGCGCTGCTTCTCCGGCCGTAATTCTGGGGACTATCCTGGCAATGGCAGTGGTGCAGATTCTGGTGCATCTGGTGTGTTTCCTGCACATGAACACCAAATCTGATGAAGGCTGGAACATGACGGCTTTTGTCTTTACCGTGCTGATCATCGCCATCCTGGTTGTCGGTTCCATCTGGATCATGTGGAACCTCAACTACAATATGATGATGCACTAAGAGCGGCGGTTATGATGTTTAAGCAATACCTGCAAGTAACGAAACCAGGCATCATCTTTGGCAACCTGATCTCGGTGATCGGGGGGTTCCTGCTGGCCTCTAAGGGCAGCATTGACTATCCCCTGTTCATCTACACGTTGGTCGGAGTGTCACTGGTTGTGGCGTCGGGTTGTGTATTTAACAACTACATCGACAGGGATATCGACAGAAAGATGGAAAGGACCAAGAATCGGGTGCTGGTAAAAGGCCTGATTTCTCCTAAAGTCTCGCTGGTGTACGCCACCCTGCTGGGTATTGCTGGCTTCATGCTGCTGTGGTTTGGCGCAAATCCTCTGGCCTGCTGGCTGGGGGTGATGGGCTTTGTGGTCTATGTGGGCGTTTATAGCCTGTATATGAAGCGCCACTCGGTCTACGGAACGCTGATCGGCTCCCTCTCCGGCGCGGCGCCGCCGGTGATCGGCTACTGCGCGGTCACCGGCGAGTTCGACAGCGGTGCGTTAATTCTGCTGGCGATTTTCAGCCTCTGGCAGATGCCGCATTCGTATGCCATCGCGATTTTCCGCTTTAAGGATTATCAGGCGGCTAACATCCCGGTTCTGCCGGTGGTGAAAGGCATTTCCGTCGCCAAGAACCACATTACGCTGTACATCATCGCGTTTGCTATCGCGACGCTGATGCTCTCTCTGGGTGGCTACGCAGGTTATAAATATCTGGTGGTGGCTGCGGCAGTGAGCGTCTGGTGGTTAGGCATGGCGCTGCGGGGTTACAAAGTGGAAGATGACAGAGTCTGGGCGCGTAAGCTGTTTGGATTCTCCATCATCGCCATTACCGCGCTCTCCGTGATGATGTCCGTCGACTTTATGGTGCCGGATTCGCACAATCTGCTGACCTACGTCTGGTAAGTTAATCCTCACATCTTCTATGCCGGATGGCGGCTGACGCCTTATCCGGCCTACAAAAAGCACATTGCGAGTAGGCCGGATAAGAAACGTGAGTATCGTCATCCGGCATTTTCGTCTCTGTCCGACACCACTCACAACCCCAACATTTGTTAATAAAGGGCATATTTACCCCGCCTGCTTAGCGCTTTACACTAGGCGCGAAATTGAGACAGAGGTGGGAATGAACGATTATAAAATGACGCCGGGTGAGTTGCGCGCCACCTGGGGTTTAGGGACCGTATTTTCGCTGCGCATGCTTGGCATGTTTATGGTCCTGCCGGTTCTGACCACATACGGTATGGCGCTACAGGGTGCCAGTGAAGCCTTAATTGGACTCGCCATCGGCATCTATGGGCTGGCGCAGGCTATCTTCCAGATCCCCTTCGGATTGCTTTCCGACCGTATCGGTCGCAAGCCGCTGATTGTCGGCGGGTTGGCGGTGTTTATCCTCGGCAGTATTATTGCCGCGCTGTCAGACTCCATCTGGGGCATTATTCTTGGCCGCGCGTTACAAGGTTCGGGCGCGATTGCCGCTGCGGTGATGGCGTTGCTGTCAGACTTAACCCGTGAGCAAAACCGCACAAAAGCGATGGCGTTTATCGGCGTGAGCTTTGGTATCACCTTCGCGATCGCCATGGTGCTTGGGCCAATCATCACCCATGCGCTGGGGCTTAATGCCCTGTTCTGGATGATTGCCATTCTTGCGACGCTTGGGATCGTCCTCACTCTGTGGGTCGTTCCTGACAGCGCGAATCACGTTCTGAATCGCGAGTCGGGGATGGTCAAAGGCAGCTTCAGCAAAGTGCTGGCGGAACCTAAGCTGCTGAAACTCAACTTTGGCATTATGTGTCTGCACATACTGCTGATGTCCACGTTTGTCGCCTTGCCCGGCCAGCTTGCCGACGCGGGTTTACCGGCCGCCGAACACTGGAAAGTGTATCTGGTGACAATGCTGATTTCGTTTGGCTCAGTCGTCCCGTTCATCATCTACGCTGAGGTGAAACGCCGGATGAAACGCGTGTTCCTGTTCTGCGTGGCGCTGATTGTAATCGCTGAAATTGTTCTCTGGGGCGCAGGCAGCCATTTCTGGGAATTGATTATCGGCGTACAGCTGTTCTTCCTCGCCTTCAACCTAATGGAAGCCCTCCTCCCTTCGCTCATCAGCAAAGAGTCTCCCGCGGGTTACAAAGGGACAGCGATGGGCGTTTATTCCACCAGCCAGTTCCTCGGCGTGGCGCTGGGCGGCTCACTGGGCGGCTGGGTTGACGGGATGTTTGACGGTCAGACCGTTTTCCTAGCGGGCGCGTTTTTAGCCGTTGTCTGGCTCGCCGTCGCCAGCACCATGAAAGAGCCGCCGTATGTCAGCAGCCTGCGCATCGTGATTCCACCGGAGATTGCGGCCGATGACGTGCTGAAGCAGCGTTTGCTGGCTACAGAAGGCGTCAGTGAAGTGTTGATTGCACAGCAGGAACATTCTGCTTACGTGAAGATCGACAGTAAGGTGACCAACCGCTTTGAGATTGAGCAGGCCATCAGGCTGACGTGAAGATTGCCGGATGGCGGCTATCACCTTATCCGGCCTACCAATAGCGTCTGCTACCTGTAGGCCTGATAAGCGTAGCGCCATCAGGCATTACGACTTAATCGCGGAAATTTTTGAACTGGAACGGCTGTCCCAAATCGCCACCGCGCACCAGCGCCATTACGGACTGGAGGTCATCGCGGGATTTCCCGGTCACGCGAATCTCTTCGCCCTGAATCTGCGCCTGCACTTTCAGCTTGCTGTCTTTAATCAGCTTGACGATCTTCTTCTGCACGGCACTCTCGATGCCCTGCTTGAGCTTCGCTTCGACAAACCAGGTTTTCCCGCTGTGCACGAACTCTTCCGGCACATCAAGCGATGCCCCTTCAATGCCGCGCTTGAGCAGCTTCGCCCGCAGAATATCCAGCAGTTGGTTGACCTGGAAATCAGATTCGCTCAGCACTTTAATGGTTTTACTGGCATCGTTCAGCTCAATGCTTGCTTCAACGCCACGAAAATCAAAACGTGATTCAACTTCACGGATTGCGTTATCTACGCCGTTACGCGCTTCCTGAAGATCCACTTCAGAAACAATATCGAAAGATGGCATCTTTTCCTCTCCCTTCATTTTTGATGCGAAGCATAATACCTGCAAAGTCACTCAACAGACAGCGCTATACTATGTTAGCAAACACCTGGTGCTGTTGCAGGTGAGGAGGAAGAATGAAAATTACCGTACTGGGATGCGGAGCCTTAGGACAACTCTGGCTTTCAGCACTGTGCAAACAGGGACATGAAGTACAGGGCTGGCTACGTATCGCGCAGCCCTATTGTAGTGTGAATGTGATTGAGACGGATGGGTCACTATTTAACGAATCCCTGACGGCTAACGATCCGGAATTTTTAGCGACCAGCGATCTGCTACTGGTGACGCTGAAAGCCTGGCAGGTTTCCGACGCGGTTAAAGCGCTGGCGTCAATGCTGCCGGCAACAACCCCCATTTTGTTAATTCACAACGGCATGGGAACGATTGAGGAACTGCGAAATATCCACCAGCCGTTGCTGATGGGAACGACCACCCATGCCGCGCGACGTGATGGCAATGTCATTATCCATGTCGCGAACGGCACCACGCGCATTGGAGCGGCGCGCGAGCAGGATGGCGATTTCAGCTATCTTGCCGATATGCTGCAATGCGTACTGCCCGACGTCGCCTGGCATAACAATATTCGCGCCGAGATGTGGCGTAAACTGGCGGTGAACTGCGTGATCAATCCGCTGACCGCACTGTGGAACTGCCCGAATGGTGAACTGCGTAACCATCCTGAACAGATCAACCTGATTTGTCAGGAGGTTGCGGCGGTCATTGAGCGCGAAGGACATCACACTTCAGCCGACGATTTACGCTTTTATGTCGAGCAAGTCGTTGACAGCACAGCAGAAAATATCTCGTCGATGCTACAGGATATTCGGGCCATGCGTCATACCGAGATAGACTATATTACCGGCTATCTGTTGAAACGCGCCCGTGCGCACGGGATTGCCGTTCCGGAAAACAGCCGCCTGTTTGAGTTAGTAAAACGAAAGGAGAGTGAGTATGAGCGCATCGGCACTGGTATGCCTCGCCCCTGGTAGTGAAGAAACCGAAGCGGTTACCACTATCGACCTGCTGGTTCGTGGTGGAATCAACGTTACCACCGCGAGCGTCGCCAGCGACGGCAGCCTGACCATTGTCTGTTCACGCGGCGTAAAACTGCTGGCGGATGCGCCGCTGGTTGAAGTCGCCGACGGGGATTACGATATCATCGTCCTGCCGGGCGGCATCAAAGGCGCCGAGTGTTTTCGCGACAGTACGCTGCTGGTTGAAACCGTTAAACAGTTTCACCGTTCCGGACGGATTGTTGCCACCATTTGCGCAGCCGCCGCTACCGTACTCGTTCCGCATGACATTTTTCCCATCGGCAATATGACCGGCTTCCCGGCGTTGAAAGATAAAATCCCCGCGGAGCAGTGGCAGGATAAACGCGTGGTGTGGGATCCACGGGTGAAATTACTGACCAGCCAGGCGCCGGGCACCTCTATCGATTTTGGCTTAAAGATTATCGACCTGCTGGTGGGGCGCGAGAAAGCCCACGAAGTGGCGTCACAACTGGTGATGGCGGCAGGCATTTATAATTACTACGAGTAAGATGACGCCACGCCTGCCAGTCCCCAGGCCGGATAAGATGCTTTAGCGTCTTATCCGGCAACATCGATAAATTAATGCCTGATGGCGCTGCGCTTATCAGGCCCTCGACCAATCATTCAAAACCAGGGCGCGCCGCTCATCACATTGCTGTAAAACAGCATTCTACCGGCCAGTTCTCCCGTGATGATTAATGCCATCCATGCCCAACTGCGCATCCCATTGTTCAGCCGCGAAATGCTCCACACCGCAACACAAATACTGGCGAATAGCTGCCACCAGAGCAGAAGACTGGATGCATCGGCGCCCGGAACCTGATAGCGAAGCCCCAGTGCGCCTGCACTCAGTACAATGCCCGTCACGATCCCCGCATTACAAACCGTTGATGGTGAAAGGTGCCAGTACGCTCTGGCAATGGCGACGCTCATAAATCCCGTCAGCAGCGCCGTACCCAGGAACGCGGCAGGCGTCGCGACGTTGTGCCAGAGCGGGTGCAGTGGCATCTGGTAATAGACCTGAGACGTCACCAGAATGGTGCCCAATCCCACCAGTGCCGTTACGCCGCCGAGAAACGTCACGCCGCGTTGTTCCGGCCTGAACCAGCACAACAGTAGCCAACAAAACATCACGCCATTGAGCACAATAAATGCAATCACTTCCCGACTGAGCCAGGAATGCCCTGACCCGGCAAGGGAGCGGTAAGCGCCTTCAGGCGATCCCAGATGCGCCAGCGAGGCAAAAGATCCCAGTACGGTGATTATCCAGAATCCCAGCGCCAGCGTTCGGTACTGCGCGGTACTGAACTTCCACTTACGGCCAGACTGACACAGTGTCAACGCCAGTACGCCGCCAATCCCCCACTGGGCGAAGACGGTGAAGAAGACCAAGGGTAATTCATAGTGTTCCATCTCGTTTTCCTCAATCCTGTGGCGGAATAATGACAATGTTAGGCTGACTGATCGTGTGATCGGGCAGGTTGTAGCGTTTTTCCAGCACCGCCCATTGCGTCGTATGCTCCTTACGCAGCTCGGCGATCTCGCCAAAACGTAATACGCCAGCCGGACAGGATTCCACGCAGCGCGGCTGCAATCCTTCATCGAGACGTTCAGCACACAGATTGCACTTACTGGTTTTCCCTTCCGCGGGGTCGTATACCGGCGCGCTCCATGGACAGGCCATGATGCACATTCGACAGCCAATGCAGCGATCGTGATCCTGCACGACAATGCCGTCGGCGCGTTTACTGTACGTCCCCGCCGGGCAGACTTTCATGCACTGCGGGTCATCGCAGTGGTTGCACGACATGCTGATGAAGGCTTGCGTATTGGGCTCATCCGTATGACGTTCACGAACCCGACGCCAGAGCACGCCCATCGGCGTCATGTTTTCTGATTTGCAGGCCATGCTACAGGTTTTACAACCGTAGCAATTTTGCATATCAATAAGAAATCCATACTGTTTCATCACGATCATGCCTCCCTTCTCACATCCACCAACGTACTGTTGCAACAGTGTCCATTTCCCAGCACCTCCACCTGATCGTTCGTGACATGGCTACTGCTTCCTCCCTGCTGTTCCCACCAGCCGTTGTCCAGACTCACCACCCCGCGTTTGATATGAGTGGTCACGTCGGCAATCGCCCGATGCTGACCGCGATGATTGAACACCACGACCCACTCTCCGGGCTTAATCTGCCGCTGACGGGCATCTTCCGGGTGGATCATCACATTCGGGCGGTTACGCTGAACCTCAAGGATCCATTCGTTCATGCCATGACTGGAATGCACGCTGCGCGCAAGCTTGCGCTGCACCGCCATTAACGGATAGGTTTTCGCCAGTTCAGGCGATCCTTTGACCGACTCTTTCACCTGCTTCCAGGTCACCACCGGCAGGAAATCCTTTTTCGCCCATTCCTCGATGTACAGATGCGCTTTACCTGTCGTGGTCCGAAACTGTCCATCTTTAAATGGGATCCAGTCGTCCTCGACAGGGCAAACTGGCCCCTTTTTCAGCATGTCACGGGTAATACCCGAGCCTTTCAGGCAGGCGTCGATGTAGTGCTCAATGGGCTGATTAAAGACTTCGCCAAAGCCAAAACGCTCGGCCAGACGGGCAAAAATCCAGTAGTCGGGTTTGGCTTCTCCCGGTGGCTCCACTGCCTTCTCCATCAATTGCACATAGTGGCTGCGCACACCTGCCATAAGGCTGACATCTTCAAAAATAGTCGTGACGGGAAGCACCAGATCGGCATATAGCGCAGACGAGCTCATCAGATTGTCGGCTACCACCACAAACGGTACCTTTTTAAAGGCCTCTCTGACCTGGTTGGTATTGGGCAACTGGGTCATCGCACCCAGTGTCATATTCCACCAGAACTTAATTGCATGCGGTTTTTCGTTAACAACCCAGTCACCGATTTTGGGTATAGGAATGGCGGGAATTTTGGCCGCATTTGGCGCCGGAGGAACGATGGGCGAGAATGTTGCCATCTGTCTGACGCCACCCGCATCGCAGACCCCCGCCCCGGCTTTGCCGATATTGCCGGTGATCAACGCCAGATAGAACTGGCTGGCGGCAACGTAAGTCCCAAACTCGGTTCTCTGTGCCCCCGACATGTTCTGCACAATCATTGCCGGCTGCGTTGCGGCATAATCGCGCGCCAGGCGCAGCACCGTCTGCGCGGGCACGTCAGTCTCTTCTTCCACCTTTTGCGGCGTCCAGGGTTTTGCCTGCGCCCAGACGTTATCCAGCACAGTAGTGAATTCACTGTTGGCAGGTAATTCCTCGCTCAGCAAAGCGGGCACGATGCCAGGGGTATCATGGCGTTTCAGGGTCTGACTCTGGGTATCAAACACCAGATAGCTGTCCGCATCTTTAGGATCGGCACGCATCAGTTGCTGCTGCGGATCCACCAGATAAACCGCGCCGGTATGCACGCGCAGGAAATCCGCGTCATAGCGTTTCTCCAGCATGATGGTGTTAATCATCCCTAATGCCAGAGCGATGTCGGTACCCGGCACGATCGGTACCCACTCGTCGGCTTTGGCCGCCGTTTCGTTAAATCGCGGGTCGATCACCACCAGTCGTGCGCCGTTTCTCTGCGCCTGCGAGTAGTTTTTAAAATAGGCGTGCATGGTGACCGCCGGGTTATTCCCCCAGCACAGGATGTAGCGGCTGTCCGCAATGGTGTCACGGGTATCGGCATAACGCAGGCCAACCATCGGCATCATAGCGGCGGTCACCGCTGCGCAGCAGAGCGAGCCGGCGGTTTTGGTACTGCCACCCAGATAATCGAAGAAGGCCTTGGCCATATCGTTCTTGATGGAATCCATGTTCCCCGAAGCGGCGGTGAGCAGTAAGCCTTTATTGCCCTCAGTGGCAATGGTCTCCCGGATATTCTTTTCAATCAGATCCAGGGCTGCGTCCCAGGTGATGGGTTTAAATTTACCCTCGCCTTTTTCTCCGGTTCGCAACAGCGGTTGCGTCAACCGTAGCGGATGATAGACCCATTTGGTGCGACTAATTCCCCGTAAACAGCACTTCACATTGAAGCCTTTCGTCGCTTCAATTTTCATTAAACGGTCTTTCCAGACGTACGCCGTCAGGTTGCAGTGTAAACACTCCATTGCACAGGTCGAGCGAAACGTCTGGTAATCCGTTTGCTTAAGCCGTACCCGGGGCAACGGCGAACCGTTAGCCTGACGTAACGTCAGAAATGTGGGCACCAGTGACGATAACCCCACTACACCGAACCCTTTTAGCAGGGTTCTTCTTTTTAATCGGATATTGCTCAATGCGTTCATGTTCTTACCCCTAAAATAGTTCATTATTAGTTAACCCAGGTTCACCAGTGATTAACCTGACACAGGTCAACATCTAACCATTTAGGAGTAGTGAGCTTTTTAAAATGCGAAGGCAGTACTGATTTCAGCCGCGATGGTATACTCCTGGAGAATCAAAAAAGAGAACGCATATGGCTGAAACATCGCAAGGGGTCAATTCGGTTGATATCGCCGTCAACATTCTGGCGTTTGTTGCCAGTCAAAACGGCCAGACACGCGCCATCGATATCGCCACGGGATGCAACTTGTCCAAGAGTCGTTTACACAAGTATCTGGTCTCACTCTGTCGAACCGGTATGCTGGGGCAAAACGAAAAAGGACTGTATTGTCTGGGATCGACCCTTCTTCAGATGGCGGGTCATCCAACGGCGGTACGCGATCCGGTGAGTGAACTCAATACGGCGCTGATCGCGTTTCGCGATACCTTTAACCACTCTACCGGTGTGGTGGTTGAGACGGACGGCGGATTAGTCCTGAGGCATTACAATCGCAGCTTCCGTAATGTGGATATCGATTTTCTGCCTAACACGCCCGTTCCGCTTCACGCCAGTTCAGCGGGCCAGGTATTCATGAGTTATTCCACCTGGCAGCCGCAAAGCCAGGCGCAGGCACAACTGATCGAGCAGATACGCTCTCGGGGCTACGCGGTGCGTCACAATCCGACACAGGGGATCCCTGGCGCACAGTCGATTGCCTGTCCGTTACGCAATAAAAAGGGAGAGCTGGTGGCGATTGCCGTGACGATGGGGTTCTTTAGTACAGACGACATGCCGCAGATTGCCGGACAGTTAGTGAGAAGCGTCGAAGCGCTTCATCTGCAGGAGTAAGATTCCCCCGGCGCAGATGGCCGGGGGAAATTGCGATTACGGGCGATAAACCTTCACATTTTCAAAGCCCTGCTCACGCAGATACAGCGCCTGCAGACGACTCATCACGCCGCGTTCACACCACAGCAGCCAGGTTTTATTCTGGTCGAGATCGCCGAATTGAGTGCTCAGCTTGTAGAACGGCAGTGAAACCACATCCACGCCTTCTACCTGCAGCGGTTTATCGTCCTGCTCGTCAATGGAGCGGATATCCAGAATCACGTCGTTCGGCCCGAAACCGCTGACGGTTTCAACTTCCACCACGTCCTGCTGAGTCTGCTGGGCGATGTCGCGAATATCGATATTACTGGCTTCCTCAACCACCTTATCGAGGATGCTGAAGTCAAAGTTCTCTTCTTCCGCTTCAATCTTCGCCTTGATGGCCTTCACCGTTGGGCTTTTTGAAATTACACCGCAGTATTCCGGCATCGTGCGGGCAAAATCTTCAGTCCCAATCTGGCGCGCCAGATTGATGATGTGCTCTTTATCATAAGAGATGAGCGGACGCAGAATCAGCGTATCAGAGACGTTATCGATCAGACGCAGGTTGGTCAACGTCTGACTGGAAACCTGGCCCAGCGCTTCGCCGGTGACCAATGCCTGCACGCCATAGCGCTCCGCCACTTTCGACGCGGCGCGAACCATCATACGTTTCAGCACCACGCCCATCTGTCCATCATCGACTTTCTCAAGGATCTCACCGACAACTGGTTCAAAGTTGATAGCGACAAAACGCACACGATGCGAACTGCCGAAGCGGTTCCACAGATAGTGCGCCACCTGACGAACGCCGATTTCATGGGCCGCGCCGCCAAGGTTAAAGAAACAGTAGTGCACGCGGCAACCACGACGCATCAGCATATAGCTGGAAACGCCGGAGTCGAAACCGCCGGAGATCAGCGACAACACGTCTTCCTGGGTCCCGATCGGGAAACCGCCGATCCCTTCGTAGCGGCCTTTAATCAGCAGCAGGCGATCATCTTCCACTTCCAGATGAACAGTGACATCCGGGTTGGTCAGCTTCACACGCGCCGATTCAATATGCTGGTTTAAACCGCCGCCTACGTAACGTTCCACGTCAATCGAGCTAAACTCGTGTTTACCGCGACGTTTAACGCGCACGCAGAAGGTTTTGCCTTCCAGCTGATCGCGGTATTGCACCAGCGCCTTCTCGAAAATATCGTGCATGTCGGTAAACGGCACGTCTTCAACTTCGAGTATGTGGTGAATGCCCGGAATACGGGTCAGCGCGTCGCGGATCGCCAGACGCTGATTTTCATCTTTCGCACGAACTTCGATGTTATCCCAGTGACGGACAACGGCGAGGGTCTCATCATAGTGCTTTAAAACGTTACGAATGTTCCCCGTCAGCATTTTTATGAAGCGCAAACGCACAGATTGGCTTTTGATGGTGATTTCCGGGAACAATTTAATGATAAACTTCATGGCGGCAATGGTTCTTAAGCAAGCCATCTAAGGCTTGTATTGGAGAAAGAGTACAGCAACCCGTTAACACGGCTGCATCCAGGCGCGGAAGTATACCACTATCCCGCCGAACCTGTGCACATTGCGCGTTATACACTAAATAATTCGAGTTGCAGCCAACGCAAATGCCGCTTGAAGTATGACGGGTAAATTTGATAATTGCTCTGAGTCCGTTACCATATCAGGGCTGAAAATACTGAGAGTCAGACATTTATTATGGCGAAGAAAAATGAGGCGCCGGTCAGCTTTGAAACGTCGCTGAACGAGCTGGAGCAAATTGTAACGCGTCTGGAAAGTGGCGACTTGCCGCTGGAAGAGGCGCTGAACGAATTCGAACGTGGCGTGCAACTGGCACGTCAGGGGCAGGTAAAATTGCAACAGGCTGAACAGCGTGTGCAAATCCTGCTGTCTGACAATGAAGACGCATCTCCTACGCCTTTTACAGCGGATAACGAGTAAATGGATTTTTCGCAGCAGCTTCAGGCCTGCGTCGAGCAGGCCAACCAGGCGCTGAGCCGTTTTATTGCCCCACTGCCCTTTCAGAACACTCCCGTGGTCGAAACCATGCAGTATGGCGCATTATTAGGCGGTAAACGTCTGCGTCCATTTCTGGTGTATGCGACCGGTAAGATGTTTGGTATCAGCCTCAACACGCTGGATGCCCCGGCAGCCGCCGTTGAGTGCATTCACGCCTACTCGCTGATCCATGACGATCTGCCCGCGATGGACGATGACGATCTGCGGCGCGGCCTGCCGACCTGTCACATCAAGTTTGGCGAGGCCAATGCGATTCTCGCGGGCGATGCCCTGCAAACGCTGGCATTCTCGATTATCAGCGACGCGCCGATGCCGGAAGTCGCTGATCGCGATCGGATCGCGATGATTTCCGAACTGGCAAACGCCAGCGGCATCGCCGGAATGTGCGGCGGTCAGGCACTGGATCTTGATGCCGAAGGAAAACAGGTGCCGCTGGAGGCGCTGGAGAAAATCCATCGCCATAAGACCGGCGCATTGATTCGCGCCGCGGTACGCCTGGGTGCATTAAGTGCCGGAGAAAATGGCAGAAAAGTGCTGCCAATACTCGACAAATACGCAGAAAGTATCGGTCTGGCATTCCAGGTTCAGGATGACATTCTGGATGTGGTGGGCGATACTGCAACGTTGGGTAAACGTCAGGGCGCCGACCAGCAGCTTGGCAAAAGTACCTATCCTGCACTTCTGGGCCTTGAGCAAGCCCGGAACAAAGCCCGGGATTTAATCGAAGAGGCCCGTCAGTCGTTACAACAGCTGGCCGCACAGTCACTCGATACCTCGGCACTGGAAGCGCTAGCGGACTACATAATCCAGCGTAATAAATGAACACTCTGTCTTACTTAAAGGCCTCTGATGAGTTTTGATATCGCCAAATACCCTACCCTGGCACTGGTCGATGCCACCCAGGAGTTGCGACTGCTACCAAAAGAGAGTCTGCCGAAACTCTGCGACGAACTGCGCCGCTATTTACTCGACAGCGTCAGTCGTTCCAGCGGACACTTCGCCTCCGGGCTGGGCACGGTAGAACTGACCGTGGCGCTGCACTATGTCTATAACACCCCGTTTGACCAGTTGATTTGGGACGTGGGCCACCAGGCTTATCCACACAAAATTCTGACCGGTCGTCGCGATAAAATTGGCACTATCCGTCAGAAAGGCGGCCTGCATCCGTTCCCATGGCGCGGTGAAAGCGAATACGACGTCCTGAGCGTGGGCCACTCGTCTACCTCGATCAGCGCGGGTATCGGCGTGGCGGTTGCTGCGCAAAAAGAGGGTAAAGATCGCCGTACCGTCTGCGTGATTGGCGACGGAGCGATTACCGCCGGGATGGCGTTCGAAGCGATGAACCATGCGGGCGATATCAAGCCGGATATGCTCGTTATCCTCAACGACAACGAAATGTCGATTTCTGAGAACGTCGGCGCGCTGAACAATCACCTCGCGCAGTTGCTCTCTGGCAAGCTTTACTCTTCCCTGCGCGAAGGCGGAAAAAAAGTATTCTCTGGCGTACCGCCGATTAAAGAACTGCTCAAACGCACCGAAGAACATATTAAAGGCATGGTCGTGCCCGGCACGCTGTTTGAAGAGCTGGGCTTTAACTATATCGGCCCGGTCGACGGTCACGATGTACTGGGACTTATCACCACGCTGAAAAACATGCGCGACCTGAAAGGCCCGCAGTTCCTGCATATCATGACCAAGAAAGGTCGGGGTTATGAGCCAGCGGAAAAAGACCCGATTACTTTCCACGCCGTACCGAAATTCGATCCGTCCAGCGGTTGTCTGCCGAAAAGTAGCGGCGGCCTGCCGAGCTATTCGAAAATCTTCGGTGACTGGCTGTGCGAAACAGCGGCCAAAGACAGCAAACTGATGGCGATCACCCCGGCCATGCGCGAAGGATCCGGCATGGTCGAGTTCTCGCGTAAATTCCCGGACCGCTACTTTGACGTGGCGATTGCCGAGCAGCACGCGGTGACCTTTGCCGCCGGGCTGGCTATTGGCGGTTACAAGCCGATTGTCGCTATCTACTCAACGTTCCTGCAACGCGCGTACGATCAGGTGATTCATGACGTGGCGATTCAAAAGCTACCGGTGATGTTTGCGATTGACCGTGCGGGGATCGTCGGGGCTGACGGACAAACGCACCAGGGGGCGTTCGATCTCTCCTATTTGCGCTGTATCCCGGATATGATCATCATGACCCCGAGCGATGAGAATGAATGCCGCCAGATGCTGTTTACCGGTTATCACTACAGCGATGGCCCAACGGCGGTACGCTATCCTCGCGGCAATGCCGTCGGCGTGGAACTGACGCCGCTGGAAAAACTGCCGATCGGGAAAGGGCTGGTGAAGCGTCATGGCGAGAAGGTGGCGATCCTGAACTTCGGAACGCTGATGCCCGAGGCGGCGAAAGTGGCGGAATCCCTCAACGCCACACTCGTCGACATGCGCTTTGTGAAACCGCTGGATGAGGCTCTGATCCTTGAAATGGCGGCTCGTCATGAGGTGCTGGTGACGCTGGAAGAAAACGCCATTATGGGCGGTGCCGGTAGCGGCGTGAACGAAGTGCTGATGGCGCATCGCAAACCGGTTCCGGTCCTGAATATCGGCCTGCCGGACTTCTTCATTCCGCAAGGAACCCAGGATGAAGCCCGCGCCGGGCTGGGTCTGGATGCCGCAGGCATTGAGGCCAAAATCAAGGCCTGGTTGGCATAATCCCTTCTTCGCTCCTGCTATGCTTACTGAATAACGAGCATAACAGGAGCGAAATAATGCAATACAACATCTTAGGAAAAACGGACCTCCGGGTTTCCCGCCTTTGTCTGGGCTGCATGACGTTCGGCGAGCCGAATCGCGGCAACCATGCCTGGACGCTTCCCGAAGAGAGCAGTCGCCCTATCATTCAGCGCGCCCTTGAGGGCGGCATCAACTTTTTCGATACCTCTAACAACTATTCAGCCGGCAGCAGTGAAGAGATCGTTGGTCGCGCACTGCGTGATTTCGCCCGTCGTGATGAGGTGGTGGTTGCCACTAAAGTGTTTAATCGGGTGGATGACCTGCCGGAAGGATTATCCCGCGCGCAAATTCTGCGCTCTATTGATGACAGTCTGAGACGGCTGGGGATGGACTACGTCGATATCCTGCAAATTCACCGCTGGGATTACAACACACCGATTGAAGAGACGCTGGAAGCGTTAAACGATGTGGTCAAAGCCGGTAAGGCGCGTTATATCGGTGCCTCATCAATGCACGCCTCGCAGTTTGCCCAGGCGCTGGCACTGCAAAAACAGCACGGCTGGGCGCAGTTTGTCAGTATGCAAGACCACTACAACCTCATCTACCGTGAGGAAGAGCGCGAAATGCTGCCGCTGTGTTATCAGGAAGGCGTGGCGGTGATCCCCTGGAGTCCGCTGGCCCGCGGGCGTCTGACGCGTCCCTGGGGAGAAACCACGGCACGTCTGGTCTCTGATGAAGTGGGTAAAAAGCTGTATAGCGAAAGCGATGAAAACGATGCGCAGATTGCCGCACGGCTGGCTGGTGTGAGCGAAGAGCTTGGCGCAACGCGTGCCCAGGTAGCGCTGGCGTGGCTGTTAAGCAAACCCGGCATTGCCGCGCCGATTATTGGCTCATCGCGGGAAGAACAGCTCGATGAGTTGTTGAACGCCGTGGATCTCACGCTGAAACCCGAGCATATCGCCGAACTGGAAACACCGTATAAGCCGCATCCGGTCGCCGGATTTAAATAGCCTCACATTGCCCGATGGCGCTTCGCTTATCGGGCCTACGCACACGATCTCAGAGGCCCGAACGAACGCTTGTAGGCCGGATAAGGCGTTAACGCCGTCATCCGGCGCCGGTATCACCCGTCAAATAATCCCAATCGGCCAGTGATGGCCAATGAAATAGAGAAGCCCCGCGGAAATCACTCCGGCGACAATATCGTCCACCATGATCCCCATCCCGCCATGCACGTTACGATCGAACCAGCGGATCGGCCACGGTTTCCACATATCCAGAATGCGGAAAATCACAAACCCGGCGGCGACCCACTGCCAGTCGAGGGTCGGTAGCGCCATCAGGGTGATCCACATTCCGATGAATTCATCCCAGACGATACTGCCGTGATCGTGCACGCCCATGTCTTTTGCCGTCTGATGGCAAAGATAGACGCCGATACAGATGCCCAGCATCACCACCAGCGAATAGAGCTGCCATGGCAGAAAGGTCATCAGATACCAGAAGGGGATCGCCGCCAGCGATCCCATCGTCCCTGGAACAATCGGACTGAGGCCGCTTCCAAACCCGGTCGCCAGTAAATGCCACGGATTACGCAGATTCAGGCGGCTTTTGGCGACATCTTTATGGCGTGGCAAAATGGTCATATCCTTTCCAGTCAAAAGTGACAGGCATTCCGTCACGCATGAAATGAATCCCTTCGACATCCGCGCTCATCTGCCCAATACAGGTAAAGGGAACACCAAGCTGGCCCATTGCCACCTCAAGCGCGCCCCGATTCAGTTCCGGTACGGTGAAGCATAACTCGTAATCTTCACCACCGGACAACGCCCAGCGCAGCGCCTGTTCGGACTCGACGTGACGCGTCATCGCGCCTGACCACGGCAGCGCATCAAGATCGACGCGCGCGCCGCAGGCGCTGGCTTTAACAATATGCCCAAGATCGGAAATCAGTCCGTCAGAGAGATCAATCGCTGAACTGGCCAGATCGCGCAGCGCCTGGCCCTGCAAAATACGCGGTGTTGGACGCAAATGGCGTTTGAGCAGATATTCGCGGTCGTCCTCATCGGCAACCTGCAACTGATCCTGCAAAATCGCCAGACCTGCGGCGCTGTCGCCCGGCGTGCCGGTCACGTAGATCCAGTCGCCCGGTTTCGCCCCGGCGCGTTTCAGGGCTCGTCCGGCAGGAACAAAGCCGTGGATACCCAATGTCATCGACAGCGGACCCCGCGTGGTGTCACCGCCGATCAGTTGCATATCGTAGTAATTCAGGAGATCAAACAGACTGTCGCTGAAGGTTTCCAGCCAGCGTTCGTCCACCTCAGGCAAGGTGATCGCCAGCGTCAGCCACGCCGGATCGGCCCCCATCGCCGCCAGATCGCTTAAGTTCACCGCCAGCGCTTTGTACGCCAGATCGGCAGGATCAATGTCGGCCAGGAAATGGTTGCCCGCCACCAGCGTATCGGTACTGATCGCCAGCGTCTGTTTATCGGGGATGTTCAGAAGTGCACAGTCGTCGCCAATACCGGTTTCGACGTCAAGACGAGAGCTTCTGACACGGTCAAAATAACGGGCAATCAGGGAAAATTCGCCGCATGCCATACGTTATGCCTCAGCAGAAAAAAAGAAAAAGCCGTCAGGACAGAGGAATAGATTCCACTTCGCTGACGGCCTGGAGATTACTTTTTGTTGGGGCGAATCGCAGGCGCTGCTTTATCCAGAACGCCGTTGACGAACTTGTGGCTGTCTTCCGCACCGAACGTTTTTGCCAGTTCGATCGCTTCGTTGATGGCCACTTTGTATGGCACATCACTGCGTTTAGACAGCTCGAACAGCGCAATACGCAGTACGGCTTTTTCCACCTGACCCAGCTCTTCCAGCAGACGAGAGAGATAAGGTTTCATCAAACCATCCAGGTACGCGCTGTTAGTCGCCACCCCGGACAGCAGTTCACGGAAGTACATGACGTCAACATCTTTCACGTCCTGTTCTGCCAGGAACTGGTATTCAACATCAGCGATGTCGTTCTGGGACAACTGCCAGGAGTAGAGCGCCTGAACGGCACACTCACGAGCGCGGCGACGAGCAGCAGGTTTCACGGATTTCCCCTTACAAAAATCAGGCCTTGATGGCTTTCAATACATTAATCATTTCAAGCGCGGTCAGTGCAGCTTCCGCGCCCTTGTTGCCAGCTTTGGTGCCGGCACGTTCGATAGCTTGTTCAATGCTTTCGGTGGTCAGTACGCCAAAGGCGACCGGAATTTCGCTGTCCTGAGCGACGTGCGCCAGGCCGTTGCTTGCACCGCCAGCGACATATTCGAAGTGAGCTGTGCCGCCACGAATAACCGTACCCAGTGCAATCACCGCGTCATATTTACCGGTTTTCGCCAGCGCGCCAGCTGCCAGCGGCAGTTCGTAGGCACCCGGAACCCAAACGACGGTAATGTTTTCATCTTTGACCTGACCAATGCGTTTCAGGGCATCAATCGCACCTTCCAGCAGGCTGTCATTGATAAAGTTGTTGAAACGCGCAATGGTGATGGCGACGCGAGCGTCCGGAGTAGCAACGTTAGCTTCAATAATGTTCATATTCTTCCTTCGGGTTCGATATGGCCCCGTAAGGGGGGCGGATTTTATCATAATATTCTGTGCGCTGCTTCCTCTTATTCAGAAAGCCTCACGCAGGGGTTAAATGCAGGCAAACGTCCGGGCCCACCTGGCGTATCTCATTGAATTTGAAATAGGGGGCGTCAGCCAGTTTCTCAAGCCCTGGCAGTACACATAATCCCCTGGCGTCACTGCCTAACAAGGCAGGGGCAAGATAAACAATAAGTTCATCGACCACCCCCGCCTGCAAGAGCGCACCGGCAAGCGTTGGACCGGCCTCCACCCACAGGCTGTTAATTTGCTGTTTGCCGAGCAGCATCATCAGCACCACCAGATCCAGATGCCCGTTATGCTCCGGCACTAAAATCGTGCGAACCGAATCGGGCCAGACGCGCGCGTCTTCTTTGGTGCGCGCAATCCAGGTTTCTCCTGGCTGCTGTACCAGACGGTGCTCTGGCGTCACGCGGTTCTGACTGTCTATCACAATTCGCACCGGCTGGCGCACGGCTTCCTGCGGATAAAGATCCTGTGTCGCCTCGCCGAGTTCTGACCAGCGCACGGTAAGTAGCGGATCGTCCGCCAGCACCGTCGCGCTGCTGGTTAAAATGGCGTGGCTTTGCGCACGCAGACGCTGAACATCGCGTCGTGCCTCCGGTGAGGTAATCCACTGGCTTTCGCCGCTGGCCATCGCCGTACGACCGTCCAGCGAAGCGCCGAGCTTCAGTTGCACATAGGGAAACCCGGTGCGCATCCGTTTTAGGAAACCTTTATTTAACGCTTCGACTTCACTCATCATCAGCCCGTGGCTGACATCAATGCCCGCCTGCTGTAAACGGTATAATCCGCGTCCCGCCACTTGCGGATTCGGGTCCTGCATCGCCGCGACGACACGGAAAACGCCCGCGGCGATCAGCGCATCACAGCACGGCGGCGTGCGCCCATGATGACTACAGGGTTCAAGGGTGACGTAAGCCGTTGCCCCTTTGGCCTTTTCGCCCGCCATGCGCAAGGCATGCACTTCCGCATGCGGTTCGCCCGCACGATGGTGAAAACCTTCACCGACAACCTCGCCGTTATTGACGATCACGCAGCCGACGTTAGGGTTGGGATGGGTGGTAAACCGCCCGCGCTGCGCCAGCTTCAGCGCTCGCGCCATGTATAACTCATCCTGCATGGCTTAATCCTGTAGGCGAGCGATCTCTTCGCCAAATTCTTTGATATCTTCGAAACTGCGGTAAACCGAGGCAAAGCGGATGTAGGCGACTTTATCGAGTTTTTTCAGTTGTTCCATCACCAGATTGCCAATCATCTTACTGGGGACTTCACGTTCGCCGGTGGCGCG
Organism: Citrobacter sp. ANG330; assembly: GCF_047467925.1. Classification (NCBI taxonomy): domain Bacteria; kingdom Pseudomonadati; phylum Pseudomonadota; class Gammaproteobacteria; order Enterobacterales; family Enterobacteriaceae; genus Citrobacter; species Citrobacter sp. ANG330. The sequence goes on along the minus strand of NZ_JASJUI010000004.1, from coordinate 155,112 downwards.
CAGTTGCGACTTAATATGATTCAACGCCATTTCGACGTCATCGGAACTCACCGGACGCTTTTCCAGCGCACGTTGCATTCCACTGCGCAGCTTTTCTTCATTAAACGGTTCGCGCACGTCGTTGCTTTTCACAACGCGTGGCATCACCAGTTCTGCCACTTCAAAGGTAGTGAAACGTTCATTACAAACCAGACACTGCCGACGGCGGCGTACGGAAGAGCCCTCGCCCACAAGACGAGAGTCAATTACCTTAGTGTCTACGGCGAAACAGAATGGGCAATGCATACGGCGTCCTGACCAGGTGGTTAACAGAAATCTATTTTAACCTGAACTGACGTGACAACAAAGGCGCAACGCTTTTGAGACAATGGATCGATGCCTTTGATCATATTACGAACTACCATGATGGTATCGCGACTATTCAGGAAATAAGAGAGATGACAAGACGTTACCTAAGAATTCTCCTGGTGGGAAGTCTCTTTAGTCTGAGCGCCTGCGCGCAACAAAGCGAAGTGCGCCAGATGCATCAAAGCGTTTCGACGCTGAATAAAGAGATGAATCAGCTCAATCAGGAAACGGTGAAGATTACTCAGCAAAACAGTCTGAACGTTAAATCTACCCGTGGTGTTTACCTGCTACCGGGCTCCAATACGCCAGCACGTCTGAACAGTCAGATAGGCACACTGCGCATGTCGCTTATCAACATTGCGCCGAATGCCACTGGCACCCGGGTGACGCTGCGCATTCAGGGGGAGTCCAACGATCCGCTGCCGGCCTTTAGTGGCACCGTTGAGTATGGACAAATTCAGGGAACAACTGACAATTATCAGGAAGTGAATGTGCAGAATCAGTTAATCAATGCCCCGGCTAGCGTGCTGGCGCCGAGCGATGTAGACATCCCGCTTCAGTTGAATGGCATGACTCCCGACCAGTTAGGATTTGTGCGTATCCACGACATCCAGCCTGTTACGCAATAAACCTCCTTGCGGAACGTTTTGTGCGTTCCGCAACATCCCTCTGCCACTTTTTGTTACTCCTCTGACATCCGCGTCATTTTTTAACAACGTTGGCAATCAGCATGAAAGTCAGTACAATCGCCGCGCTAAAATACGCAAACGTGAACGCAATCGATTACGCATATGATAGAACTGTGAAACAAGACATATTTTTGTGAGCAATGATTTCTATAATAGGCTCCCAGAAACATGAATTATTAAGAAACGCTATTTGCGCCTTTTTCACTCCCGTCAGGGATTTCAAACAGTGGCATACAATATGAAAAAAACATTACTTGCAGCCGGTGCCGTGCTCGCGCTCTCCTCGTCATTCGCCGTTAACGCTGCGGAAAATGACAAACCGCAGTATCTTTCAGACTGGTGGCACCAGAGTGTCAACGTTGTCGGTAGCTATCACACCCGTTTCGGACCGCAGCTCCGTAACGATACCTACCTGGAATATGAAGCTTTCGCCAAGAAAGACTGGTTTGACTTCTATGGCTACATGGATGCGCCGGTTTTCTTCGGGGGTAACACCGACGCGAAAGGGATCTGGAACCACGGTTCTCCGCTGTTTATGGAAATCGAACCGCGTTTCTCCATCGACAAACTGACCGGCACTGATCTGAGCTTCGGTCCGTTTAAAGAGTGGTACTTCGCCAATAACTACATCTACGACATGGGTCGTAACAAAGATGGCCGTCAGAGCACCTGGTATATGGGTCTGGGTACCGATATTGATACCGGCCTGCCAATGAGCCTGTCTCTGAACGTGTATGCTAAGTATCAGTGGCAGAACTACGGCGCCGCTAACGAAAACGAGTGGGACGGCTACCGTTTCAAAGTGAAATACTTTGTTCCGATTACCGAACTGTGGGGCGGTAACCTGAGCTATATCGGCTTCACCAACTTTGACTGGGGTTCCGATCTGGGCGACAACGACTTCTCCGATCTGAACGGCAACAAAGCGCGTACCAATGATTCCATCGCCTCCAGCCATATTCTGGCGCTGAACTACGATCACTGGCACTACTCGGTCGTCGCGCGTTACTGGCACAACGGGGGTCAGTGGAATGACGACGCTGAGCTGAACTTCGGTAAAGGCAATTTCAACGTGAAATCCACCGGCTGGGGTGGCTACCTGGTTGTCGGTTACAACTTCTGATAACGTCCTGTTTCCTGCAAAAGCCAGCCTGAGCGCTGGCTTTTTTATGCGTGCGTTTCGTCGCGGATCTTACGTAAAAAATCACTCAGCGAACGGTCGGCGCACTCACTAAATCGCCTGTCGAGCGGCGTGATGCTCAAACAGCGATCGACACGAAAACAGCGATAGTCCTCGCGCCGTTCGCACCAGGCTACCAGCAGCCAGAACTCTCCCTGGAAAAAAATCCCTAGCGGCTGGACGTCCCGCCAGGTGAGCTGCCCCGCCTCGTCACGATAATGTAACGCCAGCACCTGTTGCGTGCTCACCGCCCGGTGGATCACATCGAACGCGCTGCGTGAATGCTGCTGTCTGCCAAAATCCGGGGCGAAGATACGTGCCTGCTCGGCCTTACGTCGGCTTTCTTCCGGTAATATCGCCAATACTTTTTCCTGTGCCGACTCCAGTTCTCTGGAGAGCAGATCACCGCCCCAGGTATGCAACAGACGAATGGCGGCAATCAGCGCTTCCGATTCCCGGTGCGTCAGCATCAGCGGCGGGAGATCAAACCCCGCCATCAGCCGATAGCCGCTACCCGCCTCCCCTTCGACCGGCACGCCGGAGAGCGAGAGGTCACGGATATCACGATAGATCGTCCGCTCTGACACCTCAAGCCGCTCCGCCAGCAGCGCTGCCGTTGTCAGCCGCCTGCCACGCAGGATCTGCACTATCTGGAACAAACGGTCAGCGCGACGGGTCATAGTTGCTCTCTGTGATTAAGCCGGTTGATGTAAACCCACACGATTGCCTTCGCTGTCAGTAAACAGCGCGATGGTACCAATCTCTTTACCGAGATCGAGCGGACCAAAAACGCAGTTGCCACCGGCACTGGCGACGCGATCCAGCGTGGCGCCGAGATCGTCCGTATGCAGATAAACAATGGCACCCTGTAATGAAGGCGCAATGCCGTCAAACTTCGCCAGCGCACCACCGGTGGCCGGATCGTCATACGGGAAAACCGCCAGATCGGCAAAGTCCATTTTTTCACGACGCAGCGACAGCCCCATGACCGGCTCATAAAACGCAATCGCGCGCTCCATATCCGTTACGGGAATTTCAAACCAGTTAATAATGCTTTTCATCGTTCCTCCTGCCTGTGTGGGTAAGTTCAGGAAGAGGATAAAACAGGGCTCCTGACAGCATAGTGTCAGTAGTGATTGCAGGACAAGAGAAAGGGAGAAAAGAAAAATCCCGATCGAATGACCGGGATTTCTGAGCGTTAACTGAAAATCGGGTTACGGCAGAATTGACGGCTGATCCGCCCCTTCTTTCTCGACTTTCTGTTGCAGCATATGCTCGCGCTTCATACCAAGTTTCAGCGCCAGCGCCGATGCCACGTAAATGGACGATGCCGTACCGATGGACACCCCGATAAGCATGGTCAGCGAGAAGCCTTCCAGCACCGGACCACCAAACAAGAACAGCATCAGGATAACCATTAACGTCGTACCGGAGGTAATCAACGTACGGTGCAGCGTCTGGGTCAGTGACACGTTAAAGATTTCGTAAGGCGTCCCGCGACGAATTTTGCGGAAGTTTTCACGAATACGGTCAGAAACCACGATACTGTCATTAAGCGAGTAACCGATAACGGACATCAGCGATGCCACGATAGTCAGGTCGATCTCGATATGGAATAACGACAGGATCCCCAGCGTAATGATGACGTCGTGCGCCAGCGCGATAACCACGCCCGCCGCCAGTCGCCATTCGAAACGGATACCCACGTAAACCAGGATGGAGATCAGCGCTGCCAGCAGCGCCATCGCACCGGTTTGCGCCAGATCGGCACCGACGCTCGGTCCGACGAATTCAATGCGCTTCACCGCGGCATTCTGATTGGTGGATTCGTTAATCACACTCAACACTTTGCTGCCCAGCACCTGGCCGCCGTTGGCCCCTTCGGTCGGCGGCATACGGACCATGATGTCGTGACTGCTGCCGAAGTTCTGTAAAAGCGGATCAACAAAGCCCGCTTTTTCCAGCGCGTCGCGCATTACGTCCATCTCGGCCGGTTTTTCCAGCGTGATTTCGATCACCGTACCACCGGTGAAATCGAGACCCCAGTTAAAGCCGCGCACGCCCATCACGATGATGGCAGCAACGAGCAAAAGACCCGAGATGCCGAAAGCCCAGTAGTCCCAGCGCATAAAGTCCCAGACTTTACGGCCGTGGTTCAATTGTTCAACAGTATATTCCTGTGCCACTTCGCACTCCTCAGATTGACAGCTTTTTGACGCGCTTGCCGCCATACAACAGGTTTACGATGGCACGCGTACCGACGATCGCGGTAAACATCGACGTCGCCACACCGATACCGGTAGTAATCGCGAACCCTTTAATTGCCCCGGTGCCGACTGCGTACAGGATAATGACCTTAATCAGCGTCGTAATGTTCGCATCAAAGATGGAACTGAACGCGCCCGCATACCCTTCGTTGATCGCCTGCTGCACCGAACGTCCGTTACTCAACTCTTCTTTGATACGTTCGTTGATCAGGACGTTCGCATCGACGGCGACGGCAAGGGTTAAGACGATCCCCGCAATCCCCGGCATACTCAACGTTGCCCCTGGCAGCAGCGACATAATGCCGACAATCAGCACCAGGTTAGCAATCAACGCGCTGGTCGCAATCAGACCAAATTTCTTATAGAACAGGATCATGAACAGGATGGACACCGCCAGACCGGCCAGGCACGCTTCCAGACCCTGCTTGATGTTCTGCATCCCCAGCGTTGGACCGATGGTCCGCTCTTCCACAATCTGAATCGGCGCAATCAGCGCACCGGCACGCAGCAGCAGAGAAAGCTGACGCGCTTCGTTCGGGTTGTTGATCCCGGTAATACGGAAGCTGTTACCCAGACGAGACTGGATGTTGGCGATGTTAATCACCTCTTCCTGTTTCACCAGTACCGCACGACCGTTTGCATCTTTCTTACCGCTGTCTTTGTACTCCACAAACAGGGTCGCCATCGGTTTACCGATATTGTCCTTGGTGAAGTTAGACATGATGTTGCCACCTGCGCTATCCAGCGAGATGTTTACCTGCGGTTGGTTGTATTCGTCCTGGCTTGAAGTGGAGTCAGTGATATGGTCACCGGTCAGGATAACGCGTTTGTACAGCACAACCGGCTGACCTTCGCGCATCTGTTTCACTTCGGAGTCACCTGGAACACGCCCGGATGCCGCCGCAGACTGATCAACGTTGGTGTTGACCAGACGGAATTCCAGCGTTGCTGTCGCGCCGAGAATTTCTTTCGCCCGCGCCGTGTCCTGAATACCCGGCAGTTCGACCACGATACGGTCGGCGCCCTGACGCTGTACCACCGGTTCGGCGACGCCCAACTGGTTCACACGGTTACGCAGGATATTGATGTTCTGTTGTACCGCGTATTCACGCGCTTCGCTCAGACGCGCATCGGTCATCACCGCGCGCAGCGCATTGCTGCCCTGACTTGAAATCACCAGATCCGGGTGACGCTTGCTGAGGTAAGCAATCGCTTTATCACGTGCGTCAGCATCACGGAAATTGATGCTCAGGCCGTAATTATCTTCTTTACGAACGGTAGTATACGGGATGCCTTCTGTACGCAGATCGCTGCGCAGGCTATCGATATTTTGTTCCTGCAGTTTACCCAGCGCGGTATCCATATCCACTTCCATCAGGAAGTGAACGCCGCCACGCAGGTCAAGACCGAGTTTCATCGGTTCTGCTTTGATGGCCGCCAACCAGCGCGGAGTTGCCGGAGCAAGGTTAAGCGCCACGACGTATTTATCACCCAGCACGTCCACCAGCGCTTCACGTGCGCGCAGTTGGGTGTCGGTGGTGTCGAAGCGCGCAAGAATCGCGCCCTCTTCCAGTGCCACAGACTTAGCGGTAATTTTTTCTTTTTGTAACGTATTCTGGACCTGGATCAGCGTTTGCTCACTGGCGGCGACACCGCGCGCGCCAGTGATTTGAACGGCCGGATCCTCACCATACAGGTTGGGAAGCGCGTACAGCAGACCGACGACAATGACGACGATCAGCATGATGTACTTCCACAAAGGATAACGGTTTAACACGGCAGTTCCCTTAGGGAAAAGTTACTATTACAGCGCCTTCATGGTGCCTTTCGGCAGAACGGCAGCTACGAAGTCACGTTTGATAACCACTTCAGTGGTATCGTTCAGTGCGATAGCGATGTAACCCGATTCAGCAACTTTGGTCACACGGCCTACCAGGCCACCGTTAGTCAGGACTTCATCACCTTTCGCGATAGAAGCCATCAGGTTTTTATGTTCTTTGGTGCGCTTCTGCTGTGGACGCAGGATCATGAAATAGAAAATCAGACCAAACACCACCAGCATCAGAATCAGAGACATCGGGCTGCCCTGCGCCGGAGCACCTGTTGCCGCTACCGCATCAGAAATAAAAAAGCTCATTCAAATTCCCTCATTATTAAAATTAATCAACGTTCAAAGGTGGAACCGGTCGACCCTGACGTTGGTAAAAATCGGCCACGAAGCTCTCTAATTTACCCTCTTCGATAGCCTTGCGTAAACCCGCCATCAAACGCTGGTAGTAACGCAGGTTATGAATCGTGTTGAGTCGCGCGCCCAATATTTCGTTGCAACGATCAAGATGATGCAAGTAGGCACGCGAATAATTGCGACAGGTATAGCAATCACACTCTGCATCGAGTGGGCTGGTGTCGCTCTTATACTTCGCATTACGAATTTTCACCACGCCATCGGTCACGAAAAGGTGACCATTACGGGCATTGCGGGTTGGCATCACGCAGTCAAACATATCGATACCGCGACGCACGCCTTCAACCAGATCTTCAGGTTTACCGACGCCCATCAGGTAACGCGGTTTATCTGCCGGAATTTGCGGACAAACATGCTCCAGGATACGGTGCATGTCCTCTTTAGGCTCACCCACAGCCAGACCGCCGACAGCGTAGCCATCAAAGCCAATCTCTACCAGACCTTTCACAGAGATATCACGTAAATCTTCGTAAACACTGCCCTGGATGATGCCAAAAAGCGCATTTTTATTGCCCAGACCGTCAAAACGGTCGCGGCTGCGCTTCGCCCAGCGTAAAGACATCTCCATCGATCGTTTAGCATAGTCCCAGTCCGCCGGGTACGGCGTGCATTCGTCAAAAATCATGACAATATCGGAACCGAGATCGTACTGAATCTCCATCGACTTTTCGGGATCGAGAAAAATCGGATCGCCGTTGATTGGATTACGGAAGTGCACGCCCTGTTCGGTGATCTTACGGATATCGCCCAGGCTGAAGACCTGGAAACCGCCGGAGTCGGTCAGGATCGGGCCTTTCCACTGCATAAAGTCATGCAGGTCGCCGTGCAGCTTCATAATCTCCTGGCCCGGACGCAGCCAGAGGTGGAAGGTATTACCGAGGATGATTTGCGCGCCGGTCGCTTCGACTTCTTCCGGCGTCATCCCTTTAACGGTGCCGTACGTGCCAACAGGCATAAAAGCAGGCGTTTCGACAACGCCGCGATCAAACACCAGGCGGCCACGGCGGGCGCGACCGTCAGTGGTATCCAGTTCGAATTTCATTTTTTCTCCAGTACGTCAGAAAAACAGTCCAACGTGTCAACCAGCGCCGCGGATTTATTCCCCAACGCGTTCATTCAAAGCCTGCGGATTGTACGTGATAAACATCGCGTCCCCGTAGCTAAAAAAGCGATATTTTTGTTCTACCGCAGCCTTGTAGGCATTCATTGTATGCTGATAGCCGGCAAACGCCGAGACCAGCATAATCAGTGTTGATTCAGGCAGATGGAAGTTGGTTACCAGCGCATCAATCACCTGATACTGATAGCCAGGATAAATAAAGATTTGCGTATCGCCAAAGAACGGCTCAATAAGGCCGTTTTTCGCCGCCTGCGCCGCGCTTTCCAGAGAACGCACAGAGGTCGTGCCTACCGCAATGACCCGGTTGCCGCGCGCTTTCGCCGCCAGCACTGCATCCACCACCTCTTGCGGTACCTCGGCGTACTCAGAGTGCATGATGTGGTCTTCGATGGTGTCCACGCGCACCGGCTGGAACGTGCCCGCGCCGACATGCAGCGTCACAAACGCCATTTCAATCCCTTTCTCGCGCAGTTTTTCCAGCAGTGGTTCGTCAAAGTGCAGCCCCGCCGTCGGTGCCGCGACTGCGCCTGGCTTCTGGCTGTAGACGGTCTGGTACAACTCGCGATCGGCGTCTTCGTCCGGGCGCTCAATGTACGGCGGCAGCGGCATATGGCCGATAGCGTTAAGGATATCGAGCACCGTGCGCGCGTCATCAAACTCCACCTCGAACAGCGCGTCGTGACGCGCGGTCATGGTCGCTTTAATGCTCTCGTCATCGCCCAGCAGCAGTTCCGCACCCGGTTTCGGCGCTTTAGAGGCGCGAATATGTGCCAGAATACGTTTATCATCGAGCATACGTTCGACCAGCACTTCAATCTTACCTCCGCTGGCTTTACGGCCAAACAGACGCGCCGGGATCACGCGGGTATTATTAAACACCAGCAGATCGCCAGGGTTGAGCTTGTCGAGCAAATCGGTGAACGTACCGTGCGTCAGCTCGCCCGTTGGCCCATCCAGTGACAGTAAGCGACAGCTGCTGCGCTCAGGCATGGGATAGTGAGCAATCAGGGATTCAGGTAGTTCAAAGGAGAAATCGGCGACGCGCATGACGTATACTCGTGACTTAAAAACAGGCGGCATAGTCTAGTGCTCACACCCTCTTGCTGCAACAACTAGCCGCTTCTGGAAAAATAAAACGCATGAATTTTCTCGCTCACCTGCATCTCGCGCATCTCGCTGGCAGCTCGCTTTCCGGCAATTTGCTGGCCGATTTTGTGCGCGGCAACCCCGCGGAGGACTATTGCCCGGAGGTTGTCGACGGTATTTTTATGCATCGCCGCATCGATGTGCTAACCGATAACCTGCCCGAGGTAACGGAGGCCAAAGCGTGGTTTCGCCCACAAACGCGTCGTGTTGCGCCGATCACGCTCGACGTGATGTGGGATCATTTCCTGTCGCGCCACTGGTCCCAGCTGTCCCCGGACATGCCGCTACCGGAGTTCGTGCGCTATGCCCATCAACAGGTGTCGATTATTCTGCCCGATTCGCCGCCGCGTTTTGTCAATCTGAACAACTATCTGTGGTCAGAAAAGTGGCTTGAGCGTTATCGCGATATGGATTTTATTCAGAATGTGTTGAATGGAATGGCGAGCCGCCGACCGCGTCTGGATGCGCTGCGCGACTCCTGGTATGACCTTGACAACCATTACGATGCCCTGGAAACGCGCTTCTGGCGGTTTTATCCGCGCATGATGGAACAAGCCAGGCAGAAAACGCTCTGATCCCCGTTTGATCAGGCGACCGGATAAGGCAAAGCCGCCCTCTGGCGATTTGAACGGTGGCGCTTTCGCTTACCGGGCCTACTGAGAATATTGATAGGTAAAAGCTCACTGAACGATTGTCAGCGCCTCTTTGTCTTATTCACCATCACCTTCTATACTGGCCCGCGTTGCGTTCCAAAAACCCTTAACTTTGCAGGAGAATAATATGGTACTGGTGACTCGTCAGGCTCCGGATTTCACAGCAGCTGCGGTACTCGGTAGCGGTGAGATTGTTGAAAACTTCAATTTCAAACAACACACCAACGGTAAAGCGACCGTTCTGTTCTTCTGGCCGATGGACTTCACCTTCGTTTGCCCGTCTGAGCTGATCGCGTTCGACAAACGTTATGAAGAATTCCAGAAGCGCGGCGTTGAAGTGGTTGGCGTTTCTTTTGACTCTGAATTCGTCCACAACGCATGGCGTAACACCCCTGTCGACAAAGGCGGCATCGGTGCAGTGAAATACGCAATGGTTGCTGACGTGAAGCGTGAAATTCAGAAAGCCTACGGTATCGAGCACCCGGAAGCGGGCGTTGCGCTGCGTGGTTCTTTCCTGATCGACGCAAACGGAGTGGTTCGCCACCAGGTCGTTAACGACCTGCCGCTGGGTCGTAACATCGACGAAATGCTGCGTATGGTAGACGCGCTGCAGTTCCACGAAGAGCACGGCGAAGTGTGCCCTGCACAGTGGGAAAAAGGCAAAGAAGGTATGAACGCGTCTCCGGACGGCGTAGCAAAATACCTGACCGAAAACGTCTCCAGCCTGTAATCGGCATGAATTGACGAAAGGCTCGCCACGGCGAGCCTTTTTTGTTTTCTTACTGCTTCTCCCCACCATGTCGCAACAGCTTTTTAACGCATTGTCATACAAATATTGATAACGTAAATGAGTAAAATCGCCCATCAGCCTGATTTTTGCCAACTCGTTCAAACTTTGATAAAAAAGCGCCTCATTATTTGTGACTGACATCGAATTTCTTGATTTTAAATTCAGACATTTGACTTCTTATCATTACTCTCCGTTTCTCCCGATTAAAAATAACAGCCTCTAACACATTGATATAAAACGACTTAATAAATAAACCTTTTACTGGCAAAATAATTCCAAACCTCGCCCGATGTGATCAACTTCAATATTTAAAAACCTATCTGTGATCTGAGCCATAATTTTTGTTGCCATTGTTGGCCATGATCAAGTTCAGGAATATGAACGCATTAAGGATCGGATTATGGACATTATTTTTAACCCTGGACTGATTGCGCTTAAGCAGAATATTTCCAGCCCCGAGCAAGCTATTGAACTGGCTGGCTCGTTACTTACCCGGCAACATATTTGTCGCCCGGAATATGTCAGTGAAATGCTCGAAGTTTACCGGGGCTTCGGTTCCGCTATTGTTCTTGATGATGGCCTTGCAATGCCCCACGCCCGGCCAGAAAAAGGCGCATTGCGCACTGGGTTTTCTTTAGTCACCAGCCAACAACCGATCGTCTTTGGTCATGAGGAGTTTGATCCCGTTAACGTCATCATCGCCATCGCAGGCGCGGATGCCGACAGTCATATAAGAATGATCCAGCTGATCGCTTCACTGATTGAGTCCGACATCGTGACCTTTCTTCAGCAGGAGAATGACAGTAATTCAGTATTACATTTCATCCAAAAACATATGGAGTCGTCATTATGTTAGTTATCAGAACGGTTTGTGGTAACGGTATTGGCAGTTCATTAATGGCTGCGAATAATGTCAAAAAAATTTGTGATGAATTAGGCATCAAAGCCGACGTTGCTTCCGTTGATTTCGCTAACGCTGTCGGTGAAAAAGCCGATCTTTATGTCACGATTAAAGAGCTGGCAAATCAGTTTCCGGCACACTGTAACGTCGCCATTATTCGTAGCTACGTGCACAAAGCGAAAATTGCTGAAGATATTACCGAAGCACTCACTAAAATTGCTGCAACTCACTCTTAATCATTATTGAGGGAACGCTCATGCAGGCTATTCTCAGTTTCTTATCAGAAATATTTAGCCAACCCGCATTCCTGATGGGGATTATCGCATTTGTCGGTTTAGTGGCGCTGCGCTCTCCCGGGAATAAATTGCTCACCGGTACCTTAAAGCCTATTTTAGGGTATTTAATGTTAAGTGCCGGTGCAGGTGTTATCGTTGCCAACCTGAATCCGCTTGGCGGCATTATCGAAGCCGGATTTAATATTCGCGGAGTAATCCCTAACAACGAGGCCATTGTTTCCGTCGCACAGAAGGTGCTGGGTGTAGAAACCATGAGCATCTTGCTGCTAGGTTTTATTTTTAACCTCATTATTGCTCGCTGTACTAAGTACAAATATATCTTTCTGACCGGCCACCACTCTTTCTTTCTGGCGTGTCTGTTCTCGGCGGTGCTACAGGCAGCGGAATTCCGCGGCTGGATGTTAGTTTTAATTGGCGGATTCTTACTCGGTTCATGGTCGGCCATATCGCCAGCTATCGGTCAGCGTTATACCAAACAGGTGACTGAAGACGGCGGTATTGCAATGGGGCATTTTGGCTCGCTGGGCTATTACATCTCCGCCTGGATCGCCACCAAAACCGGTAACCCGGCAAATTCATTCGCCGATACTGAAATCTCAGAAAAATGGGGTTTTCTGCGCGATACCACAGTCACAACCGGGATTGTGATGTTCATTATCTACTTTGTCTGCAGCGCCGTCGCCGGAACTGAATACCTGCGTACGATAACGGATCAGAACATGTTGATCTTCTCTGTCCTTACCGGTCTGCAGTTCGCGGTTGGCGTCGCCATCGTTTACAACGGCGTGCGGCTGATCCTCGGCGATCTGGTTCCGGCATTCCAGGGGATCAGCCAGAAACTGATACCTGATTCGATCCCTGCGGTTGACTGCGCGGTGTTCTTCACCTTCAGCCCAACAGCAGTCGTCGTAGGCTTTATCAGTTCATTTGTGGGCGGCCTGGTCGGTATGCTCATGTTAGGCGGACTGGGAATGGCGCTGATTATTCCTGGCATGGTACCGCACTTCTTCTGTGGCGGGACGTCCGGGGTATTCGCCGACAAGCTTGGGGGGAAGCGTGGCTGCATCATTGCCTCGTTTATCGGCGGCATATTCCTTGCTTTCCTGCCAGCCATGCTGCTTCCGGCGTTGGGTAACCTGGGCTTTGAAAACAGCACCTTCGCTGATTTTGACTTCGCCGTATGGGGAATCATTATTGGTAACGCCTTCACCCAGTTTGGCCAGATCACTATCTATCTGATTTGCCTGGCGCTTATCGTCGCACTGCTGGTGCCATTCTGCTTCCGTTCGGTTCGTGTAGTCGGTGACACGCTCAGCTATGAGGAGCTCACTGCGGATAAGAAAAATGAATAAGTCGTTTCATTTTTCCCTGCGGGAAGGGATTTCTTCCCGCAGCTGACAAAATAATCAGGAGTTGTTATGGCTATCTTGTCCATTGGGTTTTCATGTTTTGATCAGTTTTTCTTTTTGAACGAATGGCCGCAGGAAAATACAAAGAATTTCTGCCATGACTTTATTGAAAGCGGCGGCGGCCCGGCAGCAAACGCAGCGTGGCTACTGGGATTATGGGGCGAAGATGTTTATTACATCGGCCATCTGAACCAGGACCTTTATGGCCAGCGTATTATTGATGAGTTTGCGCAAGCGGGCGTCGATACCAGTCAGGTCGTCTTCTCCGATGAAATGATCACGCCGCTGGCCTCGGTACTGGTGAACCGCTTAACCGGGTCGCGGACGATTATTACCCGTAAAATGCAGACGCCGCCTTCGCTGACCTATGATCAGAAGCTCAGGCTTGATGATCTGGCTGAACGGTTGATTGCATCAGAAGAACCGGTAACGCTATTAATTGATGGTCATGAAGCCGAAATCAGTGAATATTTAATTAAGAAACTCCCCTCGGCACGTGTGGTCATGGATGGCGGTTCATTACGTGACAGCAATATTAAACTAGCGGCCTGGACCGATTACTTTGTGGTTAGCGAGCATTTTGCTCGTGACTATATGGGATATCGCGCGCTGGATACTGAAGCAGAAATTAAAACTGCGCTTATCGAGTTAACGAAAATTTGTCGTGGCGAAGCGTTTATTACCCTGGGAGAAAAAGGGTGCGCGCTATTAAAAAATGGCATGCTGCAAATTGTGCCAGCCTGGCTGTGCAATGCCGTTGATACCACCGGCGCAGGAGATGTATTCCACGGAGCCTTTACTTACGGCGTTCATTACTCATGGCATATTGATAATATTATTTTATTTGCCAGCCTGACCGCTGCCATTTCCATAGAGAAAAAAGGCGTACGCGAATCCATGCCGGATCTTGCCGTTGTCCATAATTCGTTAAATAGCTACGAAAGAAACTTAAAGCAATATTTTGGTGAATAATTGCTTTTAATAAACATCAAGAGGTGACTATGTTAGTTTCTATGAAGGACATGCTTCAGCATGCCCTACGGGACGGTTACGCCGTAGGCCAATTCAATATTAATAATCTGGAATGGGTCGGTGCCGTATTAAGCACCGGACAACAGCTGCGCTCTCCGGTTATTTTAGGCGTTTCTGGCGGTACGGTTAAACATATGCTGGGATTAAAATGCATTCATGACATTGTGGTGAATGCGATGGATTATTTAAACATTGATATTCCCGTCGCACTGCACCTTGATCACGGAACCACCCGCGAAGCCTGCGAAGCGGCTATAAATGCTGGATTCAGTTCCATTATGTTTGACGGTTCGCACCTGCCGTTTAACGAGAACCTGGCCATCACCCGCCATCTGGTTGAGCTGGCCCATAGCAAAGGCATTTCGGTTGAGGCAGAGCTCGGCACCATCGCCGGCAGTGAAGATGGTATTGTCAATTCCGAGGTCATCTACGCCGATCCTCAGGAGTGCTACACCCTGGTCAAAGAAACCCAGGTCGATTGCCTGGCAGCCGCGCTGGGTTCAACCCATGGCCTGTATAAAGGCAAAGCAAAACTGGGGTTTACGGAGATGAAAACCATTTCTGAGTTGGTGAAAGTCCCGCTGGTATTGCACGGCGGCACCGGTATTGCAGACGACGACATGCGTAAAGCCATTGCCTGCGGGACGGCAAAAATTAACGTCAATACCGAGAATATGTACGCCTGGTGCCAGGAAGTGAAAGCGATATTTGCTGCTGATACCGGTCACGACGTAAATGACCCGCGGAAAGTGATCAATCAGGGGCTAAAACCGGTACGTGAGATGATTGCGCGGCGCATCGAGCTTTTTGGCTCGCAAAACCGCTATTAGAAACGTTTGGCTTTATAGACTGACGTAATACCAGGGAAAACCCGCCGCCGGAAAACACCGGGGCGGGCAATATAGTGCTGACGACGAACCTTTTTATCGCTTACTGCGTACCGTCCTTTTTGACCTCGCGCCAGATGCGCCAGGCCATCAACGCCAGGATGGCAACACCCATTATCAGCGCCGCCCACACCAGCACAGTTTTCCACTGGCTTTGTTGCTCAGCGACTGATGTTGCTGTTAATCGCACCTCACCGCCGAGGGCAACATCCTCCTGAGGCGTGGCCCGTGGCAGAGAGTCCAGCGCCTGCGTTTTACGTAGCGACGCGGGAATCAACAGATCAAGACCAATATCCGCTTTTTGCGCCGCCCGGTTGCCCCAGGCCAGCATGTAAGGCCCTTTTCCCTGAGTGTTAAACACCAGTTGATAGCTGTCGCGCGCGCCGCTCAGCACAGGCAGTCTCTCCGGCAGGCGAGCATTAATGGTCGTCATCCGAACGGCTTCAACCAACTGACCGGACAGACGAACATCCTCAGAACGCTGGCCATTCAGGCGATAAAGCACGGTTTTCGTTAACGGCTGCCAGGGCGCTTTTTCACCACTGCGCCAGGCCAGTTCCACCGGTAATACGCCTTCATCGTCGAGAACAATTCTGAGCGATGTCAGAGGCTGCGGCTGTGTCCAGCGCCAGATCGCTTCGTCATTGGACACCTTCTCCTCTTGTGCATCGATCTCGATTCGTGCGGATTCCGGCGCACTGTTTTCCGCAATAGCGGTCACGCTGTTTAACGTCAGCGCCTGACTTTGCGAATCGAGGATCACCAGCAGATAACGATTCCCATCGGCGGAGAGTCTCAGGCTGGCGCTGATGGTGTCCATTTTCAGTCGATCGTTATCACGCGTCAGCGTCATCAGCGGAGCCTCTTCCTGCACGGACCGCCAGTAGCGTAAATCACGACTGACGTAGACCGACGCTTTTCCCTGCCAGTTGCCCGTCGGGGTATCCCAGTTCAGACGCAGTTGTTCCAGGAAAAAGTCGTCTTTCATCCCCTCCGGGAGCATCAGTAAATAGCTCTGCCCAACCGTTTTAACGTCATCACTTTCCAGATGAATTTCAATGCCGGTCTTCGAGCGTAAGACAAAAGATTCCCCGCGACGTCTGCCCTCTTCACGCGGCGTGACGGGTGACATATCCAGCGGGAAGAGTCTCAGCGTGACCGTTTGCGGCGTGACCGGCTGGGTTTTCTGCGCCACCAGCGTAAATGGCACCGTTTCTCCGGCGTGGTTAAAAACGCGGACATCACGTAAATCGGGCCAGGCAGTGCCCTGATACACCGGCTGCGGGAGCGATACGCGATACCACGGCGATGCGCCGAGGGTTTCCAGCATAACGCCCGTCGCGTAATCCCTCGGTGACTCCTTCACGTCATCACTGCCAACGGCGGTTCCTGCCACGCCCAGCAGCACACTACATAATACCGCTTTCATCCATTTCATTTTTCTTCTCCTGCTTTGGGCGGTAACGGTGAAAAATATCCGACAATGAGCACCAGTATAGCCACACCGATAAACGCAACCGCGCGCGCCAGGCCGCCGCCACGCGCGCTGTCCACCAGCATCAGTTTCACAATCACAATCCCTAACAATACCGCCCCGCACAGCCATTCCCGGCGTGAACGATAGCGGGTCGCACGCAGCATCACCATCAGCGCCGCCAGCATCCAGAACAGCGCAAAACAGGTCTGAATCAGCCGTGAATGCCATAGCGCTTCCACGTTCCACGCCACGTCGCCATACCAGGCCAACGCTCGTAGCAGCATCCCATTCAGCCACCAGAAGCCGAGTACGACCAGGGCAACCACCGGCCACGGACGACATACCGACAGCTGCACCGGGAAAAAATGCAGGGAGGCGCGATAAAACACAATCAGCCCCAGCAGCGCAAAAGCCGCCCCCTCTTCCAGAGGATTCACCAGCGGCAGCCAGGTCTGACGATAAACCACGCCATCCTGTAAATTGGTCAGCACTAACAGACCGACCAGTGCCGCCGCGACGGGAATCAGCCCCTGACAGGCATACAGCGCAGGCCAGACCCGGAACGGCCAGAGCTGACGGCGAACAGCCATTGAGACCAGTAAAATCAACGCACCGCCTGCCGCCATTGCCACACCGCTGCCCCAGGCCGCCATTCCCCACGGCAGGTCGCGGGCAAACCAGAACAGTTCCGTCGCCAGCGCCAGCAGAAGCATCCAGAAGAACGAGAGATGCGCCAGTCTGGACAGACGCGGCGGTAACGCCACAGCATCACGCCAGAGCAACGCCACCGCAGCGGGTAACGCCAGACACCAGGCCAGATTCTGCCAGCCTGCGGCAAAAATCTGCTGCTGAGAAATCTGATACAGCAGCGCCGCCAGTATCGTCGGCCACAGCAGCCATTTGCAGGCATCCAGCGCCTGCCACGTCAGGCGTGCGGCGGCAATTCGCCAGCCCCAGACCGACACGGCCATCAGCGCCAGCACGCCCGCCATTACCTGCGAATCGGTGGTCAACATCCACTGTGATGCCCCTGTAAGCGCCACAATCCAGAAGATGACGCCTCCCGCCAAGAGTCCCAGACTTCCGCGTAGATGAATCTTGCGCCACAGCCATGCGCCAGCCAGCCAACTGAGGCTGAGTACAGCAAAGATCAGCATCAGCGAAAGCGCAGTGGTGCCGTTCGCCTGTGACCACAGTGCGCTGCCAAGCGCTAGTACCAGCAGCGCGGTGCCGCTGTAACTCATGCGTCGCTGCTGCTGTTGCACGCCCAGCCACAAAATACCCAGCCCTTCGAGCGCCCAGGCCATGGCCGTCCACTGTGCCGACAGCGCCAGCGGGATCGCCAGCGTGGTAAACGCACCGCCCAGCGCCAGTGCGGCCAGCACCAGCGGACGCCCCAGTGACGGGTAGCGGCGTAATGCCAGCCAGGCCAGCACCAGATAAAAACCGCCGTAGCCCAGCGCGCTGAGCGCCGGGCCGTATTCCCAGTGACGAGTCATGGCATACTGCATGCCAAAGCCGATCAGCGGCGGCGCAAACAACAAAACGCCATCAATAATCTGCCTGCCTTTCTCTTGCGCCCGTAACGAGAGCGCCACGCTCAGCACGCCAAAAAGCAGAATGTTGGCGATCAGGAACAATTGGCAATTCAGGTAATACGCCGGCTGATAGTCATCCAGCCCCCAGAGACCGCCAACGCCAAAGGTAAAGAGCAGGCCGAGCAGATTAAGCTCGCGCCAGTGCTGCCAGACGCTGATCGCCAGAATGCCGACCGACAGCAGCAAATAGAAGGAGAACAGCGCCACATAATTACCGCTTCCCGTCGACAGCAGTAGCGGCGCAAGATAACCGCCGAGGCTTGCCAGCATCGCCAGACTGAGCGCCTTTTGCAGAATCGCCAGCCCCACGCTCGCCGCACAGATAACCACCAGCAGCACAAAGGCCAGCGTCATCGGCAGCATCTGCCAGAGGCGGAAGGCGCCAAAAACGGTGAGATAGAGCGCGCCCGTAGCGCCCCCCTGCAAAATAAGCGCATAAACCGGTTGTTTATGCCGTAACCGCCAGCCAATCGCCAGCAGGACGATCGCAAACAGCGCTGCCGCCACCAGGCGAAGTTCAAGCGGGAAGAGAGAATGCTCGACCGTATAGCGCAGCAGGAAAGAGAGGCCGAGAAAGAGAAGCAGGATCCCCAGCTTAGCCAACGGGTTACCCTGCATAAACCAGCGCACCAGTGATGAAATGACCCCGCCGAAGGCAGAAGGCTGTTTTTCAACAGCGGGAGCACGCGGGGGAATTTTTTCGACGCCATCAGCAGCCGGTTGCGTATGAGCACGCCACGGACTGGCAGGTTCAGGTTCAGATTCCGACACGGCGACCGGTATCGGCTCGCTTTCCGTGACTGTCTGCGTCGGCGGCACCGGCGCGGTCTGCATCACCGTCGGCGCCACGACGCCACGTTGTTCAAGCTCCTCCACCCGACGGCGTAAGCGGGCAAGCTCATCACGCGTCGTTGAACTTCGGCTGATAGCGACAATCGCCAGAACAGGCACCACCACCAGTGCGAAGAACAAAATGATGCAGCCGAGGATTAAAAGGTCGTCCATGTATTCACCTTCACTATACGGGATCGACTAAGATTGACACAAATTGTTGCATTCGCGCTATCTCTGAAGGTGAAAATGCCGGATATGCCGTTAACGACACATCCGGCTGGCGCGTTAAAACGCGAAGCACGAGCAGCCGAGCGCGCCCCAGAAGGCCCGATCGTCAGACACCGGGATCCCCGACTGGCGGGCAATATCATGCTGATGACCGTGTACGCCGCAGCTCCCGCAGCACTGGTGCATCTGCACCATGGCGCCCACTTTCGCGGCGGCTGGCGGCGCCGAGCGATAGTGCCCCGGCACTTTCACCACCGGAGACCAGTCCGGGACAACCGGGATCGCTGGCGGCGCGAGCGGAGAGAAATGCCCGGCGGCATACACCACTTTACCGTCAACCACGGTCATTACGGACTCAATGCCTTTGATCTCCTCTTCCGGCACGCTGAAGTAATCTTTGGATAACACCACCAGATCAGCCAGTTGATCGTTAGCAATGCGACCTTTTTTGCCTTGCTCGCTGGAGAACCACGCGCTGCCCGCCGTCCACAGTTCCAGCGCCACGTCGCGTGGCAGGCGGTTGTTATCGTCATACATTACCGTCCCGCCCACCGTACGGCCGGAAACCAGCCAGTACAGCGCCGTCCACGGGTTATAGCTGGCGACGCGGGTGGCATCCGTTCCGAGCCCTACCGGCACTCCAGCGGCCAGCATTTTCGCCACCGGCGGCGTCTGTTTCACCGCCTCTTTCCCATAGCGGTCGATAAAGTATTCACCCTGAAACGCCATGCGATGCTGTACCGCAATGCCGCCACCCAGCGCTTTCACGCGATCGATATTGCGCTCGCTGATGGTCTCGGCGTGGTCAAAGAACCAGTGCAGACCGTTAAACGGAATATCACGGTTCACTTTCTCGAACACATCCAGCATCCGGCTGATCGATTCATCGTAAGTGGCATGCAGACGGAACGGCCAGCGGTGCTCGACCAGGTGGCGCACCACACGCTCCAGTTCATCTTCCATTCCTTGTGGTAAATCCGGGCGCGGTTGCAGGAAGTCTTCAAAGTCCGCTGCGGAGAAGACCAGCATTTCCCCGGCCCCGTTCGCACGATAGAAATCGGTCCCCTGACCCGGCTTAAGCATATCGGTCCAGCGCTCGAAGTCGTCCAGTTCCTGCTTCGGTCGCTGGGTAAACAGGTTATAGGCGATGCGCACCGTCATCTGATTGTTGGCATGCAGTTGCTCAATGATCTCGTAATCTTCCGGGTAGTTCTGAAAACCGCCCCCGGCGTCGATGGCGCTGGTCAGCCCGAGCCGATTCAGTTCACGCATAAACTGGCGGGTGGAGTTCACCTGCATCTCCAGCGGCAGTTTTGGCCCTTTCGCCAGCGTCGAGTAAAGGATCATGGCGTTAGGTTTGGCGATCAGCATCCCGGTGGGGTTACCGTTGCCATCACGGACGATCTCGCCGCCTGCCGGATCGGGTGTCGCTTTGGTGTAGCCCACGGCTTTCAGCGCCGCGCGGTTTAACAGCGCGCGATCGTAGAGGTGCAGAACGAAAACGGGGGTATCCGGCGCGGCGTCGTTAAGCTCCTCCAGCGTCGGCATCCGGCGTTCGGCAAACTGAAATTCACTCCAGCCGCCCACCACGCGAACCCATTGCGGCGACGGGGTTCGGTCAGCCTGTTCTTTCAGCATGCGCAACGCATCGGCCAGCGAGGGTACCCCTTCCCAGCGCAGCTCAAGGTTATAATTCAACCCACCCCGGATCAGATGCAGGTGGGAATCATTAAGCCCCGGGATCACCGTGTGGCCTTTCAGATCAACCACCTGCGTACCGTCAGCGGCAAAACGCATCACCTGGTCGTGCGTTCCCGTGGCGAGGATTTTTCCATCCTTGATAGCCACGGCTTCCGCCTGCGGATTTTGCCTGTCGAGGGTATGAATTTTGCCGTGGGTCAGAATTAATGAAGCAGAGTGAGACATAACATTCTCCTGATAAGCCGATCAGGCCTTTTTCAGCCAGCCGGCAAACAGACGGGTTACGATGGGCATCCACAACCAGACCACCAGCGCAACCACACAGGCATCGTTAATCAGATGCAGTAATAGCGTTCCCTTCAGCGAGGGCACTAGCATGCCAGTCAACCACGGCACCAGATTCGTGCTGGGGAAGATAACCAACAAGGTGATCAGAAATTGCTTCCAGCGCAGCGGTTGACGGACGTGCGGCGCGGGCGGCGTAAACCAGAATGCCGCTTCGGTGTGGATCTCTGTTTTATCGCCTTCCGCCAGCAGCGGGGCGATCTCTTCGACCAGCCGCCGCCGCGTATCGGATTGTGTCCAGTTATAGAGATGCTCGAGCGTGTCGAAGCGAATAATGATGTTCCACAGATTTTGCCCATCCGTCGGGCGAATGACGTTCGCGCCAAGGTGTCCGGGAAATTGCGCCGCAACCGGCATAATTTTTCCCAGCCATTGTTCATACCGCGCGGCCTGATTGGGCTGCAAAGTATGCGTAATCACCAGCGTCACAGGTTTACTCTGCGCCATGAAAAGTTCCTTGCTGAAGGTTAATGGCGGGTTGCCCCGCCATCAGGCTGCTGACAAAGAAGGAAAAGCGGAGTTTTTCTTCTTTGTGGTTATCAGCCGAAAATCAATGGATTGATTTTGCTGGCTTTTAATTCAGAATCAGGCCTTACGTTCCGGTGCGCCATGCACCAGAGTGTAGGCATAATCCACGCCCATGCCGTAGGCGCCGCTGTGCTCACGAACCAGATCCATCACCGCGTCATAGGTCTCTTTACGTGACCAGTCACGCTGGTACTCCAGCAGAACCTGCTGCCAGGTCACCGGTACGGCACCGGCCTGTACCATACGGTCGATGGCGCGTTCATGCGCGTCAACAGAGGTGCCGCCGGAGGTGTCCGTTACTACATACACTTCGTAACCGGCTTCCAGCGCCATCAGTGCCGGGAAGGTCAGGCACACTTCGGTCCATAGCGCAGAGATAATCAATTTTTTACGTCCGGTTGCCGCCACGGCTTTCACAAATGCCGCGTCTTCCCAGGAGTTCATGGAGGTACGCTCAATGGGTTTCACATCCGGATGTACCGCCAGTAACTCAGGCCAGATGTAACCACTAAAACTTTTTGTTTCGACTGACGTATAAATGACCGGCACATTAAATATCTTGCCTGCTTTCGCCAGCGCGACGGTATTATTTTTCAGCGTCTGACGATCAATATTCGCTACCCCAAATGCCATTTGCGGCTGATGGTCAATAAAAATGAGCGTCGAGTTAGATGGATTAATCAGTTCCCGAATAGACATAATACACTTCCTTAATCAATGAGTTAGAAATTGACGTCTGGTATCCGCCGTCAGCCATCAAATCCTGAATCAGAAAGCCTGTTTAGTATACGACTTATTAAAGAAAACTGACCAGCGCGTGGAATAAGCCTTTTCCGGCGATATATTCTGGCACCTTCAAAAAAATGCGGTTCTTCCGTCTAATTTCTTCACTGGTTTTGTTTATCGCTATTCGGTACAACAGAGGGGTTTTCATTCAGGGATATTTTCAGCTTATGCGCATTAATCTGGACGTTCTGCTTATTCTGGACGCAATCGATAAATACGGTACTTTTGCCGCCGCAGCCGAATCGTTGTTTAAAACTCCCGCGGCGCTCAGCTATATGATTCAAAAGCTGGAAAAAGATCTCAATATCGAACTGCTTGACCGCTCCGGGCATCGGGCAAAATTCACCGATACCGGACTGATGATGCTGGAAAAGGGGCGTTTGTTGCTGAGCGCAGCCAAAGATCTGGAAAAGCAGGCGCTGCAGCTGAGCTCCGGCTGGGAGAAAGAGCTGGTCATTGCGCTGGATGTCTCCTTCCCCTTTGAGGTACTGTTACCCCATATTGAGGCCTTCCACGCGCTGAACAAACAAACGCTGCTTAAATTTTCGTATCACACGCTGGCCGGGTCATGGGAAGAACTCACGCATAATGGCGCGGATATCATTCTTGGCGCGATTAACGAACCGCCGACGTCTGCGGCGTGGTCCTACAAAATGTTAGGCACTCTGGATAATGTTTTTGTCGTGGCCCCCAATCATCCGCTGGCCGCATTCTCTGACAGATTGACGAATGAACAACTCTGCCTGCACCGCGCCATTGTCATCAGCGACAGCGCGCGTTTTTGCCATCCGCTGCAAACCAACCTGATGGAAGAACAGCCGCAGATTCATGTCGATGATTTTCATAGTAAAGTGGCGCTGCTGCGCGCCGGGATGGGCTGCGGGTTTCTTCCGCGGCATATCGCCAGCCCGTGGCTTGCCACGGGCGAACTGGTCGAAAAAAGCGTCATCTCTTTTCGCGAAAAAGATGTCGCTTATATGGCCTGGCGCGATGGCAACCACGGGCTGGCGCAACACTGGTGGCGGGAAACGCTGCTTGCCAGCCGCGACATCGCGCAGTTGTATCAGTGATTCAGCCAGAGGGTGGCAGAAATCGCCGGCAGCGACAGGACGTCCTCAACCCTCTGCCCTTTTCCTTCTTTACAACGCCATTCTGTTACGTTCAGCAGCGGTGACGCCGGGAGCACCACTTCACAGGCTTCACCGCGGTTAATGGCTACCAGCACGCGCTGCTGCTGGTAGACGCGCAAGAACACCACCACGTTATCTTCCGCATAGACCACCTGGCACCCACCGTAGCGCAGCGCCGCAATGCTATGCCTCAGCTTTGCCATTCTCTGATACAGGGCAAGCAATGTGGCATCCTGTTTTTCTGCCTGCCAGGGGAACGTCTTGCGACAGAAGGGATCGTTATTGCCATCCAGTCCCACCTCATCGCCGTAATAGATACAGGGCACGCCGGGCCAGCTAAACAACCAGACCACCGCCAGCGGCAGGCGGGCAACATCTTTGCCCAACAGCGATTTGAAACGGGCGGTATCGTGGCTGTCGAGCTGGTTGAACATCCTCAGTTGCTGCTGATGCGAAAGTCCGGCGCGGTAATTTTCCATCCACGCCATACAGGTTTGCGCGTCAATCTGTTGCGGGTCATACGAGATATCGGTATTGGCCAGAAACCCCCATAGCGGAAAGGTGAAGCCCCGGTAGTTCATCGCCGCATCTTCTGCATCCGCCTGCAGCCACTGTCGCGCATCACCAAAGTGTTCACCAAAGACGTAGGCTTCTGGCTGCGTTTCCTTTGCCGCCTGGGTGATCCCGGCGACATGCTGAAGGTTATTGCGCGCACCGCCCGCTTCTCCCAGCATATGCACCACATCAAGCCGCCAGCCATCCATGTTCCACGGCGCTTTCAGCCAGTGACGCACGACGCTGTCTTCACCGCGATAGATTTCATTGACCAGACTTTCGGACTGATAATCCAGTTTTGGCAGACTGGGGTAACCCAGCCAGTCCAGCGCAACGCCGTCTGGAGAAAAGCTGTACCAGTCGCGCCAGGGCGATTCTGGGTTATGGCACGCGCCGCCGGTGCCGCGGTTGTGGCAGTCAAACCAGGCATGAGAATCGCCGCTGTGGTTAAACACGCCGTCCAGCACCAGCCGCATTCCCTGCTGCTGCGTTTTCTCGCGCAGACGCAGTAACGCGTGATCGCCGCCAAACTGCGGATCAACATGGCGATAATCTTCGGTGTCGTATTTATGCACACTCGGAGCAGTGAACACCGGATTCAGGTACAGCGCGGTGACGCCCAGTTTTTTCAGGTAAGGCAGTTTTTCACTGATACCGTCGAGGTCGCCGCCATAAAACGT
The DNA here is from genome assembly GCF_047467925.1 of Citrobacter sp. ANG330. NCBI lineage: Bacteria > Pseudomonadati > Pseudomonadota > Gammaproteobacteria > Enterobacterales > Enterobacteriaceae > Citrobacter > Citrobacter sp. ANG330. Next base: position 130,287 of record NZ_JASJUI010000004.1, on the reverse strand, counting down.
GGATCCACCGGCCTGTGCGGTCACCGGTTCGTCCCAGTCACGCAGCACAATCTCCTGCCCGGCGGCGTGATGGTAATAGACCTTATCCTGCTGTGCGTCGCGTGACGAACTGCGGGCAAAACGGTCAGGAAAGATTTGGTAGAAAACCTGATCGGCTACCCACTGCGGTCCGCTGTCTGGCGCATCCACGGCAAATTGCTCCAGACGCGCGGGAGGAAAACGGCTGAACCCAAGCGGTGTGAACCACAACTGACGATCGTGCCAGAGCAGCTTGAAACTGTAGCGTCGACGCGGTTGCCCACTACGAAGATCAATCACCGCACGCCAGGCGGTCACACCCGGCGATGGCTGCGTACGCCGTTTGTGCATCACCAGCGTAGTTTCTTCGTTGTCGTTCTCCGCACGTAGCGTGACCCGCTGCGGCAGATTCTCTCCGGTCAGCCAGAGCGTAATGGTCAGTTGGTCTTTGTTTTGCTTAACAAATGGGGCAACCGGTAGGTGCCAGGCGTTCAACATCACGTATCCCCTTTGATGAAAATGAGCTCACCTTGCCATAGCGATTTACAGGATAACTCATCATCTGACGGTTAATTGGGGGAGGAGTTCGGGGGAGGAGAAATGACCGGATGGCATTCGCGCCACCCGGTACAACATTACTGCACTTGCGCCATCTGGCGATCGTGGCGGCGTTTGAAAATCCAGCCAATCATCAGCAGAACAATCCAGCCACACCCCACATACAGCGAGATGCGGGTATCAGGATGATAGCCAATCAGCCCGATGATAAAGACGAGAAAAATCAGGCCCGCAATGGTCGTTGCCACACCGCCCGGTACTTTAAACTTCAGCGCTTTCACCTCTTCCGGCGGCAGACGACGACGGAAAGCGATTTGCGACAGCAGGATCATAATCCACACCCAGACCGTCGCGAAGGTTGCCAGCGAAGCAATCACCAGGAAGACGTTCTCCGGCATGATGTAGTTCAGATACACCGCAAACAGCAGCGCGATAGTCATCACCATAACCGTGACCCACGGGATCCCCCGACGCGAGGTTTTGGCGAACACTTTCGGCGCACTCCCCTGCTCCGCCATCCCGTGCAGCATACGACCGACGCCAAAGACGTCAGAGTTGATTGCTGACAGTGACGCGGTGAGTACCACAAAGTTGAGAATACTGGCGGCAAAGGTAATACCGAGATGCTGGAAGGTCAGCACAAACGGGCTACCGTCGGTTCCCACCTGGTTCCACGGGTAGATAGACATAATGACGAACAGCGTCCCTACGTAGAACACCAGAATACGCATTGGCACCGAGTTAATGGCGCGTGGAATAGATTTTTCCGGATCTTTCGCTTCACCGGCAGTGATACCGATGATTTCAATACCGCCGTAGGCAAACATCACCATCTGCAGCGACATCACCATCCCCAGCCAGCCGTTGCTGAAGAAACCGCCGTTACTCCACAGGTTATGGATCCCGGTCGGTTGCCCGCCGTTGCCAATCCCCCAGATGATGATCCCGAAGCCTGCCACAATCATGATGATGATGGTGGCGACTTTAAAAAAGGAGAACCAGAATTCCAGCTCACCAAATACTTTCACGCTCATCAGGTTGATGGCACAGATGATCAGCACCACGCTGAGCACCCAGATCCAGTGCGGCACCGTCGGGAACCAGACGCCCATATAGATACCGAATGCGGTCACGTCAGCAATAGCGACAATCAGGATTTCAAAGCAGTAGGTCCAGCCGGTGATGTAACCCGCGAGTGGGCCGAGGTTTTCCTGCGCATAGCGCGAAAATGAACTGGCGGAAGGGTTGTGTACCGACATTTCCCCCAACGCGCGCATAATGATATAGGCCGCCACGCCGCCAATGATGTAGGCCAGCAGCACGCTCGGCCCGGCCATTTTGATGGCATCCGCAGAGCCATAAAACAGCCCGGTGCCAATGGCTGAGCCCAGGGCCATAAAGCGAATGTGTCGGGTGCTTAGCCCACGCTTCAGCTTGTTATTACTTTCCATCGATTCCTAACCCATCAACACAATAAAAAACCACGGGGCCAGTAATAGCCCCGTGGTTAAAACACTTTTCCCGCAATCTTAGTGTGCGCTGGAGGTCACCTGTCGACCCGCTGCGCGATCCCAGATAACCGCCAGGACCACCATCACGACAGTGGGCATTAACCACGCCAGACCTTGTTCCGCCAGCGGTAGGCGCTGGGTCCAGGCCGGTAACACGTCGCCGATTGCCGATGCTTTAATACCATCAAGGATACCAAAAATCAGGCTGATAAACATTGCCGGTGCGATAACGCGGGTCGAATTATGCCACCATGAACGGGTAAAACTTAATACAACCAGTGCGATACATGGCGGGTAGATGGCCGTCAGTACCGGAATAGAGATCTGAATCAGATGGCTAAGCCCCAGGTTGGACACCACCATCGAGAAGCCGCCAAGAATGAACACCAGCGTGCGGTAGGAGAGCGGCACATACTGGGCGAAGAACTCCGCACAGGCGCAGGTCAGACCGACCGCCGTCACCAGACAGGCGATAAAGATCAGCGCCGCCAGCAGCAGGCTGCCCGCACCGCCAAAGGTGTGCTGAACATAGGCATGCAGGATCGCCGCGCCGTTCGCCGACTGATCGACCAGCGTGGCGCTGTCAGATCCGAGACGGAACAGCGCCAGGTACAGCAGCGTTAATCCTACGCCTGCCATCAGGCCAGCCCAGACGGTATAACGGGTCAACAGACGCGCTTCGGTCACGCCGCGAGAACGCGCCGCGTTAACAATAACGATACCAAAGACCATCGCGCCCAGCGTATCCATCGTCAGGTAACCGTTAACGAAACCATTGGAGAACGCAGCGGTCTGGTACGCTTCCATCGCATGGCTGATCGGGCCGGCAGGCCAGATGATGGCCGCAACGGAGAGCACAATCAGCGCCAGAATCTTCAGTGGCGCCAGGAAGTTACCCACGGTATCCAGCAGTTTGCCCGGATAGAGCGACACCAGAATGACAATCGCGAAGTAGACCACGCTGTAGATCAACAGCGGCAGCGTCGAGTCGCCGGTCAACGGCGCAATGCCCACTTCAAAAGAGACCGTCGCAGTACGCGGGGTGGCGAATAATGGCCCGACGGCCAGATAGCAGACGGTCGCCAGCAGTACGCCTGCGACTTTACCGATTGGCGTGCTCAGACTATCGACACCCCCGCCCACTTTCGCCAGCGCGATAACGGTCAGCACCGGTAGGCCTACAGCGGTGATCAGAAAGCCGAAAGCCGCTATCCAGACGTTTTCGCCGGCCTGCAAACCAACCATTGGAGGAAAGATGATGTTCCCTGCGCCGACGAACAGCGCAAAAGTCATAAAGCCCAGCGCAATGATATCGCGCGATTTTAACTGATGGGTCATAAAGCTTACGGCCTGTGGATGTGGTGTTGATTAAAGTGACTTATTGTCTTTCCCTGTGGGAAGAAACAGCGGTTTTTTTAAGCCATTCCAGAGGGATATATCCCATAACCTGGAAAGCAAAGAATAGTTTTTCGATTTACCGCCTGAATACAGTCAGTCTGACAGCATCTGGGGCGCAATTTAAACGCTTATAACGTTTTAAAGCAAGGTGGGATCTAAAAACTGGAAGATTATAGCGATATCAAATTATACATCAGTATAAAACACTATTCATCCGGAAAAGTCCTGGCTTATCATGCGAACAAAAAACAACCAGACGTTAATTAATTCAGCAGACTTATCTTAGCCGCAAAGAAAATAAGCCAGCATTGGCTGGCTTATGGAAAGAAAACCTTACGATTGTACTTTAAGCACTTTTTTTGGCAATTAATCGTTCCGGCAGCACAAAACTAAAGCGCGTCCCTCTGCCCGGTTGACTGTCGATATTCAGGCGGCTTTCGTGATGATTCACCGCGTGTTTTACGATAGCCAGCCCCAGGCCACTGCCGCCCGTTTGTCGCGATCGCGCTTTATCTACCCGATAAAAACGCTCCGTTAAGCGCGGGATATGTTCCGGCGCAATACCCGGCCCGTTATCCTCCACGCTAAACTCCGCGCCGTGCGGCACACGATGCCAGCGCACGGTAACATGCGTTCCCGCTGGCGTATGGTTTACCGCGTTATAAACCAGGTTCGACATCGCACTACGCAGTTGTTCTTCATTCCCCAGCACTTTGAGCTGGTTATCCACCTCAAAGTGGAACGTATGCTTCTGCTGGCTGAGCGTCTGCGCTTCGCGTTCAACCATGTGCAGCATCATCGGAACATCAACCTGCTCATTGAGCAAAAGCGCCGGCGCGGCTTCAATTTTCGACAGCGTCAACAACTGCTTCACCAGCCCTTCCATGCGCGAGGTCTGGTCACGCATCGTCAGCAATGCTTTTTCACGCGTGGCGCCTTCCAGTTGCTGCTCGTGCATCATCTCAAGATAGCCCTGCAACACCGTCAGCGGGGTACGCAGCTCGTGGCTCACGTTGGCGAAGAAATTGCGTCTCGCACCTTCAAGCTGATGCATCTGTGTCATATCACGCGCCACCATCAGCAATTGCTTATCGGTATACGGCATGACGCGAATTTCCAGATGCCGGCCGGTGTTGAGCACCAGATTTAACGGTCTACTGAAATCCCGCAGCTTAAGATACTGCGTGAACTCCGGGTAGCGCAGCAGGTTCAGGATATTCTGTCCGCTGTCGTCTGGCCAGCGTAAACCCAGCACCTGTTGCGCCAGGCCGTTACACCAGAAGATCCCACCCTCTTCGGTGGTCAACACCACTGCATCGGGCAGCGACTCTGCTCCGCTGCGAAAGCGTTTAATCAGATTGCCCAACTCGCGACGGCGCTTTTTATTGCGCAGTTGCATCTGATGCAAGCCGTACAATAGCGGTTCCCAACTGCCTCGTCCCGGCGGCGGCGTCATGCTTCTGTCGACCCACAGCCACCATGAGAGGCGCAATAAATTCCAGAAATGCCAGATAAGCAGTCCTGTTACCGATGCCAGTAAAAACCAGGGCAGGTAACCCAAAAATGCACTTAGGATCAAGGCCGGGATACAGCAAAATATCAGCTCCAGCACCAGCCTTTTCCATGACAGCCGTTCCAGCACGGGTCACTCTCCCTTCAGAGCCAGGCTCTTATTCTTGCCTTTCAAAAACGGGTCGAAAAACGATACCCAGTCCCGCGAACCGTCTGCACCATCCGATCGTGGCCACTGGTTTCCAGCGCCTTGCGCAGACGGCGAATATGCACATCGACGGTACGATCCTCAACGTAGACATTGGTGCCCCAGACGTGATTCAGCAGTTGTTCACGGCTGTAAACCCGCTCAGGATGCGTCATAAAGAAATGCAGAAGTTTAAATTCCGTCGGCCCCATATCGAGCGGGTTTTCACCGGTCATCACGCGATGCGAGGTCGGATCCAGGCTCAGCCCCTGCATCTCAATAACCTCTTCCACCGCCATCGGTGAAATCCGGCGCATCACCGCTTTAATGCGGGCAACCAGCTCTTTCGGCGAGAACGGTTTGGTAATGTAGTCGTCCGCGCCAGTTTCCAGGCCGCGCACCCGATCCTCTTCTTCCCCTCTGGCGGTCAGCATCATAACCGGGATATCCCGGGTCATCGCTTCGCGCTTGAGGTGTTTAATAAACTGTAGACCAGAACCGCCGGGCAACATCCAGTCAAGGAGGATCAAATCCGGCCAGGGTTCATTAAGCTGGTTCACCGCACTGTCATAATCTTCAGCTTCAACGGGTTGAAAGCCATTTTGCTCAAGCACGAAACAGACCATTTCGCGAATTGGAGCTTCATCTTCTACGACCAGAATACGTCTCGCCATGATTTGCCCTGTTATATAAGTTGCTTGTCATCATCAGTCTTAATGCGGCGTCATTATGCGTCAGTTTTATGACAGATTTATGAAAATGCGTGCTGACGTTAACCTTAGGTTGTTGATTTATGACACCCGATAAACGAGATATTACAGCCCCCGAATGGTTATAATCCCCTTTATGCTTTTTTGCCATGGAACCGTTATGCGCATCCTTCACACCTCTGACTGGCATCTTGGACAAAATTTTTACAGCAAAAGCCGCGCCGCTGAACATCAGGCCTTTCTCGACTGGCTGCTGGAAACGGCGGTTGAGCAGCAAGTGGATGCGATCATCGTGGCCGGCGACATTTTCGATACCGGCTCACCGCCAAGCTATGCCCGCGAGCTCTATAACCGTTTTGTGGTCAACCTACAGCAAACGGGCTGTCATCTGGTGGTGTTGGCTGGAAATCATGACTCCGTCGCCACCCTGAATGAATCTCGAGAAATACTGGCGTTTCTCAATACTACAGTGGTCGCCAGCGCCGGCCATGCTCCCCAAATCCTGAATCGTCGCGACGGCCAACCTGGCGCGGTGCTGTGCCCGGTGCCGTTTTTACGTCCACGCGACATTATCAGCAGCCAGGCAGGGCTTTCTGGTACAGAGAAACAGCAGCATCTGCTGGGGGCCATCACGGAATACTACCAGCAACAATATGACGCCGCCTGCGCGCTGCGCGGCGATCGCGCTCTGCCGATTATCGCCACGGGTCACCTGACCACCGTGGGCGCCAGCAAAAGTGACGCCGTCCGTGACATTTATATTGGTACGCTGGATGCTTTCCCGGCGCAGAATTTCCCGCCTGCCGATTATATCGCCCTGGGCCACATCCACCGGGCGCAGAAAATTGGCGGCACAGAACATATCCGCTACTGCGGGTCCCCCCTCGCGCTGAGCTTTGACGAATGCGGCAAAAGCAAATACGTGTATCGGGTGGACTTCCAGGACGGCAAGTTAGCCAGCGTCGAGGCGCTCACCGTTCCGGTCACCCAACCACTGGCAGTATTAAAAGGCGATCTCGTTGCCATTACCGAACAACTGGAACAGTGGCGTGATAGCGATCGGAACCCTCCGGTCTGGCTGGATATCGAAATCACCACGGATGAGTATCTGCATGATATGCAGCGCAAAATTCAGGCGCTAACGGAAACACTGCCCGTTGAGGTGCTGTTAGTTCGCCGCAGTCGGGAGCAGCGCGAACGCATGTTGAGTAACGAACGCCGTGAAACGCTGAGCGAGCTGAGCGTGGATGAGGTTTTTGCCCGCCGACTCGCGCTCGAAGCCCTTGAACCTCCACAGTGCGAACGCCTGACATCACTTTTTCACCGCACACTACAAACACTGTCCGGGGAGCATGAGGCATGAAGATTCTCAGTCTGCGCCTGAAAAACCTCAACTCGCTGAAAGGAGAATGGAAGGTCGATTTCACGGTAGAACCCTTTGCCAGCAACGGCCTGTTTGCCATTACTGGGCCTACCGGAGCAGGCAAAACCACGCTGCTCGACGCGATTTGCCTGGCGCTATACCACGAGACGCCGCGCCTGAATACCGTGTCGCAATCGCAGAACGATCTGATGACCCGTGATACCGCGGAGTGCCTGGCGGAAGTGGAGTTTGAAGTGAAAGGGGAAGCGTATCGGGCATTCTGGTGCCAGAACCGTGCGCGCAACCAGCCCGACGGCAATTTGCAGGTGCCACGCGTGGAGCTTGCACGCTGCGCCGACGGGAAAATCCTTGCCGATAAAGTGAAAGACAAACTGGAAATGACGGCAGAACTGACCGGGCTGGATTACGGTCGTTTTACCCGTTCGATGCTGCTCTCGCAGGGACAGTTCGCCGCCTTCCTCAATGCGAAGCCAAAGGAACGCGCGGAGCTGCTGGAGGAATTGACCGGTACGGAAATTTACGGCCAGATCTCCGCCCAGGTTTTTGAGCAGCATAAAATCACGCGTACCGAACTGGAAAAATTACAGGCGCAGGCCAGCGGCGTCGCACTGTTAGCGCCAGAGGCGTTGCAGACGCTGACAGAAAGTTTGCAGGCGCTCACTGACGAAGAAAAACAACTGCTTGCCCAACAGCAGACTGAACAGCAGCGACTGAACTGGCTGATGCGACAACACGAATTGCAGGCCGACGCGAACCAGCGGCAGTTGGCGCAGCGGGCTGCTCAGGAAGCGCTGGAAAACGCCCAGCCACAGCTGGCCACCCTCAGCCTCGCACAGCCTGCCAGAGCGTTGCGCCCGCTATGGGATCGCATTCAGGAGCAATCCGCTACCGTTTTCCGCACCCGTCAGCAGATTAACGAAGTAAATGCTCGCTTACAGAGTAGATTCACACTGCGCAATCACATCCGCCGCCTGGCAGAGCGGCAATCCACCACCCTGCTCGCTACCCAGCAGACGCTGAACGAGTGGCTAAACGAACACGATCGCTTTCGCCTGTGGAGCAACGAGTCAGGAGGATGGCGCGCCCTTTTTGCTCAGCAAGTCAGCGATAAGGCGCAACTGGCAAAATGGCAGCAACAGCAGATAAACGATAGCCGTAAGCTGGAAGCACTGCCGCCAGTGGCGCTAAACCTGACGGCGGATGAGGTCACAACGGCGCTGGCGCAGCACGCGAAACAGCGCCCTCTGCGCCAGCAGTTGCTTTCCCTCCACGGGCAGATTGTTCCCCGACTGACACGTCTGCGCCAGCTACAGGCGGCGATGGCGCATAATCAACAGGAACTCGCCCGACTCAATACCCTGCTGGAGGCAAAACGTCAGCAGTATAAAGATAAACATCAGCAGTATCAGGATGTTAAAACCCTTTGTGAACAGGAAGCGCGAATCAAAGACCTGGAAAACCAGCGTGCACTGTTACAGGCAGGTCAGCCCTGCCCGCTTTGCGGTTCAACCACTCATCCTGCTGTCGCGGCATATCAGGCGCTTGAGCCCGGAGTTAATCAGGAACGGCGTGATGCGTTAGAAAAAGAGGTTAAAGCGCTGGCGGACGAAGGCGCCGCCTTGCGTGGGCAGTCGGAAGCGTTAAACCAACAGCGACAGCGTGACGAAAGCGAAGCGCAGACGCTGGCTAAAGAGGAGCAAGCGCTCACTCAACAGTGGCAGACCACGATCGGCGCTCTGAAAATCACGTTACAACCGCAGGATGATATTCAACCCTGGCTGACGGCACAGGATGAGCACGAACAACAGCTCTACCAGCTTAGCCAGCGCCATGACCTACAGGCGCAAATTACCGCCCATGCGCAGCAGGTGGCGCAGTACCGCCAGCAAATCGACCAGCGCCAGGCGACGCTGACAGCACAGTTAAGCCGCTATACGTTGTCACTTCCTGAGGAAGGCTGCGAGGAAGCGTGGTTAGACGCTCGCGCGGCAGAGGCACAAACGTGGCAACAGCGGCAGACGGAATTGACGGCGTTACAGGCGCAGATCGCGCAACTCACCCCGCTGCTCGAGACACTACCTGTCGCAGATATCGACGTTGAGGATGATGAAAGCGTATCGCTGGAAAACTGGCGTCAGGTTCATGATGAGTGTCTGTCGCTGATGAGTCAGTTACAGACGTTACAACAACAGGAGCGGCAGGAGACTCAGCGCGCCGCCGACGCGCAGGCGCAGTTTGATGCCGCGCTGGCGCAGAGTCGGTTTGTCGATCAGGCAGCGTTTCTTGCCGCGCTGCTGGATGACGAGGCCATCACGCGTCTGGAACAACTGAAGCAGTCGCTGGAAAACCAGCTTCAACAGGCGCAGACACTCGCCACGCAGTCAGCCCAGGCGCTGGCGACGCATCAACAACAGCCACCGGCAGGACTGGACCTGACGCAGTCGGTCGAAAATATTCAGCAAGCCGTGGCACAGCTTAACGATCGGGTGCGCGACAACGCCACGCGTCAGGGCGAGATTCGCCAGCAGCTTAAACAGGATAGCGATAACCGCCAACATCAGCAGGCGTTAATGCAGAAAATCAGCGACGCAATGCAACAGGTTGAGGACTGGGGATATCTGAATACACTGATCGGCTCTAAAGAGGGCGATAAGTTCCGTAAGTTCGCTCAGGGGCTAACGCTGGATAATCTGGTCTGGCTGGCGAATAACCAGTTGACCCGCCTGCATGGCCGTTATCTGTTACAGCGCAAAGCCAGTGAAGCGCTGGAACTGGAGGTGGTCGATACCTGGCAGGCCGACGCCGTGCGCGATACCCGTACCCTTTCCGGTGGCGAGAGCTTCCTGGTCAGTCTGGCGCTGGCGCTGGCGCTCTCCGATCTGGTCAGCCACAAAACGCGCATTGACTCGCTGTTCCTTGATGAAGGCTTCGGCACGCTCGACAGTGAAACACTGGATACCGCCCTTGATGCGCTGGATGCGCTCAACGCCAGCGGCAAAACCATTGGGGTGATTAGCCATGTGGAAGCGATGAAAGAACGGATTCCGGTGCAGATCAAGGTGAAGAAGATTAACGGCCTGGGCTACAGCAAGCTCGATCGGATGTTTGCCGTGGAATAACAGGACGACAGGCCGGAGAACGCCGGCCTGTCCTGAGAGACGTTATTCCTGCGGCCACAGCCACGCGGCGCCGCGCACGCCGCTGGAATCACCGTGCAGGGCTTGGCGCACCGGCGTTTCGCACTCACCACCGAACACAAACTGTTTAATCAACGGTGGAATTGTTTTGTACAGGCGATCGATGTTGCTCATCCCGCCGCCGAGAACGAAAACATCCGGGTCGAGAATGTTCACCACATGGGCCAGCGATTTCGCCAGCCGCCGTTCATAGCGGCTGAGCGCCAGTTCGGCCAACGCGTTTTGTCCCTCCGCCAGGCGGATTATTTCACTGCCTTTAAGCGAATTGCCACTCAGTCGATAATAATCGGTGGCGAAGCCGGTGCCGGAAATAAACGTCTCAATACATCCCTGTTTTCCACAGTAACAAGGCACTTCAGCGCGATAGCGCAATTCATCTTCATCCATCCACGGTAAAGGGTTGTGTCCCCATTCGCCCGCCGTCCCATTGCCGCCGATGTGCGCCCGCCCGTTGAGCGCCACGCCCGCGCCGCAGCCTGTACCAATGATCACCGCAAAAACGGTCTGCGCTCCGGCTGCCGCCCCATCCACTGCCTCAGAAACGGCCAGGCAGTTCGCGTCATTCGCCAGACGAACCTCACGTTGCAAACGCGCGCAGAGGTCTTTATCAAACGGTTTTCCATTCAGCCACGTCGAGTTGGCATTCTTCACCACGCCGGTATAAGGCGAAATGGAGCCGGGGATGCCCATCCCCACCGTGCCCGTTTGCCCGGTGGCCTCCTCCGCCATCGCCACCAGCGTGGCAATGGTTTCGATGGTTTGTTGATAGTCGTTTCGCGGCGTCGGCAGACGATGGCGGAACAGTTGCTCCCCTGCCTCACTGAGCGCAATCACTTCCGTTTTGGTGCCGCCTAAATCAATACCAATACGCACACGGTGTTCCTCTTTTTTTAGGGAATATCAACAGAGTAGAGCGAGGCTTTGGGAATGGCAATGCAAGCCCGCCGACAATTCGTTACTATACGCGCTGGATTTAACGACAAGGCCGTGGAAATTATCATGCTGTGGTTCAAAAATTTAATGGTTTACCGTCTTAGCCGCGATATTTCATTGCGTGCCGAGGAGATGGAAAAACAGCTAGCCTCAATGACGTTTACCCCTTGCGGTAGCCAGGATATGGCAAAGACGGGCTGGGTGCCGCCAATGGGATCGCACAGCGATGCGTTGACGCATACTAACAACGGCCAGATTTTGATTTGCGCGCGTAAAGAAGAGAAGATCCTGCCCTCTCCGGTGATCAAACAGGCGCTGGAAGCGAAGATCGCCAAACTGGAAGCCGAGCAGGCGCGCAAACTGAAGAAAACCGAGAAAGATTCGCTGAAGGATGAAGTGCTGCATTCACTGCTGCCACGCGCCTTTAGCCGCTTTAGTCAGACCATGATGTGGATCGATACCGTGAACGGGTTGATCATGGTGGACTGCGCAAGCGCGAAAAAAGCGGAAGATACACTGGCGCTGCTGCGTAAGAGCCTCGGATCTCTCCCGGTGGTTCCGCTGGCACTGGAAAACCCGATTGAGCTGACGCTCACCGAATGGGTGCGTTCTGGCACCGTGGCTCAGGGCTTCCAGTTACTTGACGAAGCCGAACTGAAAGCAATGCTGGAAGACGGCGGCGTGATTCGGGCGAAAAAACAGGATCTGGTCAGCGATGAGATCGCCGTCCACATTGAAGCCGGTAAAGTGGTAACCAAGCTGGCGCTCGACTGGCAGCAGCGTATTCAGTTTATGATCTGCGATGACGCTTCGATCAAGCGCCTGAAATTCAGCGATGAACTGCGCGATCAAAACGAAGATATCGACAGGGAAGATTTTGCCCAGCGCTTTGACGCGGACTTTATCCTGATGACCGGTGAACTGGCCGCGTTGATTCAGAATCTGGTGGAAGGTTTAGGCGGCGAAGCGCAGCGCTGAGTGAATTTGCCGACTCCGTAGGCCGGATGAGACGCGCTAGCGTCACCATCCGGCGTTTAGCGGTTACAAATAGCGGCAAAGATAAGAGGTTGGTTCAGCGACCTGTAAATGAAACTCGCTATGGCCCGGGACGTTGAATACCTCTCCTGCAGCATAGACTTTCCACTCGGTAGCATCCGGCAGCAACACATTCAGCGCGCCGCTCACCACCGTCATCTCTTCCGGTTCGGCAGTACCAAATGTGTATTCTCCTTCCAGCATCACGCCGACACTGGCGCGGCCAGTACTGCTGCTCGTAAAGCCAATCGATTTCACTTTGCCGGAAAAGTATTCGTTACTTTGAAGCATAAACAGACCCTGTCTCGTTGGTAGATTGACAACCAATATAGGGGCCAGCCCTTTGGCCTGTCACGCAAAATTACGTCAGCAGTTCTGACGCCAGGCGTGCAATCAACACGTTGGAGAGCAGCACCGGAACATCCAGCGATTTTTGCAGAACATCGCGGTGACGCTGATGAAAACCAAGTGAATCCAGCATAATGACATCGGCCCCTTGCTCCAGCAGCTCTTTACCGGCTTCAATCAACTGCTCGGTGGTACCGTGTACGGGATTCGCCAGCGAGAATAACGGCGGCGACTGTAAAACCTGCCATTTCTCCGCCTGATCGGCCATCAGATCTTCAACTGGCACAATGACCCCCACCTGATGTCCGTCAACAATCGAGGCCACCAGCGGCGGAATAATGCGCAGAGGTTCAAGCAGAATGCTGTTACGGGCTGTCATGCTGGCAATCGACACGGTGCTCATCAATAAAATAACGTCATAGCCCTGGTTATCCAGCACTTCGATGACGCTTTGCAGGTCACGCTCCACTTTCTGTCGCGAAACATACGCCAGTTCATTATCGTTAAGCAGGGTTAAAAGTGAGTCTTCGCCAGACTCCAGCGCGTAATCTGCCAGAACGTCATCACGATTCATTTTTCCCAGCAGACTGTGATGGGTGATATGTTCTTCGTCGATGTACTCGGTCAGAAGCGGTAACACTTCACTCATGGGCACAACACCGATTGTGAGGATAGCCAACGACGCACTCATTTTTTCCACCTTCTTTTTTACTTCGTCGTTTATTCCCGGGCAAATGCGCTGCACCACTGCCGACACTTACCTTCGCAAATGCAAAAAAGCGTAGCAGGCGCAGAACAAATCGCTGTGTAAAGATTCCAGATAACTCCAGTAATAGATTGTTATTGTTTGATGTTAGCTTTCAGGTACTACGGATCATTGGTGAAAAGTGTGATGCTGGTAGGATTTACACTCACTCAGATTCCATTCCGAGTTATTCAGTCATCAGGTTTTATCGGGATCTTCGTAGCGGACTTTTGCATCCATCGCTTCTTGTGCGCTGGGATGCTCGCTAATGAGCGAATCCGGTTTCGGGTGATCGGCGCGCAACTGGTACCAGGTGACCGTCTGTCCCGGCGCTCCTTTTTCAATGGTGACAATATACGCTTCGCGTGGATAAGGCGGTTTGGTTGGCATAGTGCTTCCTTCTGTTGAATGAAGTTTAAGTATAGACCCCACCTTGTCTGCGCAGCGTGCTATGCGCCAGTCTGCGCTGAATTTCAGAAATCACCTGGCTGGGTGAATTTTCTGCATCAATAATGAAATGAGCCGCCTCGCGATACAGCATGTCCCGCTGTTGTAGCACCTCCTGTACCTCTTCACTCAGAGGCTTACCGGTCAGCGTCGGGCGCAACGCTTCTTCAGGCGACGCCTCAAGACGATTAACCAGCGTCAGAACCGGCGCGCTTAAATAAATGACAATGCCGTTATCACGCATAAAGTGACGGTTATAGTCCGTGAGAATGATCCCCCCGCCGGTCGCGATAACCGTCGATGGCGCGGTCACCGCCTCCAGTGCAGCCGTCTCTCTGGCGCGAAATCCCGACCAGCCTTCACGCTCGACGATTTCCGCCACGGTCATTTGTACCTGCGACTGCAGCCATTGATCGGTATCGACAAACCGACAGCCAATTGCCGTCGCCAGCGCCATGCCAACCGTTGTTTTTCCACAGCCGCGCGGGCCAACAAGATAGAGCGGTTGCGTCATAGTGGGCGTTCCCCAGAAAGCCGCAAAGCTGCGGGTTCAGATGTCATTAAAGAAATAATCATACCATCAAACTAGTACGGCGTTAAATGTAAAGATTTCATTCCACAAAAAGTGGAGATATCAATCCATGCCCTACTATATCAAGAAATATCACCGAGGAAAGTGTAAAAAATAAATTACATCATGCTTTTCGGCGTTGAACTTCCAGCCACCATTTTTCCAGCTCCGCCGCAAAATGCTGACGATCCCGCGCAGAGAGGGTGTCCGGGCCGCCTGTCTGGATCCCGCTGGCGCGTAAGGTATCCATAAAATCGCGCATCGTCAGACGTTCACGAATGGTCGATTCGGTGTAGCGTTCACCGCGCGGATTAAGTGCCGCCCCGCCTTTCGCCAGCACCTCGGCAGCCAGTGGAATGTCGGCCGTGATGACCAGATCGCCTGCCTCACACTGACGCACAATCTCGTTGTCGGCCACGTCAAAGCCTGCCGGAACGCGCAGCGTGCGGATATACGGCGACGGCGGCACGCGCAGGCTCTGGTTCGCCACCAGAATTAGCGACATTTGCATACGCCCGGCGGCACGATAGAGGATCTCTTTAATGACGTTCGGACACGCATCCGCATCCACCCATATGGTCATACTGTCTCCCGTTTCTTGTGCAAGGGGTTATTGTCTCGTGCTTTTGCGCTGGGGCAAAGTGCTGTTTATCCTTCATGCGTCTTTCAATCCGCGCTAAGCTAGGCTTTATCAGACAAAACAACAACTATCACCCATAGGGAGTGACGAGATGGAGAAGAAAATCGGTTTTATCGGCTGCGGTAATATGGGGAAAGCGATCCTCGGCGGCCTGATTGCCAGTGGTCAGGTGCTTCCAGGCCAGATCTGGGTCTACACCCCTTCCCCCGATAAAGTTGCCGCACTGCATGACCAGTACGGGATCAACGCTGCGCAGTCCGCCCAGGAAGTGGCCCAGATTGCAGATATCGTTTTCGGCGCCGTGAAGCCGGGCATTATGATCAAAGTGCTCAGCGAGATAACTTCCAGCCTGAACAAAGACTCGCTGGTGGTCTCGATTGCGGCAGGCGTGACTCTCGATCAACTCGCCCGCGCACTGGGGCACGACCGGAAAATCGTACGCGCGATGCCGAACACCCCGTCGCTGGTGAACGCCGGAATGACCTCAGTGACGCCAAACGCGCTGGTGACGCCGGAAGATACCGCAGACGTGCTGAATATTTTCCGCTGCTTTGGTGAGGCCGAAGTGATTGCCGAGCCGATGATCCACCCGGTGGTTGGCGTCAGTGGTTCCGCCCCGGCATATGTCTTTATGTTTATCGAAGCGATGGCAGATGCGGCCGTTCTGGGTGGCATGCCGCGTGCGCAGGCCTATAAATTTGCGGCTCAGGCGGTCATGGGCTCAGCGAAAATGGTGCTGGAAACCGGTGAGCACCCTGGCGTATTAAAAGATATGGTCTGTTCGCCTGGCGGCACGACGATTGAAGCGGTCCGCGTACTGGAAGAGCGAGGATTTCGTGCGGCGGTGATTGAAGCGATGGCGAAGTGCATGGAGAAGTCAGAGAAACTCAGTAAATCCTGAGTGAACAACCGGACGTCAGGCCGCCACTTCAGTACGGTTACGTCCGGCTTTCTTTGCTTTGTAGAGCGCCAGATCGGCTGATTTCAGCCATTCCCGGTAGTGACCGAACTGCGGCGTTAACGGTGCAACGCCAACGCTGATATGTAAAATGACCTGCGGCGCGCAGGCCAGGCGTAACCCGCGTAATCCCTCGTGAACCCGCGACATCGCTGCGATAGCGCTTTCCGCTGACGTACTGCACATAATCACCGCAAATTCATCACCGCCAAAACGGCCGATCATATCGCTCCCGCGCAGGGTCATTCTTAACTGCCGGGTCAGCGCCAGAATGGCTTCATCCCCCACGTCATGCCCCCAGGTATCGTTAATACTCTTGAAGTGGTCGATATCGATAATTAGCAGCGTGGCATCCCGATGCTGGCGACGGCTGTGCTCAAATTCGTTACGCAGTAAGATTTCCCAATGTCGTCGGTTGTAAACCCCCGTCATGCCATCACAGGTGCTCATCACTTGTAACCGGCGCTTGTGCTGCGCCAGTTTTATCGCAGCCTGATAGCTGATCCAGGAAAATAACAGCGGGTAGATCACCATGACCGGCAGCGTCAACCCCACTTCTAACGGCGCGCTTCTTATCGCCAGCGAGATGCCCGTCAGTTGCAGCGTGACCAGACAAGCGATCACCATCAGGACGAGCCCGGCAACAAACAGTCGTACACCGCCTGCCCCCATCAGATTCATGCAGGTGATCATCAACAACGCGGCGGAAGGCAGCGCATTGGCCCCCATCAGAGCGACCCATATTCCCGCGAGGATCGCATCCGCCTTGAGATTGGCACATTCCCGACTCCGCGGATCAACCGCTCTGCTGGCGATCTGCCAGGCCAGGTGAGGCCAGACAAACGCCCATCCCACCAGTAACAACCACCAGACGCCGGAGACGGGGGTTGCGACCAGCGCAGTTGCAACAGGAAAAAACATTCCCCCCAGCGCCACTGCGCGCGGCACTCTTAACCGCCGGGCGAATCGCAGTCCAGAACGTTGATGGTCATTTTTCTGCAATGAAAGAGAGGCTTCATCCAGCTCGACCGCGTTTTTGTAAAAGTTTTCATCATTCATTATTTTTTGGGAACATTCTGAAACAATTTTCCCAAATTATAGAGACGGGGCGGGTGAGGAAAGTATGATATTTCGGGTGAGCGTTTTTCTCTGCTCACCCGTTAGCACTATGTCGGCGCTACGCCGCTTTCTTCAGGCAGGCACTCATAAATTTACTGCGATCGTCACCTTTCAGCGATTGTTCCGTCGCTTTGACGTTGCATTCGCGCATTTTTTGCTGTTGCGGCGTCAGACTTTTTTCATCAGGAGCGGACTTGCTGTTTTTAAGGCAATCGCTCATGTACGCCTTACGGGCATCTCCTTTCAACGTTTTCGCCGTCGCCTGTTGATTACAGGTGGTCATGCGCTGCTGTTGTGGCGTTAACGTCTTCTCTGCCGCGCCAACAGTCGTTAAAAAGATCAAACCAAATAATAGGGTAACCAGTAATGTTATTTTCATAGCACCATCCTTTTTTGAGTATTTACTCGACTATCTCGCGCGGGGAAACGCGCAGATATGCAGATAAGTCTGGCTGCTAACGATAAAAAAACCACCCGGCAGCAAAAGTTATCCTGCCGGGGGTTGGATTATTTCAGGCCTAACGCCGCTTTCATGGTATAAAACAGGTCGGTTTGATCGGTCAGTCCGACCACATTAGCCGCATGAGGGCCGTAGGCCGCAATACGCAACTGGCTGCCGGTATGCTCCTGCGATTCCTCCTCGGAGTTACCGTAACTGATCACCATCACGGCGCCATCTTTGGTGTTTAATGCCTGGGTCAGGCCCGGCGCTTTCGTTTCCGGCGCGACGATCTGGCTGGCGTGGGCGTGATCGGCGGTGACGATCACCAGCGTGTTACCCTCTTTCTTCGCAAAGGCCAGTGCGCGCTGTACGGCTTCGTCCAGATCCACCGTCTCGCCAATCTGTCCACAAGGGTTGGCGGCGTGATCCTGCTTATCAATAGAGGCCCCTTCTACCTGCAGGAAGAAGCCCTTCTCATTTTTGCTGAGCAACTCAATGGCTTTGTCAGTCATTTGTGCCAGCGTCGGCACGCTTTCGTCGCGTTTTGGATTCGGCGTACAGGTCACGGCCGGTTTATTAATATTACCGTGGTAAGAGGCTTTCGGGCCTTCCCAACGCACCGGCATATTACCTTCAGAGAAAAGCCCCAATAGCGGTTTATCCTGATTAGCGTCGGTAACCGCCGTTAATGAAGCCGCATCACCGACCAGTTGATAACCCCGGGCCTCGGCCTGTTCACGCAGCGTTTTTCCCTGCCACTCGCCCGCCGTCGCGATCTCGGCGAACGTTTTCGCACCGCCCCCCAGCGTCACATCCGCACGGGCATTCAGCAGTTGTTCAGTGATCGAACCTTTGCCGCCTTTTTCCAGTGCATTCGTCGGGCATTTTTCGCTCGTCACGCCCGGACCATAGCATTTGCGTGATGTCACGTGCGCCACCAGCGCAGCAGGCGTGGCGTCCTGCAATTCTGCGGTCGAAACGTTACCTGTCGCCAGTCCCGCCGCTTTTGCCATTTCCAGTAGCGTCGTATGATCTTTTTCGTGAATATCAACGCCCAGGGCACCGTTATAAGTTTTGACGCCGGTGGTCCATGCTGTTGCCGACGCCGCTGAATCTGTCACGTAATCCGGCTTACCGGTTTTTTTATTCAGCGCATAATGGGTGTATTGTCCCGTGAGCGGTAAGGCATCAATCCCTTTAAAATAGCCACCTGCGCCTTCAGCATAATTTCTCGCCGCGGTGATCTCTGAATCTCCCATACCATCGCCAATCAATAAAATAATATTTTTTGCGGGCTTATCATTCAGTGATTCGCGCAATGCTTGCGTTTGATCGGCTGATAATCGGCGAGCGCCGCCTGGCTTTGTAATATCACCCTGCGCGGCACGGTTGTCTATGACCGAGATTGATGATGTTTCTGAATGACTGGCAGGGATATACAACAGAGGTAACAATGCAAGAACGATAGCGCTTTGTTTCACTTTATTTTCTCCATGTACTAAATACACTTAAAATAAAAACAAAGCGACTATAAGTCTCTGACATGACAGGTTTATGACAGTGTAAAACGGCTAAAGCTAGTAACGAGGATGCTTCAACAGCTTCTGTACATACTGGCGCAGCAACTCCGTATCGTTATCCGGAACGCTGGCATCGGGCTTTACGCCATCAAGTGCATCCTCTACCTGATGAATCAGCAGTTGCTGCTCGTTCTGAGCCATATTGCGCAGCATCGCTGTAACGATTATCTCTAATGCTTCTACCTGAGCAACGAGTTCTTTTGACTCTTCCTCTTTCTGGGCAAGCTTAAGCAACAACTCAGCTATTAGATTTTTCATGACCGCATTTCCTTATCCAAAGAAAGCTGACGGTATCATTATGAATCCATGCTGCCTAGAGTCTTAAAGTAGTATTTTTATAAGAAAGGAAAGACTTTGCGTAAATAATCACAGAATACGGGGAGCGAAACGTTTCTCTTGCGGAAACAGAATACACAATTAAAAGTCAGGAATAAAATAGTCACCCCTGACCATAATCTAACGTTATGATAAAAAAACGGCCAGTTTCACTTAAGTCATTTCTTTTTTTACCATTTCACACCCGCTTACGCATATTACGCCGCTGGCGCAGGACAAGCGCTAACTGACAAATGTTAATCATCACAATGACTGCCGTGGCAATAAATACCCAACGAAATCCCGCCATTGCGGATACCGTTGCGCCCATCAGCGGGCCAGCGACATTGCCAAGGTACATAAACGATTGGTTATAACCAAAAATACGCCCGGTAATTTGGTCGCTGGAGTATTTAACCAGCAGCGTCTGAACGGCAGGCAGCATTGCGCCATCGGCGAAGCCAAGCAGAAAACGTAATACCCCAAGCTGGAAAGGCGTCGTGACCCACGACATGGCAAAAAACAGCACGACCGCACAGATTAGCGTCGCCATCAGGATCCTTTCGGTGCCAATGCGATCCCCAAGTTTACCCAGTCGGGGGGCGGATACCAGCGCCGATACCCCAGGCACCGAGGCAATCAACCCACTTAAAAAGGCAATATTATTGCTGTCCGGAGCCATCGACTTAATAAACAGCGCCAGAATCGGGCTGATTGAGCCATTACATAACTGAATCACCAGCGTGGTAAAAAACAGACTGATCACCAGCGCCGGGTACGGCAGCGATGCAAAGACGGCTTTCCCACTCAATCGTTCGCTCTTTTTCAGCGACGGACGCACGCCTTCTTTAATCAAAAAGAGTGTGACCAGAAAGCTGACGACCAACAACATCGCGGTGATAAAAAAGACCGGGCGTAACCCCACATGGTCGGCAATAAAACCACCCATTAGCGGGCCACCAATCACGCCGCTGATTTGCGCGGTCGCCAGGGTACTGAGCGCCCATCCGCTACGTTCACGGGGCACCTGAGACGCCACCAGCGCCATCGCGTTAGGAATATAGCCAGACGTTAAGCCCATGATGCCGCGCAGCAGGAAAAGCTGCCAGACGTTGGTGGCGAAGGCTTGCAACAGTATCGCAATCGCCATGCCGAGTGAGGCGCGCAGCAGCATCAGCTTTCGACCTTTACGGTCTGCCAGGCTACCCCAGAGCGGAGAGACAATCGCCGAGATTAAGAATGTGACGCTGAACGTCAGACCAGACCACATCGAAAGCGCTTCGTGGGAGGTTACCCCGAGCTGCGAAATATACAGCGGTAAAAACGGCAGAATTTGACTGATTGCCAGACCGGTAAAAAAGCAGCCGAACCAGACGGAAATGAGATTAACTTTCCAGGATTCCATAAACGCTCATCGTGATAAATAACAGAAAACGTCGGCTAGTGTAGCAATGTCCACGTCTGACAGGGGATCCAGAGGTGCGCTGCCGCGTAATTTGCTATTTTATCTTCCCGTTCACCAGATTTGTGAAATACATCACATTAAAACCCCTGGATAAGTAGGGTTTCCTGCTTATCGGCAGAGTCCATAGCCGCGCATTCCCAGGTGAAAATGGTTCGCGTGAGCAGCGTTATAGTCTGGTCCTAAACTGTTGCCGTAATACGTGCAGCTCGTGCTGAGCAGCATCCGTAGCCACGGGGCGCTGTCCTCCTGCTTCCAGCCTTGCAGCACGGTAATGTGTCGGCCATCGGCAAGGACAAAGCCGCTGATGTCCAGGGCCTGCGCGCTGGCGTGTTCGCTACGGCGCGCATCAGGGCGATGGTAAATGTTGCGGCAGGCATAGCTGCCGAGATGCTCTACCCAGATCAAGCGGCTCTTCATCATACGTTCCGTTAAGGGTGCAGCCTGTTGACCGACATACAGCGCAGAACGCAGTGCCAACGGACAAGAAGCAAGAAAACTGTTGCTCAGCTTGACTGCACCAAAATCCCGCACCCGTACCACGTCAGTTAAGGGACATTCGCCAGCGCTGTCTGCCACAGGCTGTGAGGTAATCAATTTTTGCTGGTTTGCCTGCTCCAGTAACGCCTGACAACGCGCCGGTGTCAGACGTTTAAACTTAAATTGAGTGATCCAGTTTGGCGGATCGGATAGCTCAAGGGGGGCGAGCGGATCGTAATACGACGGCAGATAGCGATACACCACGCCGCACGCCACGCCCAGAATGATCATCACCAGCCAGCCTTTTCCTTTCACGCCCCCTCCTGCGCAATTCTCCCTAACATTATGGCAGAAGCCCGCGAATCCCTCGTTTTGTCGTGGTAATGTATACGCTTTGTGTTCGAGGGAATGGGTTTAAGATGGCAAAATTGCGGGTAGGTATCGTTTTTGGTGGTAAATCAGCGGAGCATGAAGTGTCATTGCAATCGGCAAAAAATATTGTCGATGCCATCGACAAGTCCCGCTTCGACGTCGTGCTGTTAGGCATTGATAAGCAAGGGCAATGGCACATCAGCGATGCCAACAATTACCTGCTTAACGCGAACGATCCGGCACATATTGCGCTGCGTCCTTCGGCGACCAGCCTTGCGCAGGTGCCGGGCAGACATGAACAACAGTTAATTGATGCCCAGAATGGCCAGCCGCTGCCGACCGTGGACGTGATTTTCCCGATTGTGCATGGCACGCTGGGTGAAGATGGTTCCCTGCAGGGCATGCTGCGCGTGGCGAATCTGCCCTTCGTCGGTTCTGACGTACTGGGCTCTGCGGCGTGCATGGA
Source organism: Citrobacter sp. ANG330 (assembly GCF_047467925.1). Taxonomy (NCBI): domain Bacteria; kingdom Pseudomonadati; phylum Pseudomonadota; class Gammaproteobacteria; order Enterobacterales; family Enterobacteriaceae; genus Citrobacter; species Citrobacter sp. ANG330. The sequence continues at coordinate 107,899 of NZ_JASJUI010000004.1, read as the reverse complement.
TAAAGACGTCACCAAACGCTTGTTGCGTGATGCCGGACTGAATATCGCACCGTTTATTACGCTGACGCGAGCCAACCGCAACACGATAAGTTTTGCCGAGGTAGAAGCCCGTCTTGGCCTGCCGCTGTTCGTTAAGCCCGCCAATCAGGGATCGTCTGTCGGCGTTAGTAAAGTTACCAGCGAAGCGCAGTACGCGCAGGCTGTCGCCCTGGCGTTCGAGTTCGATCACAAAGTGGTGGTGGAGCAAGGGATCAAGGGACGCGAGATCGAGTGCGCGGTGCTGGGTAACGATCACCCGCAGGCCAGTACCTGTGGCGAGATCGTTCTCAACAGTGATTTCTATGCCTACGACACCAAATACATTGATGATAATGGCGCGAAAGTGGTAGTTCCTGCGGCGATTGCACCTGAAATCAACGACAACATTCGCAAGATCGCCATTCAGGCGTATCAGGCGCTGGGCTGCGCTGGCATGGCACGCGTCGATGTCTTCTTAACGGCCGACAATGAGGTGGTGATCAATGAGATCAACACCCTGCCAGGCTTTACCAATATCAGCATGTATCCGAAACTCTGGCAGGCCAGTGGTTTAGGTTACACTGATTTGATCAGCCGATTGATCGAACTGGCGCTGGAGCGCCACGCTGCGGATAACGCGCTGAAAACGACGATGTAATCTGTACTTCCCGGTAAGCCTGACAGCGGTTTGTTGTCAGGCTTACGCCGCTTCATCCTCCACACGACGCCGAATAATCAATCCTGCCAGCCAGAAACTGACTATCCAGGTCACCAGGCCCACGGCATAGGTTTGCCAGCCTTTGGCTTCAAACCCCAACAGCCCGATAACTCCGTTCAGAATGAAAATCAGGCCAATAGCAAAGGCGTAATAGTGCCAGTCACGGCGTATTTTTAGAGGCAGGTTCATGGCAACTCCGCAGCGAAAAAACGTATCGTCACATATTACGGGAAACCGGTCTGTGTCGTGTACGGAATTTCTTAAATGTTGCCAAATTTAATTTAAGGTAACCAATTTGTGACAACTCACAAAAATCTGCAATTCAGGATTCATCCCAGGCTGAAATTACCATCATTCTGATATTGACAAACGCGATGACCTGTCACACTCACGGTAAGTTACTGGCATGGTGTCAGAGATGCAGAATCACTCGCGGAGGTCATTTATGGCTGATTTCACTCTCTCAAAATCCTTGTTTAACGGGAAACATCGAGAAACCGCCTCTACGCCAGGCAACATCGCTTATGCCGTGTTTGTGCTGTTCTGCTTTTGGGCCGGGGCGCAGATCCTGAATCTGCTGGTTCACGCGCCAGGCGTATACGAGCACCTGATGCAGGTGCAAGAGACAGGACGCCCGCGCGTAGAAATTGGGCTGGGCGTCGGCACCATCTTTGGACTGGTGCCCTTTCTGGTCGGCAGTCTGATTTTTGGCGTCATCGCCGCTATTTTGCGCTGGCGCTATCGCCGTCAGTAATGATCTCCGGCCATTACTGACCCATACACTTAGCACGACGATCGTCGACCCGTTTTGCAAACCAGGCCGTAGTGAGATTACGCGTGATTTTCGGGCTCTCCAGTTGAATACCCGGCAGCATTTCGCGCGGTAATTTTTTGCCTGTTTTCGCTTCAGCAAGCGTAAACACCTTTTCGTAAAGCGCCGTCTCTTCAAACGCAAGACTGTCGCCTTTCTCCAGTTGGCGACGGATCGCGCTGTCGCTGAGATCCAGTTTTCCTGCCAGTTTACGCACCGCCAGCTCCGTTTTCCCGGCATCTTTACTGCCGTAAGCGATCAGGTCGCCATCCAGCGCCAGTTTGACGCCGCTGGCTTTACTGACCGCGTTCTGAAAAGCGGCGTTTCGACTGGCATACCATCCGGCGTTAAAGTCGGCAAAGCGGAAAATCGGCGCGCTGTAGTTGGCCGGGTAATTGAGCAAATGGTAGGTTCCGAACCAGAGGCCACCGCGACGGCTGAACACTTCCTGGCGCACCGTTCCCTCCATCTTCCACGGATACCCTTTACTGTGCTGCTCGGCAAACGCAATGCTCACCTGCATTGGTCCGCCGGTATGGACCGGATTGAGTGAGCCGAACAGCGTCTGCCCCATCGGCACCATATTGATAAAATCATCAAAAATTGCGCTGAGCTGTTTTTCCGTTTTGACGGTATCCAGACGCTCGCTGTAGCTTTTCCCGTTCGGGGAGGAGATTTTCAGCGCGGTATGCACCAGGAAAACCGGAATGTGCATCCGTTCGGCGCGCCGGTCTATCTCCTGCCAGGCAATTTTGTTTAATCCCGGAACAGCCGGATCGGCCTGATAGTTGGACTCCTGCTGCGCGACCGCCAGTACCGAACAGATATTTTCCACGGTTGGTGCCAGCTTCTGGCTTTCAAAGGTTTTGGCGATATCCTGCGCCCAGGCGTCCCGATCCTTCACGCTGGCCGGCATTTTCTGTCGTACCACGCTCGCGACATCGACCGGTTTCTCGCCTTTTTTGAGCGGTTGCGAAGGCTGGCTGCTACAGCCTGCCAGCACCAGTCCGGCCAGCAATGACAAAGGATAAAGACGAGATACCACCGACATAACGTTTCCTTTTGTTAACCAAGTGTGTGGGTGACAGCCTGAATATCCCGCTCGTCCAGTTCGCGCTCAAAACTGCGCAAACGCTTATAGATAGACATCAGTTCAACCAGCGTCGTCCACGAGTTGATCAGGTACTGGAACGCGCCCCGCACCTGGCTAAAGACGTTGGTAATTTGCGTCATCAAACCCAGCGTAATCGTACCGGCAACAATCGACGGAAACAGCAGGAACAAGCCGAAAACGTTATCGACCTGCAGGTAGAGAATGCGCGCGATATTAAAATACATGTAGTGAAAATAGAGACGGAAATAATTCTGACGAACCGCACTGAACAGCTCGCGAACGGTCGGCGGCGTGGCGCGACTGGCATCGTCTTCCCCGTACACCAGTTCTTTACGGTAAGCCGCTTCAACTCGCTGATTTTTAAATTCCAGCCCAGGGAGTTTGATCCCGACCACCGCCAGCAAACCGGTGCCCATCAATGACCAGACGATTGCCGCAATCACCAGACCGTAAGGCACGTGGCCGACAATCGGCAGTTCAGGCACATGTGGCGAAAGCGCAACCAGTACCGGCAGGAAGGCAATCAGCGTCATAATGGCATTGATGAAGCTCACGCCCATGCTTTCCAGCGTTGACGCAAAACGCATGGTGTCTTCCTGCACACGCTGTGCCGCCCCTTCGATATGACGCAAATGCTGCCACTGCGCCATGTAATATTCGTTCATCGCCGTACGCCAGCGGAACACATAGTGGCTGACAAAAAAGTTGTTCAGCACGCTAATCACCACGGCAATCAGCGCGATGCCAAGAAAGATCCCCAGTTCGTTATAAAACTGGCTCATGGTGACTTTGTGCGGCGCGCTGAGGGCGGTCTGGATCAGATCGTAAAATGGCGCGTACCAGGCGTTGACGGCCACCCCAACTTCCACCAGAAACCAGGTGACGAAGATAATCAGCGAGGTGCCAAGAATTGACCAGTACTGCCAGCGATGCGGACAGTAAAGAAACCAGAACAGTGCAAACAGTCCAACGCAAAGGACATAGTAGGCATAAAAAATCAGATAACTCAGCGACCAGAAACGGGCGGCGCTAATGGGGACGGCGCCCGTTGCACCAGTCAGCCGCGCAACCCAGTCCCCACCACCGGCTTGCCAGAAGATAACCGCGACAAGTGCCCAAATAAAAGCCGAAAGAAAAAAAGGACCCGGCTTTGGGAAAAAAGACTTAAACATGATGCTCTCCTGCTAACTTCTTATCGTTATGACAACTGCTGTGTTTGTGCTTTTTGCCGCTACGTGGGCTAAAAATAAACGCTCACAACAGGCGAAACCGCCCATTGTGACCAACATGGTGGCGCTTAGTTCGTTTTCCAGTTCTGAAGAATTGTTTCGACGGGTTTCACCAGCACCGGATTACCCGGTACGGTAAGATTACGCCAGACATCATTATGGTGTGCAATCAGCGTCTGCGCCGGTGCTGCCGGGCGATGGGCGGTGGTGTGGGCATCTTCCGCAACCGTAATGCGATAACCCCGACTGGCACCGTTTCTGATGGTGGTATCAACGCAATAGTCCGTCGCGCAGCCGCAGATGACAAAGTGTGAAATCGCCTCTTCGCAAAGCAATTGTTCGAGCGCCGTTTTGTAAAAAGCATCGCAGGCGGTTTTCGTGACATATTTTGCGTTCGCGGGCGTATCCAGTTCAGGCAGCAGCGCAAACCCCACGCTCCCCTCCTCCAGGCCACCCGCCTCGGTGTGCTGAATAAAAATGGTGAGATCGGCCGCCCGCGTCAGCTGATTAATACGTTCTACGCACTCAGCCCGATGAATACGCGGCGTGGCAAACACACCGATTTGCATATCAACAACCATCACAACCCGTTTTTCAGACATCGTAAGCCCCTTTCAAGCGTGGTAATGAAAGATTATTGCACGCCCAGGATCACAAAAGCGGACTTTCTTTCACGACAAAAGTGCCGTGTTTACGCTCCGTTACGTTTTTCTCACTATCCTTGCTCTAATTAGCGCTTTGCAACAGGCGGTACAGTAGTATAAATACGCTTAGTTTTTTTACTCTCATTCATGGACACCACCGTTGAAACGTAGTCTGCTTTTTTCTGCCGCGCTGTGTGCGGCGTCATTGACCTCAGTCCAGGCGGCCCAGCCTGTCGCCGACCCTGTTTTTGCGTCTGATATTGTCGAGCGTTACGCTGAACATATCTTTTATGGCAGCGGAGCGACGGGGATGGCGCTCGTCGTGATCGACGGTAATCAGCGCGTCTTTCGCAGTTTCGGCGAAACCCGCCCGGGAAATAACGTGCGTCCACAACTGGATTCCGTGGTTCGCATTGCGTCACTGACTAAGCTGATGACCAGTGAAATGCTGGTCAAACTGCTTGATCAGGGCACGGTTAAACTGAACGATCCGCTGAGTAAATATGCGCCTCCGGGCGCGCGCGTACCGTCGTATGAGGGAAAACCGATCACGCTGGTTAATCTGGCGACGCACACCAGCGCGCTGCCCCGTGAACAACCCGGCGGCGCGGCAAAGCGTCCGGTATTCGTCTGGCCAACGCGTGAACAACGCTGGAGTTATCTCTCCACCGCGACATTGAAAGCAGCGCCTGGGTCACAGGCGGCCTATTCCAACCTGGCATTCGACCTGCTGGCGGATGCGCTGGCAAATGCCTCCGGCAAACCTTATACCCAACTGTTTGAAGAGAAGATCACTCGTCCGCTTGGCATGAAAGACACCACATACACGCCCTCTCCCGATCAGTGCAAACGTCTGATGATAGCGGAGAAAGGGGCGAGCCCGTGTAATAACACGCTGGCGGCCATCGGCAGCGGTGGGGTTTATTCAACTCCGGGGGACATGATGCGCTGGATGCAGCAGTATCTTTCCTCTGATTTTTACCAGCGCAGTAATCAGGCCGACAGAATGCAAACGCTGATTTATCAGCGCGCGCAGTTAACACGGGTAACCGGCATGGATGTCCCCGGCAAGGCCGATGCGTTAGGCTTAGGATGGGTCTATATGGCGCCGAAGAATGGACGCCCGGGAATTATTCAAAAGACCGGCGGCGGCGGCGGGTTCATTACCTATATGGCGATGATTCCGCAAAAAAATGTCGGTGCTTTTGTCGTCGTGACTCGCTCTCCGCTCACCCGATTCACAAGCATGAGCGACGGTATTAATGAGCTGGTGGTCGAACTGAGCGAAAATACACCGCGCGCGGTTCCGGCGTCTTAATTAATAATCAGAAGGCAGACGGTTTATTCCCACCAGTTTGCCTTTATTCATTTCGATGTAGCCGCCTTTTCGTAACGCCGCAAGGACTTCTGCCACCACGGAACGCGAAATTTGCGTGCGCTGGTGAATATAGTTCATCACCCCAATTCTGGAGCGTAAACCTTCATCCCACTCTATCATCGAGAGCAGGGTGGTTCTGATCTGTTCGTAGGAATTATTGCCAATTAATTGTCGATCGCGCTGCTGCAGGACCCGGTTCTGCCAGGTTAACCAGTAAAATGCTTCACGCCACAGCTGGCATTCTTCAATAATCTCAACAGCGTGTGACGACGAAAGGTGATAGCCTGAACAGATTCCCTCGCTGATGAGATCATAATGAGCATCATTTTTCATCACTCCATTGCTCAGTCCCATAATGAAAGGGGCCTGGGCGATCCCCACAAGAATGTGTTCATTACGCCTTAATGAAATAATCCCTTCAAGAATAACTATCGTTGTATCGGAATTCTTTTCATTAGAATAAAGAAAATGTTTTTCATGGACATTTTCAAAGCGCGTTGCAAACTTAGACAAAGCCTTATCGAGCTGAGCAAATTCTTTTAGCGGCTTATTCAGAGATAACATCTGTGCATTCCTTGCAGTAATGCCCGTCAAATCCTTGACGGGCATTATTTAGATTAACTACGCGATATCCATTTCCATAAGGGAATGATTACCAGGTATATTTCACGCCCGCGTTAGCCGCCCAATCCTGATCAACATCGCCGCCACCGAGGTAGTTTGCATCGGTATACGCACTAAAGTTCTTGGTAAAGCTGAACTGTGTACCCAGCCCAACGCGAACCGCTGAACCTTTGGTACCATTGTTGATAGAATCGCCGTTGACATCAGCATGGTTACCCTGATCGTCATACACGTACGCCAGTTTGAAGTAAGGCGTCAGAGCCTGATCCTGGCTGTAGGTGAAGGTATAGCCGGTGTCCACGCCCAGTTCATAACGCATGCTGTCGTAAGACTGACCGTCAAGATGCATGTCGTTGCTCAAGCGATAGTCGTCACCAGACTGGAACAGACCGGACACACTGCCGTACGGCGTAACATAACCCGCATCACCCACTTTCCAGTCGTAGCCCACTTTCAGACCGAAGCCCCAGGCATCTGTTGAGGTGTTGCCATCGACATACTGACCGTCGCTCATATTGGCAGACAGGTCGTTGTTGAAGTGAGAGTAGCTCAGGTTGCCATCCACAAAGATGTCATTGGCAAATCGGGCAGAGGAGTACAAGTAAGCAGATTGACTATCCTGATCCACCTGACCGGTATGGTCGCTCATATCGCCTTTCGCGAAACCGGCTGCAGCACCGACAATCCATTTAGCGTTGTTACCATCAACTTTGGTATCCACACCCACCATAATGCCGTTGACATCCTGGTCGTAATTAATGGTGCCATTGTCGCCGCTGAAACCGCCGCCGAAGTAGCTGACCCATGCGCCACCGTTATCAGCCAGACCGTGACGAGAGTTGGTCAGACGTGTTCCAACGGTATCCTGCTCCAGGTTCCAGGTATTGGTGTTTGCAGACGGGACGCTCAGCGCCATATTGGCATAGTCAGTCAGCTCCATCTGTTGCAGAACAACCGTATTACCCTGCTGCTGAGCCTGGTAGGTGTATGCACCCAGGTCTGCTTTATTAGCCGCAGAGAAGGTCGCGGTGCTGTTCTTATCGTTAACGTAGATCAGCTCTTTACCTTTGTAATCGGCAATAGCGCCTTCACCCGTGGCGTTATCGATACGCACTTTGTAGTTACCGCTTGCCGCCGCAATGCCGTCGCCCGCATTATCTACTTCGGACAGGTCAGCGGTGTAAGCATCGCCGTTACCGTTAATCGTCAGGTGACCATCGGAATTCATGCCGATAACACCGTAACCATAGTTAGACTTGGTAGTGTCAGCGGTGCGATCGTTCACCAGATCAGAGTTCAGAACGTAGTTGTTGCTGTGAATGTCAAACACGCCGGCATGAATATTGCCACCCGCATCGGTGGTGCTGGTCAGATTCAGGGTATCCGTCTGCAGCGCATAGTCCGCGCTGTTACCGACATCCAGAACACCGTCGTTTGTGACCTTAATGGTGTTGGCATACAGCGCAGCATCACCCACGCTCCAGCCTGCAGCCACATCATCGGCGATAGTTACGGTACTGTTGTCAACCGTCAGGGTATCCGTCGCTACATGACCATCTTCGTTAATGTTCAGCGCTGCGCCACCGGTCAGGCCAATGGTGTCAGAAACCAGAGTGGAGTCCCCAACATTCACCACAGAACCGCTGTTGATGCTCAGCGTGTCAATCAGAGAGGTTTTGGTGGTATCCCACTGTGAACCATTCTTCAGCGTGACGTTGAACAGACCACTTTGATAAACCTCTTTACCCACAACATGACCATTTTCGTCATAGGCGGTATCGCCATTATCAATGCCATACGTTGAGGTTGGCCACAGGCTGTTAGCCGCGACATCAATCAGCGTAGCAGTAGCGTCTGTACCCGCAGCAACGCTGTCGTACACACCGTCGCCATCGGTATCCACCTGATGGACGGACATCGCCGCACCGACCCATTTGCTGCCGTTATCTAACGTCAGATCCAGACGGTCGGTACCATCCCAGCCGTTGGTATCGACATTTGCGTCGGTATCACGATAGCTGTCTGCGCCGTTCGGGAAGAAGTTTTCGTCAAAGTTGCTGGAGAAAACCACATCGCCCATCAGTGTAGAATTACTGAAAGTCGCGGTAGTCTGCATCGCGTTATCCGCTGCCGGATTTGCAATCACAGCTAATGCAATATCATCTGCAGTATTTGTACCGCTGTAATCGCTGGCGTTACCGTTATTGCCGAACCAGCCCGTGGTGCCTTCGTCAGACAATGAGCCTGAGGTCACGGTAGAGTCCTTCACGGTAATGGTGTTATTGAACACTTCAGTACTGTTTACGCCGGTGCTGACGGTATTATCGTCAACATCCTGCCACTCATAACCCTGAGTCAGGGTGATACCGGCAACATGGGAGTTGTTGCTGATAGCCAGGTCAACTTCCTGATCCAGGGTGATTGCAGTACCCAGATCATAAACATCAACAACATGCGTATCTGCAGTGCCGTCGGTATAGGTGCCGTTGTAGGTATAATGCTCGTAGTTGTCGTCGATGGTTGAGTTATCAACGGTCAGCGCCAGACGATCATAAACATAGCCCGTCGCATCACGACCGGTACACTCTTCCGTCATGCACTGTGAGGTAATCATTCCGTGAACAGTACTGTTTTTAATCGTCAGGCTGTTACTGTTGGTGTTGGTCGCCAGACCATCATCCAGATAGTACGTTGAAATCACGCCGTTAACGGTCGCGTTATTGATGACCGGATAGATGTCTCCGTTATACACGCTATCGGTGCCGTAGTTATTCCAGCCAACATAGCCATCGTAGTAGACACCATCCGCATAAGTCGCGTCGTTAAGATGTTCAAAGGTGGTGTAAGTTTTGCCAGAAATATCTGTTGAAGCATTCGCCTGAGAAGTGATTGCCAAAGTGCAGGCTAATGCTAATTGTGAGACTACAAGTTTCTTTTTCCAGGAGTGCATTTGTCATCCCTCCTCAGGGACGTAATAGTGTTGATCCATCAATATCAATGCATAGAAAACATTTTGTTTTGCGAGGAGGATTATGCGGTCTCCACAATGAAAGGTTCAATTATTCTTTCCCTGTAGTCCGAATACAGACAATAATAAAAACCAGGAAAAAATTCAATTGAAAAATAAAAAATGACTTATAAATCAATGCAATAAAAAATAAAAAGACGGGGAAGCATATAGTAAAGTGATACTTAACATAGCGGGCAGTGATAACGATGAATAAATAAAGAATTAATTAATTTATATGTAGTGAAATTCAAACAAATAGATATTTTAAATAATCTGACAAATAACAATAACACTTCCGAATATGAATTTTTAGCTATTCGTATTAAAAAATTGCCATGCAATATTTTTTATTTATTAATAAAACAGAACCATAAGGCCAATTTTCGTAAAACACTCGCCCGCGGCTTCAGGTATACTATGGCTCACACTTTCACAAACATCAGGCATCCCATGACAGACTTAATCCATCGCCCTCGCCGTCTGCGCAAATCCGCAGCGCTACGCGCCATGTTTGAAGAGACAACACTCAGCTTGAACGATCTGGTGTTGCCGATCTTTGTTGAAGAAGAACTCAACGACTACAAAGCGATTGAGGCTATGCCCGGCGTCATGCGCATCCCGGAAAAACAGCTGGCGCGCGAGATAGAACGCATTGCCAATGCCGGTATCCGCTCCATAATGACCTTTGGCATCTCCCACCATACCGATGACACCGGCAGTGATGCCTGGAAGGAAGACGGCCTGGTGGCGCGGATGTCGCGTATCTGCAAACAGACCGTTCCGGAAATGATCGTGATGTCAGATACCTGCTTCTGTGAATATACTTCCCACGGTCACTGCGGCGTGCTCTGCGAGCACGGCGTGGATAACGATGCAACGCTGGCAAACCTGGGTAAACAAGCCGTTGTCGCGGCCGCCGCAGGCGCAGACTTCATCGCCCCTTCCGCGGCGATGGATGGACAAGTCCAGGCGATTCGCCAGGCGCTGGATGCCGCAGGCTTTACTGACACCGCCATCATGTCCTACTCCACCAAATTTGCCTCGTCGTTCTATGGTCCGTTCCGCGAAGCCGCAGGCACCGCGCTGAAAGGCGATCGCAAAACCTACCAGATGAACCCAATGAACCGCCGTGAAGCGATTCGTGAATCGCTGCTTGATGAAGCGCAGGGCGCGGACTGCCTGATGGTGAAACCGGCAGGGGCCTATCTGGATGTGCTGCGTGATATCCGTGAGCGCACAGAGCTGCCGCTCGGCGCGTATCAGGTCAGCGGCGAATATGCGATGATCAAATTTGCCGCCATGGCGGGCGCCATTGATGAAGAAAAAGTGGTGCTGGAAAGCTTAGGTGCCATCAAACGTGCCGGCGCGGATCTGATCTTCAGCTACTTCGCGCTTGATCTGGCAGAGAAAAAAATCCTGCGTTAAGTTTTCGTTATTTTGCCGGGTGGTTTCGCCATCCGGCCCTTCCTCAAAACGTCATTCAAACGTCATACCCGCGACACTTACCGCTTCTACTGTCAGCACAGGACAGAAGGAGGTGGTGTTATGTTCAGTCTCGATAACGTACTCAGCGACCTTTGGCCCGAGGCGAGGACCGCGCCCTGGCAAAAAAAGGTGTTAAAACACCTGTTATATGAAAAAGAGTTCCAGCAGTTTGCTGCCTGCCATCGCCATCTGAAAGGCGTGGATATGGTGGAGCAAATCCTGGAGCACCTGCAAATACGTTGTGAAATCCCCGAGCACCACATCGAAAACATCCCCGAAAATGGCCCGCTGGTGATTATCGCTAACCACCCTACCGGTGCGCTGGACGGACTGGCGCTTATCTATGCACTCTCCCGCGTGCGTCGCGATATCAAAGTGGTGACCAACCGACTGCTCTCTCATCTGGAACCTCTGCGCGCGCTGTTCATCCCGGTAGACAATATTCAGGGGCGGACGCCAAAATCATCGTTACAGCATATGGATGCGCACTTGCAGGCGGGCGGCGCGCTGGTTTTCTTTCCTGCGGGTGAAGTCTCGCGTCTGACGCTGAAAGGGATAGCCGAACGCTGCTGGCATTCCGGGTTTATTCGCATGGCGGAAAAATACCGAACGCCGCTGCTGCCGGTACATATTCAGGCGTATAACAGCCCGCTCTTCTATACCTGCGGGCTGATTTCTTCCCGTGCCACGCTGCTGCTGTTAATGCAGCAAATGTTTCGCCGTCGCGGCAGCACGCTGCCTGTACGCATCGGTCAACAGATTGCCTGGGCGCAGTGGTCCGTCAGCAAAAGCCACGTTCGCGAGCAGGCGGAAAAATGCCGGGAGCACGTGAATGCATTGGGAAAAGGCCGTCCTGCTCTCTTTCGGACTGAAGCGACCATCGCGCCGCCAGAAAACAGGGTGCGTCTAAAGCGCGAGCTGGCGCAGGCGGAGTGCCTCGGGCGCACCGCCGATGGCAAACGCATTTATCTGTGGCAGCGCAACGGCCAGGAAGAGGCGACAATTCTGCGCGAGCTGGGACGGTTGCGCGAAATTGCCTTTCGCGCCGTCGGCGAAGGGAGCGGCAAGCGCAGAGATATCGATCGCTACGATGATGACTATCAGCATCTGATCTTATGGGATGAGGAGGAGCTGGAAATCATCGGCGCTTACCGGTTTATCTCCTGCGCACAGCAACTGGAAAAACGGGGGCTGGAAGGACTCTACAGTCACAGTCTGTTTGACTACGACGAGCGAATGGCAAACATCATGCAGCACGGTATTGAGCTGGGACGCAGCTTCATTCAGCCTCGCTACTGGGGTCGTCGCGGGCTGGATTATCTCTGGTCAGGAATCGGCGCATACCTGGCGCGTTACCCGCAGTATCGTTACCTGTTTGGCCCCGTGTCTATTTCCGGAGGATTGCCGCCAGATGCACGCGATCTGCTGGTTGCCTTCTATCGACTGTGGTTTCCACCCACTCATCCATTGGCCATCTCGCGCCAGCCGTATCCTGCTTCGCTGCCGAACGTTCTGGCGCAGTTTTCAGGCCGTGATTACACAGAAGATCTGATCCGCCTGAAATCCTTACTGGGAAATCTGGGCTGCGGTATTCCCCCGCTCTATAAGCAATACTCGGAACTGTGCGAACCGGGCGGCGTTCAGTTCATCGATTTTGGCAGCGACCCGGATTTTAACCACTGCGTAGATGGGCTGGTCCTGGTGGATTTAACCCGTCTGAAAACCAGTCGTTATCAGCGCTATATTGAGGCACATTTATAACGCCGTTGCCCGACGCTCAAGGCGCGCGATAAAACGGTTTGTCACCCAAAATCGTCGCCCGGTGCATAATGCGCCGCTGCGGCAGGTAATCTGCGTTCGCGTAATGCTGCGTCACGCGATTATCCCAGATCGCCACGTCATTGGGTTGCCAGCGCCAGCGCACCTGAAATTCCGGTTTAGTGATGTGGGCAAACAGGAAACTGAGCAGCGTCTCACTCTCCTTTTCTGTCACATCAACAATGCGCGTCGTGAAACCTTCGTTAACAAACAGCGCCTGCTTACCGCTCACCGGATGGGTTCGTACCACCGGATGCGTAAGCGGGGGATGTTTCGCTACCGCTTCACGCCAGCGCTGATGTTCCTCTTCCGTCTTACGGTATTTATATTCCTGAAAGGATTTTCGGAAATCGTGCTCCGCCCGCAGGCCGCTCAGCAACTGACGAAACGGCTCCGACAGCGCTTCAAACGCCGCAATGCCGCTGGCCCAAAGCGTATCGCCGCCGGTTGACGGTAACTCTTTTGCCGCCAGAATCGCTCCGGCAGGCGGCGTCTCAATAAACGTCACGTCGGTATGCCAGTTGTCGTTATCCGGTGGATTATCATTGTGCGTATCCAGCACGATAATCTCCTCCACGCCCTCTGCATGCGGATAGACCGGATGAATATGCAGATCGCCAAAGCGCTGGGCCAGCGCCCGTTGCTGCTGCGGCGTAATAGCCTGCTCGCGCAGGAACACCGCCTGATGTCGCAGCACCGCATGGTAAAGCTGCTCAAACTGATTGTCGCTGAGCGGGCGGGTTAAGTCCGCACCGCTAATCTGTGCGCCGATGTACGGTCCCAGCGGGGTAATGCTCAGACGTTCACTCATTGGACTTCTCCATGCCAGGGCGTCAGGCGGCGCTGAAGCGCACGCAGACCCAGTTCTAAAATAAAGGCGATAATCGCAATCACCGCGATCCCCGCCAGCACCACGTCGGTCGCCAGAAACTCACCGGCCGACTGCACCATAAAGCCTAATCCCCGCGTCGCCGCAATCAGCTCCGCCGCCACCAGCGTTGACCAGCCCACGCCGAGCCCAATACGTAATCCGGTGAGGATCTCGGGTAACGCGCCCGGCAGGATCACCAGCCACAACACCTGCGCCCGAGTTGCGCCCAGCGATCGGGCGGCACGGATCCGCACCTGTTGCGCACTTTTCACACCCGCCAGCGCGGACATCGCGACCGGAGCAAAAATCGCCAGGTAGATCAGCAGGATCTTGGAGGTTTCACCAATACCGAACCAGATAACCATTAATGGCAGATAAGCCAGCGGCGGCACCGGACGATAAAGTTCAATGATCGGATCGAGAATGCCGCGTAGCGTCGGGCTGAGCCCCATCGCAATCCCGACCGGAATACCGAACGCCACCGCGGCCAGCAGCGCCAGCACGATGCGGGTCAGGCTGGCGGCCAGATGCTGCCACAGCGTGGCATCCATAAACCCTTGCGGACCGGCGATGGTGATAAGTTTTTGCAGTACCTGATCCGGCGGCGGCAAAAAAAGCGGGCTTATCAGTTGCAGTGCAGCAACTATCCACCACACCGCCAGAATCACCGTCAGCGTCGCCAGGCTCAGCGTAATCTGCCGGGAAAACGGCCAGCGCCATTTCAGTGCCCGTTGGCGCGGTTTGTCGTTGATCACCACACTCATGAGAAGGCCTCCCGTTGTTCAAAGACGCGGCTTAAGACATATTCGCGGGTCGCGATAAACTGCGGATCGGACTTAATACTGCGACTCGCTTCGCCTGCCACAAAACGGCGGGCAAAGGTCAACGGCAGACGCTCCAGCACGCGGCCCGGTCCTGGAGACAACAGCACCAGTTCGGTCGCCATAAATACCGCTTCTTCAATATCATGCGTAATCAACAACACCTGTTTACCGGTCTCATGCCAGAGCTTCAGCAACAGGGTTTGCATCTGTTCGCGGGTAAAGGCGTCCAGTGCGCCAAAGGGTTCGTCCAGCAGCAAAAGCTGTGGATTCGCCGCCAGTGCGCGGGCAATGCCAACGCGCTGGCGCTGACCACCGGAAAGCTGCCAGATAAAGCGTTTTCCCGCGCCTTCCAGCCCCACTTTTTTCAACATTTCCTGAGCGATGCTGATACGCTGCACTTTCCCGACACCTGCCAGTTGCAAACCTAACGCGACGTTATCCTGCACGTTGCGCCACGGCAGCAGCCCTTCATGCTGAAACACCACGCCGCGTTCTGCCCCCGGCCCGTCGACACGTTTTCCCGCCAGCTGAATACTGCCGTGCTGATACGGCAAAAATCCGGCAATCAGGTTCAGTAGCGTCGTTTTGCCACATCCCGAAGGCCCCAGCACCACCAGCAGCTCACCGCTGTCGAGCGTCAGATTAATATCTTCCAGCGCCGGTTTACCGCCGTAATCGGCGTACAGATGAGAAAGTTGCAGCATCAGCGCCTCCTTTATTGCACGAAGCGATCGGTGACGTACTGACTGTAATCACTTGCCACCGCAGGCACCTTACCCTGCTCTTTCAGAAACTGCGCGGTGTCGATAATCGCTTTGTTCACCGGTCCGGTCAGCTCAGCCGTCTGCTGCTGAGGGGTGAGATAAGTGTTGCCTTTCACCAGCCCCGGCACATCGGCTTCCGGCACGCCGCTCAGACGCGACAGCTTGCTGATGTTCTCCGGTTTTTTCAGCCATTCGTCGGGATTGGCAATATAGGGCTGCTGCGCGTCAATGGCGCTTTTGGCGAAGGCTTTCACCACCTCCGGATGCTTCTCGGCAAAGTCTTTGCGCACCACCCACACGTCCAGCGTCGGTGCGCCCCACTCACCAACTTTTTCCGAGTCGGTCAGCACCTTGCCATCTTTTTCCAGCGCGTTAACGGCAGGCGCCCAGACGTAAGCTCCATCAATATCTCCACGTTGCCAGGCGGCGATAATCGCCGGTGGCTGCAGGTTCACAATCTCCACCTGGCCGGGTTTGATCCCCCAGTGTTTCAGTGCCGCCAACAGGCTGTAGTGAGTGGTAGAGATAAAGGGCACCGCGATACGTTTGCCGATCAGATCCTCGGGTTTGCTGATCGTTTTCTTCACCACCAGTGCTTCGGAGTTGCCGAGTTTTGACGCCAGCAGGAAAACCTCGATAGGCACCTGTTGGCTGGCAGCAACCGCCAGCGGACTGGAGCCGAGATTACCGATTTGCACGTCGCCAGACGCCAGGGCGCGCACGATGCTCGCGCCGCTGTCGAACTTACGCCAGTCGACGGTGGCCCCGCTCTCTTTGGCAAAGGTGTTATCCGCCTGCGCCACTTTCGCCGGCTCAGCGGAGGTTTGGTACGCGACGGTGACGTTTACCGCCTGCGCCTGAAAGGTGATGAATGCCAGTACGGCAAGAATTGTGTTACGCGATGAAACGGCCATAGTGTCTGCTCCCCTGTCTTGTTATGGAGGCAGTATTTCGTTGCGGCTGAATTTGATAAAGGAATTAAACGTTCTTGTTAAGAACAAAGCGTTTTTAGAAAAAAAACGGGAATGGTTAGTCAGGATATGACTTTCATGTCACTCCTTTAAAGGGTTCCGTTCACCCTACGAACCGTGATTCTCTGGACGTAAATTTCCCGCGGACGTGTTAAGGAGGCTCGTCGCCGCCTCCTTAACAATCCTGGCTCCCGGCAGGATAATTGTCGCTTCGCGAATTATTCGCCCCATCCACACCTGACCATCTCTGCGGTTTGCTTTTTTTACAGCGAAATGAATTTACCTGAAAGGCAGAGAATCGAAGCGATGCCGTTGGTCCGGCGTGAAAATCGATGAGCCGTTGACGGCTGACCGGGTCCGCCCGCAGGGAAGCGGGCGGAGGGGACGGCCTGCAGGGATGCAGGCTCGGCCCCGACCCGACAGGCAGACGACATAAGGCGAATGGACCACGAAGTGGCGATTTTCCCGGCCGGGAGCCGGGATTGTTAAGGGCGTGGCGGAGAACGCCCTTAACACGTTCGCGGGTAAGTGAGTTCCAAAGAAGCAACAGTCATAAAGCGAACGGAACCCTTTGATGAAGTGACATGAAAACACCTGACAACCCGTACGGAGCATAACGAGAACGGAACCGTATGCAATAAAACATACCCTTTGTGAATATCACCATTTTGTTACATACATTCCATAACTGTACCTGATTGATTGCCAGCACAGCGGCGCCAGGCATCATAGAGATATTATCCGGCAAGAGAGCAAAATCATGATCCGTGTAGTGCTGGTGGACGACCATGTGGTGGTGCGTTCCGGCTTTGCGCAATTACTCAGTCTCGAAGAAGACCTCGACGTCGTGGGCCAGTACAGTAACGCGGCCGAAGCCTGGCCTGCGTTGCTGCATGACGATGTCAACGTGGCCGTGATGGATATCGCCATGCCGGACGAAAACGGACTGAGCCTGTTGAAACGGCTACGGGCGCAAAAGCCACAGTTTCGCGCCATTATTCTTAGCATCTATGATACGCCCGCCTTCGTACAGAGCGCACTGGATGCGGGAGCCAGCGGCTATCTGACTAAACGCTGCGGGCCGGAAGAGTTAGTGCAGGCCGTCCGCTCGGTGGGCCTCGGTGGGCATTATCTTTGCGCCGATGCGCTACGGGCGCTGCGCGGTGGTAAGCCTTCGTCACCGGTGCTGGATGTACTGACCCCACGCGAACGAGAAGTCTTTGATTTACTCGTCAAAGGCGACAGCGTGAAGGAGATCGCCTTCAAACTCGATCTCAGCCATAAAACGGTGCACGTGCACCGCGCCAATGTGCTGGGCAAACTGAACTGTCACAGCACCATCGATCTGGTGCATTTCGCCCTCGACCACCAGTTGCTGGCGGGGTATTAATGTCGCGCAGCCTCCGCCACGCCGTTCTCTCATTATTCATTGTATTGGCCTGGGGTACCGGCTGGCTGATGTTGTGGACGCTCGGCTTTTATCTGACACACAACGGTCAGCAGGCGGCGCTGTTTTTGCCGCACGGCGTCTACCTGGCGCTGCTGATCCTGCTGTCACGCCGCTACTGGCCCGCGCTGGTGCTGCCACCGATGCTGATGATGCTCTGGCTGCACAGCGAACAGCTGCTTAATGGCTATATTCTGCTGGCCACGCCGCTCATCAGCGTGATTCCCGCCAGCCTCGCGCAGACCTTCTGGTACCGTTTTCCTCTTTACTGGCAGCGGCTGACGTTATTGCTGGCCACGGTCACGGCGGCGTCACTGCTCAACGCCGCCCTGCTGTCGCCGTTTGTCAAAAGTCCGGCGATGTTGCTTGGGCTGGCGTCGTTTACCGGCGGCGTGTTGCTGACGCCGTTCGTCTACCTGATCTTCGAATTTTTGCGCCAGCAGCATCGCTACCACCTGCTGGGGCTGGACACCAATAACCCGCCGCTACGTACCTCGCTCATCATCTGGTGCAGCCTGTTTTTTATCATCGGGATTGGCACCCAGATGGTGCTGTCGCCGGAAATTGAGCGCCTGCTGCTGATTGTGGTGTTCCTGCCTAACGTAGTGATGGCGTGGAAATTCGGCTGGCAGGGCGGCGTACTCTCGGGGCTACTCGGCAGCATGATGATCACCATCGCCCGCCAGATAGGCGTGGGGTTTAGCAATCTGGTTGAACTGGAGATCTTTCTCGCAACGCAGTCGCTGCTGGGAATGGGCCTGGGGATCGCCATCAGCCGTCAGCAACATCTGGCGCAAAACCTGCACCATTACCGCCAGCGGCTGGAAGCCGAACTGGCGGCGCGGCGGGCACTGGCGGAAAAACTGGTGCACACCGAAGAGGATACGCGTAAAAGCCTGGCCCGCGAGCTGCACGACGAAATCGGGCAGAATATCACTGCCATTCAGATCCAGTCACAACTGGTGAAACGGGCGCACGATCCGGCACAAGCCCAGGCCGCCGCCAGCCAGATCAACGATCTTGCCCGGCGCATCCACCACTCGACCCGCCTGTTGTTACGCCAGCTTCGCCCCCCCGCGCTCGACGAGCTGTCGTTCAAAGAGGCGCTACTCCATCTGCTCAACGAGTTCGCCTTCACGGAGCGCGGTATTCGCTGCCAGTTTGATTATCAACTCACCGCCACGCCAGAGAATGAAACGGTACGCTTCACTCTCTATCGGCTGTTACAGGAGTTACTCAACAACGTCTGTAAACACGCCGGGGCAAGTGAAGTGCAGATTATCCTGTGTCAGCAGGGAGACATATTGCATCTGGAAGTGACCGACAACGGCGTGGGGATCAGCGCAGACAAAATGGCCGGTTTCGGCATTCAGGGGATGCGTGAGCGGGTCAGCGCCCTCGGCGGCGAACTGGCGCTGGAGTCGCGGCACGGTACGCGGGTAAGTGTTAACTTGCCCACAAATTTGCAACAAATCGCCTTCTGACCAGGAAAAAGTCTTAGTCAGTCCGGACTTTCTCTCATCCCCTTTTGATCTCTCTTTCTTATAGTCAGCAAAACGGAGACGGCTATGCACGCAGCAACTGACATCACTCAACGTTACCGGACGCTGCGTCCCAGGCTGCTGATGTACATGGTCATCGGTTACGCCGCGTTTTACCTGACGCGTAAAAGCGTGAACTACGTACTTCCAGCGCTGCAAACCGATCTCGGGCTGGATAAAAGCGACATCGGTCTGCTGGGTTCCCTGTTTTATCTGACCTATGGCCTGTCGAAATTTACCGCCGGACTGTGGCATGACAGCCACGGGCAGCGTTGGTTTATGGGCGTTGGCCTGTTCGCTACCGGCCTGCTGAACGTGGTGTTTGCTTTTGGCGAGTCGCTGACGCTGCTGCTGGCCGTCTGGACACTGAACGGATTTTTTCAGGGCTGGGGGTGGCCCCCCTGCGCCCGCCTGCTGACCCACTGGTACTCGCGCAACGAACGCGGTTTCTGGTGGGGATGCTGGAATATGTCTATCAACATTGGCGGGGCGATTATCCCGCTGATCAGCGCCTTCGCCGCCCACTGGTGGGGCTGGCAAGCTGCGATGCTGGCGCCGGGGATCATCAGCATGGCTCTGGGGATCGGGTTAACGCTACAGCTGAAAGGCACGCCCCAGGAAGAGGGATTACCGTCGGTTGGCCACTGGCGTAACGATCCGCTGGAACTGCGCCAGGAACATCAAAGTCCGCCGATGGGGTTGTGGCAAATGCTGCGCACCACGATGCTGAAAAACCCGATGATATGGCTGTTGGGCGTCTCGTATGTCCTGGTCTATTTGATTCGCATCGCGCTCAACGACTGGGGCAATATCTGGCTGACGGAAAGCCACGGCGTCAACCTGCTCAGCGCCAACGCCACGGTGATGCTGTTTGAAGTGGGTGGGCTCCTCGGCGCGCTGTTTGCCGGCTGGGGTTCGGACCTGTTGTTTAGCGGCCAGCGGGCGCCGATGATTTTGCTGTTTACGCTGGGACTGATGGTTTCCGTCGCCGCGCTGTGGCTGGCACCGGTTCATCATTACGCCCTGCTCGCAGTCTGTTTCTTTACGGTGGGCTTTTTTGTCTTTGGCCCGCAAATGTTGATTGGCCTGGCGGCGGTGGAATGCGGACACAAAGCGGCGGCAGGTTCCATCACCGGTTTTCTCGGCCTGTTCGCTTATCTGGGGGCAGCGCTGGCGGGCTGGCCTCTGTCGCTGGTCATTGAACGCTACGGCTGGTCGGGGATGTTCAGTTTGCTCTCGGTCGCCGCGGTACTAATGGGTTTACTGCTGATGCCACTGCTGATGGCGGGCATCACCACCACTCTCAGTCAAAGGATAAAACAATGAAAATGACCCTTACCTCTACTCTGATTGCCTCCGCCGTTGCGCTGGCGACCTTATCGGGCGCTGCACAGGCGAAAGGTCGTCTGGTGGTGTATTGCAGTGCCACCAACGAAATGTGCGAAGCGGAAACCAAAGCTTTTGGCGAAAAATATGATGTGAAAACATCGTTTATCCGCAACGGCTCAGGCAGTACGTTGGCGAAGGTCGATGCCGAGAAGAAAAACCCGCAGGCCGACGTCTGGTACGGCGGCACGCTGGATCCGCAGTCGCAGGCCGGTGAAATGGGCCTGCTGCAGCCGTACAAATCCCCGAACCTGGAACAGGTGATGGAGAAATTCCGCGATCCGGCGAAAGTGAAAGGCAACCTATCTTCCGCAGTCTACGTAGGCATCCTCGGTTTCGGCGTCAACACCCAGCGCCTGAAAGAGAAAAACCTGCCGGTGCCGAAATGCTGGAAAGATCTGACCAAACCGGAATACAAAGGCGAAATTCAGATTGCCGATCCGCAAAGCTCTGGCACTGCCTACACCGCGCTGGCGACTTTCGCCCAACTCTGGGGCGACGATCAGGCCTTTGATTATCTGAAACAACTGAACGCCAACGTCTCGCAGTACACAAAATCCGGTATTGCCCCGGCGCGTAACGCGGCTCGTGGCGAAACCGCCATCGGCATTGGCTTCCTGCATGACTATTCGCTGGAAAAAGAACAGGGCGCGCCGCTGGAGCTGATTTCTCCGTGTGAAGGTACCGGTTATGAAATCGGCGGCGTCAGCATCCTGAAAGGGGCGCGTAACCTTGACAACGCCAAACTGTTCGTCGACTGGGTGCTGTCGAAAGAGGCCCAGGAACTGGCGTGGAAGAAAGGTAAGTCCTATCAGATCCTGACCAACACCACCGCAGAAACCTCGCCGAACTCGCTGAAGCTCGACGACCTGAAGCTCATCAACTACGACATGGACAAATACGGCTCCACAGACGTCCGCAAAGCGTTGATCAATAAATGGGTCAGCGAAGTGAAGATGGGTAAATAAGCCCACACGATGACTTCATGACGTTAAGGTTACGTAGGCCGGGTAAGGCAATGCCACCACCCGGCAATCATCGTCACCCTGAATGCCGGATGGCGCTTACGCTTATCCGGCCTACTCGGGATTGAACACCGGAAAACGTATGTCACACACACTTGCACTCCATCCCGTGAAAAAACGGGATGCGATATTCCTTTGGGTTTTACTCGGCTGGCTGGCATTCGTCCTGCTGCCGAGCTGGAGCCTGGATTACGGTCTGCTGGAGTCCACGAGCGATGAAATCCTCGAGGCCTACGGCTGGTCACGGTTCAATATCAGTTGGCTGTGGTATCTGCTGCCGAGCCTGCTGTTGATTCGCCCGCTCCACGAAGCCAGACGCGAGCAGCGCAGCCGCCACACCCTCGATGCTGGCTGGGCGCTGTTGTGTATGGCGTTTATTGTTGTCAGCGCCACCGTTGAAGGGCGGGGTTTAGGCTACGCCACTATCGTGCTGTTTGTAGCGCTGGGGGCGATCATGACTCTGGCGCTGACCCGCCTCGAATGGCTGGGCGGCGACCGGTTTGTGATCGGTTCGCTGGTCACTATCGTGGCGCTCATCGGCATCTTTATCGTCTGGCCGAGCATCGCCATTTTCATCCCGATGTTCACCAACGACGCCGGGGAGTTCGCACCGCTGGCATTTATGAATGTGCTGTCGCAGGCGCATATCATTCAGGTCATTATTAACTCCATCGTCCTGTCGATTGCAGTGGGTGTCGGCTGTACCTTCTTCGGTCTGGTGCTGGCGATTTATACCACCCGTATCGCTCAGCGAAGCGCCATTATCGGACGCATCTTCTCGATTCTGCCTATCGTCACCCCACCGTTTGTGGTGGGACTGGGCGTCACGCTGATGATGGGGCGTTCCGGTTACGTCACCGAATTTATGGTGGAATGGTTTGGACTAACCAACACTAACTGGCTGTACGGATTCACCGGTATCTGGCTGGCACAGGTGCTGGCATTTACCCCTATGGCGTTTATGATCCTCGACGGGGCAATAAAAACCATTCATCCGTCGCTGGAAGAGGCGTCATATACCCTGCGCGCCAGTCGCTGGCAGACGTTTAACGGCGTGTTTGTCCCACTGCTGAAACCGGCGCTGGCAAACGCGTTCCTGATCGTTATCGTGCAGTCGCTGGCTGACTTCAGTAACCCGCTGGTCCTCGGCGGTAACTTCGACGTGCTGGCGACGCAAATTTACTTCTACATCACCGGCTCGCAGCTCGATTACCAGGCTGCCAGCACGCTCGGCGCGTTCCTGCTGCTGTTCTCGCTGCTGGTGTTCTGCGTGCAGTACATGTGGATTGGCAAACGTTCGTACGTTACCGTTTCGGGTAAATCGTACCGTGGCGACGTCCAGCCGCTGCCGGTGACGCTGGTCTGGAGCGTGATTGTCATTCTGGCGGTCTGGATCGCTTTCAACGCCCTGCTTTATGGCAGCATTTTCTACGGCAGCTTCACCGTGAACTGGGGCGTGGACTACACCCTGACGCTGGACAACTTCATCAAGCTGTTCGGCCAGGGCATGAGCGACGGCGCATGGCCTTCCCTGCTCGACACCCTGCTCTATGCCGGAATTGCCGCGCCGATCACCGCCGCGTTCGGCCTGCTGATCGCCTGGATTGTGGTCCGCCAGCAGTTTAAGGGCAAAAAGACCATCGAGTTCACCACTATGCTGTGCTTTGCCGTACCGGGCACCGTGGCGGGCGTCTCCTACATCCTCGCCTTTAACAGCGCCCCGGTATACCTCACCGGTACCGCCGCCATTGTCATTATCTCGATGGTGATGCGTAACGTGCCGGTTGGTATTCGCGCCGGGATCGCAGGACTCGGACAGATCGATAAATCGCTGGATGAAGCCTCGCTGAGTCTGCGTGCCGGGAGCCTGCGCACCATCACGCACATCCTGCTGCCGCTGCTGCGTCCGGCCATTCTTTCAGCGCTGATCTACAGCTTTGTGCGCGCCATCACCACCGTCAGCGCGATTGTCTTCCTCGTTACGCCGGACACCCGTGTGGCAACGGCCTACATTCTGAACCGCGTGGAAGACGGCGAATACGGCGTGGCGATTGCCTACGGGTCGATTCTGATCGTGGTCATGCTGGCGATTATTTTCATCTTTGACTGGCTGATTGGGGAAGCGCGTATTTCCCGGTCCAAAGCCAAAAACCAGGCGTAATGGAGCGCACTATGAGTCAGAAAAATTTCGTTGAACTGCGCAACGTCACCAAACGATTCGGCAGTAACACGGTTATCGACAATATTAATCTCACCATCCCGCAAGGGCAGATGGTGACGCTGCTTGGCCCGTCCGGTTGCGGCAAGACCACCATTCTGCGCCTGGTCGCCGGTCTGGAAAAACCGAGCGAAGGTCAAATTTTTATTGATGGCGAAGACGTCACCCATCGTTCTATTCAGCAGCGCGATATTTGTATGGTGTTCCAGTCGTACGCCCTGTTCCCGCATATGTCGCTGGGTGAAAACGTCGGCTACGGCCTGAAGATGCTGGGCGTGTCGCGCGCCGATGTGAAAATGCGGGTGAAAGAAGCGCTGGCGATGGTCGATCTGGAAGGATTTGAGGATCGCTACGTCGATCAGATCTCCGGCGGGCAGCAGCAGCGCGTGGCGCTGGCGCGCGCGCTGATCCTCAAACCGAAGGTGCTGTTGTTTGATGAGCCGTTAAGCAACCTCGACGCCAACCTGCGCCGCAGCATGCGTGACAAGATCCGCGAACTGCAAAAGCAGTTTGATATCACCTCGCTGTATGTGACCCACGATCAGAGTGAAGCCTTCGCGGTTTCTGACACCGTGCTGGTGATGAACAAGGGGCATATCATGCAGATCGGCTCGCCACAGGATCTCTATCGTCAACCGGCATCCCGTTTTATGGCGAGTTTCATGGGTGACGCCAACCTTTTCCCGGCGACCTTCAGCGAAGCATCTGTTGATATCTTTGGTTATCGTCTGCCTCGCCCGACACATTTTGCATCCCAGGGGAAAGGCACCGTTGGCGTACGCCCGGAAGCGATCACCTTAAGCGATCGTGGAGAAGAGAGTCAGCGCTGTGTGATTCGCCATGTCGCCTATATGGGGCCGCAGTACGAAGTCACGGTGGACTGGCACGGGCAGGAGATCCTGCTACAGGTCAACGCCACTCGTCTGCAACCCGATATCGGCGAGCAGTATTACCTTGAAATTCATCCGTATGGAATGTTTGCGCTGACGGACGCGGAGTAAGTTTTCGTTGTTTTGTAAGCCGGATGACGCCACGCGTATCTGGCCTGGGCTAATCCCCTTCCCCCTGCACCAGCCGCAGCCGTCCGCGTGGCGCGCTTAACACCGGGAAAGGCGTAACAATAAGGAACAGAATGGGTCGCCAGCTCATAACGCCTCCGCTTCAGGGGGTTATCTATACTCTGGCAGGTGCAAAGCAGGCTGGCACTAAGACGAAAGCAGGAATGCTGCGCACTTGTTCATACTACAACGTGCGGGGCAAGTAAGAGATAAACAGCCATCCCGGCAAAAAAACCGGGATGGCTGGAGAAACATCATAAGGCTAGAACTGGTATTTGATTCCCAGTACGCCGCTTGTATCGCGAAATCCGTTATTACCCATTTGTTGCGCAACATTGCCCCAGACGCTCAGGTCCCGGGTCAAACGCCCCTCGACGCCCACTTTCACCTCGCCAACGTTTCGACTTCCCTGCAGGGAGGTGCTCGTGTCATTCATCCTGACGCCGTACTGCTTCGAGTTGTGTATCCAGTTCGCCTCGATAAAGGGTTCAAACTCGCGTACGGTTCCTTTTTCCGCGCTGCTTTTACCATTGGCGTAAAGGCGCATGCCCAGACGGGTCTGAATATTGTTATCGCCCTGCCCCTGAACCCGCGTGCCGTTTTTCTCCGTATGGTCGTTTGCCTTCACCCCCATCCAGGTGACCTGTGCCTGTGGGCGAATATAGACATTACTTTCCCAGTCGCCTGGTGCCGTGAAAGACCCCATATGGAAAGCGTAACCCGATTCCAGCGACGCCGTCAGCCCTTTGCTTTTATAGCTTTCCTGAGCAAGCTCATCACCTTTAACCGTGTTGTCAAACCAGTTATAGAGTACCCATGAATCGACGTACAGACCGGTTTTATCCACGGCGTTCTGATACCAGGTTCCGTACAGACCCGCGCTGTAGCCGCTCACCTCGCCACGAGAACCGTAGCCTGACAGGCTGTTATGGATGTCGTTATCCTGCTTACCATAGCCTGCCATTACACCCAACTGATAGCTATCCGTGCCGTTCACACTCCCCTGGAGCAACGCGCCGCCGAGCTGCATTACCACGCGGTTGGACGACGATGTGTTCTGACCGTCCGACATCCGCCCCTTGCTGTGCCCGCCTGACGTACGCAGCCACAGACTGGTCATATGCCGTTCCCCGGTAGCAGGGTCGGTATACCAGGAACCTCCCTGACGGTCCTGCAGTCGGGTGTTAAACAGCGTATTTGCTGCCGCGAGGTTACTGGCATAGCTTCCTCCCTCAGGGCGATAGACGTTGACAGCATCCGAAGGTTCGCCTGGCGCAGGACGATCGTTATCGATGACATCAGGGGCATCGTCAGGGTCAGGCGTGTCCGCCAGGTGGGTCAAATACCAGTTATTCCTGTCGCTGCCGGAAGCCGTTCCCTGCTTCACGTGATATTCATAGCTTCCCGCCACAATACGACCTTGTTGCACAAAAGCCTCTGGCGTTGAACTGCCGGTCTCAATAATTTTAATCCCTTCATGCAGCAAGGCCCCTGAGCCATTCTCATTGTTGACATGCACATAGGTCGTGCCGGTCGCGTTGCCGGTAATCACCAGCTTATCCGTCAGGCTGCTGTCGCCGCCGAGAACGGTGCCCAATGAAAGGGTGCCGCCGTGACCCGCATAGTCACCATTGATGGTCAATGTATTCCCTGCGCTGGTCATGCTGTTGTTAAGAATGATATTGCCGCTATTCGTCACATCGCCCGTCAGCATAACGTTGAGAGGAGAGGAAGGCGGAACACCATAATCATCAATCAGCAGGGTGCCACGGTTGTCCAGCGCATTGACGGTCTGGCTGTTGCCGTTAAGGTTAAGCGTCCCTTCCTCGCCAATAGTGACGCCGGAGGTACTGGCAAATGCATTCGACGTCGTCGTCTTCAGCATGCCTTCACTGACAGAAGTCGACCCCGTGTAGGTATTTTCCGCTGACAGTATCAGCGTGCCTTCTCCCGCTTTGGTCAGGCTTTTACCGTCCCAGGCCGGGTTGACGTGCGCCGTATTGTCAGCCAGGGCGACACCGAGATTGAAAGTTCTGCCCTCATCAAGCGTGAACGTTCCGTGCGCATCGGAATCCAGCCCGTTCCAGTACAGGGAGTATTTGATGATCCGTGAGCCGGCATTGATATAGGCAAAATCCGGTTGGTTCATACCTGCCACGAGGGCATTACTGTAAGAAAACGCGCCCGTAATCCCGTTTGTGGTTTCAACCAGAAGAATGTCCTGCATATCCCAGTGAGTAATGTTGGCATTAAGCGAGGCGTTATTGCCAACCGAAAGCGACGCCGCCTTGAGGCTGACGTCACTGCCAAGAGTGAGCGCTGCGCCTTCGGCAAACGACGCATTACCGGTAAATTCAATCGGTTGTTCAGACAGCGTTACGCTGGCCGACTGACCCACCGTCAGATTACCGTTGATGGCTCTGTTTGCCTCATCATTACTGACGATCTGCAACGTTGTCGCGCCATCGGCCAGCCTGATATCGCCGGTGATCGTCGAGTCGGTATTCAGTGTCAGCATGTTGCTGCCGCCGGTAAGACTGATAGCCGCGCCAGCTTCGCCACCGCTCGAGTACGGAGCGCCACCGGTAATCACGCGGTTATTGATTATCGTCAGATTACTGCCGGATATCGCTGCGCCACCGACACCGTTAGCGCCACCGTTACTACTGTAACTGCCTTTGCCTCCAACGATAGAACCGCTGTTGCTAATCCCCAGGCTGTCACCGAATATTCCGACGCCGCCGTTACCGCCGTTGCTGATGTTAGTACTATTTGTGCTGCCGCTGTAACTGCCTTTTCCACCAGTGATGATGCCGCCAGCCAAATTGCTGATGGTCAGGTTGTGACCGGATATAGCCGTGCCACCGTTTGCACCGTCAGGGCTTGTCGTATCGCCGCCAGCAAAGGCGCCTTCGCCACCGGTGATGGAACCTCCATTGTTGATGGCCAAATTATCACCAAGTATTCCCGTGCCGCCAGCGGAAGGTCTCCCGGCACCGCCGAGGCCGTCCAGGCCTCCACTGCCACCCTCACCACCGGTAATTGAACCTCCAGCTAAGTTGTCAATGATGATCTCGCTGCCAGATATGCCAGCACCCGCATTGCTGGCATTCTCTCCGTAGCCGTAGCCATACCCTCCTTCGCCACCGACAATGGATCCGCCGTTGCTGATCCTCAGGTCGGTACCCGATATCGCATCGCCACCTACGCTGCCGGATTCGCCTGCCCCACCCGTAATTGACCCACGGGCAATATTATCAATCACTATATTGCTGCCGGATATTCCGGCGCCGGCATTGCCACCTTCCGCCCCATCATAGCCAAACCCTCCTTCGCCCCCGACAATAGATCCGCCGTTGGTGATTCTCAGGTCGGTACCCGATATCGCATCGCCACCTATGCTGCTGGAATTGCCTCGACCACCCGTAATTGACCCACGGGCAATATTATCAATCACCATATTACTGCCGGATATTCCGGCGCCGGCATTGCCACCTTCCGCACCGTTATAGCCAAACCCCCCACCGCCACCAAGAATAGCGCCGCTGTTGGTTATGGACAGCGCAGAACCCGATATGGCATCGCCTCCTGTGCCACTGGAATTGCCTTCGCCACCGGTAATACGGTAAGTATTGATAATCGTCAGGTCAGTGCCGGATATTCCGGCGCCGCCAATGCCGCCCGTCCCCCCGTTGTCATCATAGCCGTAACTGCCATCACCTCCGGTAATCGCGCCATCGTTGGTTATCATGAGGCTGTTACCAGCGATCCCCGCACCGCTAGCGGAATATCTGTCCCCTTCGCCACCGGTGATGGAGCCAGTACGAGAATTGGTTATCGACAGGTCAGTACCCGAGATTCCCTTACCACCTGTGCCAATGCCGCTAGCGCCATAGCTCCCTTCACCGCCCGTAATCGCACCGCCGTTCGTAATGGTTGCACTGGTACCGGACATTCCGTCGGCACCCTCGCCGCCAGCGTAGCCATTACCACCTTTTATCGTAATGCCACTCCCGACGCTTACGCTGTTATCCGCCGCGGTCGTTTCCGGGTTCGGCGAGAGTACATACCCGGCTCCGGCGCCTTCACTGCCCCCGCTACTCCCGTGAGTCCCTGTGTTGGATTGCGCCGTATAAGGAAATGAGCCATCAACATGGATCGTGGCGCCGATTACCGGTCCGGATGAAATGAAGATTGAGGCAAGCAATAACGCTATTTTATTTTTATTAAAATGTTGCATAAATAACTCCTTTGTTAGTTTCTACAACATTTAATTCATTTCAATGCATTATTTAGATAATAAATAAGCCTGAAAAAACTAACGAGTAAGAGAAACAGTGAATATTTAAATTACGGAATTTGCTTAACGCGTAATGGATAGAAAAGATAGTATTTGAAAACTACCTAAACACCGTCATAGAGTAAATAGCAGTAAAAAAACAAACCAAAATTCTTAAATAAGTTTATATTTCACACAACAACAATATTAACATTTCAAAATCAATGAGATAGACAAAAAATAAATAGCCACACCATTAATGCACAGAGAATCATTTAAGCAAAAACATTAATTTAATCTTTGATAAAAACAAGCTGTTACGCCTTGTGACCCACAATATAAAGCGGCGCGTTTATAAATCCTTATATCTCTTTATTTCATCTGCAACCGACAAATAAGATGGGAAATGTAGAAGCGGCATTCGGATTCTTATCATTCACCGCATCGCGGAGATCTGCCGATGACCTTCCTGGCTAAAGATATTACTTTTCGTGGCTATCGCGCGGATAATATCTCCGGTATCGAAATGCAACATTGCACACAAATACTTCACGGCACAGAAACCCTCTGTTGGCCCAATCTCATCGGTATTCGCCCATTTGCCCACATTCAGCCTCTGGTTAACACTCTACGATGGAACCACTGACCGTCTCACGTGGAGTATCGCCATGAACATTACCCTTATTCGCAATGCCACCCAGTTGATTACCTTTGGCGGCAAAACCTTTCTGGTTGACCCAATGCTCGCCCCGCAAGGCGCGTATCCCGGTTTTCCCGGCACGGCGCGGGCTGAAATCCGCAATCCTGGCGTAGAACTTCCGTGCGACATCGACACCCTGTTGCAGGCGGATGCAGTGATTGTCACCCATCTTCATGCGGACCATTGGGACGAGGTCGCCGCAAAGGTCGTGCCAAAAGAGAAGCCGATTTATGTACAAAACGACCAGGATGCACAAATTCTGCGGGAACAGGGTTTCAGCCAACTCACCGTACTGACGAACGAGACCCGATTGGGCGATATCACCCTGCGCAAAACGGGCGGCCAGCACGGCTCCGACCGGCTGTACGCCATTCCCGCCATGGCCGAGCGGATGGGCGAGGCCTGCGGGGTCATCTTCCAGCATCCGCAAGAAAAAACGCTGTATCTGGTTGGCGATACGATCTGGCGCGATGAGGTTGAAGCTAACCTCATCGCTTTCCAGCCGGATGTGGTGGTCCTGAATGCCGGATTTGCGCACGTGATCGGGTTTGGCGCGATTATCATGGGCGCAGAAGATGTGTTGAAAACCCATCTCACCCTGCCCGACGCGCAGATTGTGGCTGTTCACATGGAGGCGTTAAACCATTGCCTGCTGACGCGCGCCGCGCTCAGGGAATACGCGCGCGACAACCAGATTGCAGAATCTGTCCGGGTACCGGAAGATGGAGAAACCCTGACGTTTTAATCCCCAGCCGAGGAGTGGTATGCGCCCTGTGTCCGTCGCGATCGTCGCCGTTGAAGATTTCAGTCCGTTTCACTTCTCGGTGCCGTGCATCATGTTCAGTGAAAAAGCAGCAACAAAGAAACGCTTTGAGGTGCTGATTTGCGCTGAAGTCCCTGGTGTCGTCACCTCTGCGGAGGGATTTTCCGTCACCGCCACGCATGGGCCTGAAGCGATGTCCGGGGCCGATATCGTGATTGTCCCCTGGTGGGGGACGACCGCGAATCGTCCACCGCAGTCGCTGCTTGATGCGCTGGTTCAGGCCCGGCAAAACGGCGCGCAGGTGGTTGGGCTGTGTCTCGGCGCCTTTGTGCTGGGTTATGCAGGGCTGCTGGACGGCAGACGCGCCGCCACTCACTGGGAGTTTGAAGAGGAGTTCCAGTCACGCTTTCCCGATGCGCGCCTGGATATCAACGCCCTGTATGTCGAGGATGACGGCATTATTACTTCGGCTGGCACCGCTGCCGCGCTTGACTGTTGTCTGTATCTCATCCGCCAGCGGTTTGGCAGTTCGGTGGCGAACCAGATTGCTCGCCGGATGATCGTGCCCCCGCATCGCGAAGGGGGTCAGGCGCAGTTTATTGCCCAACCGGTGGCGAAAAATACCCAGGATCAGCGGATTAACGGCCTGCTGGAGTACCTTCGCCAGCACAGCCATGAACAACATGACCTGGATTCGCTGGCGCAAAAGGTGATGATGAGTCGCCGTACCCTGACCCGTCACTTTATGAAAGCAACCGGCTCAAGCGTTGCAGAATGGCTGATCGCTGAACGCCTGCGCCGCAGCCAGGAACTGCTGGAATCCTCCCGGCTTCCGGTCGAGCGTATCGCCACAGAGGTCGGCTTTCTCTCGCCAGTCACCTGGCGTCAGCATTTTAAATCGCGCTTTGGCGTCAGTCCGATGGAATGGCGA
The DNA here is from genome assembly GCF_047467925.1 of Citrobacter sp. ANG330. Taxonomy (NCBI): domain Bacteria; kingdom Pseudomonadati; phylum Pseudomonadota; class Gammaproteobacteria; order Enterobacterales; family Enterobacteriaceae; genus Citrobacter; species Citrobacter sp. ANG330. The sequence continues at coordinate 76,272 of NZ_JASJUI010000004.1, read as the reverse complement.
AAAACCTTTCAGGGCGTGACGCAAGCAGATTCTGAGTGAGTGACCTCACTCATTCCTCTTTCTCACCTTTACAGGCTTTCACCGCGCACCGTATCTTCAGCAACCTGTGAACGAAAAAACTGCGCAACAGGATGCCTCCATGACCTTCAGCACGAATTCACTCGCCGCCATACTGGCCCGACGCGACTGGGAAAATCCCGGCGTCACGCAACGTAACCGCCTGGAGGTGCATCCGCCGTTTGCCAGCTGGCGTAACGCCACCGATGCCCGCGATAATACCCCTTCGCCGAACGTGCGTTGCCTGAACGGGACGTGGAAATTCAACTGGTTTGCCTCACCAGAGGCGGTGCCGGAAAGCTGGCGCATTTGCGATCTGGACGACGCTGATACGATCGCCGTCCCCTCAAACTGGCAGCTGGAGGGGTATGACGCGCCGATTTATACCAATGTCACCTATCCGATTCCGGTAAATCCGCCGTATGTCCCCGCTGAAAACGCCACAGGATGTTATTCGCTCACCTTTACCGTCCGCGAGCCTGAACTGCGGGGCGGCCAGACACGGATCATTTTCGACGGCGTGAACTCTGCGTTTCATCTGTGGTGCAACGGGCGCTGGGTCGGCTACGGTCAGGACAGCCGTCTGCCGTCTGAATTTGATCTCAGCGATTTTCTGGTCAGCGGTGAGAATCGTCTGGCGGTAATGGTGCTGCGCTGGAGCGACGGCAGCTATCTGGAAGACCAGGACATGTGGCGAATGAGCGGCATCTTCCGGGATGTCAGCCTGCTAACCAAACCCGCAACGCAAATCAGCGACCTGCGTATTTCCACCCATTTTAATGACGATTTCAGCCGGGCAACCTTTGCCGCCGACATCCGAATGCGTGGCGAGTGGCGAGACAATCTGCGCGTGACCGTGCAGTTGTGGGAAGAAGAGTCCCTGATCGGTGAGCGAACCGCCCCTTTTGGCAGCGAGATCATTGATGAGCGCGGAGCCTACGGCGATCGCACCACCGTGTGTCTGGAAGTCGACACACCGAAACTGTGGAGCGCCGAAACGCCGCATCTTTATCGTGCGGTTGTGCTGCTCCATACCGCTGACGGCACACTGATTGAAGCCGAGGCCTGCGATGTCGGCTTCCGAAAAGTCTGCATTGAAAACGGCCTGCTGTTGTTGAACGGTAAACCACTGCTGATTCGCGGCGCCAACCGTCATGAACATCATCCTGAAAACGGCCAGGTGATGGATGAAGAGACGATGGTGCAGGACATTATTCTGATGAAGCAGAACAATTTTAACGCCGTGCGCTGCTCCCACTACCCGAACCATCCGCGGTGGTACACGCTCTGTGACCGCTACGGCCTGTACGTGGTGGATGAGGCCAACATCGAAACCCACGGCATGGTACCGATGAATCGCCTGAGCGACGATCCTGAGTGGCTGCCCGCCATGAGCCAGCGCGTAACGCGCATGGTGCAACGCGATCGTAATCATCCCAGCATTATTATCTGGTCACTGGGCAATGAATCCGGTCACGGCGCTAACCATGACGCCTTATACCGCTGGCTAAAATCAGACGACCCGTCGCGCCCGGTGCAGTATGAAGGTGGCGGGGCGGACACGTCAGCAACGGATATTATTTGCCCGATGTATGCCCGCGTCGATCAGGATCAGCCGTTCCCGGCGGTGCCGAAGTGGTCAATCAAAAAATGGCTGTCGCTACCTGGCGAACAGCGCCCGCTGATCCTCTGCGAATACGCCCACGCCATGGGTAACAGCCTCGGCGGGTTCGCCAAATACTGGCAGGCGTTTCGCCAGTATCCGCGTTTGCAGGGCGGCTTTGTCTGGGACTGGATCGATCAATCGCTGATTAAATACGATGACGAAGGCAACCCCTGGTCCGCGTACGGCGGCGACTTTGGCGACACGCCTAACGATCGCCAGTTCTGTATGGACGGACTGGTGTTTGCCGACCGCACGCCGCATCCGTCGTTGTTTGAGGCGAAACACGCACAGCAGTTTTTCCAGTTCACGTTGCTGCCTGGCGCGAAACGCCAGATTGAGGTCACCAGCGAATATCTGTTCCGCCAGAGTGACAACGAGATCCTTCACTGGTCGATTGCGCTGGAAGGCAACCCCATTGCCTCCGGGGAGGTCGCGCTGGATATCGCGCCGCAGGGTCGTCAGGTCATCACCCTGCCGGACATTGCGCAGCCTGACGCGGCGGGTCAGCTCTGGTTGACGGTGCGCGTGGAACAACCGCAGGCAACCGCCTGGTCGCCTGCCGGTCACATCAGCGCCTGGCAACAGTGGCCGCTGGAGGAAAAACTGAGCGTCGTATGTACACCGCGCGCCAGTACTGCGCCACAGCTCAGCGTCAGCGACGCGACGTTTACCGTGACGCTCGGCCATAAACGTTGGGCATTCAGCCGTGAGCAGGGCACGTTAACGCAATACTGGACTGGCGATGCACCGCAGTTACTGACGCCGCTGCGCGATCAGTTTACCCGTGCGCCGCTGGATAACGATATAGGTATCAGTGAGGTGACACGGATCGATCCTAATGCCTGGGTTGAGCGCTGGAAAGCAGCTGGTCATTATCAGCTACAGGCAGTACTGCTACAGTGCGATGCCGATGCCCTTTCCGACGCGGTACAGATAGCCACCGTTCACGCCTGGCAATATCAGGGCGAAACCTTGTTTATCAGCCGTAAAATCTGGCGCATCGACGGCCACGGCGAAATGCTGATCACCGTTGATGTCGATGTCGCCAGCGGCACGCCGCATCCGGCACGTATCGGCCTGACCTGCCAGTTGACGCAGGAAGCAGAACGGGTGAACTGGCTGGGGCTTGGTCCGCATGAAAACTACCCGGACCGCCTGGCTTCAGCCTGTTTTGACCGCTGGGACTTATCACTGGATGAGATGTATACCCCTTACGTTTTTCCCAGTGAGAACGGCCTGCGCTGCGGCACGCGTGAACTGAAGTTCGGGGCGCACGTCTGGCGCGGTGATTTTCTGTTCAATATCAGCCGATTCAGCCAGAAGCAACTGATGGAGACCAGCCATCGGCATCTGCTACAACCGGAGGCCGGGGCCTGGCTGAACATTGATGGTTTTCATATGGGCGTCGGCGGCGACGACTCCTGGAGTCCTTCGGTGTCACCTGAATTTCAACTGAGCGCCGGGCGCTATCACTATCAGGTGAAATGGAGTTAGAGAGCAGATTCAGTGCCTGATGGCGCTACGCTTATCAGGCCTACATTTTGGGTCATTGTCATTAAGTGCCTGATGGCGCTACGCTTATCAGGCCTGCATTTTGGGTCATTGTCGTTAAGTGCCTGATGGCGCTACGCTTATCAGGCCTACATTTTGAGTCATTGTCGTTAATTGCCTGATGGCGCTACGCTTATCAGGCCTACATTTTGAGTCATTGTTGTTAATTGCCTGATGGCGCTACGCTTATCAGGCCTGCATTTTGGGTCATTGTCGTTAATTGCCTGATGGCGCTACGCTTATCAGGCCTGCATTTTGTAGTCATTATCGTTAATTGCCTGATGGCGCTACGCTTATCAGGCCTACGGCTGGTTTTGTAGGCCGGATAAGGCGGTACGCCGCCATCCGGCGCCCTGTTTACTCCTCAATGACCTGGCGGATTTGCTGTAGCGCCGCCGGATCGTCAAGCGTGGTGAGATCGCCCGGATCGCGGCCTTCGCAAATGGCCTGGATCGTGCGCCGGAGCATTTTGCCGGATCGGGTTTTCGGCAGTTGTGAAACAAACCAGACGTGGGCGGGACGGCCAAAGTTGCCAATCTGGCTGTCCACCAGCGCCATGATCGCCTTCTCTTCCGAATGCGCCACATCGCGGTCTTCCAGACTGTCGCTCTGTTTGGGGATCACAAACGCCACCGCCACCTGCCCTTTCAGCGCATCTTTCACCCCGACCACCGCGACTTCCGCGACGTTCGGATAGCTGGAGATACTCTCCTCAATTTCCCGCGTGCCCAGGCGATGTCCGGCGACGTTAATCACATCATCCGTCCGCCCCAGAATGAAGTAGTAGCCGTCGGCGTCACGAATACCCCAGTCAAACGTGGCGTATACCTGACGATTAAACAGCGACCAGTAGGTATTCACAAACCGTTCATCATCGCCCCAGATAGTCTGAATACAGCCGGGTGGCAGCGGCCCTTCGATCACCACCATCCCCTTCTCGTTGGCGCCGCAGGGTTCACCGGTTAGCTCATTGAGTAACTGCACGTTGTAGCCATACATGGGCACACCGGGGCTGCCGAGGCGCGAGGGGCGCTCATCCAGACCACGCGCCAGCGCCATAATCGGCCAACCGGATTCCGTCTGCCAGTAGTTGTCGATAACCGGTACGCCCAGCGTTTCTGTCACCCAACTTGCGGTCGGTTCGTCCAGCGGTTCACCTGCCAGATAAAGAACCTCCAGCGAGGAGAGATCGTGATTGCGGATTTGCGCGGTCGGGAACTTCTTCAGCACGCGAATAGCTGTCGGTGCCGAGAACATCCGGCTAACCTGATATTTTTCGACAATTTTCCACCACACGCCGCAGTCCGGATAGGTCGGAAGCCCTTCATACACAATCGTTGCCATCCCCGCTAACAGCGGCGCATAAACGATGTAAGAGTGGCCAACAACCCAGCCGATATCTGAAGCGCAGAAAAACACCCCGCCCGCTTTGCCGCCAAAAATGGTCTCCATTGAGGTCGCCAGCGCTACCGCATAACCGCCGACATCGCGCTGCACGCCTTTGGGTTTACCGGTGGTGCCGGAGGTGTAAAGAATGCAGGAGGTTTCGTTGGACTCCAGCCACGTCACCGGTACTCTCGCCCCGAGGTGCTGCTGGCGCAAAGTCGCGAAGTCGAGATCGCGACCAGCCACACGCGCCATTTTCGCCAGCCCACGATCCACCAGCAGCACCTGTTTCGGCTGATGCTGGGCCTGATCGATCGCATCATCGAGCAGTTTTTTGTAGGGCAACACTTTGCCGCCGCGCACCCCGGCATCGGCGGAGACGATCAGCACTGGCTTCGCGTCATCGATCCGCGCCGCCACGCTGTGCGAGGCAAAACCGCCGAACACCACCGAGTGGATTGCCCCAATCCGCGCGCAGGCCAGCAGCGTGATATGCGCTTCGGCAATCATCGGCATGTACACCAGTACCCGATCGCCGCGCTGCACGCCGAGCGATTGCAGCATCGACGCCACTACGTTCACTTCGTCATATAACTGACGGAAGCTAAAGGTGCGCTCCTCTTCGGTCTCGGATGAGACGGCAATGAGAGCCAGCGCATCCGGCTGTTTATCCAGCCAGCGATCAATGGCGTTATGACACAGATTGGTGGTTCCGCCGCAAAACCAGCGGGCAAACGGCGGATTGCTGTGATCCAGCGTGTGGGTAAACGGCTGCTGCCAGTCAATACGCCGGGCCTGTTCGGCCCAGAACGACGCCGGTTGCGTAATGGAACGCTGATAAAACTCGCTATAAGACATAACGTTCTCCTGTTGAACTTACGCCTGATGAGGCGGGTGCTAGATGACATAAAGGTCCATGTACTCATTGACCGGCATCTGCTCCAGGCGAGTTCTGTCCAGGGAGACCTCCAGGATGCGCTGCTGCTGACGGGTTGGAAACTGGCGCGCCAGGTTAATTTTGAATTTCTCGATAAGTTTCGGGATCCCGTCATTGCGCCGACGGGCGTGACCAATCGGGTATTCCACCACTACCTCGTCGAACCGAGAACCGTCGGTAAATTCGAGAGTAATGGCGTTGGCGATGGCACGTTTTTCCGGGTCATGATAGTCCGCGGTAAACGCCGGATCTTCAAAACAGCTCATTTTCTCGCGCAGGGAATCGATACGTTTGTCCTGCGCCACATCGTCCTCATAGTCTGCCGCCGTTAAGCGTCCGAACAGCAGCGGGATCGCCACCATATACTGAATACAGTGATCGCGGTCAGCCGGATTATTTAGCGGCCCTTTCTTATCAATAATGCGAATGCAGGCTTCGTGGGTACGAATGGTGACTTTCTCGATATCCGCTGCGGTTTTGCCTGCCGCCTGCATCTGTGCATACAGGGTCATCGCCGCTTCGACCGCCGTCTGTGAGTGAAACTCCGCCGGGAACGAGATTTTGAACAGCACGTTTTCCATCACATAGGAGCCGTATGGACGCTGAAAACGGAACGACTCCCCTTTGAACGAGACATCATAAAAGCCCCAGGTTTTCGCCGTCAGCGCTGACGGATAACCCATCTCCCCGGTTTTCGCCATCAGCGCCAGACGCACCGCGCGCGCGGTCGCATCACCCGCGGCCCAGGATTTACGCGTGCCGGTGTTCGGCGCATGACGATAGGTGCGCAGTGACTGTCCGTCCACCCACGCCAGCGAAACCGCGTTGAGGATCTCATCACGCGTTAATCCCAGCATTTCTGCCACCACGGCCGTAGAGGCCACTTTCACCAGCAGAACGTGATCAAGGCCGACGCGGTTAAAGGCGTTCTCCAGCGCAATGCAGCCCTGAATTTCATGAGCCTTGATCATCCCGGTCAGCACCTGCTTCATGGTCAGCGGCGCTTTACCCGCCGCGACCGCGTTGCGCGATAGCCAGTCCGCCGTCGCCAGAATTCCGCCGAGGTTATCAGAAGGATGGCCCCACTCTGCCGCCAGCCAGGTGTCATTGAAGTCGAGCCAGCGAATCATCGTGCCGATGTTAAACGCGGCCTGTACCGGGTCGAGCTGAAACTGAGTACCCGGCACGCGCACGCCGTTGGGCACCACGGTTCCCGGCACAATCGGGCCAAGTAGTTTTTTACAGGCCGGATACTCCAGCGCTTCCAGGCCACAGCCCAGCGTATCGAGCAGGCAGTAGTGGGCGGTGTCATACGCCACCGTTGACGCTATCTCGTAACTCATGACGTAATCGACGATATCAACGATTTCACGATCGAATTCCGGGCGAACATTTAAAATTTGAGCGGACATAGGGTACGTTTCCTGTTTTTTATCTTTAGAAGTAATGGATTACTGACGCTGATCGATCGGGACAAACTCACGATCTTCCGGGCCGGTATAGTTAGCGGAAGGCCGGATGATTTTGTTGTCCTGCCGCTGTTCAATAATGTGTGCCGCCCAGCCGGTGACGCGAGCGATGACAAACAGCGGAGTAAACATTTCGGTGGGGACGCCCATCATGTTGTAGGAGACCGCCGAGAACCAGTCGAGGTTAGGAAACATCTTCTTCGTCTCCCACATCACCGCTTCCAGCCGATCGGCAATGTTGTACATCTTCAGCGAGCCGCCCTCTTCGGAAAGCTGCTTCGCGACACGTTTGATCACCTGATGACGCGGATCGGCAAGGGTATAAACCGGATGGCCAAAACCAATCACCACCTCTTTGTTTTCCACGCGCTTGCGGATATCGGCTTCAGCTTCGTCCGGCGTTTCGTAGCGCTGCTGGATCTCCAACGAGACCTCATTCGCCCCGCCGTGTTTCGGGCCGCGCAGTGCGCCAATCGCGCCGATAATCGCCGAATAGACGTCAGAACCGGTTCCCGCAATCACGCGGCTGGTAAAGGTGGAAGCATTGAACTCATGCTCGGCATACAGCACCAGTGAAACGTGCATCGCTTTTTCCCAGCTCCGGGACGGCTTTTCGCCGTGCAGCAGGTGAAGGAAATGGCCGCCGATAGAGTCGTCATCGGTTTCCGGCTGAATACGTTCACCGTTGTGGCTGTAGTGATACCAGTAGAGAAGAATGGAACTGAGCGAGGCCAGCAGCTTATCGGCGATATCGCGCGCACCGGAAACGGTATGCCCCTCTTTTTCCGGCAGCGTGCAGCCCAACGCCGATACGCCGGTGCGCATGACATCCATCGGATGCGACGCCGCCGGTAGCACTTCCAGCACGGTTCGCACGTTGGCAGGCAGTCCGCGCAGCGCTTTGAGTTTACTTTTGTAGGCCTGAAGTTCGTCACGGGTCGGGAGTTTGCCGTGAATCAGCAGATGCGCGACCTCTTCGAATTCGCACTGCCGGGCGAGATCGAGAATATCGTAGCCGCGATAGTGGAGATCGTTGCCGCTTTTGCCGACGGTGCACAGCGCGGTATTGCCCGCCGGTACGCCGGACAGCGCGACGGATTTTTTTGGCTTAATGACATGGGTTTTATTTTGCAGGATCGTTGTGTCGCTCATGTTGTCCTCGTCATTATTATCATGTGTAGGGTACTGAGGGTTTTCGTCCAGCCTGATAAACGCAGTGCTATCCGGCATTGCCTGATGGCAGCTACGCCTTATCAGGCCTACTTTTTGGTGTACAACGCGTCGAGCTTCTCCTCGTACTGGTAGTAGTTGATACTTTCGTACAGCTCGTTGCGGGTCTGCATGGTGTCGATGACGCTTTTTTGCGTCCCTTCCTGGCGCAATACGTTGTAGACCTTTTCGGCGGCCCGGTTCATGGCGCGGAATGCCGAGAGCGGATAGAGCGCCATCGCCACGTTCGCGCTGCGCAGTTCATCGGTGGTGAACAACGGCGTAGCGCCAAATTCGGTGATATTGGCAAGAATGGGCACCTGGACTGCATCAGCAAACTGGCGATACATCGAAAGCTCGGTGATCGCCTCCGGGAACAGCATGTCGGCCCCGGCTTCGACATAGGCCCGGGCGCGATCGATCGTCGCGTCTAACCCTTCCACTGCCAGGGCATCGGTACGCGCCATGATCACAAAGTTGGGATCGGTACGGGCATCCACCGCCGCCCGAATGCGATCGACCATCTCCTCTTTTGAGACGATCGCTTTATTAGGCCGATGACCGCAGCGCTTTGCGCCGATCTGATCCTCGATATGTAGCGCCGCCGCTCCGGCTTTGATCATCGACTTCACGGTACGCGCCACGTTAAACGCCGATGAGCCAAAACCGATATCAGCGTCCACCAGCAGCGGCAGCGGACACACATCGGTGATGCGGCGAATGTCAGTCAACACATCATCCAGGGTGGAGATCCCCAGATCCGGCAGTCCCAGCGAACCGGCTGCAACGCCGCCGCCAGAAAGATAAATCGCCTGATACCCGGCTCGCTGAGCCAACAACGCATGGTTGGCGTTGATGGTGCCGACGATTTGTAAGGGGTTTTCTTTGGTGAGTGCAGCGCGAAATGCCTGACCCGGAGAATCCAGAGACATAGTCCATCCTCGTGTTATCAACTTGTTACTTACGTTGATTCACATAAAGCAAGGGCTATGCCAAAGGCTATTCAAGATCGGTTATTTAAAAATAACTGCATCTATAACAATAAGATAAAATAACACATGCCATATTGAACATAAAAAAGCGTGTCAGCTAACGTTTCATGAAACGTCCTGTTCCGTTTCATTGAAACAATGATGAAACGCGACTACACCCAATACTCTGTCTTTAATTTGGGTTGGCTATGGCGACGACAAATCTTCCCCCACGGGTGAATGATGATAAACCGGTAATCTGGACGGTCTCGGTAACGCGACTGTTCGATCTGTTTCGCGACATCAGTCTGGAGTTTGATCACCTGGCGACTATCACCCCGATCCAGCTCGGTTTTGAAAAAGCGGTCACCTATATTCGCAAAAAGCTGGCGACTGAACGCTGTGATGCCATCATCGCTGCCGGGTCAAACGGCGCGTATCTGAAAAGTCGCCTGTCGATACCGGTTATTCTGATCAAACCCAGCGGGTTTGACGTGTTACAGGCGCTGGCAAAGGCCGGAAAACTGACCACTTCCATTGGCGTGGTGACTTACCAGGAGACACTCCCCGCGCTGATGGCCTTTCAAAAAACCTTTAACCTGCAACTGGAACAGCGCAGTTATGTCACCGAAGAAGATGCGCGCGGGCAAATCAACGAACTAAAAGCGGGCGGCATTGAAGCGGTGGTCGGCGCGGGGCTTATTACCGATCTGGCGGAAGAGGCCGGCATGACCGGTATCTTTATCTATTCCGCCGCCACGGTGCGCCAGGCGTTCAGCGATGCGCTGGATATGACGCGTATCACCCTGCGTCAGCATGGGCGCTACGCGTCAGATCGGACGTTGCGCACCCGCTATGCGCTGGGGGATATACGTGGCGACTCTGCGCAGATGGAACAGGTGCGCCAGACCATTACGCTGTATGCCCGCTCGCCGGCCTCGGTTCTGATTCAGGGGGAAACCGGCACCGGAAAAGAACTGGCGGCCCAGGCCATTCACCGTGAATTTTGTTCCCGCGCAGGCCATCGTCATGACAAATCCTCGCATCCCTTTGTCGCGATAAACTGTGGGGCGATTACCGAATCGCTGCTTGAAGCGGAATTGTTCGGCTACGAGGAAGGGGCTTTCACCGGCTCGCGCCGCGGCGGCCGTGCCGGGCTGTTTGAAATCGCCCACGGCGGAACGCTGTTTCTTGATGAAATCGGTGAAATGCCACTGCCGCTGCAAACCCGGTTGCTGCGCGTGCTGGAAGAAAAGGAGGTCACCCGGGTAGGCGGACATCACCCTATTCCGGTGAATGTGCGGGTGATAAGCGCCACCCACTGTAATCTGGAAGATGAAATGAAACGGGGGCAGTTTCGTCGTGACCTGTTTTATCGCCTGAGTATTTTACGTTTGTCGCTGCCGGCTCTGCGTGAACGACCCGCCGACATCCTGCCGCTGGCGGAAGTTTTTTTAAAACAGTCGCTGGCCGCACTTTCTGTACCGTTTACCGGGTCGGTGCGCGCCGGACTGGCGCAGAGCGCCTGCCTGTTGTTGCACTATCACTGGCCGGGGAATATTCGCGAATTGCGCAATATGATGGAACGGCTGGCGCTGTTTTTAAGCGTTGAACCGATGCCACAACTGAATGAACATTTATTACAGCAGATACTGCCGGAACTGGCGCTGAACGAATCGCCGTCATCCCCTTTAACTTCCGCTACGCCGCAGCAGGTGCTGGCGCAGTTTAACGGTGATAAGCGCGCCGCTGCCCGCTATCTGGGGATCAGCCGAACCACATTCTGGCGACGGCTGAAGGAGTGAATTGCCGGATGGTGACGCGTGGCGTTTTATCGGGCTGACAACCCTTACAGACCAGTACCATCCGGCACGCTTACGAATTATTTTTTCTTGTAAATATTGGCTGTACCATGAATTTTGTTGTCGGTTTGACCAGAAGTCAGCACGACCACATCAGCCCCTTTTTCTTCCGCTTTTTTGAGCAGATCTTCCTTCGCATCCTGAGTGGACGTTTCATTGCTGGTATTGATATTACCAATCAGGGTGTACTGCGACTCCACCTTCTCAAACTCAGCCTTTGTTAACAGTTCCGCTGCAAACGCGTTTGTCGCCACAAAAGCCAATGCACCAATCAACACTTTATATCCAGTTTTCATAGTAAAGCTCCAGGTTATGTTATGACGCTATCATCACTCCTGAATGCAGGCCGCGGTTCAGGGATGATTAATAACTAGTTCAGCTTCCATAAAAAATCCAGAGCCCCTTCAAGGATATGTTGCTTTTGTGGTTTCTGCCTGCTCAGTACTTCTTTATACATTCTACAGTAAAATTGCGTTATTTTTTTCATATCACTATCCAGACGGTAAACGCCTCTTTTTTAATAACGCATGAACGCTGTGAGAATATGAAATTCTCCGTTTCGCATAAGACCACTTAAGATTATTATTAAAACCCTCCCGACATTATTGGTAATAATCTTAATAATGTCAGAAAAACCCGCAGATTACTTCCCTTTTAAAATTTGACGCTCATCAAGAAAAAGATATTTTCTCAGCCTGAAAAATCTCAAAAAAAAGCACATCCGCACCTAATTAAAAACATGAGCAAGCTTACCAGATTAACGTTTAGCCGTAACATTCATTCAGCCTCGCTTATCGAAGACTTAGTCTATCTTGTTGTTTTTGACTTTAAATTTGCATTATTCCTGGATAAAAAAAGAAAACCAATAAAGATTAATAATCAAATGATTAGCAACAGTGCGAGCAATTTTCACTCATTAATGAACATTAATAGATTCAACCTATCGATACCTGATACAAATCGGCCGTAAAACGATTACGCTATTTCCCGCACAACAAATACCATTAGAATTAATCCGTACCTGCTTACCCTAAGCAAATATATTAATGACCGACTATTCAGCATGGAGATTTCTTGTCCATGCACAGGAGCAATAGTTAAATCTTAAGGAAGAGTCAATATATGAAAATAAATGCGCTGCATTTCCCTGAATCCCTATTAGCCATGGCAATTTCGATTGCCTTAACGTCCACGGCAACCGCCAATAATACAATTTCACCACCAGCGACAGTGGACGATACTATTATCATTAATAATGGCCAAAGTATTACGCTTTCCACAACGGAAAATACCGACCCGGCATGGGATAACTTCCGCAGTCTCTGGGTGGGTGAGAACTCCGACGGCTCACTGCTGATCGATGGCCGGGATATCGCCACCGCCGCCGGTATGATAGGGAACGGCGCGAACGGCAGCGTGACGATGACAAATGGCGCAACCTGGACACTGGGTAATCTGAATCTGGTGCTCGGAACTCATGATGGCTCAGGAACACTGCAGGTCAGTAACGGCAGTAAAATTAGCGGTATTGATGAACTACGCATTGGCGAATATGCCGCCAATGCCCAAGGGACAGTCACCATCGATGGGGCTAATTCGTCCATCTCATCCGTCTGGAGCGTGGTCGGCGATCAGGGGCGCGGCAACCTGAACATTACCCGCGGAGGCACTCTCTCCTTAAGCGAGCATATGAACATCGGCTACGTCGGCAATACGAATAACACCAGTCGTAATGGCTACGGTGTCACCCTCGTGGACGGTGAAAACTCACTGCTGGATGTGACGGAAGGTATTTACCTCGGGGGGTTCGCAACAACGCCTAATGACGCCACCGGGATCCTCACCGTCAGCAACGGTGCAACGGTCCGCTCGGGTAACTTAATCTGGCTGGCAGTGGGAGAAGGCAGTACCGGCATCCTGAATATTGGCGGCGCAAAGGGAGAAGCGCAACAGGCCGCGGGGACGCTGGATCTACCGTGGATTTATCTTGGCAACGCCAGCGGTCTGAACACCGCTGAACTCAATTTTAACCATAACAGCGACGACTTCGTGCTCTCGGCCAAAATCACCGGCGCGGGTGAAGTGAACCATGTCGGCTCGGGGACAACCACGCTAACCGGGGCCAACACCTACCTTGGCCCCACCCACGTTGCGAACGGCACGCTGCGCGCTGGTGCAGAAAATACCCTAAGTGCAAGATCGGATTATCATGTGGACAGCGGTGCACAACTGGATCTTAACGGCTATTCACAAACCCTGAACTCGCTGGAACTGGCAGGCGCGGCGATACTCTCTTCTCCGTCGCGGGTGAAAGCCGCCTTTACCCCAACCACGTTAACCATCAATGGCGATTATACCGGCAACAACGGTCTGTTGGCCTTGCGTACCGTACTGGGTGATGACCTTTCGGCGACAGATAAGCTGATAGTGAAAGGGGATACTCACGGCACCACGCGCGTCAGCGTCAGTAACGCGGGCGGTAACGGAGCCGCGACGATTGAAGGCATCCGCATAGTTGACGTTGAAGGCGTCTCTGGCGGGACCTTTGTCAAAGAAGGTCGTATCGTCGCGGGTGCCTATGACTACAACATTGTGAAACGAGATAACCAGAACTGGTCGCTGACCAGCGTGGCCTTGCCTGGGCCGGTTCAGCCGACCCCACCGGTTGAGCCGAAAGAACCCGTGATTCCTGTCCCTCCGACACCGGAAGGTGAACATCAGTATCGCCCGGAAACCGGCAGCTATCTGGCGAACACCCTTGCCGCCAACACGCTGTTCACTACCCGTCTGCACGATCGTCTGGGCGAAACCCAGTACACCGATGCGTTCACCGGCGAACAGAAAGTTACCAGCCTGTGGATGCGCCATATCGGCGGACATAACCGCTTCAAGGACGGTTCCGGGCAGATCAGCACCCAGAGCAACCGCTACGTGATGCAACTGGGCGGCGACCTCGCCCAGTGGAGCACCGACGGTCTGGATCGCTGGCATCTGGGTCTGATGGCCGGTTACGCCAACAGCAAGAGCCGCAGCCACTCCAGCCTGACCGGATACAGCTCACGCGGGGAAATCAGCGGCTACAGCGCTGGTCTGTACGGCACCTGGTATGCCAACGACGCCGATAAAACCGGAGCTTACGTCGATGGCTGGCTGCTCTACAACTGGTTTGACAACACCGTGTCCGGACAGGGACTGGCATCTGAGAAATATGACTCAGACGGCATCACCGCTTCTGTTGAAACGGGCTACACCTGGAAACTGGCCGAATTTAGCGAGCGCAACGCGCTGTATATTCAGCCTAAAGCGCAACTCACCTGGATGGACGTGCAGGCCGATACGCACGTTGAGAAAAACGGCACCCGGGTGGTCGATAAAACCGACGGTAATCTGCAAACGCGTCTTGGCTTGAAGGCCTACCTGCAGGGGCATAACGCCATGGATGACGGGAAAGGCCGCACCTTCCAGCCGTTTGTGGAAGTCAACTGGATCCACAATACGCAGAATTACAGCGTGCAGATGGATGACATTAATAACGACGTGAAAGGCAGCCGTAATATTGGCGAACTGAAAGCCGGTGTTGAAGGCCAGTTGAGCCAGCGTCTGCAACTGTGGGGTAACGTTGCCCAGCAGATTGGCGATAACGGTTACAGTGATACTCAGGGAATGTTAGGGCTGAAATACAGCTTCTGACCTTCCACCACCCGTGGCAACACGGGTGGTATTCTTCGCCCTGCTCTCCCTTTGTGATCCCATTCGCATCCCTCAGATTTTATGAGAAATAAGATGGAGTGACGTTATCCAGCTCAGGGAAATGTGGTTTATGGACCCTCTTCACGCGGTATTCCTCACCGTCAGCCTGTTCGTCTTAACCTTCTTCAACCCCGGTGCCAACCTGTTTGTGGTGGTGCAAACCAGTCTGGCCTCCGGACGACGCGCTGGAGTATTAACGGGCCTGGGTGTCGCACTGGGTGACGCTATCTATTCCGGTCTGGGATTGTTCGGCATGGCGACGCTGATCACCCAGTGTGAGGCGGTATTTTCGCTGATAAAAATTGGTGGCGGCGCGTATCTGCTGTGGTTTGCGTGGAACAGCATTCGTCACCAGGCCACCCCACAGATGCCGGCGCTTCAGCAACCCGTTAGCGCGCCGTGGACGGTCTTCTTTCGTCGCGGCTTACTGACCGATCTGTCGAATCCGCAAACCGTCCTGTTTTTTATCAGTATTTTCTCCGTCACGCTGAGCGTGGATACGCCGACATGGGCAAGGATGATGGCCTGGGCCGGGATTGTACTCTCTTCGGTTATCTGGCGCGTCTTTCTGAGTCAGGCTTTTTCGTTGCCCGCGGTGCGTCGGGCCTACGGCAGAATACAGCGCGTCGCCAGTCGCATCATCGGCGCGATAATTGGCCTGCTGGCGTTACGGTTAATCTACGAAGGCATTACCCATCGCTAAATCCCTCCCCCTGAAATAAAGTAGTTTCAGGGGGCAGTATTTGCCCCAGCCATTCTCTTTGCTGTAAAACATTATTACCCGAAAAATTAAGCACTCTCTTTTAAATAAATTCAACACAGAGAGAGACTGTTTAATTATTCATAATAATGGCAGAATGGGAACAATCTGATGTTAAAAAATAAACCACTCCTTTTATTACCATTTATTCTCGCCGGCTGTACGATGAGCGACAACGATATGCGCAAGGCCTACAGCAACCACTACCAGCAGTCAGCAGACTATGTGGCAGTCTATAAGGAAAAAATCGCCGGAATGGACAGTGCCGCGCTGGCAAAATATGCGGCAGCAGAAGAACAGAAAAAAATGCGCGGCCAGTCCAGTGTGAAAATTGATGATTACATTACAGCGCAAAACATTCAGGCCAGGGGTCAGCGCGTGGTCTTTGATTATTCACTTTCAGAGAAATGGTTAGCGCTTCCCCCCGCACAACAACTCGAAAAACAGAAGCTAATGGAAAAAGATTTGATATACCGTACCTGTTCACTGGAGACGGTAAAACTGGCGCAGGAAAAAGGACTGGAAGAAGAGCATAATTATTACAGTAACTATCCCGGGAAGATCGCCTTTACCCTGCATACCAGCGGGCAAATCTGTATCAATAATGGTTTTGCACGATAATCCCCGAAGCCCCGGCATCAGCGGGAATTCCCCCGGTCGCATTGCGCCACCGGGGGGTTGTCATCAGAACGACGCTTTAATACCGATCATCGCTGAAGTGTCGCTGTAGCCGTTGTTGCCAACCTGCTGGGCGACGTTACCCCAGAGGGCGACGTTTTTCGTTAACTGACCTTCAACACCGGCTTTCAGTTCGCCAATATTGCGGGCGCCCTTCAGATTCACGTTTTCACCGTTCATTGAGACGCCAAAGTCTTTGCTGTTGTGGATCCAGTTGGCTTCCACAAACGGCTGGAAGGTGCGGCCTTTGCCGTCGTCCAGTTTGTTGTGGCCCTTGCCGAACAGACGCACGCCGACGCGAGTCTGGATGTTGCCATCGCCGTTACCTTCGACGCGAGTACCATTAACTTCTTTGTGCTCATCCGCCTTCACGCCCATCCAGGTCACCTGGGCCTTGGGCTGAATATACAGCGTGTTACGCTCGCTCAGCTCCGCCAGTTTCCAGGTATAACCGGATTCAACAGACGCGGTGAAGCCTTTGGAATCATACTCTTCTGATTCGACACCACGACCAGAAATGGTGTTATCAAACCAGCTGTACTGCGCCCAGGTATCAACGTAAGCCCCTTCGTACGTGGCGTTGTTTTGCAGCCAGGTGCCATACACACCGACGCTGTAACCGTTAACGCGGCTGTCAGCACGGTTGCCATTACGCTGGTTCTCGGCACGGCTCTTCTGGTTAGCATAGCCCGCCATCAGCCCCAGATGATAGCGATCGGTATTGTCCGAAGACCACTGCGCGATATCGCCGCCCAGTTGCATTACATAACGATTTGCCTGCATATCCAGTTGGCCGCTGCTGTCTTTCTGACGGGTATACCCGCCAACGTTACGCAACCACAGGCTGGTAACCGCCTCTTCGCCGGTCAGCGCATTGACGTAATGCGCTTCCCCCAGACGATCCTGCAAGCGGGTGTTAAACATCGTGTTCGCCGCCTGCAGGTTCATGCCGTACAGACCGGCTTCCGGACGTACCGCATGTTCGCGCGGCGTCGGGGCTGGTTGCTGCGGATCGGTGGGATTGGCGGGATTCACAGGATCCACTGGGGTAACCGGAGACAGAGCGCTGCTCAGATACCAGTTTTTGTTGTTCTCGCCTTCACCGCGATGCAGAGTGTAGTCATACGCACCCGCCACGACACGGCCATTCTGTTTAAACTCACCGTCAGAATTGCCAGCGACGCTAATCAGTTCGATACCAGCCGTCGTCAGTCCACCTGCGCCACCGGCGTTCAGTACTTTAACGTTCGTGGTGCCGGAAGTGTTGCCCGCAACGATCATCCGGTCAGTTGGCGACGCGTCGTCACCCAGTTGGGTGTTCATCACGAGGTTACCGTTAGCACCGGCGTAATCACCATCCACCGTCAGGGTTTTGAAACTCGTGGCATCACGTGCCAGTTTCAAGATCTTCGTACTGGCTGGCATAAAGGTCAGCGTGGAGTCATTCAGCGTCAGGTTGGTGAGCTGAGAACTTTTGGTCATGTTCCAGGCTGAGCCATCGGCCAGCGACAGGTTATTCACCGCATTGCCGCTGGTGACCATCCCGCCGACGAAACGCGACTGGTTTATTGCACTGACATCAACCACCGCGGAATCCAGGGCTTCAATCGTTCCGACAACCTGGATTTGCTGCGGGTTAATCGTCACGCGAGAGTCGGCGTTTTCAGCCAGAATGGCGGTGGCGTCCGGGTCATTGTAGTTAACCCCCATCTGTACCCCACCGTTCAGCGTGATTTCACCGCCCTTGTCCGCACGGACGTAGTTCCAGCTCCCGCTGCGGGAAGTATCGACAACATCAATGTTCAGACGACCATTAATGTCGATTTTACCCGCAATGAGTGCATCTTCTTTACTGGCCCGAATGCCGGTACCGATTGTTTGCTGATGTCCCTGAGTATCCAGCGTGATATTCAGGTCGTTACTGGTAAACTGCGAAGCTCCCACAGACTCGACACCACTGAGAATGGTACTCTCCGCGCCCGACTTCAGCAGCAGGCTCGTCGTCCCTGCCATGGTCACATGCGCATCCAGATCAACGCCGGTGAGACCATCTGAAACCCAGATCCCGGAAATCACACCATTCCCATCGTTCACGGTGACATCAATAGAGGTGTCACCCAACGCTTCAACGTCAGCCCCGTTGGAACTGATACCGTCCGCATACTGATCGGCGACGGATGTAATCGTGGCATTTTTATAACGAATCAGTGAACGGTTGGCATCCACCGCAGATTCCGAATCGAGGCCAACGGCGTAGAACGTCCCCTTACTATTGACGATCAAATTTTCAGCGTTGATTTTCGATCCCGCCTTCGCATAGATTGCGAAATTCTTACCATCCGCCCCGGTCACCGCCGAATTAACCGTAGTGGTGCCGGTTAAGGTAAAGACGCCATTGTATTTATTGCCCAGAATGCCGGCAATATCTTTGCCATCACGCGTTTGACTCATATTTATCGTCAAATTATCAGCAACGATCGCGCCTTTTTGCGCGAGATAGGCAGCACTGTCGCCACCAACCTGCACGATACCCACCGCGTACATAAACTGATAATCAGCATCCAGCGGAATGTCTGGTCGCCCCTCGACGGTGCCTGGAATGACATCGCCGATGATATGATTCACAGTAGTCCCTGAACCTAAATCAATGGTTCCGCTATTGGCGACAATCACTGTCCCGTTGGAAATTAAAAAGTCGCCGTTTTCAAATTCGCCCCCACCCGAGACAGTCGGCGTGCCACCCGGGTTGGTAATGGTCACTCCGCCATTATTCGCAACAGAGATCGTATTGTTTTCCCCTGCGGTGCTGATGATTTTATATTCCTGATCTTCAGCGATAATTCCGCTTCCGCTAATAATACCATCTACATCATGAATGACTGCACATGCATTATTTGCTATTAACAGACTACTGATTAACAACGCCATGGTTGTTAATTTAAATTCTTTTCTCTTCATATCAATTCCACGGTATCGAAATAATAGCACGCTATACATCGCATGATTAAATGCAGTGTATTTGTGTATGTTTTATGTAAAAGTCACGGCAATGTAACGTATGTCCTTCCGCCCCAAACACCCTGAGTCTCATTGCGGTATTTAGGCAATATTTTCCAGATATCAGGCGTGAGAACAAATGAAATGATCTTAGCAATGAGGACAATTCAACCGTCTTAAAAAACCCCACACCAAAGGATATAACTCCTTAAATAACATTATATACAGCATATTGTTTCATTAAGTGCCATTCAGAAATGAGGTGTTTAAGAATAATTTATCTCTACTTAAGATCTTTCCTCATTTGCCAGATATAAGGGATCTTGTGAAACATCATTTTGTGAGGGAGAGAGACGGTATTTCGTCGGTCATTTCCGGTAACACAGTGATAACAGGCCGACGTTTTGAGCCTGAATAGATGTTCTGGTGGGAATAGCATTAACGATTATAAGGCGGGCGCCTGTTCGTCAGAATAAAGATTTTACCGGGCGAGAAAAAATAAAACCGGTGCATCAGGCACCGGTTTTATCAGTGAATATTTATTATCGATCAGCTATTTTCCGCCGGTTTTGGTTCTGTTTTAACCTGCGCGTTTTCCAGCATCCGACGCACCGGAACAATAAGCACAATCAGAACTGCCGCACAAATTAGCAGCGCAATGGAGCAACGGGCGAAGAGGTCAGGCAGCATATCGAGTTGGTCAGCCTTAACGTGCCCGCCAATCAGACCCGCAGCCAGGTTACCCAAAGCGCTGGCGCAGAACCACAGGCCCATCATCTGGCCACGCATTCTTTCTGGCGCTAACAGCGTCATGGTAGCCAGACCAATCGGGCTCAGACACAGCTCGCCCAGCGTCAGCATCAGGATGCTGCCCACCAGCCAGAACGGCGACACGCCGGCTCCACCGTTGTTCAGGACATTCTGCGCCGCCATCATCATCAGGCCAAAGCCCGCCGCCGCGCACAGGATACCGATAACGAATTTAGTGATACTGCCTGGACGCACATTTCGGCGCGCCAGTGCCGGCCATGCCCAGCTAAAGACCGGTGCCAGCAGGATAATAAACAGGGCATTGATTGACTGGAACCAGACGGCAGGAATTTCAAAATCACCGATCATCCGGTTGGTATAGTCGTTCGCGAACAGGTTAAACGAGGTTGGTTTCTGCTCAAACGCAGACCAGAAAAAGGCCGCTGAAACCAGCAAAATAAAGCAGACCAGCAGTCTGGCGCGCTCCTTGCGGGTCAGTCCGGCAAACGCGAACAGGTAGATAAAATAAAGCGCCACAGACGCGGCAATGACGTAAACCAGCATGCTGGCAACGGCAACCGGGTTAATGACAATCACCCCCTGGGCAATCAGCGTCACAATAATGGCAACACCGACCGCCAGCGCCAACAACCAGCGCCCCACGCCGTTTCTCTTGACGACCGGGCTGTTCCAGGTCGAATCGAGCCCCACTTCGCGGTCATAGCGTTTCATAGAAGGAACGGCAAACACACGGAAGATGATCAGCGCGACCAGCATCCCGATGCCACCGATACCAAAGCCCCAGTGCCAGCCGTGAGATTTGATCAACCAGCCAGAGATCAACGGGGCAATGAATGACCCCATATTAATCCCCATGTAGAACAGCGAGAAACCACCGTCACGGCGGGCATCGCCTTTCTTATAGAGGGTTCCCACCATGACTGAGATACAGGTTTTGAACAGACCCGACCCCAGCACGATAAACATCAGACCGATGAAGAACAGGTTGTCGCCCATCCAGGCCGACAGGGCAATCGAGAGATGGCCAAGCGCGATCAGGATCGAACCGTACCACACCGCGCGTTGTTGTCCGAGCCAGTTATCCGCCAGCCAGCCGCCCGGCAGCGCCGCCAGATACATGCTGCCGGCAAAAATACCGACAATCGCGGACGCATTTTCACGCGCCAGTCCCATGCCACCGTCGTAGACGGTCGCGGCCATGAACAAAATCAGTAACGGACGAATGCCGTAAAACGAAAACCGTTCCCACATCTCCGTGAAGAACAGTGACCCCAGCGGATAAGGATGGCCGAAGAACGTTCGGCTTTCGTTTTTATTAACAGAGGAATGCATAATTTCTCCCGAAATGGTGTGTTGTCTTGCTTGTAGCCACTGAATTACCCGCCGACCATTTATCTATCTGGCCGATCATTCACATTCAGCGAAATATTATTTAACCATTTGATAACCGTAAGACAGTTTTGTCTAGTGCCAACATCAGGACTTTAAGATGAAAACTCGATAGATGTCTAGTTTTGTAGATTTTCTGTTTGATAAACAAGGATAATGATTGACTTTAAAAGTCCGGAAAATATCCCCAGACAATTCATTAATAAACAAGGTGTTATCTTCATATATTATTCCCGGAAGCGCGAAATGATTGAGCTGTATCGTCCAGGGCATTTTTTACTGAGATACTTGCACGGGGGGTGAATCGCTTCGCCGTCGCCAGAATGATACGGCTGAGTCCTCAGCCTGAGGATGAATCACATCCTCGCTGGGTAAGGTTCTCCGTTATAGCGAAAAAGCCCGACAGCGTAAGCCATCGGGCATCGGGTTTATCTGGTCGCAGCGAAGAAAAATTGCCGTTTATACCGTCTCTCGACGTGCCATCAGGGCAAAGAGCTTCCCGGCAAAGGTTTCACTGACCGGCCAGTCATCAGCGGCAATACGGGCCGTCGTGTGAAAACCGCACTGCGCCAGCAGTTGCAAATACTCGTCGTCCCGCCAGGCACGCGTCTGACTGCTAAAATGCGCAATGCTGGCATCGGCTTTGAGCGCCCAGAACGTCGTGGTGCTGGTTTGTGTTTCTTCTTCCCAGCGATTTTCGCTCAATAACAGATGCGGTTCGGCGAGAAACAGCCCCTGCGGACAGCGCTGCCAGGACGCGGGGGCCATCCCCTGTCTTTTAACTTCGTCAAACGTATGCACTTCAATCAGCAGCGAGCCTCCCGGTTTCAGCCTGGCTGCGCTGCGCGCCACCAGCCGTTGCGCATCCTCAAAACTGAAGACATTGATTTCACCGAAGGTCATCATGATGAAATCAAAGGGGTCGTCAGGCTGGTACTCGCGAACATCCTGTTCCACATAATTGATCTCTAACCCTGCACTCTGCGCCTGTTCCCGCGCCCACTGAATGGAGGCGGGAGAAAAGTCGACGCCGGTGCAATCAAACCCACGCTGTGCGAGACGTTGGGTGTAAAAACCGGGGCCGCATCCCAGATCAAGTATCCGGGCACCCGCGGGAAGCTGACGGGCTATCCAGCTAACCTGTTGCTCAATAACCGGGAGTCTACGACTGGCCCAGTCGTGATCCTGCGACAAATGGTTTTCCAGCATTCTGCGGCTGAAGTCTGGCTCATTCCATGGGATCTTACCGCCCGTTTCGTCACCATCGTATTGTCCATTCAGGAGAGTCAGTTCAAGAAGGTTCATCCGTTGATCTCATCATAAGGTATCTGGTGGCTGAAATATCACTCCAGCCTGCCTTCACTGCAGGCGCATTATCTCATGCTCCTGTGATTATTTACCCCTCCCAACTCACACCGATTCAGATTTGTCAGCAGGAAAATCTGATAAGCGAACAGGATTTATCACCTGCAGGGTTTTATTTTTGTGTTGAATAATCCCTTGCTGCGCAAGTTTTATCAGCGCACGATTGAGTTGCCTGACAGAAACGCCCAACATGGCCGCGAGCGACTCTCTTTTCTCCAGTTGAATTGTTGCGCCTTCGTTTTGCATTTTAAAAAGCAAGAATTTACGCAATTTAGATTCCACCGAAATCGCGCCACTGGAATGGATCAGTGAATTATGCAGCAGTTTATGACTTAAATTCTGACACATAAAAAGAAGAAAAGCAGGATCGCTCATCGCATGTTCTTTTACGGCCTCGACCGGTAGGGTCAGTAACCATGAGTCCGATAATGCCTGAACGGAACCGACGGCCTTACTTTTCTTAATGGAGAAAAGTTCCATTTCGCCAACCACCGAAAAAGGCGTCTCAAAAGAATAGACCGCGTGCGTCCCGTTTGGATTATGGCGCTCGACCTGCAGTTTACCGTCAACCAGGAAATAGATATGCGTCAAATAGGTGTTTTGCGTCATCAGATACTCCCCGGCATCAATTTTGACCAGACGCAGTGCCGCTAACAGGGAGGGGTTAATTATCGCAGATAGCCCGTGCGTTAAAATAAACCGCTCTTTTAAGGCACTGTCGTTAATATTTTTCATCTTCCCTCCGCACTATCCCCTTCTCCCTTTATGGGATAGCACAATAAAGTGAGCGCGGCGATCACAAAAAGGACATCTGTCCCTTTTATTATCGCCAACTCCCAGTGTTGTCACACTGATGCGAATTGACGGCTGTGCGTACCACACCTCTTCATGACGAGTTCAGGAACTCAGTTCCGCTTAAGTGTCATCAACCTGTCTTCACGACAGGAGGCACCTGAGGTCTGAGCTACGACGCTGGAATATATTTGTTATGCAAATAAGATGTAGCGCTCATTTTTTGAACATAGCCAGCCCTATTCTGTGAACCGTTTTCAGGAGGTCAAAAACATGAAAAAGCTTCTGATATGTTGTTTGTTCGGGAATACGGCAAATTCTCTTGCCAAAAAGATGCAGATACTGGCAGAAAGCCGCGGCTATCCTCTCATGATAAGTGCGGTGGGGCTGGATAATTTCGCCAGCGTGGCTCCCGCTTTTGACGGTTTTCTCATTGCGCCGCATATTCAGTACAAGCTCAATGAAATCTATGACATTGTCGGAAATGCACGACCAGTCGCCATTATTGAAAGTCTGCCCTTCGCGTCGCTGGATGCGGAGAAAGTTTTAAACTTTGTGAAGGAGAAAATGCCTGAGCTGGCAGCCTGACCCCTGGGGCCGCAACGTATTTGTGGCTTCCGCTGATGAATGATAATAACAGGGGCAACCTCTAAAAATAAAACCCGGTGCGAACGCCGGGTTTTTCTTTGGTTAATAAAGCGTCACTTTGTCAAGAATTTCAAGTGTCTTCGGCAGTGCGGCCGCCCAGGGTTGGCTGCTGCCCATTTTGATGTTGGGCTTGTTTTTACCGTGAAAATCGCTGCCGCTGGTCGCCAACAACGCTTTATCCAGCGTGAACTGATAAAGTTCGCGACGAAGTGCTTCATCATGATAGCTGGAAAAGACCTCCACGCCCTGTACGCCGAGCGGCAACATTTGCTCAATCACCGACAACGGTTTTTCCTTTACGTTGGCGCCGATATGCGCAATGACCGGAATACCGCCGTTATCAATAATCATCGACGCCATTTCAGCCATGGGTGGCAGATCAACCTTCACATGGCAGGGTTTATCGCGGCCAAAAAAATCCCAGAAGAAATTGATCAGCGGCATGTCGCTGCGAGGGTTCCCGGCCCGGTACGGCAACAACAGTTCATGATTCGCATTGCGCGCATCCTCTAAAATTAATTCCGCCATCTGCTCTTCCTGCGGAACGCGATCGCCCGCCAGGGTATACAGGCGATCGACGTCAAGCTGAAACCCGAGCGCCCGAAGTTTCGCCAGTTTCAGCGGTGTTGCAACACTTTCCAGATGGTGGAAATTCTGCTCGACGACGTCAAAATCCCGGCAATCACGACGAAAACCGTAGCCCAGCAAATGATAGTTATTGCCTGCAAACGAGCAGTCAATTTCAATTCCCGTCATCACGCTCACGCCATTTTCATTGCCATAGCGAATAGCCTCCTCAACGGACCGTGCCGAGTTGTGATCGGTTATTGCCAGCGCCGCCAGGTTCGCCGCTTTCGCCATGATCAGCAGATCGCTGACAGGGAAATCCGCATCGTCGCTGTATACCGAATGCATGTGCAAATCGATACGCTTCATCATCTTCTCCTTAAGCTGATATTCAGGTACTGCAGGCACTATATGACCAGGCATGGGATTAATACAGCGCATCGCGCGCGAAAATTCTGAGTTTGAAAATCAGTAGGAATATCGGCGCAGGTTAATCTGTTTCTCATGAGGAGAACCGAGGGGATCATTACGTTCGTCCCCTCATTGTGATAGCGATTAATTTTCCGAATAAAGGAAATAATCAAAATCGGCATAAATGCGCTCGCCGGTGAAATCCTGACAGCACATCCCGACAAACACCCCGGTGAAGCGTTCAATGCCTCTTTCTTTAAAATACTCATCGGAAAGTTTACTGTATTCCACATGGTCACCTACCGGGAACCAGGTGCGTTCATCCAACGAATAATAGAACCTCGCGGAATCGTCTTTCACGCAGACTTTCAGATACACCAGCCCATCACTGGCAATCTTAATTCCTTCCCCCATCGGCAGTGAGAATCGGTTAAGGTCGTTAATCATCAAATTCACCGTTCTCTCGCCTTTTTCACTACAGGAAATATGCAAATAAATATAATTAGACGTGTCGTAATAACAGACCAGTCCAGCCATATGCTGGAATGAACGGGGTTGAAAATCGACGCAGGTTTGCGCAGTGAAGACAAAACCGGTTTGTCTTCTTGCCAGTAAACTTTGATAGTGACGGGAACTCAGCGATTCACGACCGCGCAAACGTAACCAGCCTTTTCTCTCTTTCAGCGAACACATCTCTTCACTTAAGGGGATGCGCAACGACTGATAGTGCAGCGGCAGTACGGGCGTATCAAAATCATCTTTTTCAGGCAGTGCTGGCCACGGGTACTCTCTCAGAGACGTTTGTACCCTCAGATCCGGCTCGACGGTGTTATTTACCAGTCGCAGCCAGCCTTCGTCATTCCAGTAAACCTGTTGAATCGCCGTTTCACGCCCCATCGGACTGCGGCCTCTGGAGGGTAATGGCCGACCGCATAAATGTACGATAAACCACTCCCCCTGACCGTTTTCAATAAGATCGGCGTGTCCGACACGCTGAAGGGGAAGACGACAATTGAAACGAGATGTCATCATTTGGCCAACAGGATCGGTCTCGTAGGGGCCAAATATGTGTTTCGAACGGGCGACAGTCACGCTATGGTTATAAAAGGTGCCGCCTTCCGCGACCAGCAAATAGTACCAGCCGTTATATTCATACAGATGCGGCCCTTCAGTGATCCCAAGCGAGGTGCCGGCATACATTTTCCGGCATTCGCCTACCAGTGTATTTTTCTTTTCGTCATATTGCTGAATAATAATGCCATTCCATTTCGGGAATCCGGCCTCCCCTCCGTCCATATAGCTCATTTCCATACTCACCAGCCACTTGGTTCCATCGCTATGGTGAAAGAGAGAAGGATCAATTCCCCGGCTATTGAGGTACGTTGGCTCAGACCAGTCTCCCTCAATATCTTCAGTGGTCACAATATAATTATTGCTGTCCCAAAAGCGCCCGCTCACATTTTTGACGTCGGTGTAAATGAGATAGAATCGATCGGCATCGTAGCTCAGGCATGGCGCATATATTCCACCGGAATCCGGGTTGCCGGTCATGTCGAGCTGGCTTCTACGATTCAATGGATAAGAAATCAGACGCCAGTTTTTGAGATCATAAGATTTATAAAGACAGACGCCGGGAAACCATTCAAAGGTTGACGTCGCTAAATAATAGGCATCACCCACTCTGATAATAGAGGGATCTGGGTTAAAGCCTGGAATAATTGGGTTCGTTATTGTGGTCATAAACACGTCCTGAAAGACAAAATTGAATTGTCGTTATACTGACTAAGTGATATTTCTGTATTTACACAGCATAGGAACGATATTGCTGCATAATAAAAAACATGATTAAGACAAAAACGGCCGGGATAATCGTAAAAATCAGACGCACCGTCATGATGGCGAGGTCCGTCTGCATCGCGGCGTTTCCGATATAACCACCAAAGGTCAACAACCAGCCGATAATGGCGCCTCCCACAGCAATACCAATTTTGATGGCAAATAAATTGGTGGAAAAAACCAGTCCGCTTAATGAACGATGAGATTTTTTCTCAACATTATCAATAATGTCGCTCAACAGACTCCATTGCAAAGGCGCTGAGCTTGAGTCAATAAAATGGATCAGGCAGATGACGCCGCAAATCATGAGTACAGATTCCGCAGGGACGGCAAAAAGTGCAGTCAGGATAATAGCCTGTATCACCAGTGTCAGTTTGTAGGCGCGTACTCGATCAAAGTTTTTGTACAATAGTGTGGTGGACATGGCTCCCACAAATCGCGTGCAAAGAATAATGACCAATACCGTGCTGACTAAATCAGGTCGTTTCATATAATAACTGACGAAATAGATCGCCCCACCCGTTTTTAAAATACCGGCAATCAGGCTGGCAATATTAAGTGAGAAGATACAGCGCCAGTTAAAATCTTTCATAATAATAAGCAGTTCCTGATAAATCCCCCGCAGGTTATGGTTTTTATCCACGTCTTTCACATAGTTCTCTTTCGTCATCGCAAAGCAGAGAAAGAACATGATTGTACTCATCCCTCCCATGATAACCATGGCAAGGAAATAACCTTTTTGCAGATCGCCTGCACCAAGTATTTTGGTTAATGGTAATGCGACAACAGACACAATAATGCCGCCCAATGCCGCGAAGGCAAAACGATACGATTGCATTGAAACCCGTTCCTTTGCATCCTTTGAAATATTATTGATTAATGCGCAGTAAGGAACGTTGACGAGAGAGTAAAAGAGAGAGAGTGCTGTGTAAGAAACATACGCATAAACAATCCTGCCCGTCTCGCCAAAATCAGGCGTATAAAATGTCAATGCGCCAAAGATACCAAAGGGAAGCGAAAACCAAAGTAAATAAGGTCTGAACTGGCCATATTTCGTTTTGGTATGATCCGCAAGATAGCCGATATAAACATCAGCAACAGCATCAAAGGCCCGGACAACCAGAAACATTGTCCCCATATGAAAAGCACTTAATCCATAGATATCCGTATAAAAATAGGCCATAAACAGCATAATGGTTTGCCAGATAATATTTGACGCGCCATCACCTAATCCATAGCCTATTTTTACTTTGACTCCAGACGTATTCATAGAAATACCTTTTACTTGGGAGGTTCAAGAATTTTAAATATCCAGGGCCGGCCTCAATATAAAAGATAAGTGCTACAGGGGATAAAAAATGTAGATAAATGGGCTGTTTATATAATTTTTTTGCGCCAGGTGCTATGTGTTGATCACACTTCCGCTAAGAACTGCCCGCGGAGACGCTTGCGTGATTTATTTTGCCAAAGAATCGTTATCAATGTTAATCATTAGCCATACCTGGCTTATTCTCAATTGACAAGAGTTAACTGGAGAGGCGATCGCTGATTTTAAGCTGCTCAGAGGTGAGGTTACTGGTTCTGAATTTTTTCGGCGTAACGCCGATAAATCGCCTGAACTGGTAGCAATAGTAGGCGGCATCCGTAAATTCACATTTGTACGCGATATCGGTGATGCTGAGATCGGTAGTACGCAGTAGCTGGACCGACATGGCGATTTTCTTGCGCAGTAAATACTCTTTAAAACTGACCTGCATGATCTTTTTAAATACTCTGGAGAAATGCCCGGATGACAACCCAACAGCGTCTGCTGCTTCGTTCAGACTCATGTTAAAGGATGTCCCTGTTTCCATGGCAATAACGAAGTTGATGATCATGCTAAATATTGGCTGGCTATCCGTTTGCGACGAAATCTTATCTGAAGTCATCGCATGCTGGAGTACCGTATTCAGCAAGAGAATAAGCAGCGGCCTGATCTCATTTTCCGTATGCGCCTCGTCGTTCACATCTGAAAACCATCTGAAGATGAAATCCAGCCTGTCAGCCTCTTTTTCGCTCAGGCAGGTGACAACGCCGATATGCGGCTCCAGAACCGGGAGGAGATATTTCAGATTGCTGAGCATTGCCCGATCGTATTGTAAAATATAACGCTCATGGTCGTTTGTAAATTCCAGCTCCATATCATGAAGGACTAACGGGCTGACATAAATCAAGGTGTTATTCTCAATCCTGAACTTCTCCCGGCCAATGCTATAGCTGCCTTTCGCGTTGCGAAACCACATGATTTCGTGTTCGAAATGGACATGCGGTTTTATATACATCCCCTTTTCAGGCACCTTTTCTCGGGCCCGCAGGATGTAATCGAGACCGGTTTTCGTCTCTAATTTTTCAAAAAAATAATCAGCATTAATGGGTGTCGGCATATGTTCTTCAAAGAACCGAGAAGTATTCAGGATGTGATAGCACATGGGCAAAACGGAGTACATCGGATTTTTATTTTACGCCGCAGTTCTCCACCTGATTCAATCATTGCTCAACAGTCATTTCACATAGTCAGCATTATTAATAATTACCTGGCTATGTTTTCTCTTCACACGGAACAAGTGACTTTAAAGAAATCTGCCACAATGACAGATTTCTTTAATTAATCATTAGAGATTTGCAACGTTATGATATACTTTTTGCACATCATCATCATCTTCAAGGGCATCAATAAGTCCTTCAAAGATTTCTAAATCCTCGGGTGAAAGTTCAACTTCTGATTGAGCAATCATCTCTAATTCTGTTGTTGAAAACTTAGTAATTCCAGCTGCTTTTAGCGCTGCAATTCCTTTATGAAGATCTGTAGGTTCAGTATAAATAACGATGTTTCCTTCTTCTTCGGTTACATCGCGAACATCAACTTCAGCATCAAGCAAAATTTCAAAAATATGATCAGGGTCTGATCCTTCAAATACAATCACGCCAGTATTGTCAAACATATAGCTGACAGCACCTGCCGCTCCGATATTCCCGCCTTTTTTATTAAAAATTGTGCGGACATTAGCAATCGTACGGTTAACATTTGAAGTCAACGTTTCAGCGATAACCATTGAGCCATTGGGACCGAAGCCTTCATAACGCCCTTGCACGAAGGTTTCATCTCCGCCACCTTTGGCTTTATCAATTGCTTTATCAATAACATGTTTTGGAACCTGCGCTTGTTTCGCACGTTCAATGACGAATTTTAATGATGAGTTTGACTCAGGATCGGGTTCACCTTGTTTTGCAGCAGCATAGATTTCTACACCGAATTTTGCATATACTTTAGATGTTGCACCGTCTTTAGCCGTTTTTTTAGCAACAATATTGGCCCATTTACGTCCCACTGGAATGGTCTCCTGAAGAATTTATTTACATTACTGGCAGATTAATAATCTGCGTATTTTTCTGTCATATTATATCATAATGAATAAATCCTCGTCTATGATAAAGAAAAATACCCCAATGTTACGGAATGTCATTTTAATTTTATCAATCGTTAATAGTGTAGTTCAGTGTTTTCCTGATTTTCTTCTGTTTTTTATTCTTCACTATTCAACCGCAGCAATAATACATAAGTAATAAAATTGATAATCCAGGCAAAAACTGGAATGACCACGCTCCGCTAAACCGTCGCTATTACTTTCCCTTTATATTCATTCTGTTTAACTTTGTGATGATTTAAGCGATTTTATACGCCAGTATCGAGAACCAGAGGGAACAACTTCAAAATACAAACCAGCACCATCTGCCAGCTTATAGGCTTTCTCTCTGGGTTTCGCAGCGTCTACCTGTCGTGCATTTAGCTTCATTGGGGGCATCTCCCTGGACCGAACACAGAATGCCCCCACTTATGCCCCCAACTGTAACTTGATGTTGGTTAAGTCTGGTTGATGGCCGACGATACGATTCGGGCCAGAAAGCGCAGCATACAGGCTTTGAGTTGCTTTAGAGAGATCCGGAAAGAGTTTGAAATGGTGCGATAATAGGAACAATACCTATTTCATATTCATTTGATTAATAATATTAATTTCCTATTTCATCTTTGGTGATACCCCCAAAGATACCCCCAATGGATTTCCCGCCTATAATGCTGCACAGGTAGCTACTTCACTTTTGCTGTGAGAAAACATTACATTGGTATAACTAATGAGAATGAGCAGAGGCATTAAGTCACGTAATATTGCGTTTCCTCTGTTAAGGCTTTTGTGTGAAAAGAGCATTACTTTTAGTCAGTTAGGTAGCATTACATAAGCATAACTAAATTTGAGAAAACCTCGAAAAATCAGCATGTTGAATTGATGGATGGTATTGTTTTTTAAAAGGATTTTAATTGCCAACCTGCGATAATACGCTTAAGATGAACACATATCTATTGAGCTAAAGTAGTCGCTCAATCAATCTGATTGTTATGGAGTGAGTGTGTGATACCAGCGTTTACAACATCTGGAGTCTTACCTCCTTTCACTGGTGATTCGGCCGCTCAAAGGGCAAATGCATCGCCATACAAAGTTGCAATGACGGATATCGTTAGTCGTTTTGCAACAAGTATTGAACGAATTACCATCCTTGAAGGCCTGCTTGCCTACAGAGAAAAGCTAAGAACAGTTGGCTTTACTGAGGGTTTCCAATGGATAGATGGAAGCTTTGTTGAAGATTGTGAGTCAGCAAACAACAGAGGTAGGGCACCGGCTGATGTTGATATTGTTACGTATGTCTATCGCCCGTTGAGCAGTCAAGGCAATGGATACATGGAAAATGACGAACTGATGCCAATTGTTATGGCTAATCCCGATTTATTTAATCCTAAGCAGTCCAAAAGCGCTTATCACTGTGATGCATATCATGTAGATCTGTGTATACCCCCGGATATGTTGGTTGAAAAAACAGCATATTGGTTTGGTCTCTTCTCACACTCAAGAGTATCAAATCTATGGAAGGGGATTTTAAGTGTTTCCATGAATTCTGATGATGCTGCGGCAAGAGCTATACTGGATGCTAAGAAACAAGAGATTCTTACACAACTCGTTGGTTGCAGCCAAACTGTAGATGGAGGTGGATCATGCTGAAAAGATTAGAGTTAGATACTTTACAGGCAGAACTGTCCTCTATCGAATATTTAATTCAAGGTCGCGAGGACGTTGACCCTATTGGTTTCTTGCAGATGAACAGCAGGCGACAAGAGATCGCTGAAAAAATAGATGCCATTAAGGATTATCATTCGAATAAGGCAGAAGTAGGTTTGTTCTTTGGTGGCAATCCTGTTTTTGGTTCTAAAGGAATAGATGCGGACTTTACGTCTGCTATTCTAGATAAATTTCAATCATTAATATCCAAGCGTTTTGCTTTCTTGGAAAATGGTTCTTTATCGCAAAGAGGCCCTATTCCAAATAGTGTAAATACAAAATTAATGATAACTGATGTTGCTCGTGGATCCTTTGGTTTTATTTTGGAAGAAGGATTAAAATCAGAAGAATCAATTATCGATTCGGATTTGAAATATGTTGTTGAGGATGTAAATAATATAATTGGAAGAGTATCATCTTCTGATGAAGCTACATTTGAAGATATTATAGAGCAACTAGACTCTCGAGTAATGAATGAGTTAATGTCATTTTACAACGTATTATTTAATGCTGGTGCGACTCTAAAAATTGTTGATGACAGAAATGAATATATATTATCTGAAAGCAAAATAAGAATGGCTAAAAGTCGAATGGAGACAGTAAGAATATCAGAGGAAAGAAACTTTGAAATTGAGGGTGAACTTTATTTACTGCCAAGTGATAAAAAATTTGAAATTATTACTACTAATACTGAACAGTCAATAAAAGGTAGGATTAGTAAATCTTTTTTAGATAAACATCCTGCTGAAATAAACTCCATTGTTGGAAAGCATTGGCGTGTTCGTTTGATCGCTAGAGATGTATTAGAAAACGATGTAGTCATTAAAACAACTTACACTCTAATTGATTGCGTTCAGTAATTATATACATTTAATACCGCCTTCGGGCGGTTTTTATATTATATAAAATCACCACTCATTACTTTCTTAATTAAAGTATCAACCAATATAAAACGTTCAGGGTTATATTACAAAGTTATCGAGGTTTAAAAATCGGTTTTGAATGATGTTCTTCATCTCGCTGTGTCAGTATTTGTTTTGTTGGATATTCTTTTTTTATATTTTCTTTTAACTTCGATTTAAATCTACTCTCATTATCAACCATATAAAATGGCTTTTTCTTTATTTCTTCTTTAACTATTTTTTCTTTATTCGTTGGCTGAATAACTATTTTTTTTATTCCAAGTTTCACTCTTATCTCTTCGATCTTAGTTGCTCGACTATTGATGCTGCTACGGCCTTTGAGTCTAAATTTATTGGTGGCAATTGTGGCTGTTTCTGCATGGTCAAGTATCCTACCAATAGAACCACCACTAAATTTATCACGCCCACTATTGAAGCCACTTTTATTATTAGTTTTGACTGTTTCTTTATTGTATTGTTTTTTAACTCTGTTGAGTATTTGTGCAGCTTTCTGTGTTGTTCTTCTAACTTTTGAGCCTGTTGGTCTATTATATTTTTCGCTGAGTTTAAAGCTGTTGTTGTTGCTTCTAATGAGTTGTTCACTCTTGTAAGTGTCTGTTGTGTCTGATTTAATGCTGTACTGACTGATTCCGATAGTATCATCATCGATTCGGTCAGAGGCTCCACCGTCATTGATATTTGATTCAATAAATGATCGTCTAATACTATTTTCGTCATCTGTTTTTCTTGCTGAGAATCTTCTAACGAGTTCATCATTTCTATTTTTGTCATATTTCACCTTATTTTTTATAGTGTTCCAACTAAATTTTTTGCCTAACTGAGAGCCTTTAAAATAAATATTTTTTTCATTATTTTTGATACCAAATGACACCCCAGCGACGCTGCCAGTAGAAGCTACGTTGAAGGCTGGCTCGATGCCTACAGCCTGCAGACGTTCTACGAACGTGGACAAATCAGGCTTACCGACTAAAGCCGCTTGTAGTGCGTTCTGTAGCACGATTCGAGCTGGTTTTTCACCTATACGGAGAGCTTGCTCGATCTCGTTCTTGGTTGGTGCTGATACGTCTGATTTTTGACCTTTAAGCCCCTGTGTAATGGTTAAGCCGTGCTTTACTTCTAAACGTTCACAAGCTGCTATTGTATTAAATGCTGAGTGCTGACCGTGCCATACAGAACCATCAAGGCCGACACGATTCGCTACTATATGGATATGGTCTTTATCAGTATCTTTATGACGCACACAAATATATTGATGTTTTTCTATATCGATATTCATTTCTTTCAAATAGTCTTTTGCTATTTCTTCCCATTCCTGATCTGTTAAATGTTCATTCTTGGGAAGAGATAAAAAAGCATGAAACACTGGTTTTTTTATATCGTGTCTAAAGCTGCTTACAGCTTTGAACTCATCAGTTAAATCACTAACATTATTTTTATCTACTGACATATTGCTACAAATAAAACTGTGATCGTCTTTTAATATATACTCAACTCTATTTTTAAATGATCTCCCTGTTTTAGCCACATTCCCTTTCATACATACCCCAGATCTTTATTAATTTCTGTCAATCTTCTGCCAACCTGCTTTATATTAAACATTATTTTATCAACATCATCTTTATTAAAATATTCATTACCATTTAACTTTTTAACGGCCTGATTTATGTTATTACCAAGAACTGACATCTGTAAGTATGTTTTTTGATTAACTTCTGGCATCTTTCTCTTAATAATGGGTTCAGCGTTTAAAATCTCTTTTCGGATGTAATGGCCTCTTTCAAGGCCAGATGCTTCAACAAGCTCTTTTAAATAGTCAAACTCTGCTTTGTTTACTCTAAACTGTATAGATATATCTCTGCGCTCTTCGTGATTTAATTCTATACGTCCTCTCTTTCTATCTGTCTTCATATTTCTTTCTCACTTCATTAAAAGCTTTATACTGAACATAATCACTTATAGCTTTTATATAATCATCATCATTAGTATCTATCAATGTTTGTATAAGCTCGTCAGCTTTATTTTCGTTAATGTATCTATTGGAAACAAAATAACATAAGCTTTGTTCCTCATAGCTAGAGTAATCAAAAGGTATATCTTTAGCTTGTTCAATATAATAGAAAAAACGCGCTAATACATTAAGTTTTATTTCATATTCCATAATCATTGTTGATGCCTCTTTTTGTATTTTATAAGTTCTTTTTTGTCTATTATCTTTCTAACATCTGATATTGCTTGCTTTGCTTCGCTTGATGTGTTTGTTTTACTCATACAACTACGGATCATAAACGCACCTAAAAGAATACAAAGAAGCATCATTGCTATTGCTATAATCATATATTAATCTCCTCAACTAAAATGAATATAAAACTTATCTTCTTCTTTTGATTTTAAAACAACATTATTATAAAAATCTTTAATGTCATTGATACGTTCAGGATCTGGATAGTTCTTTATTTCTTCGCTATTTATTATTTTATTTAATGCGCTTTCCGCTCCTTTTTTACTTATTGTTTTACCTTCATTGCTACCTGAAAAATGATTATTATACTCTTCACAATGAAAACTCTTATAAAAAACAGCGTCAGCATAACCAAAAAAGAAAGCTACTTTTTTATCTTTTTTTCTTTCAATACTAAAATCGTGCGACATATGTATAACTCCTAATATTATTTATAATATCCAAAGCAAATCTTTGGGGTTTGATTTACCGCCTCCCATTTGATAAGGGGAACAGGCGGAAGGGTAGATCTTTTTCAACCCTACGAGCAAAGCGAGATAGGGCAATCCGAAGGATTGGGTAAATAGCGGATACGCTATTACACCTTGCCTCAGTTTCCGAAAAACAAAAAAGCTGAACTATACTTATATTTAAATAAATAACCGATATAAAATACTTGTCAATAGCGGCTACATAATAAATACACTGCACGACGAATAAAACGCAAATAAAAGATAGGGTAAATAATATATTGTCTTTCTGGTAGCTATGCGTAGTAGCGGGGACAAATCGTCAAGTGCTAAATCGTGGGGTCCCGTTTACGGGTTCCGATTTAGTGCTTGATGACATAGGGGGAGGAAATAAAATTTATATGGGTGATGGTTCACGTAGTGGAGCATCACCCTGAAAGACGGGACTGATTTACATTCTTCTTCTGAAGATAATGTTGTCTGAGAAAATTGCCTTACCCGCGACAAAACCGACAATAGCTATTATTGGTAAGCTAATTGTTGCTCCTGCCATGCCAGTAGACATTCCAATCAGCACTGACAGACCAAAAGCTAACAGGATGATCACCGCCGCATACCAACCGGGATATGTTCCATACAGAACTGACGCTTGGCAGCCTGTGCATACCTGAACACCTCTTTGGCTTTCTTTTAGGCAAAAGGGGCATTTGATTGTGTTGTTTTCCATTTTTCAGTTCCTTTTAAAAACAGCACCTTGATAGACGACGCCATCTTTGACTTTTTCGATTTTAAAAGTCCAAGAGCCAAGATCTTTGTTTTGCGTTTTGGCTATATAGATGGGTTTCTTGCTTTCATCCCAGCTTTTAACGGTAAAAACACCATCGCGAAACTTGATCACATCTTTCTGAATATCAAGCCTGACGCCGAACTGTTGATTAACATAGTTGCCATAGATGCCATCATCGCCACACCCTGCTAGCAGGACGGCAAGACCTGCCACTAACATAAATTTCCGCATACCTTTTCCTTCACCAATAGCACAGATCTACGACTGACCTGTAAACGCCTTAGGATTCAATTATTTTCATGTCTAGTCATATCGTTTGTACCGATCGAAAAAACAAACAATGATAGATTATAACTATCAAAATTAAACAAATGATCGTTTAAAGCAATTAATAACGATCGATTTAGTACCTTTGATTGCTAAAACCTATCAATATTAACTAATCGATCTTTTATACCGTTCTATTCTTGTTAAGGATTTGGATCTTGAACGGACAACAGCGGGAAAAGTTCTATGATGGGATATCTGGAACGAGACTTTTTTTATATTTTTTAGATATATTTTCCTTTTACTTTATTAGCCTTCGTTTTATAGTTTTTTTGATCTAGCTCTGCTTTATATTTTATTAGTGCCATATAAAACAAGGCACCTTTACTATAAATAAACTTAGCTTTAGTGGGAGCTATATACTGCCTTGTGCTCGCCCCCGAAAATGGGACTTCACCCAAGGCTTCGCCTCCTGAAATTTTCAACTTATTTTGTTGAAAATCTATCAAGATTGGCGAAAACCAAGATGAAAAATATGACTTCACCCAAGTTGATCTGGCTTAAAGCTCGACATCGTTTCCAATGTAGGACACCCTACGACACCCCCAGATTCGTTCATGCAGATTAATGTATTGTTATCCCCTATTTATGCTGTCAACAAAGGTAGGGCTTTCTCATAGCTATTCCATATACAACTTCACTTATCTGTTTAGAACTTCGCTTCGGGTTGGTATTACGTCGCTTCCCCTTCTATACCTACAATCAACAAAACATACGGACATCTCTCATTAGCGACTCGCGCTCAATTGCTCCACATATGCAGACCTGATACAAAGGTTTATAATTTGATTGCTTTCGAGGACATTAAAGATTCTGGAAGTGGTATTTAAAAGACTTGTAAAAAGCTCAGATTTAGATTTGACAAATATGAAAAGATTATTTAATACTTTATTATATTTGTAATCGCGTTATTCCTCTAACTGATTACAAGACTTAAAAAAGTCAGCGAAAACTTTTTTAGTCCTTAAAAAGTCAGATTTATCATCTGGCTTTTTTTGTATCTTTACTTTTTATAAAACTTATATTTTAATAGTCAATAGAAATAAAGAAAATATTTCACAAAATCATTATTGATTAATGATAGTAAACCTAATAAAGGTCAGATATATATCTGACCTTTTGCTTATGATATCTATATTACTCATATAAAATCTCTAAACGCTAAACAATCCATTTTGAGCTATTTTATTTTCACATATAACAAATCATAATGGCTTCTGTATGCATGCACATTATATTTATTCTAACCTCTTCAAAATCTATGAATCTATGCTGACTTTGATCAATACTCTTCTTCGTTTTATCAATAATATCATCGTAAACAGTTTCCATATAATACTTGTCAGTAAATAGATCGAATACTTCATTAGCAGGCTTCGCAAGCACTTTCTTGGTAAAGCGAGAGTATTCTAACAATGCTGTAAGTTCTGCTGAGTTCTGACTATTACACTTATTTTCTTTTTTCATTTTGGGTTCCTTATTTAATCGTTAAGTAAATATCCCCCTACACTTTCATGTATTATTTAAAAGGGATTGTTGTATTTTATAAATATATGTTTATATTGCTTTCACATACTACCCATATATTATTATGCTGCTGTATTGCGTGATGAA
Source organism: Citrobacter sp. ANG330 (assembly GCF_047467925.1). Classification (NCBI taxonomy): domain Bacteria; kingdom Pseudomonadati; phylum Pseudomonadota; class Gammaproteobacteria; order Enterobacterales; family Enterobacteriaceae; genus Citrobacter; species Citrobacter sp. ANG330. The sequence continues at coordinate 37,714 of NZ_JASJUI010000004.1, read as the reverse complement.
TAGATCAGTTGTTCAATCCATTCATCAATCTCACTTTCAACAAAGGCACAGGCTCTTATTCCAATCTTAATCGGCTTAGGAAAATCACCCTTACTAATAAGTCTATAGATCCATGCTTTGCTAAATCCTGTTTTATTCATCACTTCTGGCAAGCGAATAAGTTTTCTTGTTGTCATATATTTCTCCGTTGTTGTTTTGATGAATGTAGTATCTGCAGATCGCTTATGACGTTCAACCCTCGGAAAATCAGAATTGAACTCGGATTGAGTGTTTTTCATACAAAAACAGATGAAATGGCGGGAGAGCTGTCACTGGGCGGGGTGTAGAGCGATTTAGCAATAAGTGCTATTTATTTTCCTGTTTTAAGGTATTTTATAATTTTTATATTAATCAATTAGTTAACAAATATCAGTTTAAATTCTGACTTAATTCTTATCTGCATTAGCCAAGAAAAAGGGCTATGCCCGTTAAGACATAACCCTTCTTTCATCAGCAGTTATCCTTACCCACGCCGATTAAACGTTCCCTGTACGACATTACCGCCTTTCTCAAGGCTTACCATGTAGTTGGCATACCATTGCAGCATCTCGCGTCTGCCATCGAGATATTGCGCATGGTTGTAGGTGCCACGGATAGCATTCTTATCAACATGGGCTAGTTGGGTTTCAATCCATGCAGTGTTGTAGCCCTGTTCATGAAGAACGGTGCTCATGGTATGACGGAAGCCGTGACCCGTAACCCGTCCTGTATAGCCGATTCGCTTAAATACCTGATTGATACTGGCTTCGCTCATGGTCTTACTTGGATCATTGCGGCCCGGAAACAGCAAAGGGAATTGTCCCGTCATTGCTCTGATCTGTTCGATAATGGCTAACGCTTGGGTAGATAGCGGGATGATATGAGGGCGGCGCATTTTCATGCGTTCAGCAGAAATTTCCCATAGCGCTTTCTCGGAATCGATTTCCGACCATAAGGCACCACGCAATTCACCCGTTCTTAGGCCAGTAAGGATCAACAATCTCGCTGCCAACACCATCAATTCACTACCAGAGTAGCCAGCAAGGGCTTTAAAGAAGGCAGGAAGCTCTTCGGTGGTCAGGAACGGGTAATGTGTAGATTCATGCCCCTGCATGGCACTTGTGAGATCAGGCGCAGGATTATACTCGGCTCTGCCTGTTACGATGGCATAGCGAAACACTTCACCACATCGTTGGCGCACTTTCTTTGCTTTCTCTGTTGCACCTCTGGCTTCGATTTTTTTAAGCACATTAAGAAGCTCTAATGGCTTAATGTCCGCAACAGGCCGTTGACCAAGAAAAGGAAAAATATCTTTATTGAAAGCTTCGAGAATGTCAGAGGCATACCCAACTGACCATTTTTTCACTTTCATGCTGTGCCATTCGAGCGCAATTTGCTGAAAGGTGTTTTTGACCTGCGCTTCACGCTCAGCTTTATGTTCTTTCTTAAGTTCTAAAGGATCGATACCCCCAGCGATACCTTTTCGAGCTTCATCACGTTTTGCTCTGGCATCAGCCAAAGACACATCGGGATATACCCCCAGCGCCAATAACTTTTCCTTTCCATCGATACGATACTTTAAACGCCAGTAGCGTGACCCGTTAGTTTTAACCAATAAGTAGAGGCCACCACCATCAGCCATCTTGTAGGGTTTATCTTTGGGCTTGGCAGTCTCGACCTGTCTGGCATTGAGCTTCATCTGGGGGTATCTCCTTTAGACCGAACAGCGAATACCCCCATTGATACCCCCAACTCACCGTAGATTTCTGTGAACGTGAGTAGACGAGCAGAGACAATAAGGGCCGTGAAACCGCGTATTATAAGGGTTTAAAAGGTGTTTGAGTAGACTTAGGGAGACGTTAAAATAGGTAGGATGGTGCCGATAATAGGAGTCGAACCTACGACCTTCGCATTACGAATGCGCTGCTCTACCAACTGAGCTATATCGGCCCTGAAGAGGACGTGACCACGAGTGTGAGCACGGGGTAGAAGGTTAAAACTAACCGGGCGATGCGTCAATAGCCTTGCGAATCAAGTGGCTGATTTTGCATCACCCGGCATTAATTAGGCACGAATCGTATCGTCACCAAAGCCGATCCACTTATAGGTGGTCAGCGCTTCCAGCCCCATCGGACCGCGGGCATGCAGTTTTTGCGTGCTCACCGCCACTTCCGCACCGAGACCAAACTGTCCGCCATCGGTAAAACGGGTCGAGGCGTTGACGTATACCGCAGACGAATCCACTTCATTCACAAAACGGTTCGCGTTGTGCATGGTGCGCGTCAGGATAGCGTCGGAATGCTGAGTGCCGTGCTCGCGAATATGCGCGATGGCGTCATCCAGGTCCGCGACGATTTTGACGTTCAAATCCAGCGACAGAAACTCGTCATCGAACTCTTCCGCTTTCACTGCCACCACGTTTGCCGGACCCGAGCTCAACAGGGCAAGCGACCGTTCGTCCGCATGCAGCGTTACGCCGCTCTCCGCCATCTGCTGGCTCAACGCAGGCAGAAAACGCGCCGCGATGTCCTGATGTACTAACAGCGTCTCGACCGTGTTACAGGTGCTCGGACGTTGCGTTTTCGCATTGACGATAATCTTCAGCGCCGGGGCAATCTCTGCGCTGTCATCGACAACGATATGGCAGACGCCAATCCCACCGGTGATCACCGGAATGGTCGACTGCTCGCGGCACAGCTTATGCAGACCTGCGCCACCACGAGGGATCAGCATGTCGATATACTTATCCATGCGCAGCATCTCATTCACCAGCGCACGATCAGGGCTTTCAATGGCCTGAACCGCCGCCTCCGGTAGCCCGCAGGAGGTTAATGCCTGCTGGATCACGTGGACGGTGGCAGCATTGGTGCGATACGTCTCTTTACCGCCACGAAGAATCGCCGCATTACCCGTTTTCAGACACAGAGAGGCGACATCGACGGTGACGTTCGGGCGGGCTTCATAAATCACGCCAATCACGCCCAGCGGCACACGGCGACGCTCCAGACGCAGCCCGCTGTCCAGCAGCCCTCCGTCAATCACCTGCCCGACCGGATCCGCCAGATTGCAAACCTGACGAACGTCATCAGCAATTGCCTTCAGGCGCGCAGGCGTCAGCGCCAGGCGATCAAGCATCGCCTCGCTCAGGCCATTCGCGCGCGCTTCGGCCACGTCCTGCGCATTGGCGTTCAGGATAGTTTCCGTTTGCGCTTCAAGCTCATCAGCTATTTTTTCCAGCACGCGATTTTTTTCACGACTGGAGAGCAGCGCCAGTTTGTACGACGCCGCTTTGGCAGCAATGCCCATTTGTTCCAGCATTTATCTGCTCCTTAACGGGTAATCATGTCATCACGATGGACAGCAACCGGGCCGTATTCATAGCCCAGAATCGCGTCAATCTGCTGGGAGTGGTGGCCGGCAATGCGGCGCAACGCGTCGCTATTGTAGCGGCTCACGCCGTGGGCAATGTCGCGCCCTTCCAGATTACAGATGCGGATCACTTCACCACGTGAGAAGTTGCCTGTCACGCTTTTAATGCCTTTCGGTAGCAATGAACTACCGCGTTCCAGAATCGCCGCCGTTGCGCCTTCATCCACGGTGATTTCACCGGCAGGCGGCGCGCCGAAGATCCAGCGCTTGCGATTCTCCAGCGGAGAGGCCTGGGCATGGAAGCGGGTGCCGACAGAGATGCCTTCCATCACATCACCAATCACACCGGGTTTGCTGCCAGCGGCAATGATGGTGTCGATACCGGCGCGACAGGCGACGTCAGCGGCCTGTAGCTTAGTGCCCATGCCGCCCGTTCCCAGCCCCGATACGCTGTCGCCAGCGATAGCGCGCAACGCATCATCAATCCCGTAGACATCTTTAATCAGTTCGGCCTGCGAATCGGTACGCGGGTCGGCGGTGAACAGCCCCTGTTGATCGGTCAGCAGCAGCAGTTTGTCCGCCCCGGCGAGGATAGCCGCCAGCGCGGAGAGATTGTCATTATCCCCTACTTTAATTTCCGCTGTAGCAACCGCATCGTTCTCATTGATAACCGGAACGATATTGTTATCCAGCAGGGCACGCAGGGTGTCGCGCGCATTCAAAAAGCGCTCCCGGTCTTCCATGTCCGCCCGCGTCAGCAGCATCTGTCCGACGTGAATGCCGTAAATCGAAAACAGCTGTTCCCACAGTTGGATCAGTCGGCTCTGCCCGACCGCCGCCAGCAGTTGCTTGGTAGCAATAGTCGCCGGCAGTTCCGGATATCCGAGGTGTTCACGCCCGGCGGCGATAGCCCCTGACGTGACGATAACAATACGGTGTCCTGCGGTATGCAACTGCGCGCACTGACGAACAAGTTCTACGATGTGGGCACGGTTCAGGCGGCGCGATCCGCCCGTTAGTACACTGGTGCCGAGTTTTACCACCAGCGTCTGGCTGTCACTCATGATTCTCTGCCGTTCAAAATAGGGAAAATGATAGTAAACGAACGTTTTAGCAGGACTGGCCCCGGTTGCCAACAAGCAGCGCACAAAGCATGGAATTTTGTTGTGCTGGATCAGCAAGCGTAGCGGCAATTTTTGACGTTTTTATTACTGAAACAGAAAAACATCCTTTTTTAAAATTATTCTTACGTTGTCATAAAACCTTCACTCCAGAACGTTAAAACCCTCCTGTCTTTCAACGGGGATCACACCCAGTAAATAATAGCGCGTACGTTAAATCAGGACTGAAAATGAAAAAGAGCACTCTGGCATTAGTGGTGATGGGTATTGTGGCATCGGCATCCGTGCAGGCAGCGGAAGTGTTTAATAAAGACGGTAATAAACTGGATGTGTATGGCAAAGTTAAAGCGATGCACTATTTCAGCGATAATGACAGCAAAGACGGCGACCAGACTTATGTCCGCTTTGGTTTTAAAGGCGAAACGCAGATTAACGATCAACTGACCGGTTATGGTCGTTGGGAAGCGGAATTTGCAGGCAACAAAACCGAAAGCGAATCCGGTCAGAAAACGCGTCTGGCGTTTGCCGGGGTCAAGCTAAAAGATATCGGCTCTTTCGATTATGGCCGTAACCTGGGCGCACTTTATGACGTTGCCGCCTGGACCGATATGTTCCCGGAATTTGGTGGTGACGGTCTGGCTCAGACCGATAATTTTATGACCAAACGCGCCAGCGGCCTGGCGACATACCGGAATACCGACTTCTTCGGCATGATCGATGGTCTGAACATGACCCTGCAATATCAGGGCAAAAACGAAGACCGTGACGTGAAGAAACAAAACGGTGACGGGTTCGGGACATCACTGAGCTACGACTTCGGCGGCAGCGATTTCGCTATCATTGGCGCCTACGCCAACTCTGACCGTACCAATGAGCAAAACCTGCAGGCGCGTGGTCATGGCCAGAATGCTGAAGGCTGGGCAACCGGTCTGAAATATGATGGTAACAATATCTATCTGGCAACCATCTATTCTGAAACCCGCAATATGGCGCCGATCTCCGGTGGTTTTGCCAACAAAGCGCAAAACTTCGAAGCCGTCGCGCAATATCAGTTTGATTTCGGCCTGCGTCCGTCCATCGGTTACGTTCAGTCGAAAGGCAAAGATATTGAAGGTATCGGTGATGAAGATATCGTGAAATATATCGATGTCGGCGCGACCTATTATTTCAACAAGAATATGTCGGCGTTTGTTGATTATAAAATCAACCAGATTGATGACAACAACAAACTGGGCGTCAACAGCGATGACATCGTGGCGCTGGGTATGACCTATCAGTTCTGATGCCAGAATGGGCCGGATGAGTTGACTTATCCGGTGAACAAAACAGAGGGACCGGATGAATCATCCGGCCCCTTTTTGGATTACGCCGTTAATTTCACCGGCTCGTCACGGAAATCATCAGCCGGCTCCAGTGACAGATGCAGCGAGTTTAACAACTCACGCAACTTCTCATGAAACTCGCGCAGGGTATATTCCAGTCGCTCAACCACTTCTTTATCTTTGACAGGCACGCTTGTCCAGTCGCCCGCTTTGTCGAACAGACCAAATTTGTAGCTATAAGTAAAACGCTTTTCGTGCGCTTCCAGTTCCATCCACCAGCCCCAGAATTCGCGCACTTCAGGCGCGGGCTTCACGTTGACGCAAACAGCCAGGCAATCGAAAAAGAATCGATTATCTTCGCACTTTCCTTCGCGGATATAAGGGCCAAGCGCGGTGAATTTCTTGATTAATCTGCTCTTCGGGTGTCCACTCGGTAACGTCATTGCGATCTCCTGTTGTGAAGCAACTGTTTTACCAAAACAGTAGAATTTAGCAAATTATTAACACAATCTCTTTTCAATCCAGCGAGTGATTTCCTGTAACGCTTTGTCAAAATTGCGATACACCGGATTGAAGGGAATCTCCAGCAACTTACCGTCGGAAGATGAAGAGGTGATTAAGCGTGACTCCTCTTCCGGGCTGAACGGATCGTTCTTCCAGAAGCCCGACAGCATTGGCGTCGGGCAACGTCGGCCAAGCAGTCCCTGTACCTTCAGCGAATAGCGATTAAGCTCTACACGCAACGCTTCATCAGACGCATCGTGCATCCCCAGCCGGCTCGCCAGAACGTCAAGATACATTTCCGGTACTGTCCCCTGACGTAACGGCTCGCTCAGCAACGCATGCACAACCGGCCCCAGGCAGGCCACCGCTTTCAGACGTGGCGATTCAAGATAGGCCAGACGAACGGCCACGTTGGCGCCAAAACGGAACCCAAACGCTGCCACACGGGTATGATCGACCCACGGCACGTTGGGTAAGGCTTTCAGCACATGCTGGTGCAGCAGGCTGGAGTCCTGCGTCAGCTTCCACTTCGAAGAGAAACCGATGGAAGGCATGTCCAGCGTGAGCATGGCGATGCCGCGCGGCGCGAAATAGCGCTCATACAGCGTGTAATAGTCGGTTTGCATTGAATCCAGACCGCCGCACATCAGCACCGTCGGGAACGGACCGTCGCCTTTTGGCATATGCAAGAAACCGGTGACGGGGGAACCGCCGGGCACGCTAAATTCCATCTCGCGTAACGTTCCGGGCAGTCGCTGCGCGGCTTCTTCATAGGCACGGTTAGATAATGCCTGCGCCTGTTCCGCCAGATCGTCCCCTTTCAGGTGCGGATAAGCGGCGATGTTGTACAGCGTCGAGGCGTGCAGCCAGTAGCGACCACTGCGCTCAGGGTCCGTTTCCTGGCAGGCTTTCTGCTGCCAGTCCATCGCCTGTTTTGCCCATTCATAAATCCAGTTGCCGCCACGGTAACCGATCACCGTATCGTAAAGATCGGCATCGGTGCGCTCGGCGTCACTCATCACGATACGCGCCTGAACGTCCAGAATTTCTCGCGGATCCACCCCGCGCCAAATCCACATCAGACGGTTAATCATGCGATACCAGTGAGGAATGTTCTTGCCATCCAGCGCTGATTGCACAGGCGGCTGCGTCCCGGCATTAAAACGGCGAACCAGGGTCGACGTTTCGGGATGTTTAAAACGGGGTTTGAACAGGATTTCGCTAAGATTAGCCTGTGACATACGTTCAGCCTCCTGGAATACTGATTAAGGCGTATTGTAACCTGTCATCGGCTAAATAAAACAACGCCCGGCAGAGCCAGGCGTTGAAAAGTGTTGAGATTAGCGACCGGAAATCGGCGGAACGAAGGTCACGCCCATGTCCCACGGCTGCTCAATCCAGGTATCCTGCGGGATATCAATCACATAATCATCAACCAGCGGACGGCCTGCCGGTTTAGCGAAAATGGTGACAAAGTGAGCTTTGGGATACATTTCACGGATAGCCACCGCAGTACCGCCGGTATCGACCAGATCGTCGATGACGATGAAGCCTTCACCGTCGCCTTCAGCGCGTTTCAGTACTTTCAGTTCACGCTGGTTATCGTGATCGTAGCTGGAAATGCAAACGGTATCGACATGACGAATGCCCAGTTCACGTGCCAGCAATGCGCCCGGCACCAGGCCACCACGGCTAACGGCAATAATGCCTTTCCACTGTTCTGAAGGCATCAGGCGGTTTGCCAGCTTGCGTGCATGGATCTGCAGCATGTCCCAGGTGACGACGTATTTTTCGCTCATGTGAAGTGTCCCAGCCTGTTTATCTACGGCTTAAAAAGTGTTCGAGGGGGAAATAGGTTGCGCGAGATTATAGAGATCTGAGCCATCAAAAACCAGCATTTCGCGGAATCCGCGCCTCTTTTTTACATGCTTTATACTCGCAGTGGGCAAAGAAAGTGGTATTCTCGACCGCATCTCGCAAGCCAGACTTGTGGTAATAACTAACCTGCTAACCCGGTGACCTGTAAGCTTGTTTGCAGCGCATCTATACCCTGAACACCGCCAAAAGTATGACGGGTATACAAGGAGAATTATCGTGTCTGAACTATCTCAACTCTCCCCGCAACCGCTGTGGGATATTTTTGCAAAAATCTGTTCTATTCCTCACCCGTCCTATCATGAAGAGCAGCTCGCAGAGCATATCGTCGGCTGGGCAAATGAGAAAGGCTTCCACGTCGAACGCGACCAGGTGGGGAATATCTTGATTCGTAAACCGGCCACCGCCGGGATGGAAAACCGCAAACCAGTAGTGCTGCAGGCGCACCTGGACATGGTGCCGCAGAAAAACAACGACACCGTGCACGATTTCACCAAAGATCCGATCCAGCCTTATATTGATGGCGAATGGGTGAAAGCGCGTGGCACCACGCTGGGTGCCGATAACGGTATCGGGATGGCTTCCGCGCTGGCTGTGCTGGCTGACGACAGCGTCGTTCACGGCCCGCTGGAAGTGCTGCTGACCATGACTGAAGAAGCAGGTATGGACGGCGCGTTTGGTCTGCAGGCCAACTGGCTGCAGGCGGATATTCTGATCAACACCGACTCTGAAGAAGAGGGTGAGATCTACATGGGTTGCGCAGGGGGGATCGACTTCACCTCAAATCTGCCGCTGACCCGAGAAGCTGTTCCGGCGGGTTTCCAGAGTTTTAAACTGACGCTGAAAGGTCTGAAAGGCGGTCATTCTGGTGGCGAAATCCACGTCGGCCTCGGCAATGCCAATAAACTGCTGGCACGCTTCCTGGCCGGTCATGCTGAAGAGTTGGATCTGCGTCTGGTTGATTTCAACGGCGGCACGCTGCGCAACGCCATTCCGCGTGAAGCCTTTGCCACCGTTGCTGTCGCAGCGGAAAACGTCGAACAGTTAAAAGCTCAGGTCAATACTTATCAGGACATCCTGAAAAACGAACTGGCCGAAAAAGAGAAAAACCTGGTGGTTCTGCTGGAAAGCACCGCTAACGATAAACCCGCGCTGACTACACCGTCTCGCGACGGCTTTATCCGTCTGCTGAACGCCACGCCAAACGGGGTGATCCGCAATTCCGACGTGGCAAAAGGCGTGGTTGAAACCTCACTGAACGTGGGTGTGGTCACTATGACCGACGACAACGTTGAAATCCACTGTCTGATCCGTTCGCTGATCGACACCGGCAAGGATTATGTTGTCAGCATGCTGGATTCACTGGGCAAACTGGCGGGTGCGAAAACCGAAGCGAAAGGCGGCTACCCAGGCTGGCAGCCGGATGCGAACTCACCGGTGATGCATCTGGTGCGCGAAACCTATCAGCGTCTGTTCAACAAGACGCCGAACATCCAGATTATCCACGCGGGTCTGGAGTGCGGACTGTTTAAAAAACCGTATCCGGAGATGGATATGGTTTCTATTGGGCCAACTATTACTGGTCCACACTCCCCGGATGAACAGGTTCACATCGAAAGCGTCGGTCATTACTGGACGCTTCTGACCGAACTGCTGAAAGCGATTCCGACGAAGTAAGTCACAGCTGTGGTGCTATAAAAATGCCGGATGGCGGCGCGTTGCGCCTTATCCGGCCTACGAACACTCAGCAGCGTTGTAGGCCGGATAAGTGAAACGCCATCCGGCAGTTTGTTATTTATAGCCCCAACAGAAGCTGCCGTTCCAGTTGCGGATCGAGCAGCGTAACGTGCAGCCCCACCAGTCTTACGCCCCGCCCTGCCCGCCGCTCATTCCAGGTTTTACGCGCAGTCGAAATCAGGTCTTCTTTATTCAGCTTCGGCCAGACGTGTTCCTGGGTGGTTTGCTGAAAGTCATTGAACTTGAGCTTTACGCCCTGGCGAGCAATACATAAATCAGGTTTAACTTTTGCCAGCCGCCGTTCAAGTTCAGGATATAACTGTTCAATGATCGCCTCACAGTCGGACCAGTGATGAATATCTTCTGCCATCGTACGTTCAACGCCGACCGACTTACGTAAGCGTTCATTATTGACGTCCCGCTCGTCGATCCCCTGACAACGCTCCCAGAGCACCCGGCCAAATTTGCCAAAGCGTTTCAGTAAGGTCGCCAGATCGAACTGCTGCACATCGCCGCAGGTGCGCAGCCCCAGACTTTCGAGCTTCGCCGCAGACACTTTGCCGACACCGGGAATTTTCCCCAGCGGTAACGTACTGAGGAACGCTGGCACATTCTCCGGGGTGATGACATATTGTCCGTTGGGTTTATTCAGATCGGAGGCGATTTTGGCCAGAAACTTCACCGGCGCCACGCCCGCCGAGGCGGTAAGTTGCAGCTCGTTGAATATCGTCTGACGGATCTCCTGAGCGATAAGCGTGGCTGAACCATGACAATGGCGACTGTCCGTGACATCCAGATACGCCTCGTCCAGCGACAGCGGCTCAATCAATGAGGTATAGCGGGCGAAGATAGACTGAATTTGGCGGGAGGCCTCTTTGTAGGCCTCATAACGGCCCGGTAGTAAGGTGAGATGCGGACACAGTTTCAGCGCCATACCGGTCGGCATCGCGCTACGCACGCCAAATTTACGGGCAGGATAGTTGGCGGTGCTGATGACGCCTCTGCGCTCACGGCTGCCGCCAATGGCTATAGGGATGTCGCGTAGCGCCGGGTTGTCACGCATCTCAACCGCGGCGAAAAAACAGTCCATATCAACATGTATGATTTTACGCATCACCCACCTCCCGAAATACTGTTTAAGTATACAGTGTTATTCTGCAATAGGAAGCCGATGAGAACGCGTTAAAGTAAATCGCGACGGGTTGCGACAAAGAAATATCCGGGCTCGTTTTAGTATAAATTGTAAACGCACCACGAGGGACTTGCGAAAAAATGTCGTGGTGTTAATGTGAGCGCTCTAAATCCAGATTCGTCCGATTTTGGGTGCAGTTTTTGCCGTTCTGGCGTGGGTAATCGTTTTATCAAGGAACAAGCAGTATGCGTAAAATCGCATTGTTTATTGCGATGCTTTTGATTCCGTGCGTGTCATTCGCCGGCTTGCTGAGTAGCAATAGCTCTACAACACCGATCAGCAAAGAGTATAAGCAGCAATTAATGGGATCCCCTGTCTATATTCAGATCTTCAAAGAAGAGCGCACGCTTGATCTCTATGTCAAGATGGGCGAACAGTATCAACTTCTCGACAGCTACAAGATTTGTAATTACTCCGGCGGCTTAGGACCGAAACAGCGCCAGGGCGATTTTAAAAGCCCGGAAGGTTTCTACAACGTCCAGCGTAGCCAGCTCAAACCCGATAGCCGCTTCTATAAAGCCATTAATATTGGCTTCCCGAACGCCTATGACCGCGCCCACGGCTATGAAGGTAAATACCTGATGATTCACGGTGCCTGTGTGTCCGTTGGCTGTTACGCCATGACCGACAGCGGTATTGATGAGATTTTCCAGTTTGTCACCGGTGCGCTGGTGTTCGGACAGCCAAACGTTCAGGTCAGCATTTATCCCTTCCGTATGACCGACGCCAATATGCAACGCCACAAGTATTCGTATTACAAAGAGTTCTGGTCGCAGTTAAAACCGGGATACGATTACTTCGAGCAGACCCGCAAGCCACCGACCGTTTCCGTTGTCGATGGCCGCTATGTCGTTAGCAAACCGTTGAGTCATGAAGTGGTTCAGCCACAGCTGGCGTCAAACTACACGCTCCCCGAGGCAAAATAACGCCCACTCGCCTGGCATAATCTTTTGCCAGGTTTCATTGCCTGTCAGCGGCTGCGTCGCAATGACGGTGACCACATCGTTCGGTGTGGTCTCTTTCTGAAAATCGATCTCCACATCCTGATCGAGCAACGTGGCGACCCCAAACGGCGCACGGCGCGTGATCCAGAACAGATTCGTCGAGCAGAATGCCATCACGTAACGCCCGTCAGACAACAGCATGTTGAACACACCTTTCTCACGCAGTACGCCCGCCAGCGTTGCGATGTATCTGAATACCGCCGTCATGTTGCCAGGCGTGCGCGGGTAGCGCTGGGTGAGTTTATGCAACAACCAGCAAAACGCCTTTTCGCTGTCGGTTTCACCGACCGGGCGGAAATTGCCGGTTTCCAGCGACTTATACCCTGAAAGCTGGCCGTTGTGCGCATAGGTCCAGTGGCGTCCCCACAGTTCACGCGTAAAGGGATGGGTGTTTTCCAGCGCCACTTCGCCCCGGTTAGCCTGGCGAATATGGGCAATCACGGAACAGGATTTGATCGGGTAATCCTGAACCAGTCTGGCAATAGGGGAATTAAAGCTGGGTTGCGGATCTTTGAACGTGCGGCAACCTTTGCCTTCATAGAAGGTGATGCCCCAGCCGTCTTTGTGCGGCCCGGTTCCTCCACCACGCTGCACTAGCCCGGTGAAACTAAAGCAGATATCGGTAGGCACATTGGCGCTCATCCCGAGCAATTCGCACATACATCACCTCCACAACTGCGGGGGCGAAAAACCCCCGGCGAAGACTTACTTTATCATCTCTTTTTCGATCAGCTGAATCAGGATATGAATCACTTTAATATGGATTTCCTGAATACGATCAGCATAACCGAAATGCGGAACGCGGATTTCGATGTCCGCCGTACCGGCCATTTTGCCGCCGTCTTTACCGGTCAGGGTGATGACCTTCATCCCCTTCTCACGCGCAGCAGCGATAGCTTTGATCACGTTACCCGAATTGCCGGAGGTGGAAATGCCTAACAGCACGTCACCTTCGCGGCCAACTGCTTCAACGTAGCGCGAAAAAACATAGTCGTAGCCGAAGTCATTGCTGACGCAAGAGAGATGACTGACATCGGAAATCGCAATGGCCGGATAGCCCGGACGGTTTTCGCGATAGCGCCCCGTCAGTTCTTCGGCAAAGTGCATAGCGTCACAATGGGAACCGCCGTTACCGCAGGAAAGCACCTTACCTCCTGCTTTAAAACTGTCTGCCAGCAGGACCGCCGCGCGCTGAACGGCATGAATATTGGCATCATCTTTTAAAAAATTCGCCAGCGTTTCCGCCGCTTCGTTCAGTTCGTTACGAATAAGATCCTGGTACATGAGGATATCCTTCAGCATGAATGTAAATGACAGGATGCAGTGTACCGGATAGCGCTGGCAGCGAGAAGTATAAGCCTCGTCAATGCCGCCGCCTTTTTGATTTTTCGTGCCGCTGAAAACGGCAACAATGTGAGCTTTGTTGTAATTATTTTGTAAACACATTGCTAAAAGAATTCACATCCACTACAACCATATCATCACAAGTGGTCAGACCTCCTACAAGCAAGGGAGCTTTTTGTTATGATGATTTTGAGTATTCTCGCTACGATCGTTCTGCTCGGCGCGCTGTTTTATCACCGCGTGAGCCTGTTCCTCAGCAGCCTGATTCTGCTCGCATGGACGGCCGCGCTTGGCGTGGCCGGACTCTGGAATATCTGGCTGCTGGTTCCGCTGGCTATTCTCCTCGTACCGTTCAATGTGACGCCGATGCGTAAATCGATGATCTCCGCGCCGGTGTTCCGTGGCTTCCGTAAAGTGATGCCGCCGATGTCGCGTACGGAGAAAGAAGCGATTGATGCCGGTACCACCTGGTGGGAAGGCGATCTGTTCCAGGGCAACCCGGACTGGAAAAAACTGCATAACTACCCGCAGCCGCATCTGACGGCGGAAGAGCAGGCATTTATCGACGGTCCGGTAGAAGAAGCGTGCCGTATGGCGAACGACTTCCAGATCACTCATGAGCTGGCCGATCTGCCGCCGGAACTGTGGGCGTTCCTGAAAGAACATCGCTTCTTCGCGATGATCATTAAAAAAGAGTACGGCGGGCTGGAATTTTCAGCCTACGCACAATCCCGTGTTCTGCAGAAACTGTCCGGCGTCTCCGGCATTCTGGCGATCACCGTGGGCGTACCGAACTCCTTAGGCCCGGGCGAACTGTTGCAACATTACGGCACGCAAGAGCAGAAAGATCATTACCTGCCTCGCCTCGCACGCGGTCAGGAGATCCCTTGCTTTGCACTGACCAGCCCGGAAGCGGGTTCCGATGCGGGCGCCATCCCGGATACCGGTATCGTCTGTATGGGTGAATGGCAGGGTCAGCAGGTGCTGGGGATGCGTCTGACCTGGAACAAGCGCTACATTACCCTCGCGCCTATCGCGACCGTGCTGGGTCTGGCGTTTAAACTCTCTGACCCGGATAAACTGCTGGGTGGTGAAGAAGAACTGGGGATCACCTGCGCGTTAATCCCAACCTCTACGCCGGGCGTGGAAATTGGTCGTCGTCACTTCCCGCTCAACGTCCCGTTTCAGAATGGCCCGACACGCGGTCAGGATGTGTTTGTTCCTATCGATTACATCATCGGCGGCCCGAAAATGGCCGGTCAGGGCTGGCGTATGCTGGTGGAATGTCTGTCGGTGGGTCGCGGGATTACGTTGCCGTCTAACTCAACCGGCGGCGTGAAATCTGTTGCGATGGCCACCGGCGCTTATGCCCACATTCGTCGTCAGTTCAAAATCTCTATCGGTAAAATGGAAGGGATCGAAGAGCCGCTGGCGCGCATTGCCGGTAACGCCTACGTGATGGATGCCGCAGCATCCCTTATCACCTACGGCATTATGTTGGGTGAGAAACCGGCAGTGCTGTCGGCCATTGTTAAATACCACTGTACGCACCGCGGTCAGCAGTCGATTATCGACGCGATGGATATTACCGGTGGCAAGGGCATTATGCTCGGCGAAGGAAACTTTCTGGCGCGTGCCTATCAGGGCGCACCGATCGCCATCACCGTGGAAGGCGCTAACATTCTGACTCGTAGCATGATGATCTTCGGTCAGGGGGCGATTCGCTGCCACCCGTATGTCCTCGAAGAGATGGCAGCCGCACAGAATAACGATGTGAATGCGTTCGACAAACTGCTGTTTAAACATATCGGTCATGTCGGCAGCAACAAGGTGCGGAGCTTCTGGCTGGGTCTGACGCGTGGCTTAACCAGCCAGACCCCCACCCGCGATGCGACGAAGCGTTATTATCAGCATCTTAACCGCCTGAGTGCGAACCTGGCGCTACTCTCTGACGTGTCGATGGCTGTGCTGGGTGGAAGTCTCAAACGCCGCGAGCGCATTTCTGCTCGTCTGGGTGATGTGTTGAGCCAGCTGTATCTGGCCTCTGCGGTTCTGAAACGTTACGACGACGAAGGCCGTCATGAAGCGGACCTGCCGCTGGTTCATTGGGGTGTGCAAGATGCGCTGTATAAAGCGGAGCAGGCAATCGACGATCTGCTGCAGAACTTCCCGAACCGTCTGGTCGCTGGCCTGCTAAACGTGGTGATCTTCCCGACCGGTCGTCACTACCTGGCCCCTTCCGACAAGCTGGATCATAAAGTCGCGAAGATATTGCAGGTACCGAGCGCCACCCGCGACCGTATCGGCCGTGGACAGTATCTGACGCCGAGTGAGCATAACCCGGTGGGATTACTGGAAGAAGCGCTGCTGGATGTGATGGCCGCCGACCCTATTCATCAGCGTATTTGCAAAGAGATTGGCAAAAACCTGCCGTTCACCCGTCTGGATGAACTGGCGCAAAACGCGCTGGCGAAAGGTCTCATTGATAAAGACGAAGCGGCGATTCTGGTCAAAGCGGAAGAAAGCCGTCTGCGCAGCATCAATGTGGACGATTTTGAACCCGAGGAGCTGGCGACGAAGCCGGTAAAGCTGCCAGAGAAAGTGCGTAAAGTCGAAGCCGCGTAAGCAATGATATCTCTCCTTCAAGCCTCGCTTCGGCGAGGCTTGAGAGTGATGACAAACCTCACCACAACACAGGATAAGTAGAGATCACCTAATTAAAAACAAGGAACATCAATTGATTGATTTTCGGCTTATAGCCACAAAGAAGGAAAAACCACGTTTTTTCCTTCTTTGTCAGCAGCCTGAAGCCTCGTTTCGGCGAGGCTTTTTATTGCCAACGACAGGTGAAAGCACGTGCTACAGTTGAGTGAATGCTGTTCAACGTGGAGTTCCGATTGTGCCTGGTTTGAAAATTACACTACTGCAACAACCGCTGGTCTGGCTGGATGGCCCGGCCAATTTGCGTCACTTTGACCTTTTACTGGAACTTATCACCGGGCGCGATCTTATCGTCTTACCCGAAATGTTTACCACGGGGTTTGCGATGGAGGCTGCCATAGAAGCCCCCTCTCAGGAGGAGGTCATTTCATGGATGAAAAAACAGGCGCAGCGGACGAACGCCCTGATTGCCGGTAGCGCCGCGCTTCTGACAGAACGTGGCGCGGTGAACCGTTTTTTACTGGTCGAGCCAGAAGGTAACGTGCACTTTTATGATAAACGCCACCTGTTTCGAATGGCTGACGAACATCATCATTACCAGCCAGGCAACCGCCGCGTAATCGTGGAATGGCGTGGGTGGCGCATTCTGCCGCAGGTCTGTTATGACCTGCGTTTTCCGGTCTGGTCACGCAATTTGAATGATTATGATCTGGCGCTCTATGTCGCCAACTGGCCGGCGCCTCGTTCTCAGCACTGGCAGACACTGCTGGCGGCGCGCGCGATTGAAAATCAGGCCTGGGTGGCGGGGTGTAATCGCGTCGGCACCGATGGCAATGGGCATCACTATCGTGGCGACAGTCGGGTTATCAGCCCGCAAGGCGAAATCATCGCGACAGCGGAAGCCCATCAGGCTACCCGCATTGATGCCGAACTGTCGCTAAGTGCGCTGAAAGCGTACCGGGAAACCTTTCCAGCCTGGCAGGATACCGACCCGTTTATTCTGTGTTGATCCCCTCACCTTCTCCGCTACGGAAAGCGTCGGTAGCGGGAGTGTTTCGCGCCATAACCCTGCGCAAAATAATTTCGCCCGTAAATCTCTCCCCGCCACGTATTCTGACTCCGTCTTTTACTCGCGCTAATCGCTTGACATTCCAACACAACCGCTTCCTTAGCAGGATGCGGAGCCCCAGATAGCGTCCAGACGGTAATAACGAAATAAAATGCAGCATGTGGTTAAGACGCTGCAATGAAGATTTATTTATTGACGCTTTAAATATATAAAGTTCAATTATTCAGAAATATAGATAAAAATTACCGTCTTTAGTTTTGGCGGGCAAAAAAAAATTAAACACGCTTAAATCCAGTACGCAACTCTTGTTCCCGCTTTCTTCCTTCTCTTTTACGTAAGTATAGATGCTTAATAGCAGGCACAAAATAAAGCAGCGCTCTTGTTTAAAATTACATTTAGCACTAATTATCAAATATTCTCTCTTTAAAAAGAATTTACTCATATAGCGTTTTACAGCAATACATAAAAATACATTGTATAAACCTATATTATAAAAGGATGGTTAATATGGCTATACCCACTCATATCGGACAACGAGATCCTGGTGATGGTACGTATAATCCAGGAATACAAACCAATACCCCGCCTGTGGTCCGTGACAATGCAATCGCAAGTGCATTTACTGCAACAATAACCGCGGCAGATACTCTGGGCAGTGGCCGCGAAAAATATCAACAGGATTTATTTGGTCGTTCACCGCTTAGCGGAACATTAGGTTTCTGGAACACAAGTCCCGATGTCACAGTCACGGTATTTTCAACAAGCGTGCCATCAGCTCCGGCAATAACCCATACTTATTCCAATCTGTCTGTCAATCAAGCCATTACATTACCTGTGCTTGGTTTTCTTTCCAGACGACAGCTCACAACGGAATGCCGCATTATTGTCACAGATAGTGTTAATGAGTTTCAAACTACCGTTACCCTTGCACCGTTACCTTTGACCGATAGCGAAAGCGGTGGCGTTACAGGGTTCCCTGAGATTCACGTTACGAAAACAGCGACATCAGAAGAAGTCGGCGACGATCTCTATTTCGCGGTAATTGCACCACAGCGAGCATTTATCGCCTTTGATCGACAAGGGAATGTCCGTTGGTATGTTACTGCAGGAGATCCCGTTAATTCGCCTGAACAGTGCCTGCCCATATATAACAATGTGCGCTTATCTGATGGCTCTTTTATTGGTTCAGATACATTCCTGGACTATTACTACACGCCCGCTGATTTTGGTGCTAATGAGCCTAAAGGACAAAGAGAACTTTGGCGTTTCGATATGACTGGCCGCGTGCAAAGTCTCTATTTTATCCGCGACAGAGCACACCATTCACTTATGGAACTCCCGGGCGAGAACGCCTTGCTTATTGCTTCAGATTACATCAGCACGCGTAATAGCAGCGAGGGCCCCAATCCCGACGGTGCTAATCAAGGGCCTTCATGCGAAGACTGCATCGCCATTCTGGACCTGGCAACGGGTTATGAAAAAGCGTATTACGACCTGCGAATTATCCTTAACTTCTGGCGAACTCCCGTTCCTATGGATTTATCTGTTCCCTATACCTATGACTGGGCGCATGTTAACCAGGTTGATTTTGATGCAGGCAACGGTTTAATTATTGCCTCCTGTCGCCATCAGGGGGCAATTATTGGGATTGATCGCGCTTCCGGCGCTCTAAGGTTTATTTCGGCTAACCAGGATGACTGGCAAGCTACAGAAACGGGGATTCCAACAACGGATTGGTCTGATTTACTGCTAACTCCCATTAACCCAGAGACCAACCTTCCGTATGATCTCAGCGACGCCACGCAAAAAATGGCGGCAGACAGCAATTTCTGGACATGGGGCCAACACAACGTGCAGTCAATTGCACAACAGACGCCCGACTCACAGTACGTTGATTTTTCAGTCTTTAATAATGGGAATTTCAGAACCCGGACGCTGGATACGGGCGTAGTTGCCTCTGAAAATGCCTCTCGTTGTACGCACTATCAGGTTAATCTTGAGACCCGGGAGGTCAGGCAGATTCTGGAATATGGTGAAACTGAACTGGCTGCCACAGGTTACAGCCCTTATGTTTCTACGGCGCATTTCTATAATTTCCTTGATAGCGATGCGGCCCCCCGCCTGTTAGCAAACTTTGGCGGGAGTATTTTCCAGCAAAATAGCGCTTATCCGTCTGGTTTACCTGTAACGCTTGAGCCGGGTATTTCAGATGCGCAGGATCCGCAAGAGGAACTCTATGGGACTTATCAGGGCCGGGTGATTATTCAGGAAGTTGATTTAAATACCCGACTGCCTTTATTTGAAGTTCAATTCACCTCTGGCGTCTATAAAACACCACCTGCTGGTGAAAGTGATATCCGACGCGTAGACCTTTACTCTTTCCGTGCGTACAAAATGCCGTTATATGCCTGATACAACATCCTGTGCCCGTTATCACAACGGGCACCTTTTGCAATACGATGACTAAATGACGTCATGATCATCGACCGTTTTTTTAGCGGAAATAATGGTGTCGATAAACATTTTTTTATGCTCGTACTTAAGCACATCGTCTATGTACATGATGCCGGTATAAAATGAGGGAATGGCATTAACCGTGTTGAGTCGAACCAGGCCACGATGACGAGCTTCGGCTTCAAGATGCACGGGCAGGGCCAAAATACATTGCGTTTGCTTTGCCAGCGTAATCGCGTTCGAGACAGAAGAGACGTCAAAACGGACTTTCTCCGGTGAAATAGGACACAGCAAAGGATCATTGAATTCTTCATTTTCCGATTCATGCTTCAGGATTATCCATTCACATTTATCCAGTTGCTTTTCAGTCACGTTTTGCACGCCAGCGAGAGGATGCTCGTCCGAGCAAAAAAGGACAAATCTTGTCGTGAAGATCGGTACATAGTGGATAGCCGCGATCCTTTTTTCGGGTGGCGGAATAGCGCCAAGCGCCA
This sequence comes from Citrobacter sp. ANG330, assembly GCF_047467925.1. Taxonomy (NCBI): domain Bacteria; kingdom Pseudomonadati; phylum Pseudomonadota; class Gammaproteobacteria; order Enterobacterales; family Enterobacteriaceae; genus Citrobacter; species Citrobacter sp. ANG330. Next base: position 17,550 of record NZ_JASJUI010000004.1, on the reverse strand, counting down.
GATCGCACTCGCCTTTCAGTAAACGCTGCTGCCCCATTGCCGTATTACTGTTCTTTATTACCATGCGAATTTTTGGGTATTGCTTCACATAATCTTTCATCAGATGAAAAAGAACGCCATGGCTCCAGGCATGACCGCACTCAATAACCAACTGCTGCCGATGGCTGTGTTTGATGGCATCAATACTTAATAATGCCTGCTGATAGTTCCTGTCCAGCAAACAGGCGTGCTGATAGAGACTTTCGCCATAGACCGTCAGCGAAATCTTTTTCCCCTCTCTGAACAATAGCGGGACTTCCAGTTCAGCCTCCAGCCTCTGCATATTTTGAGTTAAGGTGGGTTGGGAGATGAACAAACTCTCTGCCGCCGAGGTAAAGGTTTTTTTATCCACCAGCATCTTGAACTGGAATATCAGTTTATGCAGATACATCGCGCCTCACCAAAATCAAAGTTTACAATCGTCGGTTGGTTATACAGTTATAAATTAAGGTTGAAAGCCGCTAAATGAAATGGTGCATCACCAGAGTCAGCGCACTGAATGTCAGTGTCAAAGAGACGGCTTTTTTCCTGAATGCTAAGGGCCGGAAATCCAGATTTTGTACGTTGTAGCGGTATCGATACGAAAGAATAACCACCAGCAGCGCCATTATTGCCGACAGCACGCTTACCGCCATCATCAGCGCATTACGACTCGACAATCCCGTACGCAAAACAACAACGGTCAGAGCAAAGGTTGAAAGTGCAGTGCGCTGCCAGGAGAGCTGGGTTCTTTCTGGCTGTAAACCGGGATCGCGCTCATGCGCGATAACTTTCATTTTGTCACCATGATTAAAAGCGTCAATAAAATACAGACGGTCAACCCTGAGCTCAGCCAAAGTAGCGGACGCGGATGAGAGAGGGCTAGATTGGCGCCGATGGCATTTTCATTGGCTGCCCAGCGCTGATAGCCATACCAGGCCAGCCCCGCCGCGGTCAGGCTCATGGCGATAACCAGAAAAACCCGGTATGCCGCAGGAGCCAGGTCCACCGCTAACTGATCGATGCCGATTCCCCCAGCCATAAAGGCCAGCGCCGTTCTTATCCAGGCCAAAAAAGTGCGTTCATTAGCCAGAGTGAACCGATAATCCACTCCCTTTTCCTGCTTTTCGGGACTCATCATTCCTGCTTTATTTTTTGCAACAAAGACGGACGGGAGCCAGATTTTTCTCCTGGCTCCCGGTTAAGTGAACAGCGGTTGAATCAGTAAGGTTTATTGAACAAACCATAAAGACCCGGTTCATAATCGCCGCTGTCATAAAGCGCTTTTACTGCCTGACGGGTAACGCGGCCCTGACCACACACGTTTGCCAGATCCTGCAGGAACTTCGCCCCGCCGGAACAAGCCGCAATCTCCAGAAGCAACGTCCGGGTATCCGGGTGCATATCGAGGCTCGCAAGAGGGCCTAAATATTGCCCCATCACCTGCCTGCGCTGATCGTGTTCCCGTCGAACAAACGCGGCATCAATTTCTTCTGTCCTGGCCGGGATCCCCAGACGCAGCCATTCATCCTCCGGAGCCTCCGCGTCGCTCATTGCCTGCGAGAGTTTGCGGATAAACTCCGCTTCAAGCTCAGGATCGTATAATGGGCGCTCCTGGTTCGGATCGTTTTCCAGGTCAAAGAGCAGATTACCGTGCGCATAAGAACTGTAAAAACCAGCAGAACCGGGTACTTTCAGCACCGGAATGTCGTGGGTAAAAGAAAAACCGGGATGCAGAGTGGCATTGCGCAGTTCAGCGGCATTGAACATCCTGCGCATTCTCATGGGCATGAGGGTGTACTCGTATAACGGCGTATTTTCCGGCGTCCGGCTGCCGCGCATGTAGACATAGCGACCATCCGTTACCGACACATGCGCCCCAAAATAGCCAAATATCGCTTCTGACTTAATCGGCTCTTGTTCGGCGAGTATCGAGGACAGCGCGTTCCCCGTCATATTGGCTGTTTTTTCGATACCAAATGCATCCAGTAACGTCACCGCCACATCATGCATTTGGGCAAGCTGGCCTCTCGAACTCCCGGCATGACCGCTTCGGGGATCCCACATAAAGAACGGAACATGAGCAATTTCGTTATACACTGGCATCACGCTTTTACCAGACCACTCCTTCTCACCAAACATAAAACCATGGTCGGTATTCACAATAAGCATCGTGTCCTGCCACAGATTATGCGCGTCAAAGAAATCCAGCACCCGGCCAAGATACTCGTCACACATCAGCATTAACGCCTGATAATGTTTTTCACCGCTCGTCATTTTCTGTGCGTTGTTGATTCTTTCCGTCGAACTGTATTCCGGCCAGTCATCGCTGCTATTCACCAGATCTGGATCGACCATACGTTTAAAACGGTCCGGGACATAAAATGGTTCATGCGGATCAAAACTTTCAATCTGCAGAAGCCAATTATCCTGCTGATAATTCTCCGCCAAAAATTCCAGCCCGGCCTGATAGCAACGCGCCTGAGGATAATCTTTCTCTTCCCGGATATAGCTACGATTGATCTGGTCGTGTTCAATCATATTTCGCCGCAGCGGTTCAGCATTTTTCCATGAATCCAGCCCGCAGGCCCCATTGAAACCGACCTTCGCTTTCCACAGATCGCCCTCCTGCCCGCGCATAAACTCATAGCTGCTATAGCGATTGTGATAAGTTGCGCCACCGTCTTCCCAATAATGCTGATGGTCAGTAATTAAATGGGAATAGATGCCGTGCTTTTTCATTATCTCAAAGATGGAGTCGTCAAAAGGCTCCAGGGGTCCCCAGCTACGATGCAAAAAGTTAAGGCGTCCGGTATGCAAATCTCGTCTGGCGGGCATGCAAGGCATCGAACCGACATAGAAATTATCAAAACGAACCGTTTTCTCCTCAAGCCGCTTAAAGTTGGGTAGCGGGAACGCCTCAGAATTATAAGCCGGGAGCTTATTACGGGTAAGCGGCTCGTCAGAACCGTATTGATATTTACTGAGAGCTCAGATCAACTTTCCAGGGCAACAGATCGCGTACCCGGTTTGCCGGCCAGTCCTGGATATGTTCAATGACGTAACTCAGCCATTTTTCTGGTTCCACATTGTTCAGACGGCATGTGCCGATCAGTGTGTACAACACCGCCGCATGTTCGCCACCGCTGTCGGAACCCGCGAACAACCAGTTTTTCCGGCCTACGGCCACTCCCCGTAAGGCGTTCTCTGCGATGTTGTTGTCGATTTCAACCCAGCCATTACTGCAGTACACGTTCAGGCTGTCCCACTGTTTCAGCAGGTATGCGAACGCCTTTGCCGTATCCGAGTGACGCGACAGTGTTTTCATCTGGGTCTGTATCCAGTCATACAGTGACTGCATCAGTGGCGCAGCTCTGGCTTTTCTTGCCGCCAGACGCTGTTCTGCTGAACATCCCCGGACCTCCGCCTCGATGGCATACAGTTCACCGATACGCTGCAGGGCTTCCGTGGTGATGTCAGTTGGCGCTCTTGCATGCACATCGTGGATTTTTCTCCGGGCATGGGCCATACACGCGGCTTCCGTTACTCTGCCGGATTCATACAACGCCCGGTAACCACCGTAAGCATCGGCCTGAAGCACACCGCGGTAACCGGCCAGATGAGTCTGTGGATGGATGCCTTTCCGGTCCGGTGAGTACGCGAACCAGACCGCCGGGGGCATCTGTGAACCGGCGTTACGGTCATCACGGACGTAGACCCACAGCCTGGCCGTCCGGGTTTTACCGCTGCCCGGCTCCTGGACCGGGACGGGGATATCATCAGCATGGACTTTACCGGGCATCAGCACATACCGGCGCAGGACGTCATACAGCGGCTCCAGCAGTTCAGCAACGGCACCGGTCCAGCGCCCCAGTGTGGCGCGGCTCAGTTCCACACCCTGACGACGGTATATTTCTGACTGGCGGTATAACGGCAGATGGTCTGCATATTTTCCGGTGACAACATGGGCCAGAAGCCCCGCTCCGGCATAACTGCGTGCAATGGGTTTTGAAGGCACCGGTGCCTGTACGATATGGTCGCACCGGCAACAGGCCAGTTTAGGGCGTTGTGTTTCGATAACCTTAAAGGCGCTGCTGATAAGCTCCAGTTGCTCTGCCACATCACACCCCAGAGGCCTGAGGTCACCACCACAGGCCGGGCAGCATTCCTCTTCCGGCCGGATGACCCGGGTTTCACGGGGAAGTGAGGCCGGTAGCGGTTTACGGGCCGAAGACTGGCGCAGAGCGGATGGCAGTGCCGGGTCATATTGCTCACCCAGCGTTTCAGCCATTTCTTCCTGAAGTGCGCTGATTCGCTCCTGTGCTTCCTGTATCTGCCGTTCGGTTTTTGCGCGAAGTTTTTCTGAGCTTTTACCGAACTGCATGCGCTGCAGTTTCGCAACCAGCGCCTTCAGCCGGTTGATTTCGGAAGCATAAGCCGCCACCCTCTGTGAGAGCAGGCGGTTGTATTTCGCCATCTGGCGGATGGTGTCCTGTTGCGTCTGCAACAGTGCCCGCAGGCGGGCATTCTCATGAGCAAGTGAGGTATCCATCCCCTCACTTTACAACGGGTTATATACGGATTCCAGCGCGTTCCGTTCGTTTCGGGTGCTTCCAGTTGATGCCCTCAAGAAGCATGGACAACTGAGCCGGAGTAAGGTGAACCTTGCCATCGCGGGTGACCGGCCAGACGAAGCGGCCCCGTTCCAGGCGTTTGGTGAAGAGGCACAGTCCGTCGCTGTCAGCCCACAACACTTTTATCTGGTCACCCCGGCGTCCACGGAAGATGAACAGATGCCCGGAGAACGGGTCATCCTTCAGGACGTTCTGAACTTTTGAGGCCAGGCCGTTAAAGCCATTTCGCATATCGGTGATACCGGCAACCAGCCAGATACGCGAACCGGCAGGGAGAGATATCATCAGTGGCGGCTCCCTTTCATTTCGCGGATAAGTGTCTGTAATAACGCCGGCGTCAGTTTACCTTTAAGCCTGAGGGTTCCGGCCGGCAGAACCAGCTCACAGCACAGACTGTCGGACGGTGTATTTATCTGCTCTGGTTCCGGTGCGGGGGCCGGGATTTTATTATCCGGCTCCGGCGTTAACGTCACGGGAAGCAGTGCCGGCCTATTTTTTCCGGAAGGCAGCAGGCCACCTTTCCGGTATTGATGGCGCCAGTTGAAGAGCAGGTTATCGTTGATTCCGTTTTCACGGGCGATCTGCGCCACACAGGCTCCGGGCTGCAGTGACTGCTCCACTAAGGCGATTTTAAACTCATAAGGAAAATTAGGCCGCCGGGGACGTTTTTTTACCACCGGGACTTTGGGCATAACGGTGCTTTCAGTAAGTACGACAGGTACTGTGGAGGCACTTCCGTAAAGACGGGCATCAAGTTCCTGCTCCGACATACCTGCGGGCAGAGGCCATGAAAGGCCAGCGTTGCGGAAGCGCACGAACATACCACAAACAGTTGATTTTGGTACGCCCAGGCGACGTCCTGCCACAACCCGTGGTAAATGTTCTTCGAAATGAAGGCGTAAAGCTTCAGTGATCCAGGTCCGGTATTCCATACGATAGTGTCCACTAAATTGATGGACATTATTTTTGTGGAACCGGAGGTAACAGACCAGACGGTTTAAATGAGCCGGTTACTATTACGGCGCAGGGTATCAAACATCAACACAACGACTTTCATATTATTCTCCATCCCCAAGCAGTTTCATGCAGATCTCTTTGTGATTTTTCTTGTTCAGGCTGTAAAAAATCATTGCAAAGAGCGATAACAGCTGGCCGCAAACCGGCGTCAGTACCATTAAAACCAGCAGGCCACTTAAGGTGCCGTCCGTCTGGAATTTTGCCCCCGGCATATAGCCAATCAGATCCAGGACCCCGCCAAGCACAAACGCCCCCAGCGCGGAACCAAATTTGTTGGAAAACGTTAAGGTTGAAGAGGCAATACCTGCGGCATTCTGTTTCGTTTTCCAACGTAATTCATCTGCGCAGTCCGTCACCATCATCCAGGTCACCAGCGAGCCGCCCTGGCAAAACGCCATTACGCAGGCAAGCAGCACCATGGTGCAGGTGATATTTTCTGGGGTAAAAGTCAGCCAGAGTATTAACGAAGGCAGCATGGCGACAAAACAAATAATGACGAAAGATGTTTTATTCCCGTAACGGGATACCAGCCATTTGACCAACAGGTAAATCGACGCGCCGAAAAGCATATTCAGCAGCGCGCCCGTAGCAATCAATTTTGTGTCATGCAGAACCCACCGATAAAACTGTACGGTCACGCCTGCGGTAATCGCCAAAGAAAGCGTGTTAGACGCGGAAGCAAGAGCCAGACAGCCAAGCGAACGGCTGCGAAATGCCAGAGACAGTTGACGGAATACCGCCACAACAACATTGCTCTGATCGGCAATTGACTCTTTTTGCAGGGCTTTTTCATCTTCCAGAATACGCTGCCAGCTATCCTGTCGGCGGGCACCGTAGGCGCAAATCCAAAAGCCAATCGTTGTGACGACCCCAAACAAAATACCGAGATAGTGATAACTGTGAAAATCAACAATTCCGTTTCCTGCCGCATCCTTTGTTTGGCTGAATGCAGACAGAATATAAATACCGCCGGCGCTGACAATAAACTGGGCAATAATACCGGTAAACTGCTTTAACAAAACAATATTGCTGCGCTCAGTTACCTTGTCTGTAATATAGGCCGTCAGCGAGTGGTACGGAATGTTGGATACCGTCGAGACCAGCGAATAAAGCATGTAAACGCAGGCAATATATACAACCCGCCCTGTTGGCGATAAATCCGGTGATGCGAAAACCATCCATGTTGTAAAACCGAGTACGGGCGCTGAAGTGATTATCCAGAAACGGTATTTCCCCCATTTCGTTCGGGTTCTGTCGCCTATTGCGCCCATGATGGGATCGATAAACGCATCAATTCCGCGAGCGGCGAGCGTAATGGCCCCCACCGTGGCGGGATTGACGCCGTATACATCAGAAGCATAGGTGATAAAAAAAACCAGCATGGCATAAAAGCTGAGGTTGGAGGCAAATCCACCGCCAACCGCATAGTAAAACTTATCAGAGAGTGTCAGACGTTCCATTTTATTGCCCTTGTATTTTTTATGGCCTCCTATTGTTAAAACAGACGTCTGCGGGACGATAATTGTTTGCTGCCTAAGTATATAGAAAAAATCTATAACTCCGATGTATCATCTGCCTCTGAATGCAACAACCACTTGTAAATATTGCACTTTTGAAAAAAATACCCCCCTCAGATCGGTATCCAGGCACAAGCCCAGCAATGTTCAAATATGTGACTGAGATTCAATTTAAAATGGGCTCATGAATGCCCGAATTAAGCTTTGCAGCATCGCTTATATTTTTTTCCGCTACCGCAAGGACAAAGCGCGTTTCGGTTCGCTGTCACCGTTTTCAATCCCTTTTGCGCCCGTATTTGCATGATGGTTTCTGCCGGGTATCCCGCCTGTAACAAATCCTGCATAAGCTTCATCTGCGGTTTAACGTGATTAAAGAAATGTTTGTATCCAGCACATAAATAATTATGGCGAGGAGCGCCGTCCGGCGAGACCGAAAAACGGTGTTTGGGGCAGCCACCGTGACAAGCGAAAAGATATTCACAGTGCTGGCAATCCTGGGTAAGCGTAGCCTTTTTATTATTACCAAACGCAATGGCCTGCTCGCTCTGATTAAGCGTGTGAATATCCTGCTGGTGGATATTTCCTAGCAGGTGCTCGGGATAAACAAAATGATCGCAGTTATACACATCGCCATTCGATTCCAGCGCAAACGCATGGCCACAGGTTTCGGCGTGCACGCATAATACCGAAGGTTCCTGATTCCAGGCGGCCATCGCCACATCAAACATCTGCACTGAAACCCGGCCCACATCCCGCTGTACCCAGATATCAAAAATCTGATTGAGGAATTCACCATACTGCCAGGCTGGTACCGTCCACGGAGCCAGTTTTGCAGCACTTTCCCCCGGCATCACTAAATGCAGTAGCGAATCATCGGACGTACTCAGCCGCTCGACAAGCGGAATAAACTGGATATAGCGGGATCCAGCCTGTAATAAAAACTGATACACCTCAACAGCATGCGCAACGTTATGCTTTCCGACAACCGTGAGCGTATTAAAAGCGACATCATATTGTTTCAGTAATGCCAGCGCCTTCATCACCCGTTCATGTGTTCCATTACCCGATCGGGTTACCCGATAGCGATCGTGCAACGGCTGCGGACCATCGAGCGAAAGGCCTATCAGAAAATGGTGTTCTGCAAAGAAAGCGGCCCACTCATCATTCATCAACATGCCATTAGTTTGCAGCGCATGTTGGATCTGGCGACCCTGACCATAGGTTTCACAAAGCGAGATAACGCGGCGGAAGAATTCAAGCCCCATCATAGTCGGCTCACCACCCTGCCAGGCAAAAACAACCTGTTCCGATGCCTGCGCCGCGATATGTTGCCGGATATATTTTTCCAGCGTCTCATCAGACATTTTCCAGTGCTGCTGGCGCTCAGGATATAACGCTTCTTTTTCCAGATAAAAACAGTAGTGACAATCGATATTGCAAACTGAGCCGGTGGGTTTTGCCATCACGTGACAACCTGAAATAGCCATTCTTCGGTGTTCCTTATACCGTTAATATGAAAAGCGAAAAGATACAGGCTCTCGCAGAGATTCTTTTGCCCGTTCTGGCTTATTTAAAATATTCCATCTTGTTTTATGGTGTAATCAATTCCCCCACCTTTGCAATGCCCAGGTGCATAATCATACTCCCGTCGCTAATATGACAGTTGCCCCCGACTCGCCCAGGCTCAGTCAGCCCTCTTTTTTGGCAATGAGGCATTTTAATTCGATTCTGAATGATATCGGCCAGGCAACCCCTTCGCTGGCGGTGGAATTAACCGCCGTGGGTAAAAGGTTGCACGGATTCAAGGAAACTTTTACAACGGCAGCGATGTCAATTCCGGCTGCGCACCTACCAAAATTCTGTGCAAACCAGGTGATTGAAGTCGCGTATGAAGTCCCCGGCGTTTTTGGCTGTATCGAGTAGGGAAGGAAGCGATGCATCTGTCACTCATCGCACTATACGCGGAGGCTTGCTGCGTTATAGTCGAAGATTGCAGGTGAAGGGAAGCCTGGAGGCGATGGCCTGCTGAGCGGCATAGCGGAAATTCAGGTAAAGAAAAGGGCCATGTTAATTAATAACATGGCCCTGAATAGTGGCGGAACGGACGGGACTCGAACCCGCGACCCCCTGCGTGACAGGCAGGTATTCTAACCAACTGAACTACCGCTCCGCGATGTGTTCCGCTTGGGAACGAAGCGCATATTACGGATTGCCACACACCTCGTCAACGCTTTTTCTCACGTTTTTAATCGTTTGCTGTAAAAATCACCCAAGCGGCAATTTTTACCTCATTAACTCACCTTCTACGCTCTCCAGAGGCAGCTTCCGCCTTTCTTTTCCACCAGGTCGAGTCGTGACTCATGGGCGGCCACCTCTTCATCTGTGGCGAAAACAACGCGTAATTTACTGGCCTGACGTACAAGACGCTGGATCCCCGTGTTGTCCTGCTGTTGCGTTTCGCCTTCCATCGAGAAAGCCATCGTCGTCTGACCGCCGGTCATCATCAGATACACATCAGCCAGAATCTGGGCATCGAGCAATGCGCCGTGCAGCGTACGTTTGCTATTGTCTATCTCATAACGCGAGCATAACGCATCAAGGCTGTTACGCTTGCCAGGGAACATCTTCCTTGCCAGCGCCAGGCTGTCGGTAACCTTACAGAAGGTGTTGGTTTTCGGAATATCACGCTGGAGCTTTGCGAACTCGTAATCCATAAAGCCGATATCAAACGATGCGTTATGAATAACCAGTTCTGCCCCGCGAATATAGTCGAGAAACTCATCCGCCACTTCGGCAAACGTTGGTTTATCCAGCAAGAACTCATCCGCAATACCGTGTACGCCAAACGCTTCCGGATCCACCAGTCTGTCGGGTTTCAAGTAGACGTGAAAGTTATTCCCTGTTAAACGTCGGTTCACCACCTCTACGGCACCAATTTCAATAATCTTGTGCCCTTCGTAGTGCGCGCCGATCTGGTTCATACCGGTAGTTTCGGTATCGAGAACGATCTGTCGTGTAATTGCAGTGCTCATAGCGGTCATTTATGTCAGACTTGTCGTTTTAGGGTTCGATTCAATAACAGGAAGTCTACCAGAGATGCTTAAACAGGTAGAAATTTTCACCGATGGTTCGTGCCTGGGAAATCCAGGGCCCGGTGGATACGGCGCGATTTTACGCTATCGCGGGCGCGAAAAAACGTTCAGCGAGGGTTATACCCTCACGACGAATAACCGCATGGAGTTAATGGCGGCGATAATGGCGCTGGAGGCGCTGAAAGAGCATTGTGAGGTCATTTTGAGCACCGACAGCCAGTATGTACGCCAGGGCATTACGCAGTGGATCCATAACTGGAAAAAGCGCGGCTGGAAAACCGCCGAGAAAAAACCGGTCAAAAATGTCGATCTCTGGAAGCGTCTCGATGCGGCGCTTGGCCAACATCAGATCAAATGGGAGTGGGTAAAAGGCCATGCCGGCCATCCGGAAAACGAACGCTGCGATGAACTTGCGCGTGCCGCTGCCATGAATCCCACTCACGAAGACGTTGGCTATCAACCCGAAAACTAAACATCCGGTTTGCGGTATTGCCGCGTAGCGCCAACGGCCTGAGGTATACGCGCTTTGGTTTTATTCTGCTTCATCGGATTAAGCGTAAGCGGAATCGTTCGCTTACGCGCGACGATGACCTGCATACAGCCCAGCGCGGGAAGGTGCGCACTTAACATTTTTCCGCCCTGTTTTTTCCACGGTAATACGTGAAAGCGGCTGTAGTGTAGCACTTCAAAATTGAGCAACGAGAGCCAGTCGAGCTGACGCATCAGCGTAAACATACGACTATTATAGGGGGGTGATTTACGCAGCACCGGCACCAGTTTGCGCAACCCCATCAGACTCACCGGGTTAAATCCGCTTAGCACCAGCCAACCATCGTCAATGAGAACCCGGTCGGCTTCACGCAGTAAACGGTGAGGATCGGCACACCAGGGTAATGTGTGCGCCAGCAGACAGACATCAACGGATTTATCCGCAAAAGGCAGATGAAGCGGATCGGCCTGAACCTGCACCGGCGAACCTTTGGCAGAAACATTAACCTGATGCGAAACCGCACAGGCCTCTGAGTTGATTTCTGCGCTTAAATTGCCCACCTTAAGCAGGTGAAAACCATACATTTTTGCAAACCACGGGTTAAGCTGTTGTTCCAGCGCCTCACGATAGTACTCGCCCCAGGGCAAATCGGCCCAGCGAACGGGGGCTACAACTGTCTGAGGGTTCCTTGCCGGTTTCATCACAACCATCCGTTTTGCCTATAGAGAGGTAATTTATGAATCTTAACAGTATTCCGGCCTTTGAGGACAATTACATCTGGGTTCTGAACAATGATGAAGGACGTTGTCTGATTGTCGATCCCGGTGAAGCCGCGCCAGTATTAAAGGCGATTGCTGAGAATCAATGGCAACCGGAGGCCATTTTACTTACGCATCATCACAATGACCACGTTGGCGGTGTGAAAGAACTGGTGCAAAAATTCCCACAAGTTGTGGTTTATGGGCCTGCGGAAACACAAGATAAGGGCGTGACGCAGGTAGTCGAAGATGGCGATTCCGCCCTCATTTTGGGGCATGAATTTAGTGTATTTGCTACGCCCGGTCACACTTTAGGACATATCTGTTACTACAGTAAACCTTATCTGTTCTGCGGCGACACGCTTTTCTCTGGCGGTTGCGGACGCCTGTTTGAAGGCACCCCTACTCAAATGTATCAATCACTTAAAAAGATAAACGCACTTCCTGACGACACGCTTGTTTGTTGCGCACACGAATATACATTAGCAAACATGAAGTTTGCTCTAAGCATTCTTCCGCACGATCCGTCAATAAACGATTATTATCGTAAAGTTAATGAGTTACGGGTAAAAAAACAAATAACACTCCCCGTTATTCTGAAAAATGAGCGTAAAAATAATATTTTTTTGAGGACGGAAGATATTGATTTAATTAATGAAATTAACAAAGAAACAATATTGCAACACCCTGAAGAGCGTTTTGCCTGGTTAAGGTCAAAGAAAGATAGCTTCTGATAATTGCAGGTTGCCTTTTCAAAACTTCGCCGTTATGATCGGTCGTCTTTTAAGCAACTATTGACACACACATGAAGGCAAAAGCGATCTTACTCGCCTCTGTCCTGCTCGTGGGTTGCCAGTCGTCTCAAAACGCCGGCAATGTCCAACAGCACGCACAGAGCCTTTCTGCAGCTGGTCAAGGGGAAGCCGGAAAGTTTACGAGTCAGGCACGATGGATGGACGATGGGACGTCCCTCGCGCCGGATCAAGACTTGTGGGCTTTCATCGGCGACGAGCTAAAGATGGGAATTCCGGAAAATGACCGGATTCGCGAACAAAAACAGAAGTATTTACGCAATAAGAGCTATCTCCACGATGTAACTTTACGGGCAGAGCCGTATATGTACTGGATAGCCGGGCAAGTTAAGAAACGTAACATGCCTATGGAACTGGTACTACTACCCATAGTGGAGAGCGCTTTTGATCCTCACGCGACGTCTGGCGCCAATGCCGCAGGCATCTGGCAGATCATTCCGAGCACGGGGCGCAATTATGGTTTAAAGCAGACCCGCAGTTATGATGCGCGTCGCGATGTTGTGGCCTCCACAACCGCAGCGCTCGACATGATGCAGCGTCTGAACAAAATGTTTGATGGCGACTGGCTGTTGACCGTTGCGGCTTATAACAGCGGTGAAGGTCGTGTCATGAAGGCGATTAAAGCGAACAAGGCGCGTGGAAAATCCACCGACTTCTGGTCGTTGCCATTGCCTCAGGAGACAAAGCGGTACGTGCCGAAAATGCTGGCTTTGAGTGATATTCTCAAAAACAGCAAGCGCTATGGCGTACGTCTGCCAACACCAGACGAAAGCCGTGCACTGGCGCGTGTTCGCCTGAGTAGTCCGGTTGAAATGGCGCAGGTTGCCGATATGGCGGGTATTTCCGTCAGTAAGCTGAAGACCTTTAATGCCGGAGTGAAAGGCTCTACGTTGGGCGCAAGCGGCCCGCAATACGTGATGGTGCCAAAGAAGCATGCAGACCAACTGCGTGAATCGCTGGCTTCAGGTGAGATTGCTGCGGTGCAGTCCACGTTGGTCGCTGATAACACGCCGTTGAACAGCCGTAGTTACACCGTTCGCTCTGGCGATACGCTTTCTGGCATTGCTTCACGTCTTGGCGTGAGCACGAAGGATCTGCAGCAGTGGAACAAACTGCGTGGTTCAACGCTGAAAGTGGGCCAAAGTCTGACGGTTGGTGCAGGTAACCGAGCACAGCTACTCGCCAAAAACAGCGACAGCATTACCTATCGTGTACGTAAGGGCGATTCACTTTCGAGCATTGCTAAACGTCACGGCGTCAACATCAAAGATGTCATGCGCTGGAACAACGATACGGATAATCTGAAGCCAGGCGATCAGTTGACGTTGTTTGTGAAAAACAACAGCATGCCTGACTCATAATTGCGTAAAAAGTTAAAAGGCACCGATTCCCCCGGTGCCTTTTTTATTTATGCTGCCTTATGCGCTTCCGCCATTATCGTATCGCTGGTAAACGAACCATCTTCCTGCAATGAGAAGTACGTTTTCACCTCTGCGGAAGCACTCTTCTGATACGATCGAATGGCCTCTACCAGTTCGTCGGGGGTACGCATCCTCGCGACCCATGAACCAAACTCCAGCGGCAAACGGTCGCTAATCAACGAATCGACAATCAGGTTTGCGTCATTTATCAGTCCCAGCCACTCACCGCTGGAATAGTTGCGAACGTGTGACGTGTCGCGCAACGCTTCAACGGTCTGTAACCAGATATCCCTGACCGGATGCCCGGGAGACATGACATCCATTATGATCAGCACACCACCCGTTTTTAATACACGGTTGACTTCACGCAACGCCCTGCCGACATCATGCCAGTGATGCGCCGAGTAACGACTGATGACAACATCAAAGACGCCATCTTCAAACGGCAGGCTTTCAGCATAGCCTTGCTTTGTCGTGATATTGGCTAATCCCTTCTCTTTTGCCGCCAGTGCAACGACCTCAAGCATCTGCGAAGATAAATCGTAAGCCACCACCTGTTTCACATTCTGAGCGGCGATAAAGCTGGCATGTCCGGCACCGCACCCCATATCCAGTACGCTGGCCTGGGGGAAAGCAGACAGACGCTCTGCCAGTCGCTGTAAGTCGCGACCGGAAGCATGTACGGTACTGGTTAAATAGGCGTTAGCCTGAGAGCCAAACTGCTTTTCGACGTTGGCGTGGTGGGAGTGTGTTGTCATTGTGCTGTCCTTTGGTTGTTTGCAAGAGAAAGGGCAGCACCACTACAGGTCTGCCCCAACGGCAGACCTGACACACCTTACTGCTCAGGTTTGCCGGGACTGAATTCAACGAGTAGCGGATTGTGATCGGATGCGCGCGTGACCAGTACGGAAGCCTCGCTAACGTTCAGACCACGATAAAAAACAAAATCCAGGGGGCGACCAAACGCGCGACGGCGCTGATCGTCAGTAAAACGCACCTGGCGCAACGACATTTCGCGCGCGAAGCGATACAGCGCATTCATGCGGCGTCGACTCCAGGCATTAAAATCGCCGGCCATAATCACCGGACCACTGTGATGCGCAATCTGGTCACCGATTGGAAGTAACTGCTTACTATACACATCGACCCCCAGACTAAAGTTAACTGCATGGATGTTAACGACCATCAACAGTCGCGTATCGGGCAACGGATAGACGGTGACCAGCGCCGATTTCGCCAGGCGCAGGATAGGTTCACGCTCGCGAAGCGGACAGCAGTACACCGGATGCGCAGATGAGAGTGTCATTACCCCTGACGGATGTTGTGGCAGAACGAATGCCGGCACCTGATCGGCTGCCAGGTAATTCGCCGTCGCAAACTTCACCAGTTCCGGCGTCGTTTGCGCTTCCTGCAATAACACCAGATGCGCATCTTTGCCGAAATTCTTCAGCACTGAAAGCCATTCCGCCCGCTGCTGCTTAAAAATGTTCCACACCAGGATACGGATCCGATCTTCGCTGCTTAACGGCGCCCCGGCGGGTAATGCCTGCCCGATGCTCGAAAATGACCCGGGCGGCAATATCCGCTCAGCGGGTTGTCCGGCAACATAGCGCATGGCATAGGTATTTTTTCGCACTTTTAACTTTCAAACCTCTGTAACGTCAACCCATCCGATGCCGGACGGGTTCTTCTGTTATAGGGATTTTAGCTCACACTTTCAACGACCAATTGCAGATTGTTTTGTAAGCAAGCGCTTACCCCCTATGACCCATTATGGGAGACGGTTAATGATGACATACGATAATGATTCAGATGACAGAAAGTAGTGGTGATGGTTTAATAACAAAATCGTCTAAAATATCAGTTATATTTTGCATTGGGTGCAAAAATGAAAGCAACGTCAGAAGAGCTCGCTACGTTTGTTTCAGTGGTTGAAAGCGGAAGCTTCAGCCGGGCGGCAGAACAACTCGGTCAGGCGAATTCAGCGGTAAGCCGGGCAGTCAAAAAGCTGGAAATGAAACTCGGCGTCAGTTTACTCAACCGTACGACACGACAGCTTAGTCTGACAGAAGAAGGCGAACGTTATTTTCGCCGGGTGCAGTCTCTGTTGCAGGAAATGGCGGCTGCTGAAACGGAAATCATGGAGACACGCAATACACCTCGTGGACTATTGCGTATCGATGCCGCCACACCGGTCGTTCTACACTTTCTGATGCCGTTAATTAAACCTTTTCGCGAGCGTTATCCGGAGATCACCCTGTCACTTGTCTCCTCTGAAACCTTTATTAACCTGATCGAGAGAAAAGTGGATATCGCGATCCGCGCAGGCACACTGACAGATTCCAGCCTGCGTGCCCGCCCCTTATTTACCAGCTACCGGAAGATCATCGCCTCACCAGACTATCTCGAGCGTTTTGGTAAACCGGAAACGGTGGAAGATTTGAAAAAACATCTGTGCCTGGGCTTTACAGAGCCGGTGTCACTGAATATCTGGCCCGTTGCCTGTCATGATGGACAACTTCATGAAATTACGTGTGGGATATCATCCAACAGCGGTGAAACGCTAAAACAGCTTTGCCTCACCGGGAATGGCATTGCCTGTTTATCGGATTACATGATCGATAAAGAGATCGCACGCGGTGAACTTGTGGAGCTGATGGCCGATAAGCGTCTGCCGGTTGAGATGCCGTTCAGCGCAGTCTATTACAGCGATCGAGCCGTAAGTACGCGTATTCGGGCATTTATTGACTTTCTGAGCGAACATATCAAAACAGCTCCCGGAGGAGCTGTTAAAGAGGGTTAAAGGCACTCAAGGGTTAATCTATTAGTCCCACTGCGGGGCCAGGCCTTCCGGGCTTACCAGGCGATCGTTGCAATCCAGTGCCGCGATCGCTTTTTTATCTTCAGCATCTAACGTCAGATCCAGAGCCAGCAGGTTGCTCGCCAGGTTTTCACGCTTCGTAGAGGATGGGATGACGGAGTAACCTTCTCCCATCGCCCACGCCAAAATAACCTGTGCAGGCGTTGCACTGTGCTTCGCAGCGATGCGAGCAATCACTTCATCTTTCAGTGCCTTACCATACGCAAGGGTCATGTAAGAGGTGATGTGGATACCGTTATCTTTCGCCCAGTTAACCACGTTACCGTTTTGCAGGTAAGGAGACAGTTCGATCTGGTTAGTCGCGATATTTTCAGCACCGACCGCCGCAATGGCTTTTTCCATCAGTGGGATAGTGAAGTTAGAGATACCGATTTCACGTGTCAGCCCCTGCTTTTTCGCTTCCAGTAGCGCTTGCATAAACTCTTCGACCGATACGGCATCGTTTGGCGATGGCCAGTGGATCAATGTCAGATCAACGTAATCGGTACGCAGTTTTTTCAGACTTTCTTTAAGGCTTGGGATCAGTTTGTCTTTGCTCAGATTCTCGATCCAGATCTTGGTCGTAATGTACAACTCATTGCGCGGAACGCCGCTTTCTGCAATTGCCTGGCCGACAGCAGCTTCATTATCATAGATTTGTGCTGTATCGACAGCGCGATAACCGAGCTCCAGAGCCGTTTTTACAGATGCAATAACCACATCGTCCTTAAGACGGAAAGTACCTAAACCGAAGGCTGGGATTGTCATAATTATTCCTCTTTGATTCATCATGTTCGTTAACTGAGAGAATTATGACGTTTAGCGGAGTGGGGAAAAAGAGCGGAAAAAGCAGAGGATTTTTGCGATATTAGCAATAATCAAATTTCAGACAAAGAAAAAGCCCTGAGTGTTAACTCAGGGCTCTCAATAA